>NZ_NHRX01000001.1 GCF_016653115.1 Rhodocyclus purpureus
AGGCGCGCAGCGCCGTGGCAATCCAGTTCGTTCTTCAACAATCTGGGAGGTCTGGTCTCGAATTGTCGCATCGCCACCGGATGCAACAATTCGAGACCTGCACGCCGAGCGGTAGCATCGATCACTTAACGCGCAGTGCTGTTGCGGCAGAGCAAAAACTCGCTGGTGCTGCCGAAGGTACAAGACTTGAAGGAGCTGAAAATGACGCTAGCTGAACGCTTCGACCTGTGGGCGCTGCAGCACGAGCAGAAAGGCATCGAAAAGGGCGAAGCGCTCTTGCTGCAGCGCCAACTCGCCCGCCGCTTCGGGCAGTTGCCTCCCGATCTCATCCAGAGGATCAGCCAGGCATCGGCAGCGGAGATAGAGCTCTGGGGCGATCGGGTCCTCGACGCGGGGAGCCTCGACGAGGTTTTCTGCGGCTGAGCGGCGACGTTCAACGTAAGGGGGGCAGGTCTCGCATCGCCGCGCCGATAGCCGGATGCAACAATTCGAGACCTGACCCCCAGGAAGTAGCATGACCCCGCGTCCTTGCATCGCCAGCCGCGGTCATGCATGCTCCTTCATCGTTCGAGTCAGCGCAGCGTAAGCCGCCCCGGATCATGAAACGCGCCCATCCGCTGCCGTCATTGCGAGGCGCGCAGCGCCGTGGCAATCCAGTTCGTTCTTCCGTCTCCTCGCCTTGGCCAGCCATCCACGCGCGAACCGATATCAGTATCGACGCACTGGATCGCCACGCCCTGCGGGCTCGCGATGACGTGCTCTCGTTCGCCACGCCCCGCATGCTCGCGACGACGCATCGCCATCTCGTCATTGCGAGGCGCGTAGCGCCGTGGCAATCCAGTTCGTTCTTCAACAATCTGGGAGGTCAGGCACCGAACTGTCGCATCGCCACCGGATGCAACAATTCGAGACCTGACCCCCGAGCGGTAGCATCGATCACTCGATACCCTTCGCTAAAAATGCCATCCGGCAGTAAAATCGCCTCATGAAACAGCAAGATGACGCCTCCTACAAGCTGCTCTTCTCGGCGCCGGAGCTCGTCCGTGACCTGATCATGGGTTTCGTTCCGGACGAGTGGCTGCACAGCCTCGACTACGGAACGCTGGAGAAGGTGCCGGGCAGCTACGTCGCTGACGATCTGCGTCACCGCGCCGACGACGTGGTCTGGCGTGTGAAGGCCGAGGGCGAGTGGATCTACCTGTACATCCTGATCGAATTCCAGAGCACGGTCGATGCCTGGATGGCGGTGCGGATGATGACTTACGTCGGCTTGCTCTATCAGGACCTGATCCGCAGGAAGGACGTCCTGCCCGACAAGCACCTGCCGCCGGTGCTGCCGATCGTGCTCTACAACGGTGACGCCAAGTGGACCGCGGCGACCGACGTGGCGGCGCTGATTCCGCGGGTGCCCGGGCTGGTCGCGAAATACCTGCCGAAGCTTGAGTACCTGCTGATCGACGAGAGCAGGTACACTGAGCCCGAGCTTGCCGATCTGAAGAACCTGATGGCGGCGGTCATCAGGTTCGAGCACCCGGAGAACGAGTCATCGCTGTTGCGGCTGATCGATCTTCTGAACGACTGGCTGGAAGGCAATCCCGAACTCAAGCGCATCTTTGCGATCTGGATACGCGCAGTGCTGTTGCGGCAGAGCAAAAACTCGCTGGTGCTGCCGAAGGTACAAGACTTGAAGGAGCTGAAAATGACGCTGGCTGAACGCTTCGACCTGTGGGCGCTGCAGCACGAGCAGCGGGGAATCGAGAAAGGCATTGAGAAAGGAATCGAGAAAGGCATTGAGAAAGGAATCGAGAAAGGCATCGAGAAGGGCATCGAGAAGGGCATCGAAAAGGGCGAAGCGCTCTTGCTGCAGCGCCTACTCGTCCGCCGCTTCGGGCAGTTGCCTCCCGATCTCATCCAGAGGATCAGCCAGGCATCGGCAGCGGAGATAGAGCTCTGGGGCGATCGGGTCCTCGACGCGGGGAGCCTCGACGAGGTTTTCTGCGGCTGAGCGGCGACGTTCAACGTAAGGGGGGCAGGTCTCGCATCGCCGCGCCGACAGCCGGATGCAACAATTCGAGACCTGACCCCGTGGAAGTAGCATGACCCCGCGTCCTTGCATCGCCAGCCGCGGTCATGCATGCTCCTTCGTCGGTCGAGTCAGCGCAGAGTAAGCCGCCCCGGATCATGAAACGCGCCCATCCGCTGCCGTCATTGCGAGGCGCGTAGCGCCGTGGCAATCCATTTCGTTCTTCCGTCTCCTCGCCTTGGCCAGCCATCCACGCGCGACCCGATATCAGCCCTACGCACTGGATCGCCACGCCCTGCGGGCTCGCGATGACGCGTCGCTATCCGGTCATTGCGAGGCGCGTAGCGCCGTGGCAATCCAGTTCGTTCTTCAACAATCTGGGAGGTCTGGTCTCGAATTGTCGCATCGCCACCGGATGCAACAATTCGAGACCTGCACGCCGAGCGGTAGCATCGATCACTTAACGCGCAGTGCTGTTGCGGCAGAGCAAAAACTCGCTGGTGCTGCCGAAGGTACAAGACTTGAAGGAGCTGAAAATGACGCTAGCTGAACGCTTCGACCTGTGGGCGCTGCAGCACGAGCAGCGGGGAATCGAGAAAGGCATTGAGAAAGGAATCGAGAAAGGCATCGAGAAGGGCGAAGCGCTCTTGCTGCAGCGCCAACTCGCACGCCGCTTCGGCCAGTTGCCTCCCGATCTCATCCAGAGGATCAGCCAGGCGTCGTCAGTGGACATCGAGCTCTGGGGCGATCGGGTCCTCGACGCGGCGAGCCTCGACGAGGTTTTCTCCGGCTGAGCGGCGACGTTCAACGTAAGGGGGGCAGGTCTCGCATCGCCGCGCCGACAGCCGGATGCAACAATTCGAGACCTGACCCCCCGGAAGTAGCATGATCCCGCGTCCTTGCATCGCCAGCCGCGGTCATGCATGCTCCTTCGTCGGTCGAGTCAGCGCAGCGTAAGCCGCCCCGGATCATGAAACGCGCCCATCCGCTGCCGTCATTGCGAGGCGCGTAGCGCCGTGGCAATCCAGTTCGTTCTTCCGTCTCCTCGCCTTGGCCAGCCGTCCACGCGCGACCCGATATCAGCCCTACGCACTGGATCGCCACGCCCTGCGGGCTCGCGATGACGCGCCGCCATCCCGTCATTGCGAGGCGCGCAGCGCCGTGGCAATCCAGTTCGTTCTTCCGTCTCCTCGCCTTGGCCAGCCATCCACGCGCGAACTGATATCAGTATCGACGCACTGGTTCGCCACGCCCTGCGGGCTCGCGATGAAGGGCTCAGCCCCTCTGCACGCATTCCTGGCGCTGCCGTCATTGCGAGGCGCGTAGCGCCGTGGCAATCCAGTTCGTTCTTCAACAATCTGGGAGGCCAGGTCTCGAATTGTCGCATCGCCACCGGATGCAACAATTCGAGACCTGACCCCCAGGAAGTAGCATGCGCGTGCGCCCACGCCTGTCCCATCGTCTGGTCGGCGGCGCTCACCGCCTCGGTATCGACCGGCACGAAGGTGTCGGTACGCCCGAGCGACACTACCTCGGCACCGAGCGCGACCAGGAGATCGCGCAGGAAGTCGCGCGCCACGCTCGAATGCTCGTACAGGCCCAGGCGCTTGCCCTGCAACAGGCCGGGCGCAAAGAAGTTGAGATAGCGGTCGCGGTAACGCGCCAGCGGCTCTGCATCGGGCGGGGGCAGGGCGGGCAGACAGTCGCGATACTCGGGGATCCGCGCGCCCATGATCGCCGCCTCGTGTTCCTTGCTGATCTCGCCCTAGGCCGTGTAGAACTTGATCCCGTTGCGGTCGAACGGAATGTGGCTACCGGTCACCACGATCGCGGGCAACCGCTGATCCAGCGCGTAGGCGGCCAGCGCCGGAGTCGGCAGCGCACCGGCAAAGATTACCTCCACGCCGCGTTCCAGCGCCGCGGACATGCAGGCGCGGGCAATCGCCGGACTGCTCGGGCGCAGATCGTGCCCCAGCACCACGCGGCGCGCCTGCGGCACCACCTCCTGCAGGAGGGCCAGCGCAAACGCCCGGCACACCGGCGCGCTCATGTCCTGGACCAAGCCATGCGCGCCGCTGGTGCCGAAACGCACACCGGATTCGGCCACCAGGCCCGACAAATCGATCAAACGCTGTTCCACGAGCACATCCCTTGCAAAAAACGCTGTAGGCGTAGGTCGGGTTAGCGCAGCGTAACCCGACACCCCGCCCAAAAAAACGGGGGGTCAGGTCTCACATCGTTGCATCGATCGCCGGATGCAACAATTCCAGACCTGACCCCCGGTGTGGTAGCAAATGAGCGACCTACAGCTACAAGCCAACATGCGGCGACGCATGATCACTTCGGCACTCCGGCATCCACCTTGTGCCGGGCAGCAAGCCATTCCGAAAACTCCGGACCCACCTCATCGTGGTGTTCGGCCAGATCGACGGTTGCTTGCAGGAAGCCGAGCTTGCTGCCACAGTCGTAGCGTGTGCCTTCATAGCGGAACGCAAAAACTTTCTCCCGGCGCAGCAGCTGGGCGATGCCGTCGGTCAGCTGGATTTCGCCACCGACGCCGCGTGGCAGGTTCTCGAGTTCCTTGAAAATGCCTGGCGTGAGGATGTAGCGTCCAGCCACCGCCAGCGTCGTCGGCGCCACTTCCGGGGCTGGTTTTTCGACAATCCCGCTCAAATCCACCAAATCGGGCGCGACGCTCTGACCGCTCACGATCCCGTAGCGGTTGGTGTGCTCTCGGGGAACGTCCTGGACGGCGAGCAAGCTCGCTTGCCACTCGGCAAACTGCTGCACCATCTGCGCCATGACCGAAGGCTTGCCAACCATCAGGTCATCTGCCAGCAACACGGCGAAGGGCTCCCGGCCTACCAGCTCCTTGGCGCACAGCACCGCATGCCCCAGCCCCAGCGCACGAGGCTGCCGAACGTACGAGCAAATCATGTCCTCGGGCGCGATGCTGCGCGCGACCTTGAGCAAGGCCGTCTTGCCGGCCAGCTCGAGCTCGTTTTCCAGTTCATAAGCGGTATCGAAGTGGTCCTCGATGCTGCGCTTGGTACGACCGGTCACGAAAATCATGTGGCGGATGCCGGCCGCGTAGGCTTCCTCAACCGCGTACTGGATCAGCGGCTTGTCCACCACCGGCAACATCTCCTTGGCCGATGCCTTGGTTGCCGGCAAGAACCGGGTTCCCAAGCCCGCGATCGGAAAAACAGCTTTTTTTATCATTACGTCACCGCAACAGAATTTGATCAAGGAAGAATATCGCAAACGCATCCATTCCCCCCTCCTAAAACCTAACACTTAACCCCTAACGCCTCTTCCCCCGAAACTGCCCCACCTTGCTCAGATTCTTCCACACCAGTGCCCCCAGCCCGCCGAATGCTCCCACCCTGGCGCGCCGCAGCGCATCGAGATCTTCACGCGACTTGCGCACGATGTTGTTCAGCGAGCGGTTGCTCGCCCCGCCCAGCCGCATCTTCACCAGCACTTCGGGCAGATACACCGCCTTGAAATCCGGCTGCGAAAACATGCGCAGGATGCTGAAATAATCGGCAGCGATCCGGTAACGGGCATCGAAGCCACCGATGCGCTCGTACCACTCGCGGCGCACGTACAGCGTCGGATGCGGCGGCATCCAGCCCCATTCCAGTCGCCGGCGGCTGAACGGCGACGAAGTCCAGTGCCGCACCACCTGGCTCACGTCGTCCTTGCGCACGTACTGCAGATCACCATAAACCGCGGACACCGTCGGGTCGGCGAAGGCCGCAGCCACCCGGGCCAGGACGTCCGGGCCGGCGAACACATCGTCGGCATGCAGGAAGCCGACGACGTCGCCGCTGGCGCGGGCGATCCCCTTGTTCAGCGCGTCGTAGATGCCGCGATCCGTTTCGCTCACCAGCACCGCCAACTGCTCGCGGTGCGCCTGCAGCACGCGCAGCGTGTCGTCCCGACTGGCGCCGTCGATCAGCACGTGCTCTCGATTGGCGTAAGACTGGCCCGCCACCGAGGCCAGGCAATCGGCCACCGTCCCCGCGCAATTCCACGTCGCCGTCACCAGCGAAATCTTCACTCCTGCCATTGCCTCATCAATCAAAACGCTACCCCGCCCATTCTTTCATCGCCCGGCCGCTTTCCTACAAGGCGCCGGCATCCGGCAACCAGCCGAACGCGCCGGCCGGTGCCGACATCCGATGATCGGTCGCCGCCGCGGTCACGCGCAGACCCTCTGCGGCAAAAAGCCGGAGCGCTCGGCGCATGTGCAGCGCCGACGTCAACCGTGCCCAAGGTTTGCTAATGAACATGCGATCTCGAAACCTCTCCAGCCTCAGCGAAACGCCGGCTCCAGCACCCGCGCCACCAGTGTTGCACCAACCGTGGTGAGATGGTTGTCATCGAAATACAAAGGCCTGCCATCGCGCACCACCTCGCACCATCCATCCGCGCAAAGCACCTCGTGTGGCAGCACGAGCGAAACGCCCGGTAGTCTCGACAATTCTCCCAACACCGCCAGCGTTCGCGACTGCGTCGCCTTGAACTCATCCTCACGAGGCCGCAGTTCAAAATCCTGCGCCAGCCCCAGCGACCTCAGATATAGCGCCCGCGGCACCAGCGTCTTAACGTCCGGCACAGGCCCTACCAGCCATACCTGCTTGCCCGCAGCAGTCAGTTGCTTCACCACCTCGGCCAAGCTGTCTGCTGCCGCAACCGATTTTGCATCACGCAGCGATGACCAGCGTGAAACCAGCACCACCCGCCCGATCCGGGGTGACGCCAGCAGCCAGCGATGCATTGCACCGTCGAACGCAGCACAGTCTCGGGCTTGCCAACTGCTGTCCTGCAAGTGGGTTCCAATCGCACAGCCGTGCCGCCCGGCGAACAGCACGGACTTTCCGGCCCTCGCCGCGACGTCGGCGATACCGGGCGCCAGGGCTTCCCCATGGGAATCCCCCCACACGACGGTGTCGACGGTAGGCGCCGCCCCCTCGGTCGCCCCCAGCGCACACAACTTGCCCAGCGCGATCTGCTCAGCGGTGAGGTTCATGCAAGGATTCTGGGCTCCGGCCACCCGATCAGTCATTCCCTGGACGATCTTGAGCTGATCACCCGCAAACCGCGACTCGATGCCGCGCCCCGAGTGAATTGCCAGACCTGCGGCCAGCGTCGCCGCGACGCAGAGTCCGCCAAACAGGAACAGCGCTCGCTGCCCGACGAAGACCCGGCGTTCCCGCACCGGCTTTTCGACAAAACGCCACGATGCCAGAGCGAACACGAAGATCGCCAGATTGACCAGGAGCAACTCGCTCAGCCCCAGACCTGTCAAGCTCAGGTAGCTCGCAAAACCCAGCAAGGGGAAGTGCCACAGGTACAGCGGATACGAGATCTGCCCGACAAAAACCATCGGCCTGGTCGCCAGCCAAGCGCTGGCACCGCCCCCTCCCGCCGAGATGATCAACGCGGCCCCGAGCACGGGCGGGACAGCCGCCAAGCCCGGAAAAACCGTCTGGTCGGAGTACGAGAGCACGGCAAATCCGATCAGACCGATTCCCAGCAGCGACCGCAGCGATCCGTCACGCTTGCTGCGCGTAGCAGGCACGACGCCTTGCGCGAGCAGCACGCCGACCAGCAGTTCCCAGGCACGCGTCGGCAACATGAAAAAGCTCGCCTGCGGCTCATACCGCGTCGCCACGATCGACAGCACAAGGCTGAGCAGAGCGATGCCGACAGTCAGCCAGCGCATCCCTGAATCGCTCAAGCGCTTCAGCAGGAGCAAGTACAGCGGCAGCAAGAGATAAAACTGCTCTTCCACCGCCAGCGACCACGTATGCAGCAAAGGCTTCGCCGCCGCCGTCGCACCGAAGTAGCCGCTGTCTTTCAGGAAGTAGAAGTTCGACAGGAAAACCGCATTGGCAACGCTGCTTTGCCCAACTCGCTTGAAGTCATCCGGCATCAGCACCAGCCAGCCGACGACCAGGCAAAACGCGATCATCGCGAACAGCGCTGGAAAGATGCGACGAATCCGCCGTTCGTAGAAACCGCGAACAGAAAACCGTCCGGCAACCAGATCGGACTGGACGACGCTGGCGATCACGAAGCCCGAGATCACGAAAAACACGTCGACGCCAACGTAGCCACCGGAGCCTCTTTCAAAACGCTAAATTCGGCAGAGCTTAAGCGGCTAGCTCACGCCTTTTGCGTGAATTTTTAAAAGCAAAACGCTTCGAACAAGCTTTTCTTAGCTAAATGGCATTTTCAGCAAAATTC
>NZ_NHRX01000002.1:0-4885 GCF_016653115.1 Rhodocyclus purpureus
TTTGCCTTCAGCTTCCTTCAGATTTCCAGTCGCCCGGAACACCCTTGCCGTTCGGCTAACTCTTCCCCTTGTCGGGCGAGTAGAGGACTTTCACCTCCAAGTGAGTGCGCCCTGCCGGGCGCACGGACGAAAAAAACGGGCGCCGCAGCGCCCGTTTTCTTTCTGCAATCGCGCTTAGGCGATCTTAGAACGAGTGGCGAACACCGAAGGCGAAGCGCTTGACGTCGCCAACATCCTTCCCGGCAGTGACGTCGGAATTGACCTGGTTGTAGCCAGCGTAGGCGGTGGTGCGCTTGGACAGCGCGTGCGTGTAAGCCAGCGACCACGACTTGGCGTCGGCGTACTTGGCAGCATCCGGATTCTTGACGTTCAGGCTGGCATATTCGCCGATGATCTTGCCGGCAGCGCTGACCGGAACGGTCGCGGCGACGATCCACTTGCTGTCGCGATCACCGTAGACCTTATCACTGGCGTTGTCCTTGTTTTCGAAGGTCTGGTAAGCAGCCTGCAGCTTGGCGACGCCGAAGTCATAGCCGCCACGGATGCCATATTCCTCGACATCCGACGAATAAGTGGTGGCAAGAGCACCCTTGTCCTTGAGCGACTGCTTGGCATAGACGAGGCCGGCGCTGAGCGGGCCGTTGGCGTAGTTCAGCCCGATCGCGTTGGCGTAGGCGTCGCCCTGGCCATTGGCGTTAGTGTTGGCAGTTTCGGTGATGCGGCCGTGGTTGGCGACGACGTTGAAGCCGGCAAAGGTCGGCGAGACGTAGCTGACGGCGTTCTGCAGACGGCCGTCGACGTTGACCAGGCCGACGCCATTCTTGTCGCTCGCGAACTTGAGGTTCTTGCCTGCACCGAGGGCCGAGGCGGCCAGCGGCGAAGCGGCGTTGGCGAAGTCGTAGCCGGCCGAGTTCAGGTAGCCGGCGAGGACCGTACCGTAGGTGTCCGACGACAGCCCGACGTTCTGCTGACGCGCAGCACCGATGCTGGAGGTGGAATCGATGTCGAGGCGGTACTCGAGGTTGAAGACCGCCTTCAGGCCGTTGCCCAGCGCCTCTTCACCCTTGAAGCCGAGGCGCGAGGTGGACAGGATGCCGCTGTTGATCTTGCTGACGGACTTGTCGGCGCCGTCGTAGTTCTCGTTCATGTAGCCGGCGTCGACGATGCCGTAGATGCTGACGTTCGACTGCGCGAAGGCGCCGCCGGAAACGAGGCCGGCGACGGCCAGCGCGATGAGTTTCTTTTGCATGTGAAGCTGCTCCTGCAAGTTTGATAGACAACGACCGGGACGACGGTCCGCACGGTCGGAACTGAGGTCCTCGAAAAGACGTGTCGTAGTCTGACAAAGAACTGTTGCAGGATTGCGACAACAGCTGTGCGCAGGTGCAAAAACAGGCGCCGAAGCGCCCGTTTTAAGTTGGGCATCGCTGCCAAGCGATATCAGAAAGCGTGGCGAAGGCCGAAGGCGACGCGCTTGACATCACCTTCGTCCTTCAGATCAGCAACGTCGCTGCTCACCTGGTTGTAGCCGGCGTAGGCAGTGGTGCGCTTCGACAACGCGTGCGTGTAAGCCAGCGTCCAGGCCCTGGCGTCAGCATAACCCGGGTAGTACAAGCCATGCTCCGTCTTCGCAACCTCAGGCGTCTTGACGTTCAGTCTACCGTATTCAGCGACGACCTTGCCGGCAGCGGAAACCGGGATGGTCGTACCGATGACCCACGTGCTGTCGCGACCGTAGTCAAGGTCCTTGGCGTCGATGGTCTGGTAAGCAGCCTGCAGTTTAGCGAAGCCGAAATCGTAGCCGCCACGGAGACCGTATTCCTCGCCATCCGTACTGAAGTAAAGCGGACCAGGAACACCTGCAAAAGCACTAACATCACCTCCCTTGTCCTTGAGGGACATCTTGGCATAAGCGAAGCCGGCCGTGATCGGGCCGTTGACGTAACTGACGCCGAGAATGTTGACATAGGCATCGACTTGCGCTTCGCCTGCCCTGCCGATATTGGTATTGGCGCTTTCAGTGATTCGGCCGTGATTGAGTGCGATATTGAAGCCGGCGACGGTCGGCGAGACGTAGGCGACGGCGTTCTCCTGAATGCCGCTGGTGCTGAGCATTCCATTGATGCCCAGCGCATTGGCAGTGCCGAATTGTGCAGTAGCCAACGGCGAGGCAGCGACCGCAAAATCGTAACCGGCAGTCTGCAGGTAACCGGCGAGAATCGTACCGTAGGTGCTGTGAGACAGGCCGACGTTCTGCTGACGGGCCTCACCGATACCGGAATGGCCATCGATGGCCAGCGCGTATTCGAGGTTGAAGACCGCCTTCAGGCCATTGCCCAGGGCTTCCTCCCCCTTGAAGCCGATGCGCGAGGGCGACAAGAGGCCGCTGTCGATGCTGCTGACACGCTTGTCGGCGCCGTCGAAGTTCTGGTTCATGTAGCCGACATCGACGATACCGTAGATGCTGACGTTCGACTGCGCGAAAGCACCGCCGGAAACCAGGCCGGCGACCGCAAGTGCGACGAGTTTCTCTTGCATGAGAATCTTCCCCCTCAGATTTGAAAAACGACAACCATAAGCGCGCTATGGCATTGCTAACCGTATCGGCAGGTGCGTGTTGCAAGGGCACGACACCAGGTTGCGCGCAGCCGCAAAAACGGGCGCCGCAGCGCCCGTTTCCGTTCGAGCATCGTCGCCAGGTGCTATCAGAACGCGTGGCGAACGCCTAAGGCGAAGCGCTTGACATTGCCTTCGTCCGTCTTGTCGGCGACGTCGCTGCTGACCTGGTTGTAGCCGGCGTACGCCGTGGTGCGCTTCGACAACGCGTGCGTGTAGGCCAGCGCCCAAGCCTTGGCGTCAGCGTAACCGGGGTAGTAGACACCTCTCAGCGTATCCCCGACGTAAGGCGTCTTGACGTTCAGGCTGGCGTATTCGGCAACGACCGCGCCGGCAGCAGAGACCGGAACGGTCGCGCCGATAACCCATTTGCTGTCACGACCATAGCGCGTGTCCGTGTCTTCGTAGGTCTGGTAAGCCGCTTGCAGCTTGGCGACGCCAAAATCGTACCCGCCACGGATGCCGTATTCCTCGATATCCGTGTTGAATCCGCCAAAGCGAGCAGCGATGTCGCCCTTGTCCTTGAGGAACTGCTTGGCATAGGCGAAGCCAAGGGTAATCGGGCCATTGGCGTAGTTGACGCCGAGAACGTTACCGTATGCGTCGGATTGGCCAGTGGTATTGGCGATTTCGGTAATACGGCCGTGGTTAAGGGCGACGTTGAACCCGGCGAAGGTCGGCGAAACGTAGGCGACAGCGTTCTCGAGACGACCGCTGGTGCTGAGCAGGCCGGCAGGCTCGTCAAATACTTCACCAGCAAAGCGTAGCACCTTGCCAGCACCGAAAGCCGAGGCGCCCAGCGGCGAAGCGGCTACGGCGAAGTCGTAACCAGCGGACTGCAGATAACCGGCGAGGAGCGTACCGTAGCTGGCGTGCGACAGGCCGACGTTCTGCTGACGCACAGCCATGGCGGTGGCGCCCGTGTCCGTCGTACCGTTCGTGCCGATGGTCTCGTTCTTATCGATGGCCAAAGCGTATTCGAGGTTGAAGAAGGCCTTCAGGCCGTTGCCCAGTGCTTCTTCGCCCTTGAAGCCGAGGCGCGAGGTGGACAGCAGGCCGCTGTCGATGCTGTTGACGCGCTTGCCTGCACCGTCGAAGTCCGTGCTCAGGTAGCCGACATCGACGATACCGTAGATGCTGACGTTCGACTGCGCGAAGACGCCCCCGGAAACCAGGCCAGCGACAGCCAGCGCGATCAGTTTCTTTTGCATGTGAATCTTCTCCATCAGGTTCGAAAAACGACGACCGTAGCCGCTGCTCCGACGCTCAGATCCCCCGCCTTGGTAAGGAGGCGATAACAAAGTCTGACCAACCTGAGCGTGCGCGTTGCAATGGCGCGACACTACGTGGCGCGCAGCCGCAAAAACGGGCGCCGCAGCGCCCGTTTTCAGTTCGGCAATCGCTTTTAGGCGATATCAGAACGCGTGGCGAACGCCGAAGGCAAAGCGCTTGACATCACCTTCGTTGACCTGGTTGGTCACGTCGCTGCTGACCTGATTGTAGCCAGCGTAAGCGGTGGTGCGCTTCGACAGGGCGTGCGTGTAAGCCAACGTCCAAGCCGTGGAGTCGGCATAAGCCGGGTGGGAATGTCCAGGGTGCAAGGGGTAAGGCGTCTTGACATTCAGGCTGGCGTATTCAGCGACGACGGCACCGGCAGCGGAGACCGGAACCGTAGCGCCGATGACCCACTTGCTGTCGCGACCGAAGTCCGTATCCTTGGCCTCGAAGGTCTGGTAGGCAGCCTGCAGTTTGGCGACGCCGAAATCGTAGCCGCCACGGATGCCGTATTCCTCAATATCCGTGTTGAAGTCGCCTTCAAGATAATCAGCAGCACTGCTGTTCTTGTTTTTCATGTACTGTCTGGCATAAGTGAAACCGGCGCTGATCGGGCCGTTCGCATAGTTGATGCCGATCGCGTTGGCATACGCATCCGACTTGCCGGTGGTGTTGGCGGTCTCGGTCAGACGGCCGTGGTTCAGCGCGACGTTGAAGCCGGCGAAGGTCGGCGAGACGTAGGCGACGGCGTTTTCCAGACGGCCGCTGGTGCTGAGCACGCTTGAACCATCAAAGGCGAGGACCTTTCCAGCGCCGAAGGCCGAGGCAGCCAGCGGCGAAGCGGCGACGGCGAAGTCGTAACCCGTCGACTGCAGGAAGCCGGCGAGGACCGTACCGTAGGTGGCGTGCGACAGCCCGACGTTCTGCTGACGAGCAGCTGTCACGGTATTGCCCTGATTATCAGTGGTGGTACCAACGGTGTTGTTCGTATCGA
>NZ_NHRX01000002.1:4981-20104 GCF_016653115.1 Rhodocyclus purpureus
CCGTCGACTGCAGGAAGCCGGCGAGGACCGTACCGTAGGTGGCGTGCGACAGCCCGACGTTCTGCTGACGAGCAGCTGTCACGGTATTGCCCTGATTATCAGTGGTGGTACCAACGGTGTTGTTCGTATCGACGGCCAGAGCGTACTCGAGGTTGAAGACCGCCTTCAGGCCGTTGCCCAGGGCTTCTTCGCCCGTGAAGCCGATGCGCGAGGTCGACAGCAGGCCGCTGTCGATCTTGCTGGTGGCCTTGTCGGCGCCGTCGAAGTTTTCGTTCATGTAGCCGACATCAACGATACCGTAGATGCCGACGTTCGACTGCGCGAAAGCGCCGCCCGAGACCAGGCCGGCCACGGCCAGCGCGATGAGCTTCTTTTGCATGGTAAATCTTCTCCTGCACGTTTGAAAACCGACGAAGGGGAGCACTTTCCCGAAGGTCAGATCCGACGTCTTTGTAACAAGACGTTATCCAATTCTGACAAACCCGAGCAGATGCGTGCAAGCGCGCCGCGGCATTGCTGGGATGGACGAGGGGTGAGTGTTGCAATGATGCGACACTACGCTGCACATCCGTAAAAAACGGGCGCCGCAGCGCCCATTTGCAGTTCTGAAATCGCCTCAAGCGATATCAGAACGCGTGGCGAACGCCGAAGGCGACGCGCTTGACATCGCCTTCGTTGGCCGTGTTGGCAACATCGCTGCTGACCTGGTTGTAGCCAGCGTAGGCGGTCGTACGCTTCGACAGTGCATGCGTGTAAGCCAGCGTCCAGGACTTGGCGTCGGCATAAGGCGGGTAGTAGCCTGCGGTACCGAAGGTGCCTGCTACGGGCCAATGCGTCTTGGCCTTCAGGCTGGCATACTCGGCGACGACGTTGCCGGCAGCGGAAACCGGAACGGTCGCGCCGATGACCCACTTGCTGTCGCGACCGTAGTCCCTATCCTTGGCTTCGAAGGTCTGGTAAGCAGCTTGCAGTTTGGCGACGCCGAAGTCGTAGGCACCACGAAGGCCGTATTCCTCGATGTCCGAGTTCTTCCCGAAATAATCACCAGCACTGATATTCTTGTTCTTCATGAACTGTCGGGCGTAAGCGAACCCGGCGCTGATCGGGCCGTTCGCGTAGTTGAGGCCGATCGCGTTGGCGTACGCATCCGACTTGCCGGTGGTGTTGGCGGTCTCGGTGAGGCGGCCGTGGTTCAGCGCGACGTTGAAGCCAGCGAAGGTCGGCGAGATGTAGGCGACGGCGTTCTCGAGACGACCGCTGTCGCCGGAATTGAGCAGGCTGTAGCCATCGAAGGCGAGGACCTTGGCAGCGCCGAAGGCCGAGGCAGCCAGCGGCGAAGCGGCGACGGCAAAATCGTAACCGGCCGACTGTAGGTAGCCGGCGAGCACCACACCGTAGATGACGTGCGACAGGCCGACGTTCTGCTGACGAGCAGCCGTCACGGTCTTCCCCTGATTATCAGTCCTGGTACCAACGGTGTGGTTCGTATCAACGGCCAGAGCGTACTCGAGGTTGAAGACGGTTTTCAGGCCGTTGCCCAGGGCTTCTTCGCCCTTGAAGCCGAGGCGCGAGGTGGACAGCAGGCCGCTTTCGATCTTGCTGGTAGTCTTGTCGGCGCCGTCGAAGTTTTCGTTCAGGTAGCCAGCGTCAACGATACCGTAGAAGCTGACGTTCGACTGCGCGAAGGCCCCCCCGGAAACCAGGCCGGCCACGGCCAGCGCGATGAGCTTCTTTTGCATGGTGAATCTTCTCCCTCAGACTTGAACAACGACGACCGTAACTGCTGTCCCGACGGTCGAATCTGATGCCCTTGTACCAAAACGCTAGCACACTCTGACAAACCCACGCAGATAGATGCAAGGGCACCGCAGCATTACAGGTATTCAGCGCGGAGGTGTTGCAATATTGCGACACTGCGCTGCGCGCAGGCGTAAAAAAACGGGCGCCCAAGCGCCCGTTTTCAGTTCGGCAATCGCTTCAGGAGATATCAGAACGCGTGACGAACACCGAAGGCGACGCGCTTGACATCGCCGGTGTTGGCCGTATTGATAGCATCGCTGCTGACTTGGTTGTAGCCAGCGTAGGCGGTGGTGCGCTTCGACAGGGCATGCGTGTAAGCCAGCGTCCAGGCCTTGGCGTCGGCGTAAGCAGCGAGCGGACCGGTGTTGAAGTTATTGACGGTCAGACCGCCGTTGTTGGCGGCGGTAGGAGTCTTGACGTTCAGGCTGGCGTATTCGGCAACGACGGCGCCGGCAGCGGAGACCGGAACGGTCGCGCCGATGACCCACTTGCTGTCACGACCAAGGGCCATATCCTTGGCTTCGAAGGTCTGGTAAGCAGCTTGCAGTTTGGCGACGCCGAAGTCGTAGCCGCCACGGATGCCGTATTCTTCGATATCCGTTTGACTGCCAGTCACAGGCGCCGGTTGGCCCTTGCCAGCCAGGAACATCTTGGCATAAGCAAAGCCTGCTGTAAGCGGGCCGTTCGCGTAGTTGATGCCAATCGCGTTGGCGTATTGGTCAGCAGTATTGTTGGTGTTGGCGGCTTCGGTGATGCGGCCGTGGTTCAGCACGACGTTGAAGCCGGCGAAGGTCGGCGAGACGTAGGAGAGGGCGTTTTCCAGACGGCCGCCGGTGTAGTTGAGCAGGGATGCATCCGCAGCCTCACCCTTGAAAGCGAGGACCTTGCCAGCGCCGATGGCCGAGGCAGCCAGCGGCGAAGCGGCGACGGCGAAGTCGTAACCAGCCGACTGCAGGTAGCCGGCAAGGACCGTACCGTAGGTGGCGTGCGACAGGCCGACGCTTTGCTGACGAGCAGTCGGAATACCATTGACATCATTGCCGCCGATCGTGGAGTTCTTATCGATGGCCAGCGCGTATTCGAGGTTGAAGACCGCCTTCAGGCCATTGCCCAAGGCTTCCTCGCCCTTGAAGCCGAGGCGCGAGGTCGACAGCAGTCCGCTGTCGATCTTGCTGGTGGCCTTGTCGGCACCATCGAAGTTTTCGTTCAGGTAGCCAGCGTCAACGATACCGTAGATGCTGACGTTCGACTGCGCGAAAGCGCCGCCGGAAACCAGACCGGCCACGGCCAGCGCAATGAGTTTCTTTTGCATGGTAGATCTTCTCCTCAAGTTCTGAAAAACGACGAAGGGAACAACTCTCCCGAGGGTCGAATCCGATGTCTTGATTCTCACAAACCGGAGCAGATGCGTGCAAGCGCGCCGCGGCATTGCTGACATTCAGTGCGCCGAGATGTTGCAATATTGCGACACTGCGCTGTGCGCAGGCGTAAAAAAAACGGGCGCCGAAGCGCCCGTTTTCAGTTCGGCAATCGCTGTCAGGCGATATTAGAACGCGTGGCGAACGCCGAAGGCGAAGCGCTTGACATCGCCGTCGTTCTTGAGGGCGACGACATCGCTGCTGACCTGGTTGTAACCAGCGTACGCGGTGGTGCGCTTCGACAGGGCGTGCGTGTAAGCCAGCGTCCAGGACTTGGCGTCGTTGTAACCGAGAGTGGTGGCAACGGCTGCGTCCGTAGCCGAAACGACTGCAGCGGCAGGCGTCTTGACGTTCAGGCTCGCGTATTCGGCAACGACGGCGCCGGCAGCGGAGACCGGAACGGTCGCGCCGATGACCCACTTGCTGTCACGATCTTCGGCAGCGTCCTTGATCTTGAAGGTCTGGTAAGCAGCTTGCAGCTTGGCAACGCCGAAGTCGTAGCCGCCACGGACACCGTATTCTTCGATATCCGAACGGGGAGTCGTGAAGCCACCCTTGCTGTCGAGCGACTGCTTGGCGTAGGCGAAGCCGGCGGTGATCGGGCCGTTGGCATAGTTGATGCCGATCGCGTTGGCGTAGGCGTCAGCTTGGTCGGTGTTGGTATTGGCGGTCTCGGTGATGCGGCCGTGGTTCAGGGCGACGTTGAAGCCGTAGAAGGTCGGCGAGACGTAGGCGACTGCATTCTGCAGACGGCCGGTGGAGCCGGTGCTCAGCACGCTGTCACCGTTGAAGCCGAGGACCTTGCCAGCGCCGAACTGGGCGGCGGCCAGCGGCGAAGCAGCGACGGCGAAGTCGTAACCGGCGGACTGCAGGAAGCCGGCGAGGACCGTACCGTAGGTGGCGTGCGACAGCCCGACGTTCTGCTGACGAGCAGCTGTCACGGTATTGCCCTGATTATCAGTGGTGGTACCAACGGTGTTGTTCGTATCGACGGCCAGAGCGTACTCGAGGTTGAAGACCGCCTTCAGGCCGTTGCCCAGGGCTTCTTCGCCCTTGAAGCCGAGGCGCGAGGTCGACAGCAGGCCGCTGTCGATGCTGCTGACGGTCTTGTCGGCGCCGTCGAAGTTGGTGTTCATGTAGCCGGCGTCAACGATACCGTAGATGCTGACGTTCGACTGGGCGAAGGCGCCGCCGGAAACCAGGCCGGCAACTGCCAGGGCGATGAGTTTCTTTTGCATGGTGAATCTCCTTAGGTTTGAGAACGACGGTTGGGGCAAAAGCCTTAGCCGCCGGGTCTTACCTCTCGGAAACGAGAAGTTGGAGCGATGATGGCAAACCGCGCTGCGGTGGCGCAAGCCAAAACCGGCTTTCGCCCCCCTCGCCGGCGGCGAGTGTTGCGGAAATACAACAAGGCGACCGGCTCAAGCGTAGCGGTAGCGGCAGACGATGCGCACGAGGTCCCGGGCGTCGTCCCGCCAGACGATGATGGTCGTCGCTGCGCCGCGACCATTCGCGGCTGCCGCCGCTCCCACGAAAAACGCTCCCGCTGCAACGGAGTGGGAGGGCCGGAAGACACGAATCGAGGCCATCCCACGCTGCGAGTCCCCGTGAAACCCGATGCTTGCCGCATCGGCGCGTGTTCAGGATCGTCGTGAGGCGCGAAAATCTCGTCGGCTGCCGCTAACGGGCAAGCGGTGCCAGACTCGGCCCTTGGCTTGCTGACATGGACGATAGCCCATATTGTGCATACACTAATTCACATGGAGATCACCTACGACCCGGCCAGGAACGCCACGAACGTCGAGTTGCGTGGTTTGAGTTTCGAGCGGGCTGCCCAGTTTGATTTCCAGACGGCGGTGTTCACAGTGGATGACCGGCGCGATTGTGGCGAGATCCGCTATCGCGCACCGGGCTTCCTCGATGGCCGCCTGCACGCGCTGGTGTTCCTGGAAACCGCAAAGGGTATCCGTGTCATCAGCTTCCGCAAGGCGAACAAACGCGAGGTGCGCCGATGTCAATCACCCCGGCCTGAAGGTCGAGGCTTGGGAAGGCGCAAGCCTGTAGCAAGCCTGATTGACCAGACAGAGCGCAGTTCATCGCGCTACGTTGTGTAGAAGTACAAGACGCACCTGCGAATGCTTCCTTAGTTCGCAGCACTGCAAGCCGTCGTCGCAGACAACCTCAGGGTAGGGACGAAACGGACGACGGCAAGGCTCAACGCATCGAGAGCCGAAGCTGCTACGCAACATTGTCGAAGGGAGAGGGCGCGTGAGCGCCCCGTTACCAGGCCCGTAAGGGCACATCGCTGTGAAGCGACAAGGTTTCAGTGCAATACCCGCGCCGGACGGTGTCCGGCAAGAGACCAGGAGCGACTGTGGCTGTTTTCGTGTTGGACGAGCAAGGCCGGCCGTTGATGCCGTGCAGCGAGAAACGTGCGCGGCTGTTGCTCGCACGGGGTCGCGCACGTGTGCACCGCGTCGTGCCCTTTGTCATCCGGCTCGTCGACCGCTCGCGCGACACCTGCGTATTTCAGCCCTTGCGCGTCAAGCTGGACCCGGGCAGCAAGGCCACCGGGCTGGCGCTCGTCCGCGACGGCGATGCCATCGACCGGGCAACCGGCGATGTCCACCGCGCAGCGGTCGTGCTCAACTTGTTCGAACTGGCGCACCGCGGACGCCAGATCAGCGAGGCACTGACGGCGCGCCGGCAACTGCGTCGCCGCCGGCGGGGCAAGTTGCGCTATCGCGCGCCGCGCTTCCTCAACCGGGGCAACAAGCAACGCGGCTGGCTCGCGCCGTCGCTTAAGCACCGGGTCGACACCACGCTGGCATGGGTCAGGCGGCTGCAACGCTGGGCGCCGGTGACAGCCATCAGCGCCGAACTGGTGCGCTTCGACATGCAGAAGCTGCAGAACCCTGAGATCACAGGCGTCGACTACCAGCAAGGCACGCTCGCCGGCTACGAACTGCGCGAGTACCTGCTCGAGAAGTGGTCGCGCAAGTGCGCTTACTGCGGCGCCGAGCAGGTGCCGCTGCAAATCGAGCACATCCACCCGACAGCGCGCGGCGGCAGCAACCGGGCGAGCAACCTGTGCCTGGCCTGCGAACCCTGCAACCGCAAGAAAGCCGCACAGCCCGTCGAGGTCTTCCTGGCGCGCGACCCGAAACGACTGGCGGCGATTCTGGCGCAAGCCAAGCGATCACTGAAGGACGCGGCTGCCGTCAATGCGACGCGCTGGGCCTTGGTGGCGGCACTGCAGGCCACCGGGCTCCCGGTCGAGACCGCATCTGGCGGGCAGACGAAATTCAACCGGTGTCGGCTGAGCTTGCCGAAACCCACGCACTCGACGCGGCCTGCGTTGGCGATGTCGCGGTGGTACGCACTTGGCGCCGGCCGACGCTAGCCGTCAAATGCATGGGCCGCGGCAGCTATCAGCGCACGCGGCTCGACAAATACGGATTTCCGCGCGGCTACCTGATGCGTGCGAAGCAGGTCCACGGATTCCAAACCGGCGACCAGGTTCTCGCCGAGGTGCCGAAAGGCAAGCACGCAGGCGTCCACGTCGGGCGCGTCGCGGTGCGCGCCACGGGAAACTTCAACATTCAAACCGGCAATGGCGTGGCGCAGGGCATATCGCACAGACACTGTCGGATCGTTCAGCGTGGCGACGGCTACGGCTACACGCTCAACTCGAAGGATAGCTCTGCACAGAAAGGAGATGTGGGAGATGGGCGTGCTGCGCACGCCGCGCTATCCCTCCCCGACCTGAAGGTCGGGATTTCCCGCACATTTTGATGAACAAGCGAATCAATCCTGAACTGATCGACGACGACAATCCCGAATGGACTGCTGAGGATCTCAAGCGCGCCGTGCCGTTTTCGCAGTTGCCGGAATCCTTGCAGACCAAGCTGCGCGGCCGCCCGAAGGCCGCCGTGACCAAGGAGCGGATCACCATCCGCCTGTCGCCGGAAGTCGTGGAGCGATTCAGGGCGAGCGGCAACGGTTGGCAGACGCGCATGGACGCTGCGTTGAAAGACTGGCTGAAGACGCACTCACCAGCGTAAGTGAGGCCGAGGACGCGCTCATCAATTTCGTCCGCGCCGGCTCGCACGCCGACTTGTTCGACGAGTAGCCCGGCTCAGTCGTAGTGGTAGCGGCAGGCGATGAGGACGAGGTCAATGGCGTCGACGCGCCAGACGATGCTGTTCGTCGATGCGCCGCGACCAGAAGCCGGAAAGGTTTTCCTTCAGGGCTTCCGGCTTGCCGATGCCGAAGAAGGGATCGCGCAGGCAGTCCTGAGGCAACACGGGACACAGCATGCTGGTGGCTGCGCCAGCCAACCCTGATCAGCGCAGTCCTCCCTGCCGACCGCCCTGCAGGCGCAGATCGGTTTCCAGTGTCGAGGGCTCGCCCACGACGATCTGCGTAAAATCCGGGTGCAAGGGATTGAGCAGGAAATTCCACTCGGCCGGAACGACGACACTGGGGACGGCGAGCACACAACTGCGGGCTTCGCGCAGCCACTCGCCCCCCACTGCCTGCAACTGATCACGCGCCGCCAGCGATCGCCAGTCGTCGGGCAATGCTCCTGCTTCGATGACTTCGATGCTGACCGTATCCGGCACATGGGCCGGGATCAGCACATAGCGCGCACGCAAGGGGGCGTCCTGCACCAACATTTCCAGCAGCGCCAATGAGCGACTCTCGGCCGTGTAGACGAGCGACTGGCCAGGGCGATTCCAGCGGCCACCGTAAAGGCGAGATCCCTCTCCGGAGAAGGCCGAAGCTGCAAAACGATGGGTCGTTATGCGCCAGACGGTCAGGGACTGGGCACGCATCAGGCGAATACGCCGTGCTCGATGCGCCCCAGCGTGTTCATGACCGCGTCGGCGCCCAGGTCGGTGTCCAAGAGCGAGATCGGGCTCGCGCCACCGAGTGCGTCGTTGGCCGCCTTCAGCCAAGCGAGCGCGGCGGCTTCATCCTCGAACACCTCTGCTGCCCGTTCGACCACACGCGCCAGACGCACCAGCTTCCCCGACTCGTCACGGCTGAGCACGCCTTCCTTCTTGCGTCGTGCGAGCGTGCGCTTCGGGATGTCCAGCGCACTGGCCAGTTCGGCCTGGCCAATCCCGACCACGCGCGCCGCCGCATCGACCGCACCGGCGCCGATACCTTGACGAACCAGAGAAATCCAGTCGAGAACCGAGTGCGGACGGAAATGAAGAACATTTTCTCCGCCGAGAACGGTCACCGCAGAAATACCCGCGCGACCTTCTACAGCCACAACGGCGACGCTCATGCTGACACCTCTTCATCTGCCAAATGGCTTTCAGTATATGCACTATTGGCCGAAGCGTTCAAGCGCAAACCGGCGTTAGCATGGCTCCCACGCAAGCAGCGCGAGGTCCATTCGCGCTGAACGCGACCGGCTCAAGCGTAGTGGTAGCGGCAGGCGATGAGAACGAGGTCTTGGGCGTCGACGCAATAGACCAGACGATGACTGTCGTCGATCCGGCGCGACCAGAAGCCGGAAAGGTTTTCCTTGAGCGGCTCGGGCTTGCCGATGCCGACAAACGGATCGCGCAGGCAGTCCTGGATCAGCGAATTGATGCGACTGAGGGTCTTGCGGTCCTGTCCCTGCCACCATTGATAGTCTTCCCAAGCGGCCACCGTCCAGGTGATGCGCGACAAGCCGCTAATCGACATCGACCAATTCCTGCTGCGCCACCTTGCCCGCGCGGTACTGCGCGATCGAGCGTTCCAGGTGAGCGGCATTGGCCGGCGAGCGCAGCAGATGCACGGTTTCGATCAGGCTGTTGAAGGTGTCGAGCGACATCAGCACGGCATCGGGTGCGTCGCGCCGGGCGATGAGCGTGTAGTCGGCGTCGTCGACGACCTGATCGATGACGTGTTTCAAGCTGTTGCGGGCTTCGGAGAAGTTAACGACGCGCATGATGGCCCCGACATGTTCTGTATATTGGACAAGTCTAGAAGCTCTGGCGCCGCGTTGCAAGGTCAAGTTAGCGGAAGACGATCGTCTTGTTGCCGTGCACCAGCACGCGGTCTTCGAGGTGGTAGCGCAGGCCGCGCGCGAGGACGGCTTTCTCGATGTCCTTGCCGTAGCGGACCATGTCGTCGACCGAGTCGGAGTGGTCGATGCGGATCACGTCCTGCTCGATGATCGGGCCCTGGTCGAGATCGGCGGTGACGTAATGGCAGGTCGCGCCGATCAGCTTGACGCCGCGCCGGTAGGCCTGGTGGTAGGGCTTGGCGCCGACGAAGCTCGGCAGGAACGAGTGGTGGATGTTGATGATCTGCCCCGGGTAGTCGGTGCATAGCCCCGGCGGCAGGATCTGCATGTAGCGCGCGAGCACCATGGTGTCGGCGCGCACTTCCTCGAACAGGCGCCTGATCTCGGCGAACGCCGCGTGCTTGTTGTCGGGATCGACCGGGACATGGTGGAACGGGATGCCGTGCCACTCGACGAAACCGCGGAAGGTGTCGTGGTTGGAGATGATGCACGGGATCTCGATGTCGAGTTCCTTCGACTGCCAGCGCGCCAGGAGGTCGTAGAGGCAGTGCTCCTGCTTGCTGACCATGATGACGACGCGCTTCTTCACCGCCGAGTCGGTGATCTTCCAGCTCATGTCGAGTTCTTCGGCGATCGGGCGGAAACGGTCGCGAAACTCGGCGAGGTGGAAAGGCAGCGAGTCGGCACGGATCTCGATGCGCATGAAGTAGGTGGCCTCGCCGCCGGCCTCCGCTCCGTTCGCGGATTGGTCCGTCACGTCCGAGTGGTAGCTCGATTCGAGGATCCAGCCGCCGTGCTCGGCAATGAAGCCGGCGACACGGGCGATGATCCCCGAGCGGTCGGGGCAGGAGGCGGAGAGCGTGTAGAAGCGTTGCGGGTGCATGCGGGTCTTTCCGGCGCGCGGCGGGAACCAGGGAGGCGGACGAAGTGAAGCTGTGGAAAGCGGATCAGCGCGACTTGCGCACGCGCGCGAAGGCGGCGTCGATCTCGGCGCGCAGCGCGTCGTAGTCGCGCACCACCGGGAACTGCGGGAATTCGCGGACGACGTTCTCGGGCGGGTGGAAGAGGATGCCGCCGTGCGCCTCGCCGAGCATCGCCGTGTCGTTGTACGAGTCGCCTGCAGCGACGACGGTGAAGTTCAGTTCCTTGAAGCGCTTGACCGCCTCGCGTTTCTGGTCGGGCATGCGCAGGTGGTAGTTGACCAGGATGCCCTCGCTGTCGGCCTCGAGGCTGTGGCAGAACAGGGTCGGCCAGCCGAGCTGGCGCATCAGCGGGTGCGCGAATTCGTAGAAGGTGTCGGAGAGGATGACCAGCTGGTAGGTCTCGCGCAGCCCGTCGACGAACTCGCGCGCGCCGGGCATCGGCCCCATCTCGGCGATCACCTTCTGGATGTCGGGCAGGCCGAGCCGCTTCTCGGCGAGGATGTCGAGGCGGTACTGCATCAGCTTGTCGTAATCGGGCTCGTCGCGCGTCGTCCGCATCAGCTCGGGAATCCCCGTGCGCTTGGAGAATTCGATCCAGATTTCGGGGACGAGGACGCCTTCGAGGTCGAGGCAGACGATTTCCATGGTGACTCCGTGAGGGTGGGCCGGCGGGCGGCGGCGAAAGACCCTGATTTTAACGTGAATTTATTGTCACGGTCCTTCGCTCCCCACTACGTTCGGGCTGAGCCCGTCGCAGCCCGGTACAGACCAAGCCCTTCGACAAGCTCAGGGCGTGGCGATCCAGTGCGTAGGTCTTGCATCGTGAACTACGCAGAGACAGAAAACGAACTGGATTGCCACGGCGCTACGCGCCTCGCAATGACGTCACCGAAGCGAAACAGCGCGTTGCATGGCCAGGGGCGGCGGACGTCGCCATGAACCTTACCGTGAAACGTGAAAAATTCGCGAAGCATCGGCCGATCTGATGCTGCCGATGCCGTCGCGATCGGCAGCCCGTCATCGCGAGCCCGCAGGGCGTGGCGATCCAGTACGTAGGTCTTGCATCGTAAACTGCGCAGAGACAGAAAACGAACTGGATTGCCACGGCGCTACGCGCCTCGCAATGACGTCACCGAAGCGAAACAGCGCGTTGCATGGCCAGGGGCGGCGGACGTCGCCATGAACCCTACCGTGAAACGTGAAAAATTCGCGAAGCATCGGCCGATCTGATGCTTCCGATGCCGTCGCGATCGGCAGCCCGTCATCGCGAGCCCGCAGGGCGTGGCGATCCAGTGCGTAGGTCTTGCATCGTGAAATGCGCAGAGACAGAAAACGAACTGGATTGCCACGGCGCTACGCGCCTCGCAATGACGTCACCGAAGCGAAACAGCGCGTTGCATGGCCTGGGGCGGCGGACGTCGCCATGAACCTTACCGTGAAACGTGAAAAATTCGCGAAGCATCGGCCGATCCGATGCTGCCGATGCCGTCGCGATCGGTAGCCCGTCATCGCGAGCCCGCAGGGCGTGGCGATCCAGTGCGTAGGTCTTGCATCGTGAAGTGCGCAGAGACAGAAAACGAACTGGATTGCCACGGCGCTACGCGCCTCGCAATGACGTCACCGAAGCGAAACAGCGCGTTGCATGGCCTGGGGCGGGGGACATCGCCATGAACCCTACCGTGAAACGTGAAAAATTCGCGAAGCATCGGCCGATCTGATGCTGCCGATGCCGTCGCGATCGGCAGCCCGTCATCGCGAGCCCGCAGGGCGTGGCGATCCAGTGCGTAGGTCTTGCATCGTGAAGTGCGCAGAGACAGAAAACGAACTGGATTGCCACGGCGCTACGCGCCTCGCAATGACGTCACCGAAGCGAAAAAGCGCGTTGCATGGCCTGGGGCGGCGGACGTCGCCATGAACCCTAACGTGAAACGTGAAAAATTCGCGAAGCATCGGCCGATCTGATGCTGCCGATGCCGTCGCGATCGGCAGCCCGTCATCGCGAGCCCGCAGGGCGTGGCGATCCAGTACGTAGGTCTTGCATCGTGAACTGCGCAGAGACAGAAAACGAACTGGATTGCCACGGCGCTACGCGCCTCGCAATGACGTCACCGAAGCGAATGGGCGCGTGACGAGCGCACGCGCCCGCGCCTGTCCTCAAGCGCTGCCCAGTGCTTCGAGCTCGTCGTGACATTCGAGCCAGCGCTCCTCGGCGGCTTCGATCAGGCCGGCGAGCTCGTTGTGGCGGCGCTGGCGGGCGGCGAGCTCGGGGCTGCCGCCGGAGGCCCAGGTCGCCGGGTCGGCGAGTTCGGCGGCAAGCGTTGCGTGCTCGGCCTGCCAGTCGGCGAGCGACTTTTCGAGCCTAGCGATTTCCTTCTGCAGCGGCCGGCGGCGGGCGAGCAGCGCGGCGCGCTCGGCGGCGGCCTGCTCGCGGCTCTGCTTGCGTTCGGCCTTGCCCGCCGCAGCGGCGACGGCAGTCGGCGAACTGGCCTTGGCCGACGCTGCATCGGCCTGGCGCTGGCGCGCGAGCCAGTCGGCGTAGTCGTCGAGGTCGCCGTCGAAGGGCTCGACGCGACCGTCGGCGACGAGCAGCAGGCGGTCGGCGGTGGTGCGCAGCAGGTGGCGGTCGTGCGAGACGAGGACGACGCCGCCTTCGTATTCCTGCAGCGCGAGGTTGAGCGCCTCGCGCATCTCGAGGTCGAGGTGGTTGGTCGGCTCGTCGAGCAGGAGCAGGTTGGGCCGCCGCCAGATCAGGAGCGCCAACGCCAGCCGCGACTTCTCGCCGCCCGAGAAGCGGCCGCAGGGCGCGGTCGCCATGTCGCCGCGGAAGTCGAAGCCTCCGAGGTAGTCGCGCAATTCCTGCTCGCGCGTGCTGCCGCCGAGTTCGGCGTCGACGCGCGCCAACTGCGTCAGCGGCGACTCGTCGACGCGCAGGGCTTCGAGCTGGTGCTGTGCGAAGTAGCCGATGACGAGCCCCTTGCCGGAGCGGCACTCTGGCTGGGGCGGGGCGAAGGCCGCGCTGCCACCGGCCGGCGCGGGCACATCAGGCGGCAGCGGCGCCAGTTCGCCGGCGAGCAGCCGGATCAGCGTCGACTTGCCGGCGCCGTTGCGGCCGAGCAGCGCGATGCGCTCGCCTGGACGCAGGGTGAGCGCGACGTCACGCAGGATGCGCCGGACGTCGGCCTGATCGGCGCCATCGGCGCTCGCGGCGTAGCCCGCATCGACGTGGCGCAGCGTCAGCAACGGGTCGGGGGCCGCTGCCGAGTCGCGGAAGCGGAAGGTGAAGGGCGTGTCGACGTGCGCCGCGGCGACTTCCTCCATGCGCGCCAGCGCCTTGATCCGGCTCTGCGCCTGCCGCGCCTTGGTCGCCTTGGCACGGAAGCGCCCGACGAAGGCGTGCAGGTGGGCGATCTCGCGCTGCTGCTTCTCGTACATCGACTGCTGCAGCGCGAGGCGCGCCGCGCGCTGGCGCTCGAAGTCCGAATAGCCGCCGGTGGACAGCGTCATCGTCTGCTGCTCGATGAACAGGATGTGGCCGACCGTCGCATCGAGGAAGTCGCGGTCGTGCGAGATCATCAGCAGCGTCCCCGGGTAAGCACGCAGCCAGCCTTCGAGCCAGAGCACCGCGTCGAGGTCGAGGTGGTTGGTCGGCTCGTCGAGCAGCAGGAGGTCGGCACGGCGCATCAGCGCCCGCGCGAGGTTCAGGCGCACGCGCCAGCCGCCCGAGAATTCGGCGACGGGGCGCGTGAAGTCGGCGTCGGAGAAGCCGAGGCCGTGCAGCAGCTCGGCGGCGCGGGCGCGCGCCGAATAGCCGCCGATGTCGGCCAGGCGCGCGTGCAGGGCACCGATCCGTTCGCCCATCGCCTCGCCGCCGTGTTCGCCCTGCTCGGCGGCGGCGAGTTCGCGCTCGATCTCGGCGAGCTCGCTGTCGCCGGCGACGACGAAGTCGAGCGCCGGGTCGGGCAGGGCCGGCGTGTCCTGCGCGACGTGCGCGACGCGCCAGCTCGCCGGCCAGTCGACGTCGCCCGCCTCGGCATGCAGGCCGCCGGTGAACAGTGCGAGGAAGGAGGACTTGCCGCAGCCGTTGGCGCCGGTGAGACCGACTTTCCAGCCCGGGCCGATCTGCAGGGAGGCGTCGGTGACCAGAGGCTCGCCGGCGCGGGCGAAGGTGAGGCGGCGGAGTGAGATCATTTGTCTGGTGCTGGGGGTTAGGAGCTACGGGTTAGGAGCCAGGTGTCAACGTGAAACTGCGAGGGGGTGAAGCAGCTGCCCGGAGCAAGGACGCGTCATCGCGAACCCGCAGGGCGTGGTGATCCAGTGCGCAGGGCTGTTGTCGGACCCCCCTCGTTGGCCAGGCGGCAAAACTGGACGAACGAACTGGATTGCCACGGCGCTACGCGCCTCGCAATGACGGGATGGCGAAGCGTCAGTCATCGCGAACCCGCAGGGCGTGGCGATCCAGTGCGAAGGGCTGTTGTCGGACCCCCCTCGTTGGCCAGGCCGCAAAACTGGACGAACGAACTGGATTGCCACGGCGCTACGCGCCTCGCAATGACGGGATGGCGAAGCGTCAGTCATCGCGAGCCCGCAGGGCGTGGCGATCCAGTGCGAAGGGCTGTTGTCGGACCCCCCTCGTTGGTCAGGCCGCAAAACTGGACGAACGAACTGGATTGCCACGGCGCTACGCGCCTCGCAATGACGGGATGGCGAAGCGTCAGTCATCGCGAACCCGCAGGGCGTGGCGATCCAGTGCGAAGGGCTGTTGTCGGCCCCCCTCGTTGGTCAGGCCGCAAAACTGGACGAACGAACTGGATTGCCACGGCGCTACGCGCCTCGCAATGAACTGTGCTTGTCGTCAAGCGAATTCTGGCGAAAATGATGTTTTTTGAGTAGCGACGGCGAAGGCTTGGCGAAGTAGTTTGTGGGCGATCGCAATGTTGATCACCTTAAAGGG
>NZ_NHRX01000003.1 GCF_016653115.1 Rhodocyclus purpureus
CTGATGCCGGTCGAGTCGACGATGATGGTCGCCATCCCCGAACTCGACGGCGCCACCGGCTCGATGGTCTTCGGCGGCCGCATCGCGCAGGGCGTCGGCCGCTGCGCCGGCTGCACCAAGAACTGCGAGCTGCCGACCGATCCCGACGTCGAGCGCGACATGAACGGCTGCGACGAGCGCATCGACGTGCTCGCCGACCGCGTCGCGCGCCAGGTCGAACTCAAACGCCTGCCGCGTTCCGAGCGCAAGGTGGCGATCGTCATCTTCAACTTCCCGCCGAACGCCGGCAACATCGGCACCGCCGCCTTCCTCTCGGTGTTCGCCTCGCTGCACAACACGCTGACCGCGATGAAGGCCGCCGGCTACAAGGTCGAGGACATCCCGGCCAACGCCGACGAGCTGCGCAACTCGATCATCGTCGGCAACGCCGCGACCTTCGGCGCGGATGCCAACGTGCACACGCGCATCCCCGCCGACGAGCACGTCCGCCGCGAGCAGTACCTCGCCGAGATCGAGGCACAGTGGGGCCCGGCGCCCGGCCGCCAGAACAGCGACGGCTCGAACATCTTCATCCTCGGCCGCCAGTTCGGCAACGTCTTCGTCGGCATCCAGCCCTCGTTCGGCTACGAAGGCGACCCGATGCGCCTCCTCTTCGAGAAGGGCTTCTCGCCGACGCACGCCTTCTCGGCCTTCTACCGCTACCTCAGGGAAGACTTCGGCGCCAACGCCGCCTTGCACTTCGGCACGCACGGCGCGCTCGAGTTCATGCCCGGCAAGCAGACCGCGCTCTCGTCCTCGTGCTGGCCCGACCGCCTGGTCGGCGACCTGCCGAACCTCTACCTGTACGCGGCCAACAACCCGTCCGAAGGCGCGATCGCCAAGCGCCGCTCGGCAGCGACCCTGATCAGCTACCTGACGCCGCCGATCGCGCAGGCCGGGCTCTACCGCGGGCTGTCCGACTTGAAGGCCTCGCTCGAACGCTGGCGCGCCTACTCGCCGGAAGAAGCCGCCGCCTCGCCGGAGATTCCCGACCTCGTCGCGCTGATCCAGATCCAGGCCGCCGCCGTCGATCTCGCCGAAGCCGAACCGTCGTGGCCGATCGACCTCGACGAGCTGACCCCGCGTCTGGCGAAGCTCCAGGAAGCGATCGTCGAACTCGAACAGACGCTGATCCCGCACGGCCTGCACGTGGTCGGCGTCGCGCCGAGTCGTGCCGAGCGCATCGACTTCCTGCGCGCGCTCGCCGAAGCCTCGCACGGCACCGTGATCCCGGCCGAGGTGATCGCCGAACTGGTCGACGGCGAGACGCCCGAAGGCGTCGCCGCGGCGTTTGCCGCGCTCACCGGCAAGCCGGTCAGCCACGATGTCGTCACCGTCTTGAAGGAACTGCAGAAGACAGACCGCATCCTCGAACAGGAGCACGAGATCAACGCCATCCTGCGCGCGCTCGACGGCCGCTTCACGCGTCCGGCGCCGGGCGGCGACCTCGTGCATACGCCGGCGATCCTGCCGACCGGACGCAACCTGCACGGCTTCGACCCGTTCCGCCTGCCCTCCACCTTCGCGCTGATGGACGGCGCGCGCCAGGCGCAGCGCCTGCTCGACCGCCACCTCAGCGAAGGCAACCCCTTGCCCGAGTCGATCGCGCTGGTCCTGTGGGGCTCGGACAACCTGAAGAGCGAAGGTGGCCCGATCGGCCAGGCGCTGGCGCTGATGGGTGCCGAACCGCGCTTCGACACCTTCGGCCGCCTCGGTGGCGCACAGTTGATCCCGCTGGAGAAGCTCGGCCGCCCGCGCATCGACGTGGTGATGACCCTCTCCGGCATCTTCCGCGACCTGCTGCCGCTGCAGACGCGGCTGCTGGCCGAAGCCGCCTACCTCGCCGCGATCGCCGACGAGCCGGAAGAGCAGAACTTCATCAGGAAGCACGCGCTCGCCTACCAAGCCCAGCACGGCTGCGACATCGAGACCGCGGCGCTGCGCGTCTTCTCCAACGCCGATGGCGCTTACGGCTCGAACGTGAACCGCCTGATCGACAACGGCCGCTGGGAAGACGGCGACGAACTGGCCGAGACCTACTCGCGCCGGAAGTGCTTCGCGCATGGCCGGAAGGGCAAGCCCGTGCAGCAGGCGGCGCTGCTGCAGAGCGCCTTGGCCGACGTCGAGCTCACCTACCAGAACCTGGAATCGGTCGAGCTCGGCGTCACCACGCAGGACGTGTACTTCGACACGCTCGGCGGCATCAGCAAGGCGGTCAGCCGTGCCCGCGGTGGCAAGGCGGCGCCCGTGTATATCGGCGACCAGACGCGCGGCGACGGCGTCGTGCGCACGCTTGGCGAGCAGGTGGCGCTGGAGACGCGCACGCGCATGCTCAACCCGAAGTGGTACGAGGGGATGCTGAAGCACGGCTACGAGGGCGTGCGCCAGATCGAGGAGCACGTCACCAACACCATGGGCTGGTCGGCGACGACCGGCGAAGTGGCGCCGTGGGTGTATCAGCAGATCACGCAGACCTACATGCTCGACCCGGAGATGCGCGAGCGCCTGGCGCAGCTGAACCCGACCGCGTCGGCCAAGCTCGCCAACCGCCTGCTGGAAGCGCAGCAGCGGCAGTACTGGTCGCCCGACGAGGACGTGCTCGAAGCCCTGCGCCGCGCAAGCGAGGATCTGGAGGATCGCATCGAAGGCGTGGACATGGGGATCGCTGCCTGACCTTTGGCTGTGGGAGCGCCTGTGGGAGCGGCGTAAGCCGCGAACGTGTGCGGCCGAGGATGCATTGCAGACTCGGCAGCGCCCTGTGAGCCAGTTCAGCAAGGCCGGGGAGAGGCAAGTAGGCGTGGCAGCGCACGGCGAGCAGGACGCCGGGCGCTCCTCATGGCTTCACAA
>NZ_NHRX01000004.1 GCF_016653115.1 Rhodocyclus purpureus
TTTTCCCATGACGCTCACCACAGTCGCTCTTTACGACCGCAGCTCAGGGTGGTTTGGCATCTCCGCCTGATCGGCGACACCGAGGGGCCCGCCCTCATCACTGGTACAGCATGACTTCGCGGACGTTCGCCGCTACGTCTTCTTGGCACACCGACAACTATCTTGACTCAGGGGGGTTTCCGCCTTGACCATGAAGTTCACGGTCGTCTGCGGCTGGTCGCAGGCATAGCGCTGGAAGACGACGCTCGGCGCGTCGCTGTGGTTCCGATTCATCGCCGCAATCAGGTTGATGTACTCGCCCATCGCCCAACTCAGCGGCTGCATCGACTTGGTCGCGCTGCCGACGGGATACGCAGGCGGCGTGTCGGTCACCCAGCCGGTGATGTGGGCGCTGTTGCTCCACACCTGTTCCGGAATGAACCCGGCCGGTGAGGAAAACGCCTTCAGCGCGCCGAGATACGCGCTGCCCTTGGCGCCGTCGCCCGACTTGACGATCTCGTAGATGCCGCGCTCGGCGGTGAAGATCGGCCACAGGCGACCGCGCCCGCTGCCGTCGTAATCGCGCCCGTCGTTGTGCTCGCCATAGCCGTCGAAGTTGTAACGGAACCAGGGGTCACCCTTGCCGGCGATGGTCTGCTTGAGGATCGCGTCGTATTCGGGCAGGGTTTCGAGGATGGTCCAGTCGCTCGGGCTCATCACGCCCATGCGCACGAGTTCGAGGAAGCCGCCATCGATGATCCAGCGCTCGCCGTGGCTGCCGACGCCGTTGCCGAAAGCCAGGCTGACGTCGTCGTTGGGGTCGGCGGTGACGTTGATGCGCAGGTAATACTTGCCGTTGCAGCCCGGGCAGTTCTTGTGGAAACCAGTCGTGGTGAAGGTCCAGTTGGCGACGTTGTTTCGCCACTCGTCCGCCTTCTGCAAACGGCACGGGGTCAGGTCTCGCATTGTTGCATCGAGGTTCCGCCAGCGCGGAACGGGGGACAGACGACGGCTTTCCTGTTCGCCGGTAAGAAAACCGTCGTCTGCTCACTATTTCCGACATGCGCACCAGAGATCGGCAGACGCTGGCGGGGAACCGCGCCAGAAACGCGCGGTCATGCTCCATTCGCCAAAGAAGTACCAGCGACCTTATCCATGAGAAAATCGAGACAATGCAAACGACGAAAGCACGCCTTCTCGCGACGTTTCTGATGCTGGCTGCTGCGACGGCTTTCGCCGCGACCGACTACGACAACGTCAGTACGGAGACTGATCGATTGCTTTCGGCAGCCGAATACAGTCGCGCCATCGCGCAACGTGAAGAAGCGGTCAGGACCGCAGAACAGAAGACCGGAGAGGCCAGCCTGCAGACGGCGAAAGCCCTCTACGAGCTGGCATCGCTCGTGCACGATCAGGGTGATTACGCCAGGGCCGAGGCGCTGTATCAGCGCACCCTCTCCATCCTGGAAAGAGCGCTGGACCCCGATCATCCGGCCGTTGCCAGTTGTATCAACAACCTGGCGATGATCTACAAGGCCCAGGGCCAGTATGCAAAGGCCGAACCGCTGTATCGGCGCAGCCTGGCGATCCAGGAAAACGCGCTCGGCGCCGAACACCCCGATGTGGCCGTCTCCTTGAACAATCTGGCGCAGCTGTATCGCACGCTCGGAATGCATGCCAAGGCGGACCCGCTCTATCAGCGCAGTCTGGCCATCCTTGAAAAAAACCTCGGCCCCAGACATCCCAAGACCCTGACCGTCCGGGAAAACATGGCGCCCCGATCCGGCAAGACGGCACAGCTCTTCGAGACACCGCCACTCATGGAGGGTGCCCGAACTGCCGCCTTGGGCAGGCAAGCGGCGGTGCCCGCTGCTGCGGCCAGCGCGCCCTCCGTCCCCGAACCGCTCGGCGGTGCGGTCGGTGATCTCATCGCCGCCGGCAGTACCTGGTTGAAGCGCGCCCCGGAGAAGAACTACTTCATCCAGATTTCCTCCAGCGAAGCCGCCGGACGCGAGGTTCTCGAACGTCAGATTGCCTCCCTGCGTCGCCACCTCGACCCGAAACAGCTTCGTGCCTATCGCCCCGTGCTGAGCGGTCGCGACGAGGTCGTCATCATCTATGGCAACTATGACTCCGCGGCCGCTGGGCGGAAGGCTCTGGCGCAGTTGCCGCCGTCCATCCTGAAGTTCCAGCCCCTCCTGCGCCAGGTCAGCCAGGTGCGCTGAACTCCGGCTCCACGGGTGCTACCCCCTCGGGGGTCAGGTCTCGAATTGTTGCATCGAGGCTCCGCCAGCAGATCTGTCTCGGTGACGAGTTCGGCGAGCGACTGCAAGGCGAGCTGACGATCCTGCCTGCGGCACGGCGCCGCTCTCGGCGACCGATCCAACGATGCGCGAACTGATACCGAGCCTGCCGCTGTCGCGACCACTTCCACGCGGAAAGTGCGTTCGCCGCTGCACGGTACCGATGCACTCCCATGCCTTGGCATCGCCAACTGCGCCAGTGTCTATGCAAAAAGCATTTATTGTGCTTACAATCCCGCGTACCTCCGACTGAACGTTGGTTCAGTGCGCCACGGTTTGTCCCTCATGGGCAACACTCGTAACGCATCGCGGCGAGCGTCCTCGTACTGAGCAACGCCTGCAGCGCGGAAGGGAAACCCCATCGGAAATCACTTTGAGGCATTACGTCAGAGGACGATCGCTATGGGAAATATGGTGCTCGGCATTCACAGCAACGTCGCGGGCGATGCAAACGACTATACGACGGGACACGCCTGGCTGACGATCACGCACGACGGCGTGACGACTCACTATGGACTATGGCCGGACGCGCACCCGAATGTAATTGACAATGGCGATGCCTCAGACATCCGGGTGGGAATGGAAGCCTCCGCAAAGGCAGTAGCAAGCCGCTATTACCGACTCTCAGATGCACAAGCAAGACACTTCAACGCGTTGATGAAGGCAAATGTCACATGGCGATACACGAACACTTGCGCATCGTGGGCGGGAGAAATTGTCGACGAAGTGGTGGGTGAGAATGTGGACGCCGATGACTGGGCTGGCTTTGAAACTCCCAGGGAACTGGGCAAAAGCATCCTGGAACTGGAAGCCAAGCAGCCTACCAGCATCATAAGCCCGAAGCCCCTGAAGCAAAATCCGGCCTCAAGCTTGATGAAGCACAAAGGATAGACTCAGATGACAAGATTCGTCGCGGCATTGATCTTGGGCACGTCCGTATCCCTGGGCGCATGTGGAGGCGACATGAAGCAGTACAAAAAGGCAGACGTCGACATCATTTCCGTACAGCAACTCCCATCCGGGCAGACGGAAATTCTGTACCAGCCGATCCTTGATTCACTGTACTACTCCCCTGGCGCAACTGTCCGCGAGGACGCTGGCCGGCAGAAGGTTTCCTTCGTTCGTTGCGGAATCAAGAAAGACTGCGCTGTCGATGTGATCGCGCAAGAGTCCGAGCGGGGGCAAGTGAAGATCGTACTTCCATCGCCCCCCGAGAACATTGACCTCGTTTTCAGCGACGGCGAGGTTCGCCTTCCGAAGTGAGCTTCACGGAGTCAGGTCTCGAATTGTTGCATCGAGCCTACTCCAGCCCTGCCCCCGTCAGCCGCGGAAAGACCTGACGCATTCCGCCAGCCGAGTCCTCGGCGTCGCCTGGATCTTGCGCAGCAGCGAGTGCGGGACGTCGCGCAGTCCATAGGTCCGCGCCAACTCGTCGCACATCCGCGCGACGAGACTGGCGGTCATCTCGGCGTCGGCGAGCGCGCGGTGGAAACGGCCGGTGACTTGAAGATCGGCGTACTCGATCAGCGTGCCGAGTTTGTGACTCGGCGCCGACGGAAAGACCCTGCGCGCGACGAGCATCGAACACGCGAACGGCTGTTGGCAGCTCAAACCGACCCGTTCCAGTTCGGCGTGCCAGAAGCGGCTGTCGAACGAGGCGTTGTGGGCGATCAGGGGCGCTTCGCCGACGAATTCCGCGGCCTCGCGCATCACCTGTGCCGCCGGCGGCGCCTGGCGGAGCATCGCGTTGGTGATCCCGGTCAGTTCTTCGATGAAGGACGGAATCCGCGCGCCGGACTTCATCAGGCTCTGGTAGCGGTCGACGACCACGCCACCTTCGAGGATCACGATGCCGATCTCGGTCGCCCGGGCGCCGTGCTCGGGCGACATCCCTGTGGTTTCGAAGTCGATGACGGCAACGCGTTCCATGAAACGTCCGGAAAAGAGGAATGGCCGGCATCTTAACAGCCGGTGGCCCCCGTTCGACGTCCGTCACCACGAAAACTCAACGCACTGCCGGCACGCGGATCTCTTTGCGCCCGCAAGTCGAACGGACGTCCTTGCCGCAGGCCATCGGTGACAGCTGGCGATCAAAACAGACGCGAACCTCGGACAACCTGGGGCCGCTGCAGGCCACGGCCAGCGCCTCCTTGCTCATCCCCGGATTCTCGGCGACGATGGACGCAATGATTTGTGCTGCGGTGAGGTATTGTGTTTTCTCCGGGCTGTCCAGCGCGACCGGCACCTTGACGCTCGTCCGGACCTGATCGGAGACCTTGAAGTAATCGAGGGCATTCAGACCGCTACAGGTCCCGTGCTTGCCCCATTCATGGTCGATCAACTTCGGGCTCGGGAAGATCGTGTTACCGAAAGCGATCGCCTCGGAGGTCAGGCGATCTGCGGTCGCGCAGTTTTGCGGGTAGCCGCCCTTCGCGTACTGCGGCCACAGGCCATGCAGGACGAAGCCGAACCCCTTCTGGATGGTGCATTGCGGGCTGTCGTGCGGGTGCGTCAGGCAGTAGGTCGGCGACCACGACAACGAGAGCACGTAGTAGTCGAAAACACCGGCCTCGTGGCTCACCTCCTCGGCGGCACGGGCACGGGCCTCGAGGCCGGAGGTGAAGAACGCGACGACGAAGCCCAGAAGGATGGAACCGAGATAGCGGCGAAGCATGATGAAACCCTCCGTGGCATGAAAAGGAATGCTGACGGACTGGGCTGCACCAGCGCGCCAAACATTCCTTCAGCATAGCCAGGGGAGTCCTGAAGGCAATGGAAATGTGAGCGTCGCCGACCGTGCTCAGCGGCACCCTGCCTTCAGGCAAAAACGTGTTCGCGCAGCTCCGCCAGTTCCGCCTGCCATCCGGGCGCCGTGCGCCGACAATAGACGACGGGGACGCCGAGTTCGTCGGCCTGTTTGCGCACCTTGAGCATCAAGGGGTGGCTCAAATGGCGGCAGACGAAGACGACGAGGCGGGTCCCCGCCGAGAGCGAGCGCCGGGCATCGGCTGCCTTGCGCCCCGGCCAGTGCTCGACGCGCAGCGTCGTTTCTTCGGGAGCGATCTTCGCCACTGCCTGGCGGATCGCTTCCACCCTGTCACCCCCAACAATCAAGACGGTCATCGCGGCCTCCCTGTCGAATGCCCGGGGGCGATGGACACGCGCAGGCAGCAGGCGCGCACCGCTCTTCCCGGACTACAGGACAAGACTACGGATGGCGGCGGCGTTCATCCAATACGGATTTGGAGGAAGCTTATTACGTCTTGTCGAGAGGCGCCGTTTCGCGGCTGACGCCGCTCCCACGAAAAGCGCTCCCGGAATGGGCTGTCGTGGGAGGGCCGGCAGGCCCGAATGGAGGCACGCCCCAATGCACTTACGGGGCGAGCACATTTGATTCATTATGAATCAAGCGTGCCCGCCCCGTAATCGGGGATTGCGGCAGACCGCGTTCAGCCGATGCGCTTGGCCAGCGAGGCCGGCAGGAAGCTCTGCGTCTGGCGTTCGATCACCGCGCGCAGGCCGGCGGCGCCGCTGCATTCGGGGATCGAGTCGATCGCTTCCTTGACGAGTTGGTCGAGGTAGACGATCGCTTCGTCGAGGCCGCGCTCGCGCGCGACGTTGGGACGGCCGAGAATGGCGTCGCGGCCGACCGGCTTGCCGAGTTCGGCTTCGTTCGAGGCGACGTCGCGGATGTCGTCGGCGACCTGGTAGGCTTCGCCGAGCTTTTCGCCGAGCGTGCGCCAGGGACCGGCTTCGAAACCGGCGGCGGCGGCACCGGCCATGGTGGCGGCGGCAAACAGCGCGCCGGTCTTGGCGCGGTGGTATTCGGCGAGCGGGGCGACCGGTTCGCATTCCCAGGCCTGGCCGGCGATGATCCCGGACGGGGAGCCGGAGCCACGGGCGACGATGGTGGTCAGCGCGGGCAGGCGCTGCGGTGCGGCGGCGCAGCCGCGCACCAGCGTCTCGAAGGCCATCACGATCAGCGCGTCGCCGACGAGCACCGCCAGGCGTTCGCCGAAGGCGCTGTGCAGCGAGGGCTTGCCGCGGCGCGTCGGTGCGTCGTCGAAACACGGCAGGTCGTCATGCACCAGCGAGCCGCAGTGGATCAGTTCGATCGCCGCGGCGGCGGCGTCGGCGATGACCGGATGATCTTCGCTGCAGGCGCAGGCGACGGCCAGGGTCAGGCGCGGACGCAGGCGCGCGCCACCGGGAAATACGGCGTAACGCAGCGCCGCTGCCAGGCGCGTCGGACAACCGGCACCGGTCGCCTGCGCCACGCTCGCCGACAGCGACTGTTCAATCGCCGTGGTCAGCGTCTTTTCGATCCGCTTCATCGCATCCATCACTTGCTCTCCATCGCTTGCGCTTCGAGTTTGCGCACGGTTCAGGCCGTGCATCCCTGATTGTCTGTTTCGCGGCCTGGCCGCGCCAATTGCCTGGTCCTGACCTGCGTCCCCGCTCAGGCGCTGCTGCGCGAAGCCGCGGCCACACGGTCGCGCCGCTCCAGCCGTTCGACGAGCTCGAGCGTGCGCTTGGCGCTGTTGGCGAAGTCCCACCAGTGCGGCGTCCGTGCCGCCGCCGGTGCGTGCGTGTTGACGACGGCCTCGACCAGGAAGCGGGTTCCTTCGAGCGGCGGTTCGGCGTTGTGACGGGCCGGTTGCGCGGTCGCGGCCAGCGCGCCGGCCAGCCCGCGCAGCTTGCGCGACATCGGCGTCACCGCGCGCCGCGACACCGAGTCGCCGCCGTTGCGTTCGACCTCGCGGCCGATTTCGGAATAGATGCGGGCCGCGGCGTGGATGCCGGGACGGCACGACAGTGGCAGTCCGGCGACGCCGCCGCAGGAACGCTCGTAGAGGCGGTCGGCCTCGCGCAAGAGGCGCGCGACGACCGAGCCGATACGCTGGTCGAAACGCGGGTCCTTGAGCCAGGTGTCCGGGTCGACGCCGGCCTCGCGCAGCCAGGCGAGCGGCAGGTAGAGGCGTCCGGCGCGCGCGTCCTCGCCGACGTCACGCGCGATGTTGGTCAGCTGCATGGCGACGCCGAGGTCGCAGGCACGCGCCAGCACGTCGGGGTCACGCACGCCCATGAGCAGGGTCATCATCGCGCCGACGGTGCTGGCGACGCGCGCGCCGTAGCCGTGCAGGTCCTCGATGGTCTCGTAGCGGCGCCCCTCGGCGTCCCACTCGAAGCCTTCGAGCAGCGCTTCCGGCAAGGTGCGCGGGATCGCGTACTGGACGACGACTTGGGCGAAGGCGCGGTCGGCCGGGTGGTCGTGCGGCGTCTGCGCGTAGATCGCGTCGAGGCGCCGGCGCAGGCAGGCGAGCGCCGCCGGCTTCTCTTCGGGCGGGCTATCGTCGACGGCGTCGTCGGCAACGCGGCAGAAGGCATAGAGCGCCGCTGCCGGCTTGCGCATGCGTCGCGGCAGGACCAGCGAGGCGGCGTAGAAGCTGTGCGAGCCGCCGCGCAAGAGGCGTGCGCAGACGGCGGCGTCGTCGGGACGGTGATGATGTTCAGCGGAATGACGATGCATCTGGCACCACCGAATCGAGAACTTTCGCCGACGAGAGCACGCCGGGAAGCCCTGCCCCCGGGTGGGTGCCGGCGCCGACGAGATAGAGGTGATCGACGTCCTCGCTCTTGTTGTGCGGCCTGAACCACGCGCTCTGCCAGAGCACCGGCTCGAGGCCGAAGGCGGCGCCGTGGATCGAGTTGAGGCGATTCTTGAAGTCGAGTGGCGTGGTCACGAACGACGTGGCCACGTTCTCTTCGAGGTCGGGCATGATCGTGTCCGACAGGTACTTCTCGATCTTCTTGCGGTAGGGCTCGGCTTCCTTGGTCCAGTCGGTCCCGGACTCGAGGTGCGGCACCGGCGACAGCACGTAGAAGCTGTCGCAACCTTCGGGGGCCATCGACGGGTCGGTCGCGGTCGGCCGGTAGAGGTAGAGGCTGAAGTCCTCGGCGAGCACCTTGCGCGTGAAGATGTCCTCGACGTGCTCCTGGTAGCGCGGCCCGAACAGGATGGTGTGGTGCTTGACGTCCTCGTAGCGCTTCTTGGTGCCGAAGTACCAGACGAACAGGCTCATCGAGTAGCGCGCGCGGTCGAGCTTGCGGTCGGTCCAGGTCTTGCGCGCCGAGGCCGGAACGAGATTCTTGTAGGTCCACGCCGAGTCGGCGTTGGAGACGACGATGTCGGCCTTGATCAGCTCGCCCGACTTCAGGCGGACGCCGGTCGCACGCTTGCCATCGAGCGTGATCTGCTCGACCTCGGTCTTGTAGCGGATGCTGTTGCCCTGCCCCTCGACCAGCCCGACCATTCCCTTCACCAGGCTGCCGGTGCCGCCCATCGCGAAGTGCACGCCCCAGCTCTTTTCGAGGTAGGCGATCATGCTGTAGATCGAGGTGACGTTGAACGGGTTGCCGCCGACGAAGAGCGGGTGGAAGCTCTGCGCCGCGCGCAGGCGCGGGTCGCTGATGTACTTCGCCGCCATGCTGTAAACGCTGCGCCAAGCCTGCAGGCGCATCATGTCCGGCGCCACCTTCATCATGTCGCCGAAGGTGTTGAACGGCATGTGCGCGAGCTGCTCGAAGCCGAGCGCGTAAGTCTGCTTGCTGTGCGCGATGAACTTGGCCAGGCCCTCGACATCGTCCGGGTTGAACGCGGCGACCTGCCGGTTCATCTCGGCTTCGTCGTTGCTGTAGTCGAAGACCGAGCCGTCGTGCCAGCGCAGGCGGTAGAAGGGCTGCATCGGGCGCAGGTCGATGTCGTCCGACATCTTCTTGCCGCACATCTCCCACAGTTCCTCGAACAGGAAAGGCAAGGTGATGATCGTCGGGCCGGCGTCGAAGGTGAAACCGTCCTTCTTGTGCACGTAACCGCGGCCGCCTGCTGCATCGAGGCGCTCGAGGACGGTGACGCGGTAACCGCGCGCACCGAGGCGGATCGCCGCCGCAAGACCGCCGTAGCCGCTGCCGATGACTACCGCGTGTGGGCGACGATCATTGGCGCCGGTGCTGATTTGCTTCGTTTCGCTCAAAACCAAACCTCTTCTCAAACGGTATTCCGCCACTCAGTTCGCGGTCGGGCGCGAGTCTATCACAGCACCCGACGCGCAGGCATTCGCGGTGCTTCAGCCTGCGCCGGCCGGCAGGACGCCCACCGCGCAGGCGACCTGCTCGATCAGCGCGGCGACCGCGGCCGGATCTTCCTCGTGCGCGAGGTGACCGAGCTCGGGCAGCCGGTACACGCTCGCCTGCGGCAGGCAGCGGATGATGCGCTCGGCGTGCTCGGGCGGGACCATTCCGTCGCGCGCGCCGACGACCAGGGTCAGGGGCACCGGCAGGCGCGGCAACTCGCGCTCCAACTCGTGCAACTCCCAGTTCGCCATCATGGCGATGGCAGCGGCGACATGCGCGGGGTTGCACACCAGCTGCCGGTAACAGCGCTCACCCTCGGCGTCGATGGACGAACCGGTGCCGGCGAGCAACTGCCGGAGCAGCGCCGGATCGCCGGCGCGCCAGGCGACCAGGCGCGGCATCAGCGGCAAGGCGGCGAACAGCTTCGCCATCGGCAGATAGACGTAGGAGGGAAGTCCGGTCAGCGGCAGCAGTGCGCCGTTGAGGCTGACCAGCGCGCACGGATCGATACCACCGTCGAGGCACATGCGCGCGAGGATCGCGGCACCCGCCGAATGGCCGACCACCAGTTGTGGACGGACGCCGAGCACCTGCAGCAGTTCGCGCAGCGACTGCGCCATCCCGGGCAGCGACAGGCGCGCAGCCGGCGCCCGCGAAGTGAATCCGTGCCCGGGCAGGTCGACGGCGACCACCGTGAAGCGCCGCGCCAGCAGCGGTGCCAGCGCCCGCCAGGAGTGCGTCGCGGCACCGGTGCCGTGCACCAGCAACAGTGCCGGACCCGAACCCATCTGCTGCACGTGCCAGCGCAGGCCGGCAGCGCTGACGAAGCGACTGGCCGAGCGATTCGGCCAGTCGCGCCCCGCGTCTTCCCAGTCCAGAGCGGCGGCCACGCTCGCCCCCTGCCCCGACCTCAGCCGCGTGCCGAGGGCGTCGCCGCGAGCACCGTCTTCGAGATGCCCTTGGCGTCGGCGTAAGGCAGCGGGAGGTAGAGTGCGTCCATCTCGCGTGCGATCTTCTGCGCCTGTGGCTGCGGCTGCGGCGAGGTATCGACCATCAGCGCGGTGAAACTCGCCGCACGCAGCATGCGCGCAGCGGCGAGCGCGTCCTCGCCCGCCTGCTGGCGACCGCCCTTGCCGTCGCGACCGACGTTGGCCTTGCCGTCGGTGAGGAAGACCAGCAGCGGCGTCTCGCCACGTCGGCGGACCGCGTCGGCGAGTTCGACGGCCGCGTCGATGCCGGCAGCGAAGGGCGTGCCACCACCACCGGGCAGGCTCGACAGCGCACGCTTGGCGCGCACCAGCGAGCGCGTCGGCGGCAGCAGCACCTCGGCGCCAGTGCCGCGGAAGGCGATCAGCGCGACGCGGTCGCGGCGCACGTAGCAATCGGCGAGCAGCAGCTCGACCGCGCCCTTGGCCTCGGCCAGCCGGTGCAGCGCAGCCGAGCCGGACGCGTCGACGACGAAGATGCTGGTCGTCTGCGACTTCTGCTTGTAGCGGGTGATGCGGAAATCGTCCTGGCGCACTTCGACGCGACGCCCGCCCTCCGTGTAGCGGCCGCTGGCTTCGGCTTCACGGCGGCGGATCGGCTGCCATGGTGCGGCGTTGCGCAGGGTCTCGACGACGTTGAGGCGATTGCCGTTCTGCGGCATGCCGCGGCGCGTTCCGACCGGCCGGCCGCGTCCGCCCGATTGCTTCGAAGCACCGCTGCGACCGCCGGCGGCGGCGCGGTTGCGCATGAACTGGGCAGCACGCAACTGCGCCAGCAGTCCGGCCGGCATCGCCGCCAGCGCTGCGGCGAGCACGACGTCCTCGAGCGGCTTGTCGACCTCGGGCGGCGGCTTGACCTCGTCGTCGTCGCCCTCGGGCGGCGGCTGATCCTCGGGCGGCTGCTCGGGAGGAGGCTCCTCCGGCGGCTGCTCTTCGGGCTGTGGTTCCTCGGAAGGCGCTTCGGGAATGCGCGTCGCCCGCGGCACCAGCACCAGACGCACAGCCACCGAGGCGTCGTCTTCCTCGGCCTCGACGCGTCCGGCGAGCGCAGCCGAGGCCCGCGCGACACGCACGGCCATCAGCGTCGGGCGCAGCGAAGCGACGCCGAGCGCCACGCCGGCGCCGCAGATCGCCTCGACCAGCTTGTCGGGAACGACGACGGAACCCAGGAGCGCACGCGCGTCGGCAATCTCATCGGGCGTCGGCGCCAAGGCATCGGTGTCGCGGATGCTGACGTCGGTGAGGATCACCGAGAAGGCGAGCCGTTCGAGCAGCGCCGTCGGCGGCTTCTCGTCCTCGGTGACGCCCTCGTCGAGAACGACCACGCCGAAGCGCGAAGGCAGGCGCATGGCCAGCCCGTCGCGTTCGAGGATCACTTCGCCGTTGTCGAGCACCGCAGTCAGGCGCGCCGCAGTCGACGGCGTCAGCCGTTCGCCCATCGCCATGATCGCGATACCGCCATTGACTTCGGCAAGGACACCGCGCTCGGCGACCGGACGCCCGGCCTGCAGGGTCTGCGCCAGGTCGAGACCGCCGAGCAAGCGGCTGTCGGCGATATGCAGCGGCACGCGTCGTACCGGCGTCCCCTCGGGCAGCAGGCCCGTGAAGTCGCGCAGCCAGCGGTCGCGCACCGGACCGGCGAGCGAGCGCACATTGACGCCGCCGAGTCCGGCCGGATCGATCGCCAGCAGCGAGGCGGCGAGTACCGCCTCGCTCCAGTGGGCCGCTGCGCTCACGCGCCGAACAGTTCGGCGATCGCGCGCTCGACGCGCGTCGTCGAACCCGAATCGTCGAGCGGGTTGCGGCGCAGGCGGTGGCGCAGCGCGGCCGGTGCGATGCGCTTCAGGTGGTCGTCGGTGACCACGTTGTCGCCTTCGAGCGCAGCCAGTGCGCGCGCGGTGCGCATCAGCGTCAGTTCGCCGCGCAGGCCGTCGGTACCGAGCTTGATGCACAGTTGCGCGGCGCGTTCGAGCGCTGCCTGCGGCACCTCGACTTCCTTCAGCTTCTCGCGACCGGCGACGATCTGCTTGCGCAGCTTGGCATTCTCCTTCGACCACTTCTCGGTGAAGGCGACCGGATCGCGGTCGAACTCGTCGCGGCGACGGATGACCTCGATGCGCGCGGCGATGTCGGTCGGCGTCTTCACTTCGACCGAGAGGCCGAAGCGGTCGAGCAGCTGCGGGCGCAGTTCGCCTTCTTCCGGGTTGCCCGAACCGACGAGGACGAAGCGTGCCGGGTGACGGACGGAAAGACCTTCGCGCTCGACGACGTTCTCGCCCGAGGCGGCGACGTCGAGCAGGACATCGACCAGGTGGTCTTCGAGCAGGTTCACTTCATCGATGTAGAGGAAGCCGCGGTGTGCGCGGGCGAGCAGGCCCGGCTCGAAGGCCTTGACGCCCTGCGCCAGAGCGCGTTCGAGGTCGAGCGCGCCGACCACGCGGTCCTCGGTCGCGCCGAGCGGCAGATCGACCACCGGCACCGGGGCCTTGACCTTTTTCTTCGCGGCCTTTTCCTTGCCGCCCTCGCTTGCACACAGTTCGCACAGCGAGGGCATCGCCGGCGCGTTCGGGTCGCAGTTGTAGCGGCAGCCGGCGATGACCGGCATCGGGGGCAACAGCGAAGCGAGCGAGCGCACCGCGGTCGACTTGCCGGTACCGCGATCGCCAAAGACGAGGACGCCGCCAATGGATGGATCAACCGCCGCGATCAGCAGCGCATGCTTCATTTCATCCTGACCGACGATAGCGGCGTACGGATATGCCAAACCCATTTATATCTCCCCGCGCGCGGCGCGAGCCGCGGCGACAATCGAGGGAGAAGACCCGGTGGTCTCCTCCTGTGTGAATAGCGGAACCGACAGCGGAAGGTGCCGACGCGTGAGCAGGCGGCGCCCGCTGGCGCAAGCGCGGGATTTTAACCCGCGCCGCCGCGAGCCGGGAATACTTCGGCGCTCAGGCGGCGGCCGCGCACTCTGGCGGGAACGCGGGTCAGCGCCGGTCCCGATGCAGCGCCCATTCCCAGAGCCGGGAACCGTTGATCGGGACCACCATCAGCCAGTGTTCGATGATGGCCAGAGCGAGCAGGGTGGTGACCAGGGTGAGGCCGGTGGCCTCGAATGAATCGGCCGGGAAGACGAGAATCTCGCGGATGAGCAGGATGGCGGCGGCCCCCGAGAGCGAGAGCGAGAGCGGGAAGAGCATGTTCATCGGACGCTGCGTCAGGTACTGGCGCAGGTGCGAGAGGTGTTCGGGGAGCAGTTCGGCGGAGAGGTTGGGAACGCCGAGGAAGAGGTTGAGCTTGGCCGAGAGGCGCATCACCCAGAGCACGGCGAAGGTCCAGGCACCGACCAGGTTCGGCGCGTCGGTGGTCAGGGCCCAGACCAGCACGGCGCCGAAGACGAGCGCGATCTCGTGGTAGAGGATGGCTTCGGTCGCGTTCACGAAGCGCTGGAAGCCCTCGGTCGGTGGCCGGTCGAGCGCGCGCCGCGGGCCGATGATGAAGCCCATCAGGAAGCTCATCTCGAACCACGCCCAGATGACGATCGCGCAGAAGAAGGACTGGTAGGCGGCAGCGACGCTCGTCTCCTGCGAACTCGCCGCGAGCCCGACCAGCGCGCCGACGAGCAGGATCGTCGCCCCGGCCATCGACCAGCGGAAGGTGTGCCGCGGCAAGCCGTCGAGGTAGAAGATCACCCCGGTCGACGACCACCACACGAACGCGGCGAACGCGGCCGGAATGGCGTAGCTGGCGAAGTCGGACATCGAGGGGGGGCAGGAGCTAGGCGTTAAGTGTTAGGGGCTAGGCGTTCAGTGCGAGGGAGACGTGGCCGCGGATCGACACCTGTTCGGGCCTGACGGCCCTCCCACCACAGGACTGCTGCGGGAGCGGTGGTGGGAGGGCCGTGAGGTCCGAACGGGGGCGCGCTCCGCACCCGGCTATCGCTGAGCGCTCTCTCCGGCTGCCTGCGCCCGCACCGAGCCGAGCAGCTTGGCGTAGACGGCGGTGTTGGTCGAGCCGAAGCCGCCGAGGTCGAAGCTGCGGCCGGTCGGGGTGTCCTCGAGGCTCAGGTGGCCGTCCTGATGCACGACGAGCTGGTACGGGGTGTCCTCGGGGATGCCCTGGCGCTTGCGTTCGCGGTTGATCGAGCGGATCGACGCGCGCAGGAAGCCGTCCTCGCCGGGCGCCAGCGTCAGCAACTGCTCGCGCGTGTCGGCATCGACGACCAAGAAGGCGCCGTCGGGCTGGGTCGAGAAGGAGAGCGCGCGCGTCTCGACCGCCGGCGCCGGCGGCGCGACGCGCGGGTCGAAGCCGCTGAGGCGGGCGATGGCGACACCGGTGACGACGACGGCAATGAGGATGCCGGCGCCGATCAGCGGTGCGCGCGGGAACGGCTGCGAGCCGAATTCGGGTTCGTCGTGATGCACTTGTCGATTCGCCTACGTGGGTCGCGCCAGTCGGC
>NZ_NHRX01000005.1 GCF_016653115.1 Rhodocyclus purpureus
TTCCATAGTGTCCCGCTGCATGCTTTCCCCGGCTTTATCTACGTCATTGCGAGGCGCCTCCCTCCGTGGCGCAACGACTTCGTCATTGCGAGGCGCGGAGCGCCGTGGCAATCCAGTTCGTTCTTCCAGTTTCGCGGCCTCGCCAACTCCAGCCCCACGCACTGATTCGCCACGCCCTTCGGTCTCGCGATAACCGGTTGCTGCTCCGGGCAGCGTCTTTGCCTCGTCCCTTCGCAGTTTCACGTTAAGCCGACCTGGCCGACGTCCCCCGAGCTGCGCCAAAGGTCGCCAGCTGTCGGGAAATCTGACAGGGAGAGGCGCCTCCTGGCGTCCGGGCAGCGTCAGGCGCCTGTTTCCGGGCTGTTTTCCGAGGCGGCACGATGTTTGCTTGGCAAGGAGGCAGCAGGTGCATTCGGAAGCGATCCAGGCCAACAGGAGCTCGGCATGTTGCCAAGATACATGGTGGTTGCCGGCCGCTACCGGAACGGGGCGAGGCAAGTCGATTACGTTTGCCCCGCCGAAAACTTCGAACAGGCGCTGGCTTTGCTCGATGCCGAGGCGTCGAGCCACGACTTCGCCTACATCGAGATCCGGCACGCCGGTTATTTATACACCTTCGACAAGGATGCTGGCCTCCCCTGTGCGGACGACCTGCGCGAGGTTCCCTTTCCTCTCGCGGATCGGCGCAGGGGGAGGTGCGACCGGCGTTCGTCCATCCAGGATCGGCGCAGCCCACCCGGGCGGCGCTGAGTTGCCGTTCGTCGTGCACGCCCGCCAGATGGGCCCAAGAGGCGTCTGCTCAGGCGTCCGCCCAAACAAAAAGCCCCGGTTTGACCGGGGCTTTTTGTTTGAATCTGTGGTGGTGATGGGCAGAATTGAACTGCCGACCTACGGGTTATGAATCCGTCGCTCTAACCAACTGAGCTACATCACCCCGAGAGCCCAAAATTATACGGCAGTCCGCGTGCGGGAGTCAATCGCGAAATGGGCTGCAAACCGAGCCGCTTTTGCCATCCTGCGGGAAACCTGCGTATGGGAGCCTATCCCGGCACTTGCCCGGAGCGTGCGCGATCGGCGTGGCGCGAAGCGCCCGCTCCGGACGCGTGTTGACTTGGGGGGGGCTCCCGGTAGACTCGCGCCGTCCTCCCTGCCACCCCGGCTGGTTTCTTTTTGTCTACTTCGGAAGCATCTCATGGATACCTTGGCAGTCGTTCTTTCTGAACCGGAAAAACTTTCCCTGCGTCGCCTGGAACTGACGCCCCCGACTGACGAGGATGTCGTTGTCGACATCGACTGGAGTGGAATCAGTACGGGTACCGAAAAGCTGCTGTGGACCGGGCGCATGCCGCCGTTTCCCGGTCTCGGCTATCCGCTGGTTCCCGGCTACGAGTCGGTCGGTCGCGTCAGTTTCGCCGGAGCGCGATCGGGACGCGCAGTCGGCGATTACGTCTTCGTTCCCGGTGCCAAGTGTTACGGTGAAGTGCATGGTCTCTTCGGCGGCGCGGCGGCGCGCGTGGTCGTGCCCGGCTCGCGCGTCATCCCGTTCAAGGAGGAGCTTGCCGAGCACGGCGTGCTGATCGCGCTCGCGGCGACGGCCTACCATGCGCTGGCCGGCGGCGAGTTGCCCGAACTGATCGTCGGTCATGGCGTCCTCGGACGCCTCCTGGCGCGTCTGGCGGTCATCGAAGGTGGCAATCCGGTGGTCTGGGAAGTCAATCCGCAGCGCATGGATGGCGCGCAGGGCTACGCGGTGATCGACCCCGCCAGCGATGTGCGCAAGGACTATCGCTCCATCTGTGACGTCAGCGGTGATCCTGCCTTGCTCGATACGCTGATCGGCCGCCTGGGGCGTGGTGGTGAGATCGTCCTCGCCGGTTTTTACGACAAGCCACTGTCGTTCAACTTCCCGCCGGCCTTCATGCGCGAGGCGCGGCTACGGATCGCCGCCGAGTTCAAGGATCCGGATCTGGCCAAGGTCAAGGCCTACGCCGAAAGCGGTCAACTCGCCCTGGACGGCCTGATCACCCATCGCCTGCCTGCGTCCGAAGCGCAACTTGCCTACCGCACGGCCTTCGGCGACGCCAGTTGCCTGAAGATGGTCATCGACTGGCGCGACAGCCACGGCGACTTGGCCTGACGACGCGCGCGAGCCGTTTTTGTTCCGCTCAAAAAATGTTTGACACTAAAATTTTTTTTGCGGTACTATGGCACCGTCTGTTACACAAACGACACAAATCCTGTGGAACAGCGTCACACTTGCAGCGTCGGGGAGCGACGTTGCAAGCCACTCGGGGCAGTAAAAACTGTCTTGAACATCCCAGCCGCGCGGGCGGTGCGCGGTAACAGCCGAAAGGCAAATCAGGAGGTATCACAATGGCTGATGCTAAAGTCTATCCGTCGGGCCTGACGGAAGCCGAAGCGCTCGAACTTCACAGCGGCGTCATCAACGGCACGCGCACCTTCGGTGCTCTGGCGATCGTTGCTCACGTGCTGGTTTTTGCTGCACACCCGTGGGGCAAGGGCGGCGCCCTGGTCGCTCAAATCGCTTCGCAGTTCGTGGCCTAAGGAGAATAAAACATGGCAAATCAAGGAAAAATCTGGCTGTTCGTTAAGCCCACCGTTGGCCTGCCCGTCTTCTTCTCCGCCGTTGCCATCACGGCTCTGGCCCTGCACGCTGCGCTGCTGTCGAACGGCCGCCTGACCGCCTGGTGGAGCGAGTTCCCCCTCGCCAAGCCGGCCGCCGTCGCCGCCGCTCCGGTTGCTGCTCCTGCAGCTGCTGAAGTCAAGTAAGCGACTGCTTGGCAGAAGGGCGGGATGGCCTTGCCAACTCGCCCTTTTTTTCGTCCCCGCCGCGGGGGTTGTGCGCGGTAACAGCCGCAAGGCTTATCAGGAGGTTAAACAATTATGGCTGATGTTCGGAAATCTCTGTCCGGTCTGACGGAACAGGAAGCTCAGGAATTCGGAACCCTTTACACCCAAGGGCTTGCGTTCGTTACCGTTGTCGCGATCTTCGCGCACGCGCTGGTCTGGGCTTGGCGTCCCTGGCTTCAATAAGTTCTTGACATCGTTTAGAAAGGAGCATGGACATGGCTGCAGCTCAATGGAAACTCTGGTTGGTTCTGGATCCCCGCACGGTGATGATCGGCACGGTGGCATGGCTGGCCGTTCTGGCCCTCACGATCCACTTCGTGCTGCTGGGCACCGAGCGCTTCAACTGGATCGACACCGCTCCGGAGAAGAAGGTCGCCGCAGTGGAAGTGACGGCAACGCCGGCACCGGCTTCGCTGGTCGGCTAGCACGAGTCGTTTGCCGAAGGAATCGGGCGGGGCGAGCGAAGTTGAGTGCTCGCTTCCGTTCGTTTCCGGGAGCGCTATAAGGAGGCAGCCACGGGCATGCCTTCCGATCGGAGGATCGAACGATGGCAATGTTGAGTTTTGAGAGGAAATACCGCGTTCGCGGCGGCCAGCTGCTCGGGGGCGACGTGCTGGATTTCTGGATCGGTCCTTTCTATGTGGGCTTTTTCGGAATTTCGGCTGCCTTCTTTGCCTTGCTGGGAACGGCGTTGATCGTGCTGGGCGCCTCGTGGGGTCCGACGTGGAACCTGTGGCAGATCAGCATTGCGCCGCCTGACCTGCAGTACGGGCTGGGCTTCGCTCCGCTGAAAGAAGGGGGCTTGTGGCAGTTGATCACGATCTGCGCGGTGGGCGCATTCGTATCGTGGGCGCTGCGTGAAGTCGAGATTTGTCGCAAGCTGGGGATCGGGTACCACATTCCGTTCGCGTTCAGCTTCGCGATCCTGGCGTACGTCGCCCTGGTGGTGATCCGCCCGCTGCTGCTTGGCGCGTGGGGACACGGCTTCCCGTACGGGATCATGAGCCACCTGGACTGGGTGTCGAACACCGGCTACCAGTACCTGCATTTCCATTACAACCCGGCACACATGCTGGGGATTGCGTTCTTCTTCACGACGACGCTGGCACTGGCGCTGCACGGTTCGCTGATCCTGTCGGCGACGAACCCGCGCAAGGGTGAGCCGGTGAAGACGGCGGAGCACGAGAACACGTACTTCCGTGATGTCGTCGGCTACTCGATCGGCGCGCTGGCGATTCACCGCCTGGGCCTGTTCCTGGCGCTGTCGGCGGCGTTCTGGAGCGCGGTGTGCATCGTCATCAGCGGACCGTTCTGGACGCACGGCTGGCCGGAATGGTGGAGCTGGTGGCTCCAGACTCCGAACTGGCGCTAACAGGGAGCGAGACAAATGGCCGAATATCAAAATATCTTCAACCAGGTCCAGGTGCGCTCGCCGGCGCACCACGGCGTGCCGCACTCGCGTGGGCAGGCCGGCCGTGCCGGGCATCCGTTCTTCGTGAACCTGCTGGGCAAGATCGGTGACGCGCAGATCGGTCCGATCTACCTGGGCTTCTCCGGGGTCGCCTCGCTGGCCTTCGGTTTCGTTGCCCTGATGATCATTGGCCTGAACATGGGCGCACAGGTCAACTGGAACCCGATGGAGTTCGTCCGCCAGCTGCCGTGGCTCGCGCTCGAGCCGCCGTCGGCGGAGTGGGGCCTGCGCTTCCCGCCGCTGGCGCAAGGCGGCTGGTGGCTGCTGACCGGTCTGTTCCTGACGCTGTCGATCCTGCTCTTCTGGGTGCGCATGTATCGTCGTGCGACCGCGCTGGGCATGGGCACGCACGCCGCCTGGGCGTTCGCCTCGGCGATCTGGCTGTACCTCGTCCTCGGCTTCATCCGCCCGGTGATGATGGGCTCGTGGTCGGAAGCGCCGCCTTTCGGCATCTTCCCGCACCTCGACTGGACGGCCGCGTTCTCGATCCGCTACGGCAACCTGTACTACGATCCGTTCCACATGCTGTCGATCGTGTTCCTGTATGGCTCGACGCTGCTGTTCGCCATGCACGGCGCGACGGTTCTGGCGGTCTCCCGTCTCGGCGGCGAGCGCGAACTCGAGCAGATCACCGACCGCGGTACGGCTTCGGAACGTGCGGCACTGTTCTGGCGGT
>NZ_NHRX01000006.1 GCF_016653115.1 Rhodocyclus purpureus
CTCGACCACTTGCCCGGAGGCACCAAAAAACGCGTCGACTGAGCTGCCATCCCTTCGCGAAAAGCACATGTAGTGCCACTCGCGAAAAATTTTTAACGCAAGACTATGTTTTACAAGGAAAGTTTAAAGTAGCTGTTAAACCCGGGTTAAGCGCCTTGCCGGCCGCGGCGGCAGCGCCGCCGCGGTTTCGGGCAACTCGTGGCAACAAAAAAGGGACGCTTCGGCGTCCCTTTTTTGTTGCGCGCTGCGCGCGAGCGCGCAGCGTCTTCCAGGCGCTGAATTTACTTGGCGACCTGTTTTTCGCGGACTTCCTCGAGCGTCTTGCAGTCGATGCACAGCGTTGCCGTCGGACGTGCCTCCAGCCGCTTGATGCCGATCTCGACGCCGCAACTGGCGCAGTAACCGTAGTCGCCTGCCTCGATGGTTGCCAGCGCCTCGTCGATCTTCTTGATCAGCTTGCGCTCGCGGTCACGGTTGCGCAGTTCGATCGCGATGTCGGTTTCCTGGCTGGCACGGTCGTTCGGGTCGGCGAAGACGGTCGCTTCGTCCTGCATCGTGTGCACCGTCCGCTCGATGTCGGTGATGAGGCCGCCCTTGATGCCGTTGAGAATGGCACGGAAGTGAGCCAGCTGCTTGGCGTTCATGTATTCCTCGCCCGGCTCTGCAACGTAGGGGACGAAGGATTTTTGATCTTCTGGCATGGTCTGATGAACCCGTTGTTTTTTGCGAAAGGCGACTTAATATCAGAATCGCCGGTAGGCTGCAAGCGATGTCCCCCTCGGCATGCGTCGATGACGTTCGCCGGCACTATCGACCCGGAGGGCGCGGAGTCTTTCTGCGTCACGACGGTGGATGTCCAGTGCATCATATCAATTTTAGCGCTGTCCGGGCTTGCGTTCCGCGGAGAGTGTCGGTAGAATTCGCGCTTCTTCGGGGTGTAGCGCAGCCTGGTAGCGCATCTGATTTGGGATCAGAGGGTCGAAGGTTCGAATCCTTTCACCCCGACCAGTAAAGCAAGAACCCGAAGGTTCGGCGGGCATGTTGAACACCGCGACCCGATCGGTTGGTTTATTCAGGCCTGTGCGCCCGTAGCTCAACCGGATAGAGCACCGGCCTTCTAAGCCGGGGGTTGTGAGTTCGAGTCTCGCCGGGCGCGCCAGAACAATGGCGGCATTAGCTCAGTTGGTAGAGCACTGGATTGTGATTCCAGGTGTCACCGGTTCGATCCCGGTATGTCGCCCCAAACAAAAGCCCCGCGGACCATGGTCTGCGGGGCTTTTTTCTTGGTGCGCCCGGCGAACTTCCTAAACCTCCCACGATGCCGTGGCTGTTTTCCCAAGATGCTGGGCGGCGTGTTCACCCGGCTCCTTTCGCCCGGGAAGCCTGGCTGCGAATCGATCCGTCCGGCCCTCGCCCGTGGCCGGCACCTGAGAACTTTTCTCCGCGCTCGGCGCGACTGACAATCCTGCCTTGATTCTCCGGACACTCGGGGAGCAGGTAACGGTTTCATCGCACGGGCGAATTCTGCGACATGAAAATACCTGCCGGCGGGTAAGAAAACACCGGACCGGGATGATTGTCTGGTTTGCTGGTTTTGATAAATTATCATCAGAATCAGCATGTTGTGGTTTCGGCGTAGCACCGCGCGACGATTCGCCTCGCTCGGGGCGCGCCAGCCGTGCCGCATGCTGGGAACACTTGAGGAGTGCGGGATGGATCACTTGGGCGCCGATACGGCTTCGGCAGAGCAGGACTTCGCGGGATTTGGTGAATGGCAGGTGCTTGAATGAGCAGCATGCGCGCTGAGATCCGGCAACTCGGGCTCACGATCGCAATCGTCGAAGATGGCGCCGATCGACGTGATCTGTTTGTCGATTTCCTCTCCCGCATGGGGCATCTCGTAAGCGGCTTTGCCTTGGCCGACGATCTCGACGCTTACCTGGCGTGCACGACGCCGGACCTCATGGTGCTCGACCTCGACCTGCCGGGTGGGGACGGCTACGGCATCACGAAGCGCATGCGCGCTACCCATCCTGGCATGCACATCCTCGTGCTGAGCGCCAGTGCTGCCGTCGAAGACCGCATCCGGGGCTACGTCAGCGGGGCCGACATCTACCTGAGCAAACCCGTTTCCCCGCCCGAGCTGGCCATCGTGGTCAACAACATCGTGCGTCGGGTCAGTCACGGACGCGAGCAGGCCGCGCAAGTCAGCGTCAACCCCGCGCGCCTCGAGCTTGCCGGGCCGGCCGGCAACCTGACGCTGAGTCATCCGGAAATGCTCTTGCTCAAAACCTTGGCCGAGGCTCCCGAGCGCCAGGTTCCTTACCGGCGCCTGCAGGAACTACTGCAGCTCGACCCTGACGGGCGGAGCAAGGCCTGCCTGGAAGTCCGTGTTTCCCGCCTCAAGAAAAAGCTTCACAGCGTGGGGAGCCCCGAGCCAGCGATCAGGTCACTCTGGAAGGAGGGCTACCGCCTCTGTGCGCCGGTGCGCATGATCTCCTGAGGCCGCGCGCAGCCGGGAGGCTTACCCCGGCCGATGCTGGCTGCCTTGCGCATCTTCGTCCTTCACAACAAGCCCTCCTCGATGGCGATCTTGGTCAGACCGGCGACGCTGCGGATGTCGAGTTTGCGCATCAGGTCGCGGCGATGGGTGTCGACGGTGTCGGTGGATATGTTCAGCTGTCTGGCGATTTCGGCCGAGGTCAGGCCCGAGGCGACCAGGCGCAGGACTTCCTTCTGCCGGCGGGTCAGGCTGGCGAGCGGGCTGGCCTCGCCAGCCGCTGAGGTGCTCACCCGTTCGCCGCGCTGGTTGAGCGCCTCGTGCATCAGGCTCGTGATCTGGCGCAGGAGGTGTGCAGATTCATTTTCCAACTGCTTGCGATGACTGATGTCCTGGGACGTCCCGGTCATGCGCAGCGCTTGTCCGTGTCGATCGCGCGCAACGACCTTGCCGCGATCGAGAACCCAGACCCAGTGCCCTTCCAGATGGCGCAGGCGGTATTCCACTTCGAAGCTCGCCTTATTGCCGTCGAGATAATCCTGCAAGGCGGCACAGACCGCGTCGGTGTCTTCCGGATGAACGTTCTGCAGCCAGTCGTCGTAGCTGTTCAGCGTAGTTTCCTGCTCGCGTCCGACCATGGCGAGCGCGCGCTCATCGAATAGGACGCCGCCGGCGCGGATGTCCCACTCCCAGAAGCCCAGGCCCGCTGCGGTCAACACCTGGTCAAGGCGCCTTTCACGTTCCCTGAGCAGGGCCTCCGCATGCTTGCGTTCGCTGATGTCGACCAGGGTGATGATCAGCAGGTCTTCGATGAGCACGGCGCCGAGCAGGGCGTCGCAGCAGTGGCCATCACGGCAGCGCAGCCGGATTTCCCTCTGTTCGGGTAGGCCGGGTTGTTGCTGCAGGCGGGCCAGGCCTTCCTGCCAGGATGACTGATCGATTTCGTCACCGTCGGCCGGTGTCAACTGGAGCAACCGGGTCAAGGACCCAAGATCGGTGATCGAGTAGCCCAGCATCTTCGAAAACTGCTGGTTCAGGTAAAGGAGAGGCCAGTCTCCGGTGAAATTGCAGCAGGCCAGCGCGACCGGGACCGAGTCGAGGATGCGCCGTAACAGGGACTCCTTGGCAAAAAGCCGGTGCTGCCGGTTTTCCTCGAGCAGGCTCAACTGACTTTCGATCAGCGCCTGCATCTTCGACATCAGGGAAACGATTTCCGGTGAGTAATGGTTTTCCTTGTCGTCGAGGACGCAGAGCGTGCCCAGGATGCCGCCATCGGGCAGGTGAATCGGAAAACCGAGGTAGGAGACCAGGCCAAACTTCAGGTCGGGGTTGTCATCCCAGTCCGGGTCCCCGAGGGCATCCGGGACCAGCAGATGTTGACCGCGCTTGATGACGTTTTCGCAATAGAGGCCGGAGCCATCAAGGTGCTCCCGCTCGCCGACGTGATAAGGATTGTTTTCCGTCCGGCTGGCGACGAGGACGGCGATGTCCTCCTCGACGACCCGCATCACCAGCCCGACCTTGACCCCGGTCATGCGGACGATCAGGTCGACGATGGATTGCCAATCTTCGAGCAATTCTCCGGGCAATTGGGGAGTGCGTATCGGTTTCATCTTTGGCGGGCACATGCTCTGGCGAAAAAATACCCGCCGGCAGGTAAGAAAACACCGGATCGGGCTGATTTTCTGTCGTCTTTATTCTGATAAATTTGGAAGATAATCAAAAACTTATTGGCCCTAGATTAGCACAAGCCGCCGGTTTGCCGAACGCCAGCTCGATAAGTCCCGACGGCAAAACATATTGGCATCTCGTAAGCGCTCAAAGAGCCCGGAATGGATCACTTGCTCATCAACGATGACTCGCCGACTTCGGCAGACCGGACGGTCGCCAGGTCCGCAGGCCATGTCAGCCTCCCTGCCGGGAAAGGCGCTCCGACGGAGCCTGCTTTCCAGTTCCTCCCGCGTCGGCAAGTCGAAGAAATTCTCGGCCCGGTCGCTGGCGTCGAGGCTGCCCTGCGTCTTGTAGGTCACGATGATGAGGCGCTGATCGTGGTCACGGTGGTCGACAGCAAAACAAAGCAGGTGTTATGCCATTTCCCCATCAAGGGGTGCCCGTGATCGGGCGCGGCCTCCCGAGCAGCGGAAGGGATTCCTCATCAGGCCAAAACCATGGAAAGCAGCATGCCCACGAGCACTCTTTCGGTCAGCCGGACAATCCTGGTCGTCGATGACGATGCCCTCTTCCGGGGCTTGCTGGAAAAGCTCCTGCACCAACTTGGACACCGCGTGCTGCTGGCTGCCGATGGCGAAGCCGCGCTTGCCTGTCAGACGGCCGATTTGCCGGACATCGTCCTGATGGACGTGGTGATGCCCGGCATGGGGGGGATCGAGGCGACCCGGCGCCTCAGGGCGATGAACGGCAGGCTGCCCATCGTCCTGATTTCGGCGCAGGGCGACGACGATTCGCGCATCCAGGGACTGAGTGCTGGTGCCGACGACTACCTGTACAAACCGCTGAAGCTGCCGCTGCTGCAGCACAAACTGGCCAGGATCGAGCAATTGCTGGCCGAACGGCAACAACTCGATGGCGCCATGGCGCAGCTACGCCGCAACGCCAGCGTTTTCGATGTCTCGCGCGATGGCATGGTGATCACCGATGCGCGCAGGAAAATCCTCGATGTCAATCGGGCGTTCTGCGAAATCACCGGCTACACCCGCGACGAACTGATCGGCAATAGCCCCGGACAACTGAGGTCGGGACTGACCCCCGCCGCGGTCTATGCCGACATGTGGCAAACCCTGCACACGACCAGGCATTGGCGCGGCGAAGTCACCAATCGCCACAAGGATGGCGAGGTCTACCGGGAACAACTCTCGATCTCGGCGGTGCACGACGAAGCCGGGGAGATCACCAGTTACGTCGGCATCATCAATCGCATCAACAAACTGCGCGACGACATCGTCACCGGCCTGCCCAATCGCCATCAACTCGCCGAGCGCCTGAACCGGGCGATTGCCCGGAATCGGCGCAGGCAAGGCAGCCTGGCCTGCCTGGTGCTGGGCCTCGATCGCTTCAGCGCCGTCAACGCCAGTCTCGGACACGCAGCGGGCGACCTTGTCCTGCGTGAAGCCGCACGCCGCCTGGGCGGGGCGCTGCGCGCCTGCGACACGCTGATTCGATCCGGAGGTGACGAATTCACCCTCATCCTCGGTGAGTTGCCGGACAGCCTGTGGGTCGACGATCTGGTGCACGATCTCCTGCATGGCCTGGCGCAAGCCTTCGTCGTGGGCAGCGAAAGCATTCATCTCAGCGCCAGTGCCGGCCTCGCCTTTCACGCGGGCGGCAGCGCGCAGCCGGGCGACCTCCTGCAGCACGCCGAGATGGCCATGCGCGCTGCCAAGGCGCTGGGCGGGAATCGCTGCGAATATTTCCAGCCGTCGATGCGGGAAGAGGTGCTCGAAAGAAGGCAGTTGAGCGAAGGTCTCAGGCAAGCCCTCGACCTGGAACAGTTCTTCCTGCTCTTCCAGCCGATCGTCAGCCTCGAGAGTGGCAAGATCCGCAAGGCCGAGGCGCTCCTGCGCTGGCGGCATCCGCAACGAGGCCTCGTCGGTCCTGCCACCTTCATCGCCCTCGCCGAGCAGACGGGCCTGATCCACGACATCGGTTGCTGGGTCACGCGCCAGGCGATCGCTGCTCTGCCCGCGCTGCGCGAACGCTGCCCGGAGTTTCAGGTCAGCGTCAACGTCTCGCCAGCCCAGTTTCAGGCCCCCGCTTTCGCCATCGACGTCCATCGTCGCGAACTGGCTGCGCAGGGGCTACCCGGTTCGGCGCTCGTTCTCGAAATCACCGAAGGGCTGCTGCTCGACGGCAACGCCCGGGTCAGGGAGCGTCTGCACGAATGCCGCAGCGCCGGCATGCAGGTGGCCATCGACGACTTCGGCACGGGCTACTCCTGCCTCTCGTACCTGAACCAGTTTGCCACCGACTACCTGAAGATCGATCGCTCCTTCGTGCGCCACTTGCGGCCGGACAGCCGGGAACTGAGCCTGTGCGAGGCGATCATCGCCATGGGCCACAGCCTTGGCCTGAGGGTGGTGGCCGAAGGCGTCGAGACCCTGGAACAGCATCGTCTGCTGCGCCGAGCGGGCTGTGATTTTGCGCAGGGCTACCTGTACGGGCGGCCGATGTCCCTGCCGGACCTGCTCGACCTTTTGCAACAGGAGCATGAGCCAGCCGGAAGCATTGGCAACCGTGAACGGCTGCAAGCGTCCCGCACTTTCAATTGCCGGCTGTCGGCCTCATGAAGACCCCATGAAACCTGCAAATGATCGCACTCCCGCGCATGGCGAGTTCCGGAGGAATGAAGGCCATGACGAAGGCGAGGCGCCGTCCGGAAAAGAAGATGAATGATGTTTGAGATCGCGATCGTGTGCCTGCCCCTGATGAGCTGCTGCGGCATTGTCGTGGCTCGCCTGGGCAGTGGGCAGTCCTGCCAGGGTGACTGCAATCAAGGGCGGAAATGCACTTGCGCCCGACCAACAGGCCATCCGGGGTCGCATCGTGCCGCGCAAAGTCGCTGCTCTTCGCGCGCGCTCGACTCACTTCAGGGGGTTCCGAGAAACAGGTAGAGGCTCGACGCGCCCGTGTCGGAGCGGCCGTAGCCGAGATACACCGGACCCAGCGGCGTCTCGCCACCGAGATAGATCGACAGCGAATTCATCCACCCGCTGAGCCGGGTCTCCGTCAGTGGCTGGCCGACCTTGCCGGTTTCGAGGGCGATGCCCGCGCGCAGGTCGCCGCGCAGTCCCAGCGGCAGGCGACCGATGATCTTTTCAAGGCGCAGGCCGGCATAGCGGATGTCGTCGCCAATGAGTTGATTCAGCGCGAATCCGGCCAGATTGTTCAGGCCGCCCAGCGTCGCGGCATCGTGGACGGGCAGGCTGCCTCTGGCCGAGCCCTGGTAGCCGAGCCTTCCATTCAGCACGTAGTCCCCGAAGGATTCGGCCGCCTTCACCTCGGCCAGCAGCTTGCTGTAGCCTGCGCCCGACGAGTTGAAATAGCCCAGCCGGGAAGACCAGCCCTCGGTCGGAAAATAGAGCCGATTCATCTGGTCGAGATCGATCCCGGCGTACACCCCACCCCAGGATTTGTTCGTGGTTTCGGGGTAGGCCGCCGTCGGCAGTCCGGTATCGAGCTTCGCCTCGACCCAGCGCTGCCGCCAGCCGACACGCAACTGGCCGAGCAGGCCGACATTGACGCCGGCACCGACCGACACGTTGCGCTGCGTCTTCGCGTACTCGGCGAACTTCTCGTCGTCCTGATAGACGCCGAAATTCTCCCGGGCGTAGGAGGCCGAAGCCTCGACGAAATAGCGTTGTCGGGGATCCAGCGGCTGATACAGGTCGACGCCCACGGCGTTCCTGCGGCCGATTTCGGCGGCCGCGAGCAGTTCCCCGCCGAAGGTGTTGAGCCAGGTTTTGTGGTGGGCAGCGCGCAGTGTGAAGGACGAGTCCTGCTTGAAGTCCGAGTAGAGGCTCACGCCAAAGCGCATGTAATCGGGCCCCCAGCTCTTTTCCACCGGCAAGACGCGCAGGATGTGGCGGTCGCGCTCGCTGAGCAGCGAATAGTCGATGCTTTCGTACCAGCCGTCGCCGTAGGCGCGCAACATGTCCTGATTGAGCCGTGCGGCGTCGATCCGGTCGCCAGGTCTGACCCGCAGATGTCGTTCGAGCGCCGCCGGATTGATCGTCTTCAGTCCGGCGACCTGGATTTCGTCGATGCCTGGCGCTGTCTGCCGGGAATAGGCAAGTTTCTGCGACCACGCCGCGTAGCGCTCCTCGCTCACCGAAAACGCCTTGAGCCGATCCGCGATGACTTCCGCTGCGACCCTGCCGCGATCGGCCGTCTCCGAGGTCCTGGAGAAATCGCCAGCGCTGATTCCTTCCAGATCGGGCTTGATGTAGATGTCGCCCGCTTGCAGCGAGGCCAGCGAATGGGTGACGTTCTGTTCGGTGAGGATATTGACCATCTGCATCGAGACGGTGAGCAGCGAGCCGACCTCATCCGCCTTCAGCAGCGGCGAACCGACGTTGACGGCGATGACGATGTCGGCCCGGCAACGTGCGCGCGCTTCGGCAATCGGCAGGTTGTCGACCAGTCCGCCATCGACCAGTTTGTGACCCTGGTGCTCGACCGGCGCCATCATTCCCGGAACCGACATGCTCGCGCGCATCGCCTTGGTCAGACTGCCGTCACGAAAGACGACCTTTTCGCCGTTGCCGATGTCGGTGGCGATGATCGACAGCGGCAAGGGCAGCGACTCTATGCTGCGCTCGCCCAGGTCCGAACCCACCAGGCGGTTGAAGAACAGCTTGATCTTCTGTCCCGACACCACGCCGCGCTGATAAGCGACCCCCTTCTCGCCGACGCCTGTTTCCGAGCCGGGCATGAAGCGCGTCGAAATCTCCTTGTTGCGGTAGTTGATTTCGGAATACGGCGGGTTGTCCTGGAACATGTCGTTCCAGTCGGCCTTCGCCAGTTCGCTGCGCATCTCGGCAGGGGAGAGGCCGGCGGCGTAAGCACCGGAAACCAGCGCCCCCATGCTGGTTCCCGCGATGCAATCGACCGGAACGCGCAGCCTTTCCAGTACTTCGAGCACACCGATGTGCGCCGCTCCACGCGCACCGCCGCCACCGAGCACCAGGCCGATGCGCGGACGCGTCGCTTCGCTGGCTTGTGCCAGCGAGGCGATGAGCAGCAGGGCGGCCAGCCCAAGCCTGCAAATGCGGGATCTGCCGTTCATGTATCACCCGCTCCCCGGGCACTTCGAGTTTCGCCGGTTTTCCTGCCTGTCGATGGGCGGCCGAACGGGGACTTTTCTCCTGCTGCCCGGAAGCCCGCCCGCAGGAAGCATGCAGGCGATCGGCTCCTTCAAGCTCACAGCGGCAGGGAAAGCGTGAGCCAGACGTTCCAGCCGTCAGGGCGGTGGTTCGCGCCGAACTCGTGGTAGCCCTTGAGGTTCACATAGGCCTGCTTGTCGCCGAGCGCAAAGAGGTAGCCCAGCTGCGGCCCGATTCCCGCGACCCGCGACTTGAAGTCGCCGAAGCGTGCGCCGGCGCCGCTGTCCCCCGAGAGCTGATCGTAGAAATAGCCGACCAGTCCGACATGCCAGCGCGGGGAGAGGAACTGCGAGGCGCCCCAGTCCATGTGGGCGTCGACGCCGTTCCGGTAGTCGGTGTCGGGGTTCTCGAAGTTCCAGGTTAGGCCTGCCACCACCGAGAACTCGCGGCCGCTGCTCCGGTTGAAGTAGGTGTAGCCGCCACCCGCATCGATCGACCAGTGATTGCTGCCGAGGTTGGCGAGGCGGCCGGTCCGGTAGCTGCCCACCGGAACGCCGAGCATGCCGTAGGCGAGGTAGTTGTGCTTGCCGTCGTTCCAGCGCAGTGAGGCAGAGGGAAAGAGATCGCCGAACGCCGTCAGCGAATCGTCCCCGGACAGCAGCGTCCTGCCGCGCGGCCCGGTGAGCGTGCCGGAAACCTCGGAGTGGCCGTAGATGCCCGCCACACTGAGCGCCGCCTGTCCGCCGAGCACGGGGTCGGCGAAGACATAGGTCGGCACCAGCATGAGGAGGTCGAGCTGGGCGTCGAGGCCGGCCGTGAACCCGCCGCCGATCGGGAATTGCCTGGTGGCGCTCGCATCGACGGAGGTGCGGTAGTAGATGGCTCCCAGCGACCAGCCCGGCGCCGCCGGTGTTGCCGCGAGGCTGCCGTACATGCCGGGTAGCCAGACGCCCATCCCGCCCTCGTCGGCCCGCACCGTCGGCGCGGCGAGGCCGAGCGCCGTGCCGGCAAGGAGCGCGAGCGTCGCGGACAGGCAGCGGTTCTGCCTGCTGCGTTTCGTCTTCATGATTGCTTCACCTCGTCATTGAGCCTGATCAACAGCGGTCCCTTGATCGCATCCATCACGTACGAGGCCGGCAGGCCCATTGCCAGCAGTTGCGTCATTGCGCGCAGGTACTTGCGGATGTGGAGGAAGAACTTCCTGTATCCCGCGCAGAGGTAATGCAGTCCCGCTTCGCCCTCGGGGGTGGTCGCGAAGCGATGCTTCGGACAGCCGCCGCGGCAGGCTGCCACGACTTCACACTGCCTGCACGCGCGTGGCAGCGCAGTCTCCTTGGCGACGCCGAAACCGGAGCGTAGCGAGCGTTCGATCATGTCCGGCAGTTGATCGGTGAGGATGTTGCCGAGCCGCCATTCCGGATAGACGTAGTGATCGCAGGCATAGACATCGCCGTTGTGCTCGATCGCGAGCGAGCGGCCGCATTGCTGCGCGTGGATGCAGACGGGCGAGGGGTTGCCGATCCAGGCATTGAGCGCCCATTCGAAGTTCATGACGAAGACCTTGCCCACGTCGTGGCAAACCCAGTCCTCGAAGACGGAGATCATGAAGTCGCCGTAGTCCTCGGGAAGCACCGACCACGGGGTCACCGCGGTCTGCTCGGCGGGCCGGTCCGGCGACGCGGGGCTTGCGAGTTTCAGGCCGTGGCGGAGGCTGCGCGCGTCGGGCTGGCGCTCGACGACCGGCGAGAACTGGATGAACTCGACCCCCTCGTCCTTCAGGAAGCGGTACACCTCGAGCGGCCGCCTGGCCGTGTCGCGGGCGACGCAGGCGAGCACGTTGTAGCGCACCCCGTGCTTCTGCAGGCGCCGGAGCCCCTGCATCACCCGTGCGAAGCTCCCGGCGCCTTTCCGGTCGCGGCGATAGCGGTCGTGGATCGCCTGCGGGCCGTCGAGGCTGATGCCGACCGTGAAGTCGTGCTCCTTCAGGAAAGTGCACCATTCGTCGTCGAGCAGGGTGCCGTCGGTCTGCAGCGAGTTGGCGATCGTCTTCCGGTCCGCATGGGACTGCTGCAGTTCGACCACGCGGCGGAAATAATCCACCCCGAGCAGTGTCGGCTCGCCGCCCTGCCAGACGAATTCGACCACCGGCGTCGGCTGGGAGGAGACGTACTGGTCGATGTAGGCGCGCAGGACCTCGTCCGGCATGCGCCAGCGCTCGCCGGCGCCGAACAAGGCCCGCTTTTCCAGGTAGAAGCAGTATTCGCACTTGAGGTTGCACGCCGGCCCGATCGGCTTGGCCAGGACGTGCATGCCTTGTGGCTGATCAGCTGCGCTCATTGTGTTGCCATCGCCTGCTGCTCCATGTCCTGCAGTCTCTGCCGATCCGCGGCACGGAGTCCGGCTTCCCCGAGCTTCACCTGCACCTTCTCGATCTCGCCCGAGAATGTGAATGGGACGTCGTAGTCCAGGTTCACGGGTGTCCCCGTGTCGGCGCCGACGTCGAAGGTTTCATCCAGTGAGTAGCGGAACGGGGTGGTGCGCTCGATCCGCCCCTTGGCGACCTCCTGGCCGTCAACGCTGAGGGTGGCGGTACCGCCCTTGCCGACGCCGCCTCCGTCATAAGCGAAGTCGACGACGACGCTGTGCCTGCCCGGCGACAGCGGATCCCTGGCGGCGACGCGGTAGTGGGCGACGTTGGCCAGGTTGTAGTGGAACACCGGCCTGCCATTCTCGAACAGCAGTGCGTAGCCGCCGGACAGTCCGCCGTGGGTGACGACGACGCCTCGTTCGCTGCCGGTCGGCAGGACCACGTTCGCGGCGATGCGGTAGGACTTGTTCTTGATGTCGGGGGCCGCCGCTTCGGGAATGCGGGTGACGCTCCCGTAGTAGCTGAACTCGCTGCGTCCGCGGGTGAGGCTCGGGCGCGATGCCGGGTCGAGGCGTTCCATGCCACGGTCGTCGAGCGGGAGCACGCCATACCTGGCGGCCTCGGCGTAGAACAGGAGCTGCAGTTCGCGCAGCTTGTCGGGGCGCTTGTCGGCGAGGTTGATCGCCTCGCTGAAGTCTTCAGCGACGTGATACAGCTCCCACTTGGGGTCGCTGATCACATCGAGCAGCGGACGTTTGCTCGTGTCCTCCCAGATCGCCGCCGGTGGCGTGATGCAGGCTACCCAGCCATCGTGATAGATGCCGCGCAGGGAGAAAATTTCAAAATACTGCGTGCGGCGCGTGGAAGGGGCGTCGGGCTGGTCGAAAGTGTAGGCCATGCTCACCCCCTCGATCGGTTTCTGCGCCACCCCGTTGACCGAGGAGGGCTGCTGCAAGCCGGTGACTTCGAGGAGGGTCGGCACAATGTCGATGGTGTGGTGCCACTGCGAGCGGATGCCGCCCTGATCCCTGATCCGCGCCGGCCACGAGATGACCATGCCGTTGCGCGTGCCGCCGTAGTGCGAGGCCACGGCCTTGACCCATTGCATCGGCGTGTTCATCGCGTGCGCCCAACCCACCGGATAGTGGTTGTGCGTCTTCCAGGTGCCCAGGTCGTCCTTGTGCTTGAGGACCTCCTTGTAGTCTTCCGGGATCATGTTCATGAAGGCCATCTCGTTGAGCGAGCCCTGCAGTCCCCCCTCGCTGCTGGCGCCGTTGTCGCCGACCATGTAGACGACCAGCGTGTTGTCCATCTGGCCCATCTGCCCGATCGCGTCGAGGACGCGGCCGACGTTGTAGTCGGTCTGCGAAAGATAGCCGGCGTAGACCTCCATCATGTAGGCGTAGAGCTGCTTCTGCTCGGCATTGAGCGAGTCCCAGGCCGGTATTCCGCGTGTGCGCTCGGTCAGCTTCGTGTTGGCCGGGACGATGCCCAGCTTCTTCTGCCGGGCGAAGGTCTGTTCGCGCAGTCGGTCCCAGCCCTGGTCGAACTGGCCCTTGTATTTCGCGATCCATTCCTTCCTGGGCTGGTGCGGCGAGTGGGTGGCTCCGGGCGCGTAGTAGAGGAAGAAAGGCTTGTCGGGGGCCACGGCCTTCTGGTTGCGCACCCATTCGATGGCCTGATCGGCCATGTCGTAGTCGAAGTGGTAGTCCGGCTTGCCGAGGTAGGGCTCGATCGGCTTGGTGCCGTCGAACACGGCGGGGCGCCACTGGCTGGTCTCGGCGCCGACGAAGCCGTAGAACTTGTCGAATCCGAGCCCGGTCGGCCAGCGATCGAAGGGCCCGGCCTGGCTCGTCTGCCAGTCGGGCACGTTGTGGTTCTTGCCGAACCAGGCGGTGTTCCAGCCATGCTGGCGCAGCATCTCGGCAATGGTCGCGGTGTCCTTGCCCATCAGGCTGTCGTAGCCCGGGAAGCCGGTGGCAAATTCCGTGATGTTGCCGGTATGCACCGAGTGGTGATTGCGTCCGGTGAGCAGGGCGGCGCGGGTGGGCGAAGAAAGGGCGGTGGTGTGGAACTGGTTGTAGCGCAGTCCGCGCTGCGCCAGGCGCTCGAGGGTCGGCGTGTCGATCGGGCCGCCGAAGGTGCTGGAGGCGCCGAAGCCGACGTCGTCGAGCAGCACCACCACGATGTTGGGCGCGCCCTGAGGCGCGTGCACCTGCTGCGGGAAGTCGGGCGTCGAGTCCTTGGTGCTCAGCCCGATCTGCCCCTTGAAGGGGGCGGGCGGTGCGGGGAGTACCTCCTGCGCTGCGGCGCCGCCACCCAGCAGCGTCCCTGCCGCCAGTGCCGATCCCGTCGCGGTCAATGCGGCGGCACGCCGCAAGCTTGCTCTCTGCTGGTTCATGACTGATCCTTCCGCTATGAGGATTCGAGCTTGGCCGGTCAGGTCCCGGGCGGGACTTTACTTCCGCGTTTTGCGGGACTTCTGTTTGTCATAGTTGCTGAGCTTTGAACTTTCAAGCCTGCAACCCGCTCGTCGCGTTGACATCGATGCAGGGCAAGGGCGGGCAGCGGGCCGCGGGACGGCGCTTGAGTGAGTCCAGGCAGGTCTCGACGAGCCGCTCCAGGCACGTTCTAGACGCCCGGCGGGATCTTGGCGGCCATCATCTTCTTGCGCTCGATCCTGCCCCCGTCGACGATGAAGCTTCCGTCACCCACCGCGTGAAACGTGCGCTTCTCCTCGCGTTCGCCATCGATCCAGGCGGCAACGCCCTGCAAGACGACGATGTTGTGCCGGGTGATGATGTCGATCACCTTGCACTCGATGTTGGCGAGGCACTCCTTGATCAAGGGCGGCCTGACCAGCGTGGACGGCACGGGGGTGAGCCCGAACCTGGCAAACTTGTCCGTGTCGGCCCCCGAGCAGGTTCCGATGCCGACCACCTTGTCCAGCAGGTCGACGCCGGGAACGGCAATGACGCACTCCCGCTGCTTGAGCAAGGCGGCGAAGGAGTGATTCCACGGGCCCGTGGTGAGCGCAAACAGCGGTGTGAAATCGACCACCATGGTCCAGGAGATGGTCATGACGTTGGGGCCTTGTCCGTCGTGGGTGGTCACGAGTACCACCGGCCCCGGTTCGATCAGCGTGAAAGCCTTGTTCAGGTCCAAGGGCTGCATGCGGGCACCTCCGGGTCGTGCTGACCTCGCCCGAGCGAGGGGGAGATTCGCCGCCGGCAAGGACCGGCATTCAGCTTTGGCGGGACTGCGGCAGGCTTGCCGAAATCATAGCAGCGGGGCCGGGGTTAATCACATGGCATTTGTGCGGGTGCTCGCCACGGGAGCGGGCAAGGGACGCTGCAGCGACATGCCCAGCCGCGGCAGCTGTTCGGTCCCCTCAGTTGGCCGCAGCCGCGCTGCGCCGGTATAGCCTGAACTTCTCGTTACGGTCCCCCGGTCGCGAGCCTTCCCAGACCTTGCTCCATGCAGGCCCAGGCGAAACCACCGTGCCGCGTCCGGATCCCTGCACCAGCAGGAGGTCGCAGCGGCGTCCTGCGGCCGATTCGCGCGGGACGGTGACGATGCCGGCGAAGTAGTCGAGCGACGCGCGTTGCGCTTCGCCGAGTCCGGCGCCGGCGATGCAGCCGTGTCCGGCCGGCAGCGCCCGGGCCAGCGCCTGCGCCAGCGGTCGGTAGGTCTTGCCGTAATCGACCCAAGGCAGCCACAGGGTGCTCGCCAGCAGCCAGAACAGCGTGACGCCGGCTGCCCAATGCGTCATGCCGCGGAAAGGCGAGCGCGCGCTGGTGACGATCAGCCACAGCCAGGCGAGGCAGGCGAGCACGGCGACGGCGAACGCCAGCCCGTCGAAGCTGCCGACGAAGCCGGGTTCGAGACGGACCACCTGCTTGGCCAGCCGTGCCGGCAGCCCGAACACCATCGCGCTCCAGCCCGCCCAGAGCAGGGCGGCGAGGAGGGTGAAGGTGATCATCGCGAACCAGTCGAAGCCATTGGCGGCACCGCGGCGCAGCGAGGAGACGCCGGGGACGGCGAGCAGCACCAGCGGCGGCAGCAACAGCAGCGCCGGCACGCTTCGTGCCTCCCAGGTGAAGCACAGCCCCAGCCAGAGCAGGACGAAGCCGGCGAGCGGCAGCGCCAGTTCCGGCGTCGCCAGCTGGCGACGCTTCGACCAGAGTGTCCAGGCGGCAAGCGGCAAGGCCGGCCACGCGTACCAGGGCAGCAGGTTCAGGTAGCCGAGCGCGTTGGCGAGGGGACGCTGCGGACTGCCGAACTGGGCGAGTTCGGCAGCAAGCCACGCGGCCAGCCAGGCCGGGTGCTGGATCGCCAGCGGCAGCAGCCACAGCGCGAGCAGCGCGAGCGCGAGCAGCAGGCCGGCGAGGAGTGCGGGTCCGGTCCTCCGCTTTGCCTCGCTCAGCGCGAAGGCGATCAGCGCAACCGGCAGCAGCACGGCCATCGCGGCCAGTCCGCCGCCGAGGACGCCCACGCCGAGGGCCGCGCCGAACGCGGCGCCTGCCGCCCACGGGCGCCGGTCGAGCATTGCCAGCGCCCAGTAGGCGGCGGCGTGCGCCGCGAGTGGCAGCAGCATCGGCTGGATCTCGTGCGTGTGGATGAGGAAACCGATGCTGCCGGCGAGGATCAGCGGCGCGGCGACCGCGTAGTCACGGCCGTGCAGCGCGCGCGCAGCCAGATGGGTGAAGCCGAGGATGAGCAGCGAGAAAGCGGCGCTGGTCAGCCGCACCGCATCGTGCAGCGGCAGCAGGCCGGCGCCGAGCCAGGCGACGAGTTGGCCGAGTGTCGCTGCGATCCAGTAGTAGAGCGGTGCCTCTAAGGTCGGCTGTCCGGCGATCGACGGAGTCAGCCAGTGCCCGCGCAGGAGCATGTCGCGGACGACACCGAACGCCGCCGCATCGTCGACCTTCCACGGGTCGTGGCCGATCAGTCCGGGCAGCAGGTAGAGCGCGAGCAGGACGGCCAGTGGCCAGCCGCGCGGCGGCAGCGTGATGCCCTGCAAGCGTGGTGGTCGGGGGAATTCCGGCATGGCCGAATTATCGTCGATTTGTTGCCGTCGCTGGTGGCAGTCCGGTCAGCGGCAGCGCGCCACCGCCTCCGGCCGCGGCGCAACGAAAAAGGCAGCCCTGGGGGCTGCCTTCACGTTTTCCGGCGATTCGGGGGCAGGAACTGCCCCTGGGCTTGCCGGAGGTGCCTTCCGTCTTGTCGGGAAGGCGTGCCGAATCAGGAAGACTTGCGCATTGCGCCGTACTTCTGGTTGAACTTCTCGACGCGACCGGCGGTGTCGACGATCTTCTGCTTGCCCGTGTAGAACGGATGGCAGGCAGCGCAGACTTCGATGTTCAGCGCCTTCTTCATCGTCGAGCGGGTGGTGAAGGTGTTGCCGCAGGAGCAGGTCACCTGGATTTCGTTGTAAGCGGGATGGCCGTCAGTCTTCATGGCTTGGTCTTTCTCTCGTTCGGTTCTGCCGGCGCACGCGGCGGATTCAGTGAAGCCCGTGATTATCCGGGTTTTTTCGGCCGGACGCAAGGCCGGCATTCCGGCCGATTATCGGGCAGGGTGGGTAGGGAGATGCGGTTCAGCGACGCATCGCGTCGAAGAACTCGCCGTTGTTCTTGGTCGAGCGGATCTTGTCGAGCAGGAATTCCATCGCGTCGAGGTCGTCCATGTTGTAGAGCAGCTTGCGCAGCACCCACATCTTCTGCAGCACGTCGGGCTTCAACAGCAGTTCCTCGCGCCGGGTGCCCGAGCGATTCACGTTGATCGCCGGATACACGCGCTTCTCGGCCATGCGCCGGTCGAGGTGGATTTCCATGTTGCCGGTGCCCTTGAATTCCTCGTAGATCACCTCGTCCATGCGGCTGCCGGTGTCGATCAGCGCGGTGGCGATAATGGTCAGCGAGCCGCCTTCCTCGACGTTGCGCGCGGCGCCGAAGAAGCGCTTCGGCTTCTGCAGGGCATTGGCGTCGACGCCGCCGGTGAGCACCTTGCCCGAAGCCGGCTGCACCGTGTTGTAGGCGCGCGCCAGGCGCGTGATCGAGTCGAGCAGGATGACCACGTCCTTCTTGTGCTCGACCAGGCGCTTGGCCTTCTCGATCACCATTTCGGCGACCTGCACGTGGCGCGTCGCCGGTTCGTCGAAGGTCGAGGCGACCACTTCGCCGCGCACCGAGCGCAGCATCTCGGTGACTTCCTCGGGACGCTCGTCGATCAGCAGCACGATCAGCATCACGTCCGGGTGGTTCGCCGTGATCGCGTGCGCGATGTGCTGCATCATCACTGTCTTGCCGCTCTTCGGGCTGGCGACGAGCAGACCGCGCTGTCCCTTGCCGATCGGCGCGATGATGTCGATGACGCGGCTGGTGATGTTTTCCTCCGCGCGCATGTCGCGTTCGAGGCGCAGGTGCTCGTCGGGGTGCAGCGGCGTCAGGTTCTCGAACAGGATCTTGTTCTTGCACGCCTCGGGCGGCTGGCCGTTGATGCGGTCGACCTTGACCAGCGCGAAGTAGCGTTCGCCTTCCTTCGGCGTGCGGATCTCGCCCTCGATGGTGTCACCGGTGTGCAGGTTGAAGCGGCGGATCTGGCTCGGGCTGACGTAGATGTCGTCGGTGCTGGCCAGGTACGAGGTGTCGGGCGAGCGCAGGAAGCCGAAGCCGTCCGACAGCGTTTCCAGCGCGCCGTCGCCGTAGATGGTCTCACCCTTCTTGGCCTGGTTCTTCAGGAGAGCGAAGATCAGCTCGTGTTTGCGCAGGCGGTTGGCACCCTCGATATTGTTGGCGACTGCCATCTCGAGAAGTTGGCTGACGTGCAGAGCTTTTAGTTCGGAGAGGTGCATGGGAGGTCGAACGGGAAGAGGGTGAGGATGCGGGCGGGGGAGGCGACTCGCGGCCGGGCTTTCTGCTCGTGTCGGGACGACAGGCCGGATCCAATCGGGACACGGTCGACACGGTCACGCCGGAAGTCGGCTGCGGGCGACGCAGGAAACAGTCTCTGGAGAGAAAAAGTGGAGTGCGAAGTGGGGATTGTCGCCGTCCTGGCCGCGCTCGTTACAGCGCAGCTCCGTGGTTACGGGGAGGCGTCAGAGCCAGGAAAAGTCGCTCTGGAGTCGCTCTGGATCGGCGGGACGCGCGCGGCGACTGGGTCGGGGACCGGACCCGGCCTGCTGCCGGGCGCCGCGCGATCAGTTGATGAGGTTATCGAGTTCAGAGAGCGCTGTCAATGAACGCCGTCAGCTGCGACTTGGACAGTGCGCCGACCTTCGTCGCCTCGACGTTGCCGTTCTTGAAGATCATCAGCGTCGGGATGCCACGGATGCCGTAGCCCGCCGGCGTCTTCTGATTGTCGTCGATGTTCAGCTTGGCGACCTTGAGGCGCCCGGCATAGTCCTTGGCGACCTCGTCGAGGATCGGCGCAATCATCTTGCAGGGGCCACACCAGTCCGCCCAGTAATCGACCAGGACCGGCTGCGTCGATTGCAGGACGTCGGTCTCGAAACTGTCGTCGGTGACATGGAGAATGTGCTCGCTCATTGCAAAGGGCCTTTCGCGGAATAGGGGATTGTCGGGGATGCGCCGACAGCGTCGGCAGGTTCAACTTACGGGCATTGAGGCATCTGCACGCTGCCGGGGCAGGGTGTCGCCGGTGTTCCACGAGGGGAGGGCGTCATGACGACAGCCGGGCCGGGGACGGCAGGCAGAAAAGTCGGAACCGTCGGCGCTGGTGCGCGTCGAATGGTTCGCAAAGAGCGCGGTGCTTCTGAAAGACAGGCACCTTACGATCGATCGGTCAGCGCGGTATGCTAGCGAAAAAATTCGAGCAAGGGAAGCGAGCCCGGACAGCCGGCCGTGCAGGCTGCCCGACACTGCCCGAGACTTCAGCAGCCTCACGCACCCTCCGGAGGAGTCACTATGGCCTATGTGGTCACCGAGAACTGCATCAAGTGCAAGTACACCGACTGTGTCGACGTCTGTCCCGTCGATTGTTTCCATGAAGGGCCAAACTTCCTGGTCATCGATCCTGCGGAGTGCATCGACTGTACCCTGTGCGTCGCCGAGTGTCCGGCCGAGGCGATCATGGCCGAGGACGACGTCCCCGAGGCGCAACTCGCCTTCATCGCGCTCAATGCCGAACTCGCCGCGCAGTGGCCGGTGCTGACTTCGCGCAAGGCGCCATTGCCCGATGCCGACGAATGGAACGGCAAGCCGGACAAACGCGGACTGCTGCAACGCTGATCAGGCGCCGTGGCGCTGCCGGCGGCGGCTTTCGCTGCGTCCCCGGATCGAATAAGATTTCGCGACGGGTGTCTTTCTGCGGCCGAGCGGGTCGAGGAGGCCGGTCGCCGTGCCGGTCGATCAACAACGAGAGGAGTGATCATGCAGGTAAGGGAAATTTTGCGCGTCAAGGGGCCGGGGCTGTTCACCATCGAGCCGCAGCAGACGCTCGCCGACGCGATCCGGATCATGGCCGAGCACGACCTCGGCTGGCTGGCCGTGCTCGAGGGCGATCGTTTTGCCGGCATGCTCACTTTCCGCGAACTGCTGCTCGCCCTGCACGCCAGTCCGGCGCAGGCGCTGTCGAGGAAGGTCAGCGAGTTCATGGTCACCGACCCGGTCAGCAGCACGCCGGAGATGGAGCTCGACGACCTGCGTCGCCTCATGGTCGACCAACGCATGCGCTTCGTCCCGGTGTTCGAGGACGGCAAGCTGCTCACCGTCATCACCTTCCACGATGTCGCCAAGGCGGTGCTCGAAGAGCAGAGCTTCGAGAACCTGGTGCTCAAGAACTACATCCGCAACTGGCCGGAGGCCGAAAAGAGCGCCGACTGATCCGCTGCAGCGACGCGCCATGGAACGGATCTGGCTGAGCAGTTACCCGGCCGGCGTTCCTGCCGACGTCGCCCTCGGCGAATTCCCTTCGCTCGGCGCCTTGTTCGCCAGCAGCGTCGAGCGTCACCGCGACCGGGTCGCCTTCATCAACATGGGGGCGAAGCTCAGCTACGGCGAAGTCGATACCTTGTCGCTGCGCTTTGCGGCTTACCTGCAGTCGGTGCTCGAACTGCCGCGCGGTGCGCGCGTGGCGATCATGATGCCGAACGTGCTGCAGTATCCGGTGGCGATGCTCGGCGCCTTGCGCGCCGGCTACGTCGTCGTCAACTGCAACCCGCTGTACACGCCGCGCGAACTCGAACACCAGCTCAAGGATTCGGGCGCGGTGGCGATCGTCATCCTGGAGAACTTTGCGCGCACCCTGGAGCGTGCGATCGCCGCGACCGATATCCGCCACGTGGTGATGGCGCGCATGGGCGATCTGCTCGGCTTCCCGAAGGGGGCGATCGTCAATTTCGTCGTCAAGTACGTCAGGCGGCTGGTGCCGCGCTGGCGCCTGGCGCCGGTCACCCGCTTCACGACGGCGCTCGCGCAGGGCGCCGCTGCCGGCTTCCGGCCGGTCGCAGTCGGCCCCGACGACACGGCCTTCCTGCAATACACCGGCGGTACCACCGGCGTCGCCAAGGGGGCCGTCCTCTCGCACGGCAACATGCTCGCCAACCTGACGCAGGCGCACGCGTGGATCAGGCCGGTTCTGAGCGAGGGCGACGAACTGGTCGTCACCGTCCTCCCCCTTTATCACATCTTCGCCTTGACCGCGAACTGCTTCACCTTCATCAAGATCGGCGCGAGCAACCTGCTGATCACCAATCCGCGCGACGTCCCCGCGATGGTCGCCGAACTGGCGAAGTACCGCTTCACCATCCTCATCGGGGTGAACACCCTGTTCAACGCGCTGATGAACGACCACGGCTTTGCCAGGCTCGATTTCAGCGCGCTCAAGGTCGCGCTCGGCGGCGGCATGTCGGTGCAGAAGGCCGTCGCCGAGCGCTGGCAGAAGCTGACCGGCAAGCCGCTGATCGAGGCCTACGGACTCACCGAGACCTCGCCGGCGGTGACCATCAACCCGCTCGACCTTGCCGAATTCAACGGCATGATCGGCCTGCCGCTGCCCTCGACCGAGGTGGTGATCCGCAACGACGACGGCCGCGACCTGCCGCTCGGTACGCCGGGCGAGTTGTGCGTGCGCGGACCGCAGGTGATGAAGGCTTACTACCGGCGCCCCGACGAAACCGCCAAGGTCTTCATGGCCGACGGCTTCATGCGCACCGGCGACATCGCCGTGATGAACGAGCGCGGCTTCATCCACCTCGTCGACCGCAAGAAGGACACGATCCTCGTCTCGGGTTTCAACGTGTACCCGAACGAGGTCGAGGACGTCGTCGCGCTGCATCCCGGCGTCCGCGAGGTCGCTGCGGTCGGCGTTCCCGACGCGCATTCGGGCGAGACGGTCAAGATCTTCGTGGTCAGGAAGGATCCCGCACTGAGCGAGAAGTCGCTGATCGAGCACTGCCGCAGGAACCTGACGCGCTACAAGGTGCCGCGTCTCATCGAATTCCGCGACGACTTGCCGAAGAGCACGGTCGGCAAGATCCTGCGCCGCGCGCTGCGCGACGAACCGCCGCGACCCTGAGCGGGTTTCAGGATTCCGCCGCTGCCTCGGCGTCCGTCGTGGCGGCCGGCAAGGCTGCGCCCGGCTCGCCGCCGCGCCAGCAGTTGCGACCGGCCGCCTTGGCAGCGTAGAGCGCGGCGTCCGCGCGCGCGCGCAGGTTCGCCGCTTCTGCGCCGTCCTCCGGGTGCAGCGCGATGCCGATGCTGGCGCTGATCAGCACCCGCCGGCCATCGAGCGCAAACGGCCGGGCGAGCGCCTCGAGCATCCGGCGCGCGACGTCGAAGGCGTCCTGCGGCTGTCGTAACTCGCCGAGGATGATCGCGAACTCGTCACCGCCGAAGCGCGCCACGGTGTCGTCGGAACGCACGCAACGGAGCATGCGTTGCGCGGCTTCGCGCAGCAGCGCGTCGCCCGTCGCATGGCCGAACGTGTCGTTGACTTCCTTGAAGTGGTCGAGGTCCATGTAGAGCAGCGCGAGTGGGCTCCGGCATAGCCGCGCACGGGTCAGCGCCATCTCCAGACGCTTGTCGAACAGGCGGCGGTTGGCCAGGTTGGTGAGCGGGTCGTGGTTCGCCTGGTGGCGGATCAGGTTTTCGGCCTCCTTGCGCAGGGTGATGTCGTTGAAGGTGGCGACGAAACCGCCGTCCCATGACTCGTCCGCCGGAATCCGCGCGATGCGCAGGGATTCGGCGAAAACATCGCCGTTCTTGCGCCGGTTCCAGATTTCGCCCTCCCAGCGCCCGTCCTGCAGCAGTTCGTTCCACATCTGCGCGTAGAAAGCCGCGTCGTGCTGCCCTGATTTGAGCAGTCGCGGCGTGTTGCCGATGGCTTCGGCGACGCTGTAGCCGGTGAGCACGGTGAATGCCGGATTGACATGGACGATGCGCCCATCGCGGTCGGTGACGAGGATGCCTTCGGCGGCGCGTTCGAAGACGGCGCCGGCAATCGCCAGGTCGTGCTCGGCCGACAGCTTCGCGGTGACGTCCTTGAAGTTGAGCACCAGGTGCGTGGCCCCATCGACTGCCTGCCACACGCCGACCTGGACGTCGGCGGTCCTGCGCACGAGTCCGTCCTTGTGCTGCAGGCGCACGCGGAGACTCTCCACCACGCCTTGGCCCCGGTGCTGGCGCTCGGCGACGATGGCACGCTCCTCGCTGCCGAGGATGCCGGCCAGGCCCATCTTCATGATGTCCGCGCCGCGGCGGCCGAGGATCTCTTCCATGCGCGCATTGACGAAGACGATCTCGTCGTTGCGCAGCACGATGATTCCGTTCTGGCTGGCTTCGACCACGCTGCGGTAGCTCGCCTGGCTTTCCTCGAGCTGGTGCAAGGCGCTTTCGGCCTCGGCGACCTTGGCCGCCAGCGCCGCATTCGCGGTCGACAGTTCCTGCGTGCGCTGGGCGATCAGCGCCTCCTGGTCGCGCGTGATCGTTTCGAGCGTCTGCAGGCGTTCGCGCGCCTGCCAGACCGACAGGTTGCGCCGGAACAGCCACAGCGCGAGGTGGGCGAGGGCGCCGAGCAGCGCGCAGGCGGCGAGCGAAGCGAGCGCCAGCCGCGTGCGCTGCCGCGCAGCGGAGTCGAGCAGCGAGCCGGCCGGCATCGTGATCGAGATGCCGCCGCGCACGTCGCCGATCCGGTAGCCCTGCTGGTCGTGGCACTTCAGGCACGCCTCCTTGATGCGCAAGGGTGCCATGTAGCGGTGCACGGGCTCGTCGAGGATGCCACCGCCGGCGGCGAAGAAGTCGAGGCGCTCGGACATCTGCCCGGCAGAAAAGGCGCGCAGCGACTCGGCCTCCCAGGGGTCGGCCTTGTTCGCCGGCCGCACCAGCTTTTCGCTGGTGATGTGAAAGCGCACGCCGTCGGCCTGGGCGGCGAGTTCGGAGATCTGCCGCGTCATGAACGACGGATTGACCAGGGTCAGCTGCTGGCCGTCGGTGGTGGTCACGTCGCGGCGCGGCAGCTCGAGGTACGGGTTCGGCTGCGTTTCCCCGGTCACCGGCACATAGACGCCGCCGTGCTGCGCGTTCCAGTCGCGCGTCAGTTCGATCAGGCGGAAGAGCACGGTGCCGCGTTCATGCGCCAGTGCGCTCACGCTCGCATCGATCTGCGCTGCCTGCCAGAAGTACGACAGCGACACCAGCGCGGCGATCAGCGCGTAGCTGCCGACGATCGCGCTGCGGTAGCGGGTCCCGGCGAACGGTCCCGTCGGCTCGGGGGCAGGGAACTCGGGCAGCGACAGGCCCGCGACGCTCCTGCGATCGGGGCTTGTCCTCGCGTTCATCTTCTGCCGCCGCGCGCGCCGCCCTTGTCCCAGCCGAAGCGGACTCGCCGCGCCCAGCGCGCGAGTTCGAGCCCCGGCCCAGGTGAGCCCTTCGCCCCCGTGCCCGATCGCGAACGCAAGGGCGCACCCGCGGCGGGCATCGGCGGGCTGCTGCGCGGGCGTTTTCCTGGCGTCATCGGCGGCTGTGCTAGACTTTCGGGCCATTATATCGTCAGTGGAATTCCCATGTCCGGCAACACCTTCGGCCTCCTCTATTCGGTCACCTCCTTCGGCGAGTCGCACGGTCCGGCAATCGGCTGCGTCGTGGACGGTTGTCCTCCGGGACTCGAACTGTGCGCAGCCGACATCCAGGTCGAACTCGACCGGCGCAAGCCCGGCGGTTCGCGCCACGTCACGCAGCGGCGAGAGCCCGACACGGTCGAGATCCTCTCCGGCGTGTTCGAGGGCAGGACCACCGGCACGCCGATCGGCCTCCTGATCCGCAACGAGGACCAGCGCAGCCGCGACTACGGCAACATCGCCGAGACCTTCCGTCCCGGTCACGCCGACTACGCGTACACGCAGAAGTACGGATTCCGTGACTACCGCGGCGGCGGCCGTTCCTCGGCACGCGAGACGGCGACGCGCGTCGCCGCCGGCGCGATCGCGCGCAAGTGGCTGAAGGAGCGCTACGGCGTCGTCATCCGCGGCTGGATGAGCCAGTTGGGGCCGATCGCGATTCCCTTCGTCGATGCCGCTGTGATCGACGACAACCCGTTCTTTGCGCCCAACGCCGCCATCGTCCCCGAACTCGAGGCCTACATGGACGCGCTCAGGAAGTCCGGCGATTCGGTCGGCGCCCTGATCACCGTCACCGCGACCGGCGTTCCGCCGGGCTGGGGCGAGCCCGTGTTCGACCGCCTCGACGCCGACATCGCGCACGCGATGATGGGGATCAACGCGGTCAAGGGCGTCGAGATCGGCGCCGGTTTTGCCAGCGTCGCGCAGAAGGGCAGCGAGCATGGCGACGAAATGACACCGCAGGGTTTCCTGTCCAACAACGCGGGCGGCGTGCTCGGTGGCATCTCGACCGGTCAGGACCTGGTCGTGCGCATGGCGCTGAAACCGACCTCGAGCATCCGCCTCGAACGCCAGTCGGTCGATCGCGCGGGCGAGGCGGCGACGGTGGCGACGCATGGCCGCCACGACCCCTGCGTCGGGCTGCGTGCGACGCCGATCGCCGAGGCGATGCTGGCGCTGGTGCTGATCGACCATGCGCTGCGTCACCGTGCGCAGTGCGGCGACGTCGTCTGCGCGACGCCGCGGCTGCCGGCAGGCGAGCGCTGAAAGCAGCCTTGTCTGCGCTTCCCTACTGGCGGCTGTCCGGCTACTACTTCTTCCACTTCGCCTTCATCGGCGTCTTCTCGCCGTACTTCAGCCTCTACCTGAAGTCGCTGAGCTTCTCGGCCTGGGACATCGGCCTCCTGATGTCCCAGATGCAGCTGATGCGCATGTTTGCGCCCTACCTGTGGGGCGCGCTCGCCGACCGCAGCGCGCGGCGCACGCCGATCATCCGCCTCGCTGCGGCGATCAGCCTCTTCGCCTTCGTCGCCTTCTTCTTCACGAAAAGCTTGGCCGGCCTGCTCGCGGCGATGGCGCTGCTCGCCTTCTTCTGGAGCGCGACCTTGCCGCTGGTCGAGACGCAGACCTTCGACCACCTCAGGGACGAGCCGGCGCGCTACAGCCGCATCCGCGTCTGGGGCTCGATCGGCTTCATCGTCGCCGTCGCCGGTGTCGGCGCGCTGCTCGAACACTGGCCGATCGGTAGCCTCTTGTGGATGCTGCTGGCGACCCTGGTCGGCATCCTCGCCTGCTCGCTGCTGCTCCCCGAGGCGCCGACGCAGCGTACGGACAGCGCGCCGCCGCCCAGGATCGGCGACATCCTGCGCCAGAAGCGGGTACGCGCGCTGCTGGCGGCGTGCTTCGCGATGTCGGCAGCGCACGGCGCCTACTACGTCTTCTATTCGATCCACCTGTCGGCGAACGGCTACGGCACGGCGCTGGTCGGTGGGCTATGGTCGCTCGGCGTCGTCGCCGAGATCGGCGTCTTCCTGGTCATGGCGCCGCTGATGCGCCGTTTCAGCCTGCGCACGATCCTGCTCGTCAGTTTCGCCGCCGCGGTGCTGCGCTTCCTGCTGATCGGCTGGTATGTCGAGTTGCCGCTCGTCGCCGCCGGCGCGCAGCTCCTGCATGCGCTGACCTTCGGCTCGCATCACGCGGCGGCGATCGCCGCGGTCAACCGCTGGTTTCCGGGGCGCGCGCAGGGACGCGGGCAGGCGCTCTATTCGAGCCTTTCCTTCGGCGCCGGCGGCCTGCTCGGTGCGCTGGTCAGCGGCTGGTCCTGGGACGCGCTCGGCGCCGGCATCACCTTCACGCTCTGCTCGCTGTTCGCGCTGGCCGGATTGCTGCTGGTACTCTTCGGCGTGCGCGAGGAGGAGGGCACGCCGCCCGGCGCCGACGCGCCTACAATGACGAATTCACTCGCCGCACCGGGAGACTCCCGGCAGGAGGCCAGACCATGAAAGCTTCTTCATCCTGCACACGGCGCTCGCTGGCAGTGCTGTCGCTGCTGGCGCTGACCGCCTGCGCGACGCAGACGACTGCCCCCGGCGCGGTCGGCGTCGAGCGCAGGCAGATGCTCCTGATCCCGTCGGCCGAGGTCGACCGTGCTGCCGACCAGTCGTATCGCAAGATCCTGAGCGAGGCGAAGGCGAAGGGGCTGCTCAACCGCGATCCGGCCGAGCTCGCCCGCGTGCGCGCGATCGGTGCGCGGCTGGTGCCGGTCACCGCCACCTTCCGGGCCGACGCGCCGCGCTGGCAATGGGAGATCAACGTCATCGAGAGCGGCGAGGTCAACGCCTGGTGCATGCCCGGCGGCAAGATCGCCGTCTATAGCGGGCTGATCGACAAGCTCAAGCTCAGCGACGCCGAACTCGCCGCGGTGATGGGGCACGAGATCGCCCACGCCCTGCGCGAGCACGGGCGCGAACGCGCCTCGCAGGAGCAGGCGGCGAGCCTCGGCCTGTCCGTGCTCGGTGCCGTCGCCGGCCTCGGCAGCGGCGCGATCGACCTGGCCTCGATCATCACCGACCTGACCCTCTTGCGCCCGAACAGTCGCGCGCACGAGACCGAGGCCGATCGCATCGGCGTTGAACTCGCCGCGCGCGCGGCTTACGACCCGCATGCGGCGATCACGCTGTGGCAGAAGATGCAGGCTACGGGAGGTAGCCAGCCGCCGCAGTGGTTGTCGACGCACCCCGCGCACGATTCGCGCATCGCCGACCTCAAGATCTTCGCCGACCGCGTCGAACCGCTGTATCTTGCGGCGCGCCAGCGCTGAGCGACTGCGTTCGCCATTGCGCTCGACGCTCGACAGACGCGAAAGCGCCATCGCGGGAGCGGCGGCAGCCGCCGGCAAGGGCTTGAATCGCCCGCGCTTTCCGCGCTTTTCCCCTCCGGCCTCTGCTGACAGGTTCGCCGGCGCTGTGACATAATCGTCGGCTTGATTTTATGGGCTGCTTCGGGGACAAACACTCCATGTCGCAACAATCGCCGCAAACCCTCTACGACAAGCTCTGGCAGAGCCACGTCGTCCTCGAACAGGACGACGGATCGGCGCTGATCTACATCGATCGCCACCTGGTGCACGAAGTGACCAGTCCGCAGGCCTTCGAGGGGCTCAAGCTCGCCGGGCGCCAGCCCTGGCGCATCAAGTCGGTGGTCGCCACCGCCGACCACAACACGCCGACCGACCACTGGGAGCGCGGCATCGAGGACCCGGTCTCGCGCCTGCAGGTCGAGACGCTCGACGCCAACATCGCCGAGTTCGGCGCGCTCGCCTACTACCCGTTCAAGCACGAGCGCCAGGGCATCGTGCATGTCGTCGGCCCGGAAAACGGCGCGACGCTGCCGGGGATGACGGTCGTCTGCGGCGACTCGCACACCAGCACGCACGGCGCCTTCGCCTGCATGGCGCACGGCATCGGCACCTCCGAAGTCGAGCACGTGCTGGCGACGCAGTGTCTGGTGCAGAAGAAGTCGAAGACGATGCTGGTGCGCGTCGAGGGTGAACTCGGCCAGGGCGTCTCCGCCAAGGACGTCGCGCTCGCCGTGATCGGCAAGATCGGCACCGCCGGCGGCACCGGCTACGCGATCGAGTTCGCCGGCAGCGCCATCCGTTCGCTGTCGATGGAAGGGCGCATGACGCTCTGCAACATGGCGATCGAGGCCGGCGCGCGCATGGGCTTCGTCGCCGTCGATCAGACTACCATCGACTACCTGAAGGGCCGCAGCTACGCGCCGCAGGGTGACGACTGGGAACGCGCGGTCGCCTACTGGCGCACGCTGGTCAGCGACGAGGGCGCCTCTTTCGACGCGGTCGTCGAACTCGCCGCCGCGGACATCGAGCCGCAGGTCACCTGGGGCACTTCGCCGGAGATGGTCGTTTCCGTGAAGGGCTGCGTTCCCGATCCGGCCTCCTTCGCCGACCCGGTCAAGCGAGAAGGCGCCGAGCGTGCGCTCGCTTACATGGGCCTCTCGGCCAATCAGCCGATCGAAAGCATCGCCATCGACAAGGTCTTCATCGGCTCGTGCACCAACTCGCGCATCGAAGACCTGCGCGCTGCCGCCGATGTCGTCAAGGGCAAGCACATCGCCGCCAACGTCAAGCTGGCGCTGGCGGTCCCGGGTTCGGGGCTGGTCAAGCGCCAGGCCGAAGCCGAAGGCCTCGACAAGATCTTCGTTGCCGCCGGTTTCGAGTGGCGCGAGCCCGGTTGTTCGATGTGCCTGGCGATGAACGCCGACCGGCTGGCGCCGGGCGAGCGCTGCGCCTCGACCTCGAACCGCAACTTCGAAGGCCGCCAGGGTGCCGGCGGCCGTACGCATCTGGTCAGCCCGCAGATGGCAGCGGCGGCGGCGATCGCCGGCCACTTCGCCGACGTTCGCGATCTCGCCTGAGAGGAGAAAACATGAAGCGAATCAACGCAGTTCTCGTCGCCGCGCTGGCTGTGGCGGCGACTGCCTGCAACACCGTGCAGGGCATCGGCCAGGACCTCCAGCGCGGTGGTCAGGCGATCGAAAGGGCGGCACGCTGATGGAAGCCTTTGTCCGCCTTGACGGCCTCGTCGCCCCGCTCGACCGTGCCAACGTCGATACCGACGCGATCATCCCGAAGCAGTTCCTGAAGTCGATCAAGCGTTCGGGCTTCGGCCCCAACCTGTTCGACGAGTGGCGCTATCTCGACGTCGGCCAGCCCGGCCAGGACTGTTCCGGCCGTCCGCAGAACCCCGACTTCGTCCTCAACCAGCCGCGCTACCAGGGCGCGCAGATCCTGCTCGCGCGCCAGAACTTCGGCTGCGGCAGCTCGCGCGAACACGCGCCGTGGGCGCTGCTCGACTACGGCTTCCGCGCCATCATCGCCGAGAGCTTCGCCGACATCTTCTTCAACAACTGCTTCAAGAACGGCATCCTGCCGATCGTCCTGCCGGCGGCCGACATCGACGCGCTGTTCGCTGCAGTCAACGCGACGCCGGGTTACCGGCTGACGGTCGACCTCGAAAAGCAGCTGGTCGAGCGCCCCGACGGCGCCGCGCTGCCGTTCGCGATCGAGCCCTTCCGCAAGGAACGCCTACTGAACGGCTGGGACGACATCGGCCTCACCCTGCTGCAGGCCGACAAGATCCGCGCCTTCGAGGAAAAGCGCCGGATCGAGCAGCCCTGGCTGTTCAGCGCCTGAAGCCCGTCAACTTCCACTCGGGCTTGCCGCCCCTCCCTCAATGGCGATGGGGCGGCGGCCAAAAAGATATCTCTTGACGTGAAACTGCGAAGGGATGAAGCAAAGGCGCTACCCGGAGCAGCAACCCGTCATCGCGAGCCCGAAGGGCGTGGCGATCCAGTGCGTAGGGCTGATATCGGGGCGTCCGTGGATAGCTGGTAGGCTTGAAGCGACAGAAGAACGAACTGGATTGCCACGGCGCTGCGCGCCTCGCAATGACGGAATTGAAGACGATGGGCGCGTTTCATGCTCCGGGGTGGTGCAACTCGCCATGAACATTAATTAGACGGGGACAGCATGAGTCATACTGTCCCCATTCATGAAAGGAATGAAATGAAAATCTGCGTACTGCCCGGCGACGGCATCGGTCCCGAAATCATGGCGCAGGCGCTGCGCGTCCTGCGCGCGCTCGACCTCGGCTTCGAATACGAGGAAGCGCTTGTTGGCGGCTCGGCCTTCGAGGCGACCGGCACCCCGCTGCCCGACGCGACGCTCAAGCTCGCTCAGGAAGCCGATGCGATCCTGCTCGGCGCCGTCGGCGGCCCGCAGTGGGACACGCTTCCGCGTGACCAGCGTCCGGAGCGCGGCCTGCTCGGCATCCGCAAGGCGCTCGGCCTCTTCGCCAACCTGCGCCCGGCGATCCTCTACCCCGAGCTCGCCAACGCCTCGACGCTGAAGGCCGAAATCGTCGCCGGCCTCGACATCCTGATCGTGCGCGAACTGACCGGCGACATCTACTTCGGCCAGCCGCGCGGCATCGAGATGCGCGACACGCCGTTCGGCAAGGAGCGCGTCGGCTACAACACCATGGTCTACAGCGAGTCGGAAATCCGCCGCATCGTCAAGGTCGCCTTCGAGGCCGCGCAGAAGCGCAACAAGCGCCTGTGCTCGGTCGACAAGATGAACGTGCTCGAAGCGACGCAGCTGTGGCGCGACGTGGTCATCGAGGTCGCGCGCGACTACCCCGACGTCGAACTCTCGCACATGCTGGTCGACAACGCGGCGATGCAGCTCGTGCGCAACCCGAAGCAGTTCGACGTGATGGTCACCGGCAACATGTTCGGCGACATCCTCTCCGACGAAGCGTCGATGCTCACCGGCTCGATCGGCATGCTGCCGTCGGCCTCGCTCGACGCCAACAACAAGGGCATGTACGAACCCTCGCACGGCTCGGCGCCGGACATCGCCGGCCAGGACAAGGCCAACCCGCTGGCGACCATCCTTTCGGCGGCGATGATGCTGCGCTACACCTTCGCCAGGGAAGAAGCCGCGCAGCGCATCGAGTCGGCGGTGAAGAAGGTGCTGGCACAAGGCTACCGCACCGGCGACATCTTCGAACCGGGGACCAAGCTGGTCGGAACGCGCGCGATGGGCGACGCGGTCCTCGCCGCACTGTAAGCGGACGCGGACGCGAACCCGTTCGTGTCCGCACACTGAACGAATGGAAGGATCCGTCGTCGAAAGCACTGCTTGGGACGGATCAACGAAGGAACAACTATGGCGATGAGCAAGGTAGGTCTGGTCGGCTGGCGCGGCATGGTCGGCTCGGTGTTGATGCAGCGGATGGCCGAGGAGGGCGATTTCGCCCTGATCGAGCCCTTCTATTTCTCGACCTCGGCGGCCGGCAGCGCGGCGCCGTCCTTCGGTGGCAAGGCCGGCGGCGTTCTGCACGACGCCATGTCGATCGAGGCGCTCTCGGCGATGGACATCATCGTCACCTGTCAGGGCGGCGACTACACCAAGGAAATCTTCCCCAAGTTGCGTGAATCCGGCTGGAAGGGCCACTGGATCGACGCCGCCTCGACGCTGCGCATGAAGGACGACGCGGTGATCGTGCTCGATCCGGTCAACCGCAACGTCATCGACGCGGCGCTGGCCAACGGCGGCCGCAACTGGATCGGCGGCAACTGTACCGTCTCGCTGATGCTGATGGGCCTGGGTGGCCTGTTCCGCGCCGACCTCGTCGAATGGGTCTCGGCGATGACCTACCAGGCCGCATCGGGCGCCGGCGCGCAGAACATGCGCGAGTTGCTCGCGCAGATGGGCGCGCTGCACGACGCGGTCAAGGCCGAGCTCGCCGATCCGGCTTCGGCCATCCTCGAGATCGATCGCAAGGTCGCGGCGACGATGCGCTCGGCCGAATTCCCGACCAGGAACTTCCGCAACACCCCGCTTGCCGGCAGCCTGATCCCGTGGATCGACGTCCCGGTCGAAGGCGGCCAGTCGAAGGAAGAATGGAAGGGCGGCGCCGAGTGCAACAAGATCCTCGGCAAGCCGGCGTTCCGCAGCCCCGGTTCGATCCCGATCGACGGGCTCTGCGTGCGCATCGGCGCCATGCGCTGCCACTCGCAGGGCCTGACCATCAAGCTGAAGAAGGACGTCCCGCTCGCCGAGATCGAGAGCCTGATCGCTTCCGCCAACCCCTGGGCCAAGGTCGTCCCCAACGAGCGCGAGATCAGCGAGCGCGAACTGACGCCGACCGCCGTCACCGGCACCCTGACCGTCCCGGTCGGCCGCCTGCACAAGCTGGCGATGGGTCCGGAGTACCTCGGCGCCTTCACCGTCGGCGACCAGCTCCTGTGGGGCGCCGCCGAGCCGCTGCGCCGCATGCTGCGCATCCTGCTCGAAGCCTGAGCAAGAGGCGCGGTATAGGCCGCGACGGGAAGAAGCAAAAAAACCGGGGCTCGCCCCGGTTTTTTTCTGCGTGCGCCTCAAGCGAGTTGTTGCCCTGGCAGGATGGGAGCGAGCTTTTCGTCGTTCAAGCCACTGAAAAATAAGCCTGAAAAACTCGGCGGCCTGCTCGGCGGTCTTGTCGCCACTCACTACTTCTGGATAAGATAATAGAATATTTTCTGCAGCGTGCGCAGTGTGCTTCGGGGCCGTTGGGGCGAGCTGCCCGATGTCGTGTGGGCTTCTGCAACGCAAGATTCACAGCAATTAGTAACTATTATTAGTTGCTTTTTTGGCGACGGAGGACTTAGTATCGTGTCCAGGAAAGACAAGCTGATCGCCCGATTGCTTGAGCGCCCGTCCGACTTTACGTGGGACGAAGCAACACGCCTGCTGAAGCAATGCAACTTCAGTCTCCTCAAGAACGACGGTTCAAGGCGAAAGTTCAGACACAGTACCGGGCTGAAGCTGTCGATACACGAACCTCACCCAGAAAACATACTCCTTAAATATGCAATCGACCTCATCATCGAGGCGCTGAAGAACGCGGGAGAGATCGAATGAAACCGACCTTCGAGTACAAAGGCTATCTCGGCTCTGCCGAAGTCAGCATCGAAGACAACATCCTGCACGGCAAGCTGCTCTACATCCCGGATGTCGTCGGCTACACGGCACGATCGCCTGTTGAGCTTGAAAAGGCTTTCCAGGAAGCCGTCGATGACTACCTTGAAACCTGCGCCGAATGTGGCGACCGGCCGGATACTCCGTTCAAGGGCGTATTCAACGTTCGCCTCGGCCCGGACCTGCACCGTGCTTGTGCGCTGGCCGCTGACCGAGACGATGTGAAGCTCAACGAATGGGTGAAGACGGCATGCCAGGAGAAGCTCAGCGCCAAGCCCTCTGCGCAGCACAGTCACGTCCATGTGCATCTCGAAAGGCCGGTGCGAGTGACCACGGCTCTCGCCGAGCGCGACCAACCTTGGCAATGGAGTCAAAATGTCCTCACCCACTGAACATCCCGCGGACCAGCAGCCGGTTGCAGAGCCCCTCTCCATTCGCCAGATTGCCGAACTACTCGTCAAGCAGTACGGCCTGACCGACGGGCTTTATGATCCGATGATCGAGTTTTCCATAGGCACCGCCTACGCGGGAGCAAATGAAGACGATACGCTGCCAAGCGCCATCGTCGGAGTTTCGCGCATCGGGCTCATCAGGACGCAGAAGAAAACGGCATTGACCGTCGATGCTGCGCAGATCAACAAGCCGAAACGCAGAAGAAAGGTCGATTAGCGATTCGGTCGCGTCCGGTCGGCACTCGTCAGCCTGTGTGTTCCATCCGCAGTGCATTCGACCTGAGCTGTCACTGGATCTGACTCCGATGCGGCGGGCGTTGCGGGTTTCGCATTCGCTACAGTAAGGCGAGCATGAGCGGTCGGCGCTGCCGGCAACTTCGCTTACGACCACAGGACATTCACGCCGTGCACGACCTCTTCATCTCCCACAGTTCGCGTCGCGCCACTTTCTCGCTGCCTCCCTCAGGACGACACCCTCTTGCCCCTCCCAACACTGCATCCCGCCGTCCGCCTCGCCGGCTGGCTGCTCCTGCTGCTCGCGATCCAGCGCCTGGCCGGCGCGCCGCTGATCGTCGCGCTGGCGGCGACCGGGCTGCTCGGTTCGGCGATCCTCGCGCGTGCCGGCCGGCTGATCCGGCGCACGCGCTGGCTGCTCGTCTCGCTCGCCATCATCTTCGCCTGGGGCGTTGCCGGCGATCCGCTGTGGTCGGGCTTCGGCGCACCGACGCGCGAGGGGGTCGAGGAGGCGGCAACGCAGGTCGGTCGCCTGCTGCTGGTGCTGATCACGGTCGCCGCGTTCCTCGAGAAGATGCCGCTGGGGATGCTGCTCTCGGGTTCGCGCCGCCTGCTGCAGCCGCTGCGCTGGACCGGCATCGACGTCGACCGCGGCGTCATCCGGCTGATGCTGGCGCTGCGCTACGCCGAGGAACTGCCGCGACCGCGCGACTGGCGCACGCTGCTCGCGGTGCCGGCAGTAAACTCGGCCGAGACGGTCGAACTCGACGACGCGCCGCTGTCGCCCGGCGACCGGCTGCTGCTGGCCTGCGGCGTCGTCGCCCTCCTGGCGATCGTCCTGCTCTGATGCGGCGCTGAAGATCGCGTCGGGGGCTCAGCCGCTTGCCTGGCTCTTGAGCAGCCTGCTCACCATGGCGTGAAGCTCTGGCAGGTCACTGTGGATCGTTTTCCAGATCAGCTCCAAGTCGACCTGAAAATAGCCATGGGCCACGCGGTTGCGCATCGTGTACATCAGAAGCCATGGCACCTCGGAGTGCTCGGCAGCGAACACCGTGTGGTGGGCTTCGACATTGTGCGCTGCCTCGCCGATGATCTCGAAGTTCCTGATGACCGCATCCTGCGTCTTCTCGTCCGCGAGAAAGTCATCTTCGGAAAGATTCGCGACATAGCGTTGGATGCGTCCGATGGCTTGTACGATGTGGTAGAGGTAATCGAGCACACGAAGTGCGTCGGCCTTGCTCATAGCCTGACCGCCTCGTCGATGACTTGGGCGCGGAACTTCTCCGGTAGCGCTTTTGGTGTCAGCACATCGACCTTGACCTGCAACAGGCGTGTGAGCTCGAGCTCAATCCTCGCGATGTCCATCAGCGTCGTTTTTTCCGTCGGTTCCACCAGCAGATCGAGGTCGCTCGCTTCGGTATCGTCACCGTGCAGCACCGAGCCGAAGACCCGTACATCGGTGACCCGATGGCTCAGCGCGATGTCGCGAATGGCATCGCGGTGCGTCTTCAGGGCGAGGGAAGGGCGCATGTTGAAAGTTCTCCATTCAAGTCGGAAGGCTCGGAAGCCATCCTTCGCATTGCAGAGAATGATGCGGTGCGCGTCTGACAGCTCGGATGCTATCGTTTTCGCGTCTTGCGGGCTACCGCCCTCGGGTGCCACTGCCACTCCCGCCAAGCCGGGAGGTACTGACAACGAACCGTTGTCTGCTGCCCACTGAATTTACGGGATCCGAGCTTGCCCGGTTTACAATGCCGGCCTTCGCGCTGCCTGCGAAAACACTTTTCCGTTCCTCATCCCTCCCATGCGCATCGCTCTCGGTATCGAATACGACGGCAGCCCCTACTGTGGCTGGCAGAAGCAGCCGGCCGGCGGCAGCGTCCAGGACGCGCTGCAGGCGGCGCTGGCCAGGCTCGCCGGCGTGCCGGTCGATGTCGTCTGTGCCGGGCGCACCGACGCCGGCGTCCATGCCAGCGCGCAGGTCGTCCATTTCGACGCCCCGGTGCAGCGGCCGCTGAGCGCCTGGTCGCGCGGTACCAACACCTTCCTGCCCGATTCGATCGTCGTGCGCTGGGCCTGCGCGGTCGAAGACGACTTCCACGCGCGTTTCTGCGCGCAGGGACGCCAGTACCGCTACCTGCTGCTCAACCGTCCACAGCGACCGGCCCTGTGGCACGGTCGCGCCGGCTGGCATCATGCGCCGCTCGACCTCGCCGCGATGCAGGCGGGGGCTGCCCACCTGCTCGGCGAGCACGACTTCTCGGCCTTCCGCGCCGCCGAGTGCCAGGCCAAGTCGCCGGTGAAGCTCGTCCGCCGCGCCGAGGTCCGCCGTTGCGGCGATTTCGTCGTCTTCGACTTCGCCGCCGGCGCCTTCCTGCACCACATGGTGCGCAACATGGTCGGCAGCCTCGTCTATGTCGGTCTCGGCCGCCAGCGGCCCGAGTGGATCGGCGAACTGCTGGCGGTCGGCGACCGCCGCCTGGCTGCACCGACCTTCGCCGCGGCCGGACTCTACCTCGTCGGCGTCGACTACGATCCGGTCTGGGGGCTGCCGCCGCCGGACCCGCAGGCACTGCCGCTGGCCGAGCTGCCGCTGACGGATCTGGCGCCGCTGGACCCGTCGTGGGTGCGGGGTTGAGCGGCATGTCGGGTTGCGCTGGTGGGGGGGCGTTGAGCATGTCGGGTCACGCTGCGCCGACCGGACCTACAATGCCGAAGTTTACGTTCAATGACCGGGTGAATCCATGCACACGCGCATCAAGATCTGCGGGCTGACCCGCGAAGAGGACGTCGATGTGGTCGCCGACAGCGGCGCCGAAGCGATCGGTTTCGTCTTCTATCCGCGCAGCCCGCGTCACGTCACGCCCGCGCGCGCTGCCGAACTGGCGCGGCGGGTGCCGCCGTTCATGAGCATCGTCGGCCTGTTCGTCAATGCCGATGCCGACACCATCCGCCGGACGTTGGCGACGACGCCGATCCACCTCCTGCAGTTCCACGGCGACGAGGACGACGCCTTCTGCCGGCAGTTCGACCGCCCCTTCATCAAGGCGGCGCGCGTGAGGCCGGGGCTGGATTTGCTACAATACGCGGCTGCCTTTCCGTCGGCGCAGGCGCTCCTGCTCGATGCCTTCGTCGAAGGCTACGGCGGCGGCGGCGCGACCTTCGACTGGTCGCTGGTGCCGCAGTCCCTGGCGCGGCCGCTGATCCTGTCAGGCGGCCTTCAAGTCGACAACGTCGGCGAGGCTGTCCGCCGCTTGCGGCCGGCGGCGGTCGACGTGTCCTCGGGGGTCGAGGCGGCAAAAGGCATCAAGGACGCCGACAAGGTGCGCGCGTTCGTCGCTGCGGTACGGGCGGCGGACGTTTGAGCGATGGCGTTTCGATCAGCGAAAGGATTGTCATGCGCAGGTTTTCCGGTGGCAGGACGCGCAGGTACTGGCGTTACTTCATGGCCAAGCACACCTGAAGGTGCGCTTTTCCCTGCACACCCTTGCCCGCCAACGCTCAACGAGATAGCTCATGACCACCATCACCTACGACCAGCCTGACGCCCGCGGCCACTTCGGCCAGTACGGTGGCGTCTTCGTTTCCGAAACCCTGATCGCCGCGCTCGACGAGCTGAAGGCGGCGTACGCCGAAGCGCAGAAGGATCCCGCCTTCGTCGCCGAGTTCGAGTATGAACTCAAGCACTACGTCGGCCGCCCGAGCCCGATCTACCACGCCAGGCGGCTCACCGAGCACTGCGGCGGTGCGCAGATTTATCTCAAGCGCGAGGACCTGAACCACACCGGCGCGCACAAGGTGAACAACTGCATCGGCCAGGCGCTGCTCGCGCGGCGCATGGGCAAGCAGCGTGTCATCGCCGAGACCGGCGCCGGCCAGCACGGCGTCGCCACGGCCACGGTCGCCGCGCGCTACGGCATGCAGTGCGTCGTCTACATGGGCGCCGAGGACATGCGCCGGCAGGCCGCCAACGTCTATCGCATGAAGCTGCTCGGCGCCGAGGTGCGCGCCGTCGAGAGCGGCTCGAAGACGCTCAAGGACGCGTTGAACGAGGCGATGCGCGACTGGGTGACCAACGTCTCCGACACCTTCTACATCATCGGCACCGTTGCCGGCCCGCACCCCTACCCGATGATGGTGCGCGACTTCCAGTCGGTGATCGGCCGCGAGGCGATCGTGCAGATGCCCGAAGTCGCCGGGCGCCAGCCCGACGCGGTGATCGCCTGCGTCGGCGGCGGTTCGAACGCGATGGGCATCTTCTACCCCTACATCCCGTTCGCCGACGTCCGCCTGATCGGCGCCGAGGCCGCGGGCGAGGGCGTCGACAGCGGCCACCACGCGGCTTCGCTGACCGCCGGTCGTCCCGGCGTGCTGCACGGCAACCGCACCTACCTCTTGCAGGACGAGGACGGCCAGATCATCGAGACGCACTCGATTTCCGCCGGCCTCGACTATCCGGGCGTCGGCCCCGAGCACGCCTACCTCAAGGATAGCGGCCGCGCGGAATACCAGACCGTCACCGACGACGAGGCGCTCGCGGCCTTCCACGACCTGTGCCGGCTCGAAGGAATCATCCCGGCGCTCGAATCGAGCCACGCCATCGCCTGCGCGATGCGGCTGGCGCCGACGCTCCCCAGCGACCGCATCCTGCTCGTCAACCTTTCCGGTCGCGGCGACAAGGACATGCACACCGTCGCCGAAAAATCCGGCATCCACTTCTGATTCGAGCGAGCCCCCATGTCGAAAATCCAGGCCACCTTCGCACGCCTCCAGGCGCAGGGCCGCAAGGCGCTGATCCCCTTCATCACCGCCGGTGATCCCGATCCGGCGCTGACCGTGCCGCTGATGCACGCGCTGGTCGAATCCGGCGTCGACATCATCGAACTCGGCGTTCCCTTCTCCGATCCGATGGCCGACGGCCCGACCATCCAGCGTGCTTCCGAACGCGCGCTCGAAAAGGGCGTCACCCTGCGCAAGGTGCTGGCGATGGTCGCCGAGTTCCGCACGCAGGATAGCGAGACGCCGGTGGTGCTGATGGGCTACGCCAACCCGGTCGAGGCGATGGGGGTCGAGGTCTTCGCCGAGCGCGCGCAGGCCGCCGGCGTCGACGGGGTCCTCGTCGTCGATTACCCGCCCGAGGAGAGCGCCGACTACGTCGCCGCGCTGCGCCGCCATGAGCTCGACCCGATCTTCCTGCTCGCGCCGACATCGAGCGAGCAGCGCATCACCGAGGCCGGAACGCATGCCTCGGGCTATGTTTACTACGTGTCGCTGAAGGGCGTCACCGGATCGGCGGCGCTCGACGTCGCCGCGGTCGCCGCGCGCATTCCCGAGATCCGCGCGCGCACCGGGGTTCCGGTCGGCGTCGGCTTCGGCATCCGCGACGCGGCCACCGCCGGCGCTGTCGCCGCGGTCGCCGACGCCGTCGTCGTCGGCAGCCGCATCATCGAGGAAATCGAAAAATCGGGGCCCGGCGAGCTCATCGACCGGGTGCGGGCGCTGGTCGCCGAATTGCGTCGCGGCATCGATGCCGCCGGAGAAAAAGCATGAGCTGGTTGAAGAAGATCCTGCCGCCGAAGATCAAGCGTGCCGAGCCGGGCAGCGCACGGCGCTCGACACTGCCGGAAGGCCTGTGGAGCAAGTGCCCGTCGTGCGAGGAGGTGCTCTACGCCACCGATCTGGCCAACAACGCCAACGTCTGCCCGAAGTGCGGCCACCACAACCGCCTCGGCGCGCGCGAGCGCATCGACCTCCTGCTCGACGCCGACGGGCGTACCGAGATCGGCGCCGAGGTGCTGCCGGCCGACACGCTGCGCTTCAAGGACAGCAAGCGCTACCCCGACCGCCTGCGCGACGCGACCGCGAGCAGCGGCGAGTCCGACTCGCTGGTGGTGATGTGCGGCACGATCCGCAAGCAGCCGGCGGTCCTCGCCGTCTTCGAATTCGACTTCATGGGCGGCTCGATGGGCTCGGTGCTCGGCGAACGCTTCGTGCGCGGCGTCCAGGTCGCGATCGAGCAGCGCATCCCCTTCATCTGCGTCACCGCCTCGGGCGGCGCGCGCATGCAGGAAGGGCTCTTCTCGCTGATGCAGATGGCGAAGACGACGGCGGCGCTGACGCGTCTGGCGCAGGTGCAGCAGCCGTTCATCTCGATCCTCACCGACCCGACCATGGGCGGCGTCTCGGCCTCGTTCGCCTTCGTCGGCGACATCGTCATCGCCGAGCCCGGCGCGCTGATCGGTTTCGCCGGTCCGCGCGTGATCGAGCAGACCGTGCGCGAGAAGCTGCCCGAAGGCTTCCAGCGCTCCGAGTTCCTGCTCGACAAGGGCGCGATCGACATGATCGTCGACCGGCGCGAACTGAAGGACAAGCTGGCGACCCTGCTGTCGCTGCTGCAGAAGTTGCCGGCGGCGGCGTGAGCGATCCGAGCACGGCGACGGGCACGCCGGCGACGCTCGCCGACTGGCTCGTCCACCTCGAGAGCCTGCACCCGCGCGGGCAGGCCGGGATCGAACTGGGCCTCGACCGCGTCCTGGCCATGCGCGACGCGCTCGGGCAGCAGCCTTTCTGCCCGGTGATCACCGTCGGCGGCACCAACGGCAAGGGCTCGACCACGGCCTACCTGGAGACGATCTACACGGCAGCCGGCTACCGGGTCGGCTGCTATACCTCGCCGCACCTGATCGACTACAACGAGCGCGTGCGCATCGGTGGCGAGCCGGCCGACGACGCGGTTCTGTGCGCGGCCTTCGCGCGCGTCGAGGCGGCGCGGCGCGCGGCCGGCGAGATCGCGCTGACCTATTTCGAGTTCGGCACGCTGGCGGCCTGGGAGGCCTTCGCCGCCGCGCGAGTCGACGTGATCGTCCTCGAAGTCGGCTTGGGTGGCCGGCTCGATGCGGTCAATGCCTGGGATGCGGACTGCGCGATCGTCACCGGCGTCGCGCTCGACCACACCGACTGGCTCGGTTCGACGCGCGAGGCGATCGGCCTGGAGAAGGCCGGCATCTTCCGCCCGGGCCGGCCTGCGATCTGCGGCGAGCCATCGCCGCCGTCTACGCTGCTCGATCACGCGGCGAGGATCGGTGCCGATCTCTACCGGATCGGCGAAGATTTCGGCTATTTCGCTGGTGAAGTGCCGGCCGGTGCGCCGCCCGGAACGCTCAGCCAATGGACCTGGTGGCTGCGCCGACACGAGGCTGCCGCCGCCGATGGCGAAGCCATCCTGCGCCGTGGCGGACTGGCGCCGCCCGCCCTGCGCGGCGCGCACCAGATCGAAAACGCCTCGTCAGCGCTCACCGCGGTCGAACTCCTGCGCGAGCGTCTGCCGGTCTCGATGCAGGCAGTCCGCCGCGGGCTGATCGAGGTCGAATTGCCGGGGCGTTTCCAGATCGTCCCCGGCCGGCCGACCGTCATCCTCGACGTCGCGCACAATCCGCAGGCGGCGCAGGGGCTTGCCGACAGTCTCGGCGGGATGGGCTTCTACCGGCGCACGCTGGCGGTGGTCGGCATGCTCGCCGACAAGGACATCGAGGCAACACTGGCGCCACTCGCCGGCAAGGTCGATCTCTGGCTCTGCGCCGACCTCGATGGTCCGCGCGCGGCGCCGGCTGCCCGGCTCGCGGAAGTGGTCGCCGGCGGCCTCGGCGGCACGGTCGAGTGCTTCGCGGGGAGCGACGCGCCGGCGGCCGCGCTTGCGCGTGCCCTCAGTCTGGCCGGTGAAGATGATAGAATCGTCGGTTTCGGATCCTTCCTCACGGTCGCCGCGCTGCTGCGCGAACTCGGGCGCCTGCGCTGAGGCGGGTCCGCCCACGATCGTCGGATCCGCTTACCGAACCCCATTCGCCGCTCATGCCCGATACTTCCGACGCGCAAATCCTGCTCAAGAAGCAGGCCCGTCGCCGCCTGGTCGGAGCCATCGCCTTTGCCGGGCTGGCAGCCATTGTCCTGCCGATGGTGATGGACGAGGAGCCCCTGCCGGCGCAGGACGTGGAAATCCGCATTCCCTCGCTCGACCAGCCGGCTTTCGAACCGGGACGCCTGGAGCCGCCGTCCACCCCGCCGGCCGACGCGCCACCCGACGAGGAAACCGGTGTCCAGTCAGCCGCCGAGCCAGCGGCCGCCGGGGCGCCGGAGAAGCCCGCCGAAAAACCTGCAGCCAAGCCTGCCGAAAATGCGGCAGCCAAGCCTACCGACAAAGCTGCGGAGAAGCCCGCCACCCGGTCGGTGGACGACGCGGCGCGTGCGCAAAGCCTGCTCGAAGGCAGGCCGGTCGGCAAGGCGGACGCGGGAACGGGCGACTACGTCATCCTCATCGGCACCTATGGCAATCAGGCCAACGTCAAGCAGCTGCAAGGCAAGCTCGGCGAGCTCGGCGTGAAAACCTTCACCGAGCCGCGCGAGACGCCGCAGGGGGTGAAGACGCGCGTTCGCGCCGGCCCCTTCGCCAGTCGTGAGGCCGCCGAAAAGGCACTCGAACGGATGAAGAAGATCGGCGTCGATGGCGTGGTGGCCGGGAAGCAATGACGGTCTTTGACTATGTGGCGATCGGCACCCTGGCCGCCTCGGCAGCGCTCGGCCTGTGGCGCGGTGTCGTCGGTGAACTGATCGCGCTGGCCGGCTGGGTGTGCGGATTCTTCGCTGCCAAGGCGTGGGGCGGCGAGGTCGCCGTGCTCGCCTTCGGCAGCATCGGCGACCCGACGCTGCGCCTGGTTGCCGGCTGGGCCGCGGTCTTCGTCGTGACCATCGTGCTGCTGGCGCTGGTGCGGCTGGCGGTGCAGGGATTCTTGAAGGCGATCGGTCTGTCGCTCACCGATCGCGTGCTCGGTATTTTCTTCGGCGCCGCGCGCGGCTTGCTGATCGTGCTCGTCATCGTCGCCATCGGCGGCATGACCGCGCTGCCGAAGGAACGTTGGTGGAACGAGGCGGCGCTGTCACCGCCGCTGGAAGTTGCTGTACTCGCTGCGCGTCCGTGGTTGCCCGCGGAAGCGGCCAAACGAATTCGATTCAGGTAAGGAAAAATTATGTGCGGGATTCTCGGGGTCGTCGCGACCACACCGGTCAACCAGTTGCTTTACGACGGGCTGATGGTCTTGCAGCACCGCGGGCAGGACGCGGCAGGGATTGCCACGGCAGAGGGAAACACCTTCCATCTGCACAAGGGGCCTGGCCTCGTCCGTGACGTCTTCCGCACGCGCAACATGCGTGCCTTGCCCGGAGAGATGGGGGTCGCGCACTGCCGCTACCCGACCGCCGGGTCGGCGTGGAACTTCGCCGAGTCGCAGCCGTTCTACGTCAATTCGCCGTTCGGCATCATGCTCGCGCATAACGGCAACCTGACCAACACGGACGAGCTCAAGGAGCAGATGTACCGTCAGGACCTGCGCCACATCAACACCAACTCCGATTCCGAAGTGCTGCTGAACGTGCTCGCGCACGAACTGCAGGGGGTGGCCAGCGGCTGCCGGCTCGACCTCGACACCATCTTCGCCGCGGTCGCCGGCGTGCATCGGCGCTGCCGCGGCGCCTACGCCGTCGTCGCCATGATCGCCGGCTACGGCCTGCTCGCCTTCCGCGACCCCTACGGGATCCGGCCGCTGGTGATCGGCATCAACGAGACCCCCGAGGGTGACGAATACCTGCTCTCCTCCGAGTCGGTGGCGCTCGACACGCTCGGTTTCCGTGTGCTGCGCGACGTCGAGCCCGGCGAGGCGGTCTTCATCGACCTGAAGCACCAGTTCCATGCGCGCCAGTGCGCGGACAAGCCGACCTACGCGCCGTGCATCTTCGAGTACGTTTATCTGGCGCGTCCCGACTCGGTGATCGACGGCGTCTCGGTATACGAGACCCGCCTGCGCATGGGCGAGTACCTGGCCGACAAGGTCGCCGCGCAGATCCCGGTCGAGGAGATCGACCTCGTCATCCCGATCCCCGATTCGAGCCGCCCCTCGGCGATGCAGCTGGCGCAGAAGCTCGGCATCCCCTACCGCGAGGGCTTCGTCAAGAACCGCTACATCGGCCGCACCTTCATCATGCCGGGGCAGTCGACGCGCAAGAAGTCGGTCCGGCAGAAGCTCAACACCGTCGGCCAGGAGTTCAAGGGCAAGCGCGTGCTGCTCGTCGATGACTCGATCGTGCGCGGAACGACCAGCCGCGAGATCGTCGACATGGCGCGTGCCGCCGGTGCGCTGAAGGTCTATTTCGCTTCGGCAGCGCCGCCGGTGCGCTATCCCAACGTCTACGGCATCGACATGCCGACGCGCGGCGAGCTGATCGCCACCGGCCGCAGCGACGAGGAAATCGCGCGCGAGATCGGTGCCGACGCGCTCGTCTATCAGGACCTCGACGCGCTGAAGGCTTCGGTCACCGACCTCAACCCCAAGCTGACCCAGTTCGACCTGTCCTGCTTCAACGGCATCTATGTCACCGGCGACGTTTCCCCGGAATACCTCGACGCGATCGAGACGGCGCGCGGCGGCAAGCCGCGCCCGCAGCCGGTCGAGGAGGCCGCCGCGCCGCAGATGCAGCTCAACCTGATCGCGGCGGAGCAGTGATACCAGTGAGCGAAGATAACTTTTTCGACGATCTGCACGCCGAGACCCTCGCGGTGCGCGCCGGCCAGGTGCGCAGCCAATTCAACGAGCACGCCGAGGCGCTCTACCTGACCTCGAGCTTCGTCTTCAACAGCGCCGCCGAGGCCGCCGCGCGCTTCTCGGGCGAAGTCCCCGGCAACGTCTATTCGCGCTTCACCAACCCCACCGTCGCCGTCTTCCAGGACCGGCTGGCCGCGCTCGAAGGCGCTGAAGCCTGCGTCGCGACGGCGTCGGGGATGTCGGCGATCATGTCGCTGGTGATGGCGCTGTGCAGCCAGGGCGACCACATCGTCGCCTCGTCCGGAGTGTTCGGCGCGACCCAGCAACTCCTGGGCGGGATCATGCCGCGCTTCGGCATCGACACGAGCTTCGTCGCGCAGAGCGAGCTGTCCGAGTGGCAGGCGGCGCTGCGCCCGAACACCCGGCTCCTGTTCCTGGAGACGCCGGGCAATCCGCTCACCGGCATCGCCGACATCGCCGCGCTGGCGGCGATCGCGCACGCCCACGGCGCCTTGCTCGTCGTCGACAACTGCTTCTGCACGCCGATCCTGCAGCAGCCGCTCAAGCTCGGTGCCGACCTCGTCGTGCACTCGGCGACCAAGTACCTCGACGGGCAGGGCCGCGTTCTCGGTGGCGCCGTCGTCGGTCCGAAGAAGCTCACCGACGAGGTGTTCAAGTTCCTGCGCACCGCAGGTCCGACGCTGTCGGCGTTCAACGCCTGGGTGCTGCAGAAGGGACTGGAGACGCTCTCGATCCGCATGCACGCGCAGTCGGCGGCGGCGCTCGAACTGGCGCGCTGGCTGGAGGCGCACCCCAAGGTCCTCCGCGTCTTCTACCCGGGGCTGCCCTCGCACCCGCAGCACGAACTGGCGCTGCGCCAGCAGAAGAGCGGCGGGGCGATCGTTTCCTTCGAGGTGAAGGGCGGACGCGCGGAAGCGTGGAAGGTGGTGGACAATTGCCGCCTCCTGTCGATCACCGCCAACCTCGGCGACGTGAAGACGACGCTGACGCACCCGGCGACGACGACGCACGGGCGGCTCTCGCCCGAGCAGCGCGCCGCCGCCGGCATCGAGGAGAGCCTGCTGCGTGTCGCCGTCGGCCTCGAAGCCGTCGCTGACCTGCAGGAAGACCTCGCGCGCGGGCTGGCGCTGATCTGAGCTCACGTCGCCGCCGCCTCGGGAAGGCGGCGACGACGTGTTACAATCCGCTTCATTCGCGAACAGGGCGCACCGCCCGCCGGGCGTTCATCAGGCCAGCCGCCGCAGCGGTGAACGCCGACCTCCGCCACCGAACACCTTCGGCCTCCTCGCGGACTCATCAGGCTCATGCGGTGCCGCCGGCCATCCTGCCGACGGCACCGGGCCTTCACCCGAATTCACCGTCTTTGCCGACTTGCCGAAGCGCTCCTGCGCTCGCCGGCGCGCGAAGATCAGGAGCTCTTCTTCATGCACTTTTCCCAGTTGGGGCTCGCCCCCGAGATCCTGTCGGCCGTCGCCGCGCAGGGCTACACGACGCCGACCCCGATCCAGGGCCAGGCGATTCCGGTCGTTCTCTCCGGGCGCGACCTGATGGCCTGCGCGCAGACCGGAACCGGCAAGACCGCCGGCTTCACCCTGCCCATCCTGCAACTGCTGGCGAACAAGCCGCGTAGCGGCGCGCCGCGCCTGCGTGCGCTGATCCTGACGCCGACGCGCGAGCTGGCGGCACAGGTCGAGGAAAGCGTGCGCACCTACGGCGCCAACCTGCCCTTGAAGTCGATGGTGATGTTCGGCGGCGTCGGCATCAATCCGCAGATCGCGGCACTGCGCCGCGGCGTGGACATCCTGGTCGCCACCCCCGGGCGCCTGCTCGACCATGCCCAGCAGAAGACCATCGACCTCTCGTCGGTCGAGATCCTCGTCCTCGACGAGGCCGACCGCATGCTCGACATGGGCTTCATCCACGACATCCGCCGCGTGCTCGCGCTGTTGCCGAAAAAACGGCAGAACCTGCTCTTTTCGGCGACCTTCTCCGACGAAATCCGCGCGCTCGCCGCAGGGCTCCTGCACGAGCCGCATTACGTCGAGGCCGAGCGCCGCAACAGCGCCGCCGAACTCGTCCGCCAGACGGTCTTCCCGGTCGATCGCGAACGCAAGCGTGACCTCCTCGTCGAGCTCATCCGCACCCATCAGTGGCCGCAGGTGCTGGTATTCACGCGCACCAAGTGGGGCGCCAATGCGCTGGCCGAGAAGCTGCAGAAGGCCGGCATCGAGGCCGACGCGATCCACGGCAACAAGAGCCAGAATGCACGCACGCGCGCACTGTCCGGCTTCAAGGACGGCCGCCTGCACGTGCTGGTGGCGACCGACATCGCCGCGCGCGGCATCGACATCGACGAGTTGCCGCACGTCGTCAACTTCGAATTGCCGAACGTCGCCGAGGACTACGTGCATCGCATCGGCCGCACCGGTCGTGCCGGCAGCCCCGGCGAAGCCGTGTCTCTGGTCTGCGTCGACGAGCACAAGCTCCTGCGCGACATCGAGCGACTGCTCGGCAGGAGCATCGAGAAGCAGGTCCACCCCGGCTACGAGCCCGACCCGCACATCCGCCCCGAACCGATCCAGATGCGTTCGAACGCTCCGCGTTCCGGCGGGCGTGCCGGCAGCCCCAAGCCGCGTGCCGCGCAGCCGGCCGCGCGTGGCAAGCCGCCCTCACGTCCAGCCGCCGGCGCGCCGCGCAGCGGCATGCGCCACCGCTAGCAGGCACGGGGAACAGTGCCAGCTCGTGCAGGAAGATGTCCCGCCAGTGCGGTAAGATAAGCGCCACGCACGCAGCAAGCCTGCGCCGCCGCGTGGCGACCGGGAACCGTGCCGGCAAGGAAACGACCCGAAAATCATGAAACGCCGAAAAATTCACCTGCAAAAATTCCCGGCGACCAGCGCCGGTGGCAAGACCCCGCTCCTCTTCATCCATGGCGGCTACGTCGATTCGAGTTGCTGGGAATACCACTTCGTTCCCTTCTTCCAGCAGCACGGCTACGACTGCTACACGATCGACCTGTCCGGTCACGGGCGCAGTGAAGGGCGCGACCAGATCCACGAGTTCGGCATCGATCAATACGTTGCCGACCTGCAGCAGGCAGTGCAGGAGATCGGCGGCCCGGTGACGCTGATCGGGCACTCGATGGGCTCGCGGGTGGTCGAGCGCTTCCTGGCCTCGGGAGACGCGCAGGCGGCGATCTTCCTCTCGCCGGTGCCGGCCACGGGAACCGTCGGCAGCGCGGTGCGGCTGAGCCTGCGCCATCCGAACTTCCTCGATGCGATGAACGCGGTGACGAGCGGACAGTTTTCCGAGGAAGTCGCCGCGCTGCTGCAGAAGATCTACTTCTCGCCGGAGATGCCGGCTTCCGAAGCGCGCAAGTACCTGCCGATGATCGGCGCCGAATCTCAGCTCGCCGTCTCCGAACTGGCGATGCCGGAGTTCCGGCTGTCCTATCGCCGCCGCAAGCTGCCGACGCTGGTCCTCGGCGGCACCGAGGATGCGGTCTTCCCTGCCTCCGACCTGCACTTCATGGCCTCGACCTGGAACGCGGACCTGCACCGTGCCGAGGGCCTCGGACACATGCTGATGCTCGACCCGAAATGGGAAAACGTCGCCCGCCACATCCACACCTGGATCGGCAAGCGGGTGAGCCTGCCCGCTTGACGTGAAACAGCGGCGTGGGCCGTCCTCGATTCGGGCCTGCCTGCCCTCCCACGAGACGCCGATGTCGCGGCAGCCTTTTTCGTGGGAGCGGCGCCAGTCCGTCAGTTGGCGAGGCCACGAAACTGGAGAACGCACTGGATTGCCACGGCGCTGCGCGCCTCGCAATGACGGGATAGCGACGCGTCATCCGAGCACGCAGCGCGTGGCGATTCAGACAGCGCGTCATCGCGAGCCCGCAGGGCGTGGCGATCCAGTGCGTAGGTCTCGTATCAGGTCGCCCGTGGATGGCGGGAGGAGACAGAAGAACGCACTGGATTGCCACGGCGCTGCGCGCCTCGCAATGACGGGATAGCGACGCGTCATCCGAGCACGCAGCGCGTGGCGATTCAGACAGCGCGTCATCGCGAGCCCGAAGGGCGTGGCGATCCAGTGCGTAGGGCAGCTGTCGGGTCGCCCGAATTGGCGAGGCCACGAAACTGGAAGAACGAACTGGATTGCCGCGGCGCTGCGCGCCTCGGAATGACGGCAGTGAATGGCTCATGCTCGGCGGTTGCACGACTCGCCATGATCGTCAGCCCCGGATCAGCGCGATCAGTTCGTCGGTCGAGGGGAGGGCGGCGCCTTCGCCTTCAGCCAGGATGCCCTCGGCCAGCGCGCGTTTCTCGCCGTGCAACTTGACGATGCGTTCTTCGAGGCTGCCCTGCGTCACCAGACGATAGACTGTCACCGGCCGCAACTGGCCGATGCGGTGCGCGCGCCCCATCGCCTGGTCTTCCGCTGCCGGGTTCCACCACGGGTCGGCGATCACCACGTAATCGGCAGCGGTCAGGTTGAGACCGAAGCCGCCGGCCTTCAGGCTGATCAGGAAGAAGTCGCCTTCGCCCTGCTGGAATGCGGCCACCCGGCGGCTCCGTTCGGCACCCGGCGTCGATCCGTCGAGATACTGGTAACGGATTCCGGCTGCGTCGAGCGGCGCGCGCAGCAGCGCCAGGAAATCGACGAACTGGCTGAACACCAGCGTCTTGTGGCCGTTGGCCGAAAGTTCGACGGCGAGCCGGGCGAAAGCCTGCACCTTGGCGCCGACGATGCCTAGGTCGGGGCTGGTCAGGCGCGGGTCGCAGGCGGCGCGGCGCATCCTGGTCAGCTGGGCGAGGATGTTGAAACGTGCCTGAGCGGCCCTTCCGGGAGCGTCGGCGGCAACTGCGCTTTCCGCCTCGGCGACGGCGATGCGGCGCAAGGCCTCGTAGTGCGCGGCTTCGTCCGCTTCCGGAACGACGGTCAGCGTCAGTTCGGTGCGCGGTGGCAGTTCCTGCAGGACCTGGGCCTTGGTGCGGCGCAGGACGAAGGGCGCGATCAGCCGGCGCAGGACGTGCTGGGCATCGCGGTCGCGGTTGCGCTCGATGGGGGCGGCGAAACGCTGGTTGAAGCGCGTCAGCGTGCCGAGCAGCCCCGGATTGCAGAAGCGCATGATCGACCACAGTTCGGCGAGCCGGTTTTCGACCGGCGTTCCGGACAGTGCCAGGCGGAAGTCGGCGGCAAGCTCGAAGATTGCCTGCGAGCGCTTGGCTGCGGCGTTCTTGATCGCCTGCGCCTCGTCGACGACCAGCGTGTGCCAGTTGCGGCTGGCAAAGGCTTCGGCCGACTGTTGCAGGAGCGTATACGAGACGAGGATCACGTCGCCGGGGCCGGCGGCTTCGATCATCGCCGAACGGTCGCCCTCGCCGTAGAACTGCATCGCGAGCGAGGGGGCGAAGCGCGCACTCTCCGCCAGCCAGTTCCCGCACACCGAGGTCGGCGCGACCACCAGCGCCGCACCGCCTTCGGCGCGTGCGAGCAGCAGCGCCAGCGCCTGCAGCGTCTTGCCGAGGCCCATGTCGTCGGCAAGGCAGGCGCCGAAGCCGGCTGCCGCCAGCCGCGTCGCCCACGCGTAGCCGTCTTCCTGGTACGGGCGCAGTTCGGCCTGCAGGTTGCGCGGCAGCACGGGCTGCTGCTCCTCTGCCGTGCGCAGACGGGCGACGCGTTCGCGGAAGGCGCGGTCGAGCTTGAGCTCGGTTCCCTGCACGGCTTCGTCGAGCCACGCCGAAGCCAGCGCCGGAACGCGCAGGTCATTTTCTCCGGCTTCGGCGACCGCGGCGAGGTCGGCCAGGCGTGCGCGCAGCCGGTCGGTGAGCGCGGCGTAGACACCGGCGCCCATCGGCAGGAAACGTCCCTTGCCGCTGCTCGACCATTCGAGCAACTGCTGCAGTTGCAGCACCAGACCCTCCTCGAGCCTCGCCTCGCCCGAGACGCGCAACCATTCGCGCTCGCTGCGCACCGAGACGGCGAGCTGTGCCGAGTCGACCGGCAGCACGCGCACCGACTTGCCCTTGGGCCAATCGACCCCCGCCACCGCCGCCAGCTGTGGCAGCGTCTCGACCAGGCAGAGCGCCTGTTCGGGGTCCTCGACCAGCCATTCGGCGACGATCGCGCCTTGCCCCGGCGCGCTGAGGAAGGGCAGCGCATCGAGCACCGCGTCGAGATGCGCGCGCTCGCTCCTGATATCCCGCCGGGTGCCCACGGCTTCGCCTGCGATCGCCGCCATGATCTGCTCGTGTCCCGACCCGGGCAACAGGCGCGGTCCGTCCTCGCCGAGCGGCGCCACCACCAGGCGCAGGATCAGGCCGTCTCCCGCCGGTGACAGTTCGGCGCGCAGCCGCGACTCGGCGACCACCTCGCGCGCTGCAGCGGCGTGGTCCGACTGGATCGCGAAATGGCCGGTGAGCGCGCGCAGGGTCTTCTGCAATTCGCCCTCGGCGCTGACGGGAAGGTGCAGCCGTTCGCCGAGCAGGCTGGCCGCCCGCTTCTGCGCCTCCGTGAAGCGGATGACGCGGATGCGCTGCGGCGTGTCCTGGACGACGGTGATCAGGTTGAGTGCCTCGATCTCGCGCTTCTGTTCGGGGTCGGTGGTGTGCTGCGCATTGAACCCTCGCCGCAGTGGCGGCGTGATGCGCATCTGGTAGCCGTCGTCCTGCCTGATGACCTCCATCGCCGGTGCGCCCTCGACGACGTCGACGCGCTGGTCGGGCGCGTGTGCGAGAAAGACCGAGGGATGACCGATCAGCGCCATCACCGCGGCGGCGCGATCGATGTGCAGGTTCCTCGCGTGGTAGGGGTTGACGCGGACGGCTTGGGCGACGCGGGCATCCCAAGGCGGCAGTTTCTCGTTGCCGTGGAGCCGGGCGAGGCTCATCTCCTTGGGCTTGCCCCAGCCGCGGCGTCCGCGTTTCTGCTCGAACGGAACGATCTCCTCGACGTAGCCTGCGTCATCGATCGTGATCACCCACTGGATGCGGCTGGCGTCTTCCACGCCAGCCGCCTCTTCGGCCAGTGCCTGCAGCGAGACGAGGACGTTGCGCCAGCTTTCCTGGCCGCCGCATGCGAAGAAGCCGGGCGGGGCCTCGCCGCCGGCATGGACCGCCTCGGCGGCGGCCACCTGGGCGTCGAGCCAGGCAAAGCCGCAGGCCTGCAGCCGCTCGCGCAGACGGACGATCACCTCGCTTTCGCTGACCGCGTTCAGTCGTGGCTTCTCTCCGGCCGGCTGCGCCACCGCCGGGCCCAGCCAGGCGCGCAGCAGGCAGCGCCACAAGCTGGTCCAGTCGGGTTCCCGCAGATCCTTCGAATCCATCGCGAACGCGCCGGGTTCGAGGGCGGCGTGGCCGAGGCGAACCTCGGCAGCGTGCACCCAAAGGCCCCAGCCGACGAACGGCCCGGGCTTGCGTGCACCGGAATTGGCCAGACACTGCTTGCGTGCTGCCTCGATGCTGTCCGGCGTCTGCTGCGCCAGCAGCGTGAGCGCGTGGTACATGCCGACCCCCGAGCGCAGCGCCACCTTGCGTACCCCGGTTTCCTGGCGCAAGCGCTTCAGCGCAGCCGCAAAGCCGGTGTCAGCCTCCTGCCAGCGACCTTCCTGCGACAGCAGCGCGGCGCGCAGGGCGTCGGCATGGGCGCTGTCGACGCCCGCCAGCAAGCCCAGCACGCCTTCACGGTAGCCACGGTGCAGCAGGATCTCGGCGGTCTGATAACGGATATCCGGCGACAGATCCCAGCCGGGATCGAGCAGGGCCTGTCGCAGCCAGTCGAGCAGCGGCAGGTGCTTCGCCTGCCAATAGACGCGTAGTCCGTACAACTGGCCGCTGATCAGCGTCTCGCGCCACTTTTCCGGCAGGCGCCTGAGGGTCGCTTCGTCCAGCGTGCTGTCGAAGGCCTCCCCGAGCACCCGCCCCTGATCGTAATGGGAGGAGAATTTTCCCTCGATCTTTGCGAGCATCTCGCCGGGCGTGTCGCTCAGCAGGCTGACGCGCATGACCGCTGCCGAGGCATCGATGCCCGCCAGCGGCCAGCCCCAGGTGTTACCGCTTGGCCGGAATTTGAGCGCGTCGAAGACCGTCCGGCGCAACTGTTCGCCTGGCAGTCGCCGCAGCAGGTCGAGGTAGGCAGCGCTGCGCGCAGGTTCGCGCACCCGGAAGTATCCCCGGCGGTCAGGCTTTTCCTCGACCAGTCCGCGCCGGATCAGCGCGTCGGTCGCCGCCTTCACCTCGGTGCTGTTGAGCCATTGTCCTTCCTGGTTGCGCGCACCCAGAGCGCGCAACAGCTCGGGCAGGTGCGTGCGCGTGCTGCCGCCCCACAGCAGGGCGAGCGCGCCGAGTGTCTGCTGCTCGACGGCGGAAAGATCTTCGGGAATGGCTTGGCGCGGCACGTTGGATCTCACGGGCAAGGGAGGGACGGCATTATCTCACTCAGCCCGCGCTGCCATCGCGCTCGCGCATGGCCGAATTGAAAAGCTGATGGGCTAGCGTTACGATGCAGTGCCTATGCGCCCACAGTAACCCCAATGCCACAGCCAAGACCGCGAATCCTCGCCATCGACGACACGCCTGCGAATCTGATGGTTCTGGCGAGCGCGCTGTCCGGCGAGTTCGCCTTCCAGTTGGCGACTTCGGGCCAGGCCGGCCTCGACATCGCGGCGAGTGCGCCTCCCGACCTGATCCTGCTCGACGTGATGATGCCGGACATGGACGGCTTCGAGACTTGTCGTCGCTTCAAGGCCGATCCGCAGCTCGCCTCGATCCCGATCGTCTTCCTCACCGCGCTGGCCGACGCCGGTTCCGAAGTCAGCGGGCTGGAACTGGGGGCCGTCGATTACCTGCACAAGCCGATCGACATCCAGACCGCGCGCCAACGCATCCGCAACCTGTGCGAACGCGAGTCGCTGCGGCGCGAGCTCGAGGCGCATCGCGAGCGGCTGGAAGAACTGGTGGCCGAGCGCACCGCCGAATTGCTGGCCGCGAAGGACGATGCCGAGGTCGCCAATCGGGCGAAGAGCGTTTTTCTTGCCAACATGAGTCACGAGCTGCGTACCCCGCTCAACATCATGCTCGGCATGAACGACCTGATCCAGCGGCAACTTGCCGATCCCGCCCTGAAGGAGAAGAGCAGGAAGATTTCCCAGTCTGGTCGCGAATTGCTGTCGATGATCAACGACATCCTCGAAGTGTCGAAGACGGAAAGCGAAGCGAGCGACTGCGGTGGCATCTCGTTCTCGATGACGCATCTGCTCGATCACGTGGTCGAGCTGTTTGCGGCGAAGGCCGCTGCCAAGGGACTGAAACTGGTCCTCGATGTCGAACCCGGACTGCCCGATGTGCTCTGCGGCGCGCCGGCTCGTATCAAGCAGCTCATCGAGAATTTCGTCTCCAACGCGATCAAGTTCTCCGAGCGTGGCTGCATCACGATCCGCGTGCGGGGCGAAGGCGAGTCGGGCGATCGCCTGCTGCTGCGGATCGAAGTCGAGGACCAGGGTATCGGCATCGCCGACGATCAACGCCAGCGATTGTTCGACGCCTTCACGCAGGTGGATGCGTCGCGCACGCGCAGGTACGGCGGCCTCGGTATCGGCCTGGCGATCAACAGGCACCTGGTGCAAGGCATGCGCGGCCGGATCGGGGTCGACAGCAGGCAGGGCGAGGGCAGCCGCTTCTGGGCAAGCCTGCCGCTGCGCCCGGACCCCGAACCGCGCGATGAACCGACGACCGCGGATCAGCCGGATCGGCGTGAAGCCGCGGCGCAGCAGACGGCATCCTCTGGCGCGCCACGACAGCTGGCGGTCACCGAAGAAGTGAAGCAGAGCCTGGGCCACCTGCAGCGCCTCCTCGCCGACGGCGATTTCAACGTGATCAAGGCGTGCCGCGAAGCGCGATCGATCCTCGACCCACTGCTCGGACTGCAGATTTCCCGCTTCGATCAGGCGCTCGACGAGTTCGCCTTCGACGAGGTCGACGCACTGCTGCGCGCGGCGATCGCCCGCCATCCGGGACTGGGAGAGGGCAGTTCGTGAGCTTTTCCCGGCGCGCGGCAGCGCCTGACGGCGACCTGGGGTGCCGGCGCAGGCGACCGAGCGATCGACTGCGCCGACCTTTCTGGCTGCTCGCTGTGGTGCTGGTCTGTGTTCTTGCCCAAGAGGCCTTCGCGCAAGGGGCGTCCGAGGCGCAGATCAAGGCGGCCTACCTGATCAGCTTCATGAAGTACATCGACTGGCCGGGCAATCCGGCCAACCTGAACATCTGCCTCTACGGCCGGGAAACGCTGCTGCCACTGCTCGCCGGCTACGAGGGACGCAGCATCGGCGGCCGGCCGCTGCTCATCCACAAGGTCGTCAGCGCCGATCAGCTGGCCGGCTGCCAGCAGTTGTTCATCGCCGACAGCGATTCCGCGCGCGGTGCCGAGATGCTGCAGCAGGCGCTGAAACAGCCGCTCCTGATCACCGGCGACGGCGAGAATTTCATTCGCCAGGGCGGTGCCATCGCGCTGGCGCGTAGCGATGGTCGCGTCGTCTTCGACATCAACACGGACGCCATCGCGCGCGCCGGACTGAAGGCCGCGACGCCGATGCTGCGCCTGGCGCGTTCGCTGTCGGGGGGGCAGCGATGAACGCCTCGCCGTCGATCCAGAAGAAGCTCGCGGGCGTGCTGGCCGCGTCGGTCGGCATCAGCCTGCTCCTGGTGTTTGCATTCTTTGCCGTCCGCCAGTTCGAGCAGCAGCGCGAAGGCAAGTTGCGGGAACTGCAGTCGGTCGCCGAGGTGATTGCCTTCAACGCCTCCGCCGTCGTCGATTTTCAGGACAGCGCCGGTGCCGGTCTGCTGTTTTCGGCGCTCGCGAGCCATTCCGACATCGTCGCCGCGCGCCTGCTGGTTGCCGACGGCAGCCGCCTGCACGCCTTCGACCGGGACGAGACGCAGGTGCCGGACGCGGCGACGGCGATCGAAACCTTCTCGCCCTCACTCATGCGCCGGCTCAGCCTTTCCCATGCCACCATCAGCGTTCCGGTCGAGCGGCAAGGGGAGGTCAGCGGCGCGGTCGTCCTGAGCGCCAGCCTGAGGCCCCTCTGGGACGAGATGCTGGCCGGCTCCGCCATCTATCTGGCCGGAGCGCTGCTCGCCTTCCTCATTTCCCAGTGGATCTCCCGCCGGCTGCTGGTGACCATCCTCACACCGCTGGCCAACCTGACCGCGACCGCGCGCGAGGTCGCGGCGAGCAAGAACTATCTGCAGCGGGCCAGGAAGTACGGCGAAGACGAAATCGGCCAGCTGGCGGATGCCTTCAACCAGATGCTGGCGGAAATCTCGTCGCGCGACGACGAACTGCAGGCCAACCGCCAGCGGCTGAAGGAAGACAACGCGGCGCTCGCCCAGGAAATCGAGCGCCGCGAACGACTCGAAGCGCAGCTCAAGGAAAACGCCCGCCGGCTCGAAATCGTCGCCGCGGAAGCGCGTTCCAACGCCCTGCGCGCCGAGGATGCGAACCGCGCCAAATCCGAGTTCCTCGCCACGATGAGCCACGAGATCCGGACGCCGATGAACGGCATCCTGGGCATGGCGCAGATCCTGCTGTTGCGCGACGCCAGCGAGGAAGAGCGACTGTCCTGCGCGCGGACTATCCTTTCTTCCGGCAACACCCTGCTGGTCCTGCTCAACGACATCCTCGACCTGGCCAAGGTCGAAGCGGGGAAGATTCAGCTCGAGTACATGGAGTGCGCGCCGGCGCGGCTGCTCGCCGAGAGCGTCGCTGTCTTCGCCGAGTCGGCACGGCGCAAGCAGCTCGACCTGAAGATTGGCGCCACCCTGGACGAAGACCGCCATGTCTTCGCCGATGCCACCCGGCTCCGGCAGATGCTCAACAACCTGATCGGCAACGCGATCAAGTTCACCGAGCGCGGCGGGGTCGAGGTGTCCCTGCACGAGAGCGCGGCCAGCGACACGTACGCCGACTTCGAATTCGTCGTCAGCGACACCGGCATCGGCATCGACGAAGACAGGTTGCCGCTCCTTTTCCAGCCTTTCTCGCAGGTCAACTCCTCGACCACGCGCCAGTTCGGCGGGACCGGTCTCGGCCTTTCCATTGTGCGCAAGCTGGCACTGCTGATGGACGGCGAGGCCGGCGTCAGCTCGACGCCTGGCCACGGTTCGCGTTTCTGGTTTCGCGTCCGTTTGCAGACGCTGCAGCGCGATCAGGTGCAGGTCGCGCACGATGGCACGGAGGTGCACAGCCCGGCGGAGGCTGCCCTGCCGCGACTGCGCGGCCATGTGCTCATCGCCGAGGACAACTCCTCCAACCAGGCGCTGATCGAAACCATGGTCACCCGGATGGGCTGCAGCTGCGACAAGGTCGAGGACGGCGAGCAGGCCGTGGCGGCGATCGGCGCCGGTACCCGCTACGATCTGATCCTGATGGACCTGCGCATGCCGAAGCTGGACGGCTACGAGGCCACCCGGCAGATCAGGGAATGGCTCGCGCGGCAGGAGCGCCCGCAGATTCCGATCGTTGCCGTCACCGCCAACGTCTTCGCTGCCGATCGCCAGCGCTGCCTGGATTCCGGGATGAACGACTTCGTCGGCAAGCCGATCGATTACGGCGTCCTGGCCGGCGCGCTGGCGCGCTGGCTGCCGTCGGCCGGCAACGGGAAACCTGAACTCGTCGCTACCAGCATCGGCAGCAAGGAAGTCGATGACACGAAGGCTGCTGCCATCGTCGAGGAGCTGCTGCCGATGCTCAAGGCGCACTTGTACGACGCGATTGCCCGCTTCGACGAGCTGAAGGAGGCGCTCGCCGGTACCCGCCTCGCCGGTGAAATCGACGCCATCGGCGACGAACTCGGCGCGCTCGCCTTCGACCGCGTCGCTTCGCGTCTGCGCGCACTCGCCGCAGCCCGGAACTGGAGTGTCTCCGCATCATGACAAGGCGCGCCCCGCCGTTTGCCTGGCTGGCGATTCCGCTGGCCGTCCTTGCCACGCTCGCCACGAAGAGTGCCTGCGCCGAGATCGACGCCATCGACACGCCGCTCGACCAGCTGGTCGAGCTGCGCATCATCTCGATGCCGAAATTCGCCGAGAACGCCGACGCGATCCCCTCGGTCGTCTCGATCATCAAGCGCGAGGACATCCGCATCTACGGCTGGCGCACCCTCGGCGAGGCGCTGCGCTCGCTGCAGGGCTTCAACGTCACCAGCAACCATGCCTACGAGTATGCCGGCACGCGCGGCATCTCGCTGCCGGGCGATTTCCGTCCGCGCCTGCAGTTGCTGATCGACGGCACCTCGCTCAACGACAGCGTGTTCTCCAGCGCGCCGGTCGAGGACAGCTTCCCGCTCGATCTCGACCTGGTCGAGCGCATCGAAGTCGTGCGCGGCCCGAGTGCCTCGGTCTATGGGGGCGACGCGATGTTCGGCGTCATCAACGTCGTCACCCGCAGCGGGCAGGGCATGGCGGGCGGCGAAGCCGGCGTCAGCGTCGGCAGCGGCAAGGAGCAGCAAGGCCGCCTGTCGTGGGGCGGCATGGTCGGCGGTGCCGACGTGATGGTCTCCGCCAGCGGCTTCGATAGCGACGGTCAGAGCCTGCGCTTCGACGACGTCGGTGCCACCGCGCATGGCGTCGGCGCCGAGAACGGCAAGCGCTTCTTCCTGCGCGCCCGCGGCTCCGACTGGCGCCTGACCCTCATCAATGGAGAGCGCAAGGCCATCGTTCCCACCGGCCGCTTCGGCACCATCTTCGACGACAAGGGCCTGTTCGCCTTCGACCGCTACTCGCTGGTCGACCTGGCCAAGGAGTGGCGGCTCGGTGCGCATGCCACGCTGCAGCAGCGCCTGTATGTCGGCGACTACACGCACGAGGGGCAGTTTCCGTACGACTACTCGCAGCTCTCGCCGTCCGATCCGCGCGTGATCAACCGCGACCGGATGCGCGGCCAGTGGTGGGGCTTCGACAACCACCTCGTCGTCACCGGACTGCGCGAGCAGCGCCTCACCTTCGGTCTCGAATACCGTTCCGATTCCAGGCAGGACCAGGAGAACACGGACCTCGGCTACGGTTGTTATCCGAACAAGGGGGCGTCTGCCTGCCTCGACGACCGGCGCAGCGCGCATCAGCTGGCTGCTTTCGTCCAGGACGAAATCCAGGTCGGGCCGGCGACGCTCTTCACCGCCGGCCTGCGCCACGACTGGACTTCCGTTTCCGGCAGCCACTGGAGCCCGCGTCTCGGCCTCGTTCATGACGCAGGTCAGCCCGGCATCTTCAAGGCGCTGTGGGGAACCGCCTACCGCTCGCCTTCGGTCGATGAGCGCTATTACTCGCCGGCCGGTTTGCCTCCCTACGGCAATCCCGGCCTGCGCAGCGAGAAGATGAAGTCGCTGGAGTTCGCCTGGGAGAAGTCGCTCGGGCAGGCGGCGCGCCTCACCTCGTCGCTCTACGCCTTCCAGGTCGACGGCATGATCAGGACCGATGCGCAGGGTATGGCGAGCAACGACACTGCGGTCCACGCCCGCGGTTTCGAGGTCGAATACGAGAAACGCTGGTCCGGAGACCTGCGGCTGCGTGCCAATTACTCGGTCCAGCGTGCGCAGGACGAGGCGGGCAGCCTCGACAACTCGCCGCGCCACATGCTCAAGGCGAATCTTGCCGCACCTACCGGCCTGCCTTACCTCAATGCCGGTGCCGAGGCGCAATGGGTCGCGGCGCGCAAGGCGGCCTCCGGCAGCGAGGAGATCGGCGCCTACACGCTCGTCAATCTCAACCTCCTCTACGTTCCTCCGGGCGAGCGCTGGGACCTGGCGCTCGGAATCTACAACGTCTTCGACCACCGCTATTACGACCCGGTCGCCGAGTCGCTCGCCGGTGGCCTGTCGCGCTGGGCTTCGCCGCAGCTCGGGCGCAGCCTGCGCCTCAAGGCCACCCTGCGCTTCTGATGAGAACTGCGAAGGGATGAAGCAAAGACTCTGCGCGGAGCAACAGCCCGTCATCGCGAGCCCGCAGGGCGTGGCGATCCAGTGCCAGGGCTGGTATCGGGTCGCCCGTGGATGGCTGGCAAGGGCGAGGGGACGGAGGAACGAACTGGATTGCCACGGCGCTACGCGCCTCGCAATGACGGGATAGCGGCGCCTCATCCGAGCCCGCAGCGCGTGGCAATCCAGATAGCGCGTCATCGCGAGCCCGTAGGGCGTGGCGATCCAGTGCGTAGGGCCTATATCGGGTTGCCCGTGGATGGCTGGCAAGGGCGAGGGGACGGAGGAACGAACTGGATTGCCACGGCGCTACGCGCCTCGCAATGACGGGATAGCGGCGCGTCATCCGAGCCCGCAGCGCGTGGCAATCCAGATAGCGCGTCATCGCGAGCCCGCAGGGCGTGGCGATCCAGTGCCAGGGCTGGTATCGGGTTGCCCGTGGATGGCTGGCAAGGGCGACGAGACAGCGGACCGAACTGGATTGCCACGGCGCTACGCGCCTCGCAATGACGGGATAGCGGCGCCTCATCCGAGCCCGCAGCGCGTGGCAATCCAGATAGCGCGTCATCGCGAGCCCGTAGGGCGTGGCGATCCAGTGC
>NZ_NHRX01000007.1 GCF_016653115.1 Rhodocyclus purpureus
GCGCCCGAAGGCCCGTTACCGTTCGACTTGCATGTGTAAGGCATGCCGCCAGCGTTCAATCTGAGCCAGGATCAAACTCTTCAGTTCAATTCCTGATAAAACTCTCGCTTGACGTCGCGGCCCTGAGTTTCCCCAAGACCGCAGTTTTACATCCAGTGCGAGTACTACATCTTTTTAGCGACAGTTCCAAAGAACTGATGCCCAGACAAGCACCCACACCTATCAATTGTCTCGTTTTTAAAGAACTGCGAAATCGCCTGAATCAACAAGCTTATTTCGTTTCCGCCGCTGCATCAGCAGCAGAGGTGCGCATTATAGCGACGTTTTCGACCAAGTCAACAACTTTTAAAACCGTTTGAAAACTTGATCACCTCTTGCCGCTTTGCCGCAAAAATCGCGCACTTATTGCTAAGTTTTTGATTTTTATGACGTTTTTCGCCAGAGCTGCTGCGAAAGATGCGAATTATACAGCCACCGAAAACCGCGTCAAGCACTTTCTGCCAGATTCTGCAAAAACCACGTCGGAGCACCAGCAGACGAGAAGAGCTCGCATTTCAGCGACCAGGTCGCGCCAATGAGTCGGCGGGCCGATCACTTGCCCCGGACAGCCGCCAGAAGCAGCCACCCGGATCAGCCACGCGACTCAGTCGCCTGCGCCTGCCGCGCCGCCCTGCATCTGGCCGGCGAGCTGCCCGGCCAGCGCGAGCAGATCTGAGGATCGTTCGAGGCCGTCGATGAAGCGGCGGGGGATGCCGGACAGCCCGACCATGGCGCCGACGAGGGCGCCGGTGAGCATGGCGCGCGCGAGGTTCTGCCCGCCCCCGTTGATGGCGTGCAGCACGGCCGACTCGAAGTCGTCGGGGAAGCGTGCCGCAAGATAGTAGGCAGCCGGGAACTGGTGATAGACGGCGCAGGGCAGGCCGTAGAGCAGGGCCACCCGGGCGGCAGGCTCGATGCGGATGGCCGGGTCCTGCGCAGCGCGCGCGATGCACGAAGGTGTCAGCAGTGCATCGGGGGAAGGGAACAGGCCTTCGTGCGGTACCTCCTGCTGAGTCCGCCCCGGCGCCTCCAGCCTGCCGCGCGTGATGCTGTGGAAGGGCAGCACCCCGCCCTTCACCCTTGCCATCAGCTTCCCGGAAATCCCGGCGTCGAGGCGATGGCCTTCGACCAGCATGCCGAGCACCGCGCCGTAGGCGGCGGTCATTGCCAGCACCGTACCGTCGGTCTGGGTCAGCGCCGTGTTTGCGCTCACCGCGCGCACCAGCTCGCCCGGGGCGAGCGCATGGCGGACGGCGATGGCGACGATGCGCTCGGCCGCCTCGGTGTTGTCGGCGTTACCGCCGACACTGCCCCAGGGCAATCCTTCCTGCACCCGCTTGCGCCAGGCGTCGCGGATCGACTGGCTGGTGTAGCCGCCGGGACCGTTCATCGGCGTCCCGTCGAGCTGCGGAAAAAGCTCCTCGTCGAGGCGACGACAAAAATCGGCCTCGTCGTAGCCGCCGCGCTCGACCAGCGAGCGCAGGCTCATTTCCAGCAGGATGCCCGACTGGGAAGGCTGGCCGGGCTCCAGTCCCTCGTGGTAGCGCCCGGGAAGCGGGCGCGTGTAGCCGTCGATCCACGGGCCGTAGTCGGCCACCAGCTGGTCGAGATCGTAGTACCAGTGCGGGCCGACGCCGAGCGCGTCGCCGATGAAGGCGCCCATCAGGGCACCGACGGCGCGATCGTGCAGGCGCTCGCGTTCGGCCGCGCTCACGGCTTGCGTTTCCATACCGTCACCTCGCTCAGGGTGTGCTGGTGCTTGCGCCGGGTCTCGCGGATCACGAAGGGCACCGCCACGGGGCCCTCGACCAGCGTGAAACGATCGCCGAGGATGTCCTTGAGCCCGTCGAGGGTGGTGTAGGACTCGCCGTCCTTCTTGAAGCCGCCGATCCATTCGCTGCGTTTGGTGAATTCCTCAAGCCAGGTGTAGGGCGAGGCCAGCACCAGCAGTCCGCCGGGGTTCAGGCGCGCGGCCACCGCGTCGAGGAAGCGGCGCGGGGCGTAGAGGCGGTCGATCAGGTTGGCCGCGAGGATGAGGTCGAAGCCTGAGAAGATGTCCTTCAGGTTGCAGGCATCCCCCTGCCAGAACTCGACGCGGCCGGCCGATTCCGCCAGCCCCAGGCTGTCCAGGCGGCGCTCGTGGTAGCTGACCAGCTCGCCTTCTTCCGGCAAGGTGTAGCGGATCGCACCGGTTTCGGCCATGCGGATGCCGACCTGGATGAAGCGCGCGGAAAAGTCGATGCCGATCACCTTGGCGAAGACCCGCGCCAGTTCGAAGCTGGCACGACCGGTGGCGCAGCCGAGGTCGAGCGCGCGCGCCTCGCCACCGTTGCCGTGGCGGCGATGCGCGTCGATCGCCAGTTGCGCCATCGCCTGCGGGAAGTTCGGCACGCCGAAGGCCGCGTCGCCGTAGTGGAACTCCGCGTACTGCGAGACCATGGCGTCGGTCTCGTAGGCTGACACCGGGTTGGTCACCGGCGTGTGGGTGACCACGTAGCGGAAGCCGGCGTGCTGGAAGAAGTGGCGACGGAAGGCGTAGCGCGAGACATGCCGCGATTCGTTGCCGGTCGAGATCCAGCTGCCGCCCTTGATGAGGTTGTGCCGCTCGTCGAAGGTCGGGCTGGTGAAATCATCGTAGATCGGATGGACCGCGAAGCCGTCGAAGGGATAGGTCGGCGTCTCGCACCACTGCCAGACGTTGCCGACGACGTCGAACAGCTCGCCGTGGGCGAAGCGATTCACCGGACAGCTCGATGCCCAGTGGTCGAGATGCAGGTTGGCCGCAGCCGGCGCATCGTGCGGAACGTCGCCGAGCCCGACGTGCTCGTGCAGGCGATTCCACTCGTCCTCGGTCGGCAGGCGCACGGGCAAGCCGGTCTCGGCCGACTTCCAGCGGCAGAAGGCGCGCGCCTCCAGGCAGTTGGTTTCGACCGGCCAGTCCCAGGGCATCGGCACTTCCTCGGCCAAGAGGCGCAGCTTCCAGCCGTCGGGCGCGGTGGCGTCCGGCACCCAGAAGGTCGGATGGCTGGCCTGGGCGAAGCGCTTCCAGGCGGCGCCCTCCTCGTCCCAGTAACGGTCATCGGCGTAGCCGCCGGCGTCGACGAACGCGCGGAACTCGCCGTTGCTGACCAGGTGGCGCGAGGCCTGGAAGGCCGACACCTCGGCCTGATGCCGGCCGTATTCGTTGTCCCAGCCATAGACCGGATCGGTGAAGGCGCGGCCGAGCAGGACACGCCCCCCGGGAATGTCCACCAGGCTGTTGGCCGGCGCCGGCCCGCTGTCGCGGCAGGGCTGCCAGTCCGGATGTGGCCTGACGTACGCGAGCGCATGCTGACGGATCAGCACCGACGAGGTCTCGAGGTGGATGCGGTCGTGCTCGATGCCCATCAGCACCGCCCAGAACGGGTCGTTCCAGCCGATCGGCAGCGCGAACGGCGTGTTGCGGATCACGCCGTCGATCACTACGCGCGCCTTGTTGCGGTAGGCGCGCACTTCGGCGACCGTCGGCCAGTCGTAGCGCGCGTCGTCGAGGTCGTCCCAGCTCATCTCGTCGACGCCGACCGCGAACATCGACTCCAGGCGCGGATCGATGCGCTTGTCGATCAGGCCGGCGAGCAGGAACTTGTTGATGAAGAAGGTCGCCGTATGGCCGAAGTAAAAGATCAGCGGGTGGCGCAGCGTGATCGGCTTCCGGTAATAAGCCTCGTCGCAGCTCAGCAACTCGAACAGCGATTCGTAGCGGTCGAAGGTGGCGTGGAAGTAGTGCAGCAACTCGGCGCGCTTCGCCTCGACGTCGTTGCCAGCCAGAACCGGGGTACGGGGGAATCGGGTGTGCATGCTTGCAGGGCCAATCACGATATGGGAAACCTATATTATTGAGCGGATCGACCCAGGTAAAGCCATAGCGTTACACACAACTCGTTCAGCATGAACCGTGCGTGATGCCAGTCGCAAATCCTGCCCCCAGATTGAATCTTCCGGGCCACTTCTTGCATACTGATCGCCGACTTTGCGAAAGGATGGCGAT
>NZ_NHRX01000008.1 GCF_016653115.1 Rhodocyclus purpureus
ATGGCGCTCGACGGGCAAATTGCGTCCTGAGCGCGGGAAATGGGGCGAAAAAGGGCTGAAAAGCACGGATTCAGGGGGAAAAATCGGAAAATTGACCGATAATTTGCTTAAAAAATAGGCAATCGCGAAATTTGCGAGGCTCACCGGCTCAGATTGGCGCTTTATTCAGCGTTTCCTTAGCGTCTTTTTCTGCGTCCAATGGACAAGAATGTGCTGTCCGCCGTCAATCCAGCATCCATACCCACCAATGTCATACAGCTTGTGTGTGAAACTGGCTTTCTTGCCGCCGGTTTTGCACGGTTCGTCCTCCAACGTGACGTCCGTGTCAGCCATGTCGATTCGATAAGTCTTCTTTGTCGCCGGTGGTGCCGCCATTTTGGGGGCTGTGCTAGATGATGGTTTATCACTTTCTGGTGCCTTTAATTGCGAGTTGTGCAACACCGTCTCGCGCACTATTCCATCGTCAAAGCTTTTTACGGCGATCCAGATATTGCCGTCGATTCGAGCAATCCAGCACCCTGTTCCATATGGTCTGGTTCCACTAGGAGTTTCAAGGTTCGCAATCACAGCGCTAGGATGGCTACCTGCACCTTCGCATTCTGGCAAACGGGATCTTTCCATGTAGAACTCGAGAACAGAAAACCCACCGGACAACGGAATCCTGGCAACATAATCTGGTCCGGCGAATGCTGGGAATGCGATTGTTGCAAATGTAGCCGCAGCAGCAAGCGAGATACGTTTCATAATTGCCCTTTGGTAAGTATTTCACACTAAGGAAGCGCTGATTCAATCGAAACCAGCCGGCGCCTGCCGTCGGCAGCCGCTCTTTGAGATAATGACGACCTGCTTCCCGCTCGTAGCCGACCATGCAATCGACCTTCTCCGAACTTGAGTACAGCGCCAAGAAGAAGCTGACGCGTCGAGACCGGTTTCTGGCCGAGATCGAGGCATTGACGCCGTGGTCGGAACTGCTGGAAGCGCTGAAGCCGTGCTATCCGAAGGGTGAACGCGGTCGGCCGCCGATTGGCTTGGAGCGGATGCTGCGCCTGTACGTGGTGCAGCAGTGCTTCAGTCTTTCCGACGAAGGGGCTGAAGACGCGCTCTACGACAGCCAGGCGATCCGCCGGTTTGTTGGCATCGACCTTGCACGCGAAGCGGCCCCGGATGCGACGACGCTGCTCAAGTTCCGTCGGCGCCTGGAAAAGAACAATCTCACCAAGACCATCTTCGAGACCATCAACGGACACCTTGCGAACAAGGGACTGCTGCTCAAGGAAGGCACGATCGTCGACGCGACGATCATCGCCGCCCCGCCCTCGGTGAAGAACAAGAAGAAGGAGCGGGACCCGGACATGCACCAGGCGAAGAAGGGCAATCAGTGGCACTTCGGCATGAAGGCGCACATTGGTGTCGACGCCGAAACGGGTGTCGTGCATACGGTGGTCGGCACGGCGGCCAACGTCAACGATGTCACCCAGACGCATGCGTTGCTGCACGGGGAAGAGAAGGCCGTTCATGCTGACGCCGGCTACATCGGTGTCGAGAAGCGGGAGGAAAACCTGGACACGTCCGTGACCTGGCATGTCGCCATGAAGCCCGGCAAGCGGAAGATTCTGCCTGACTCGCCGCTCGGCAAGCTGCTCAACGAGATCGAAAAGGCCAAGGCGAGCATCCGTGCGAAGGTCGAGCATCCGTTCCATGTCGTGAAGAACCTCTTCAAGCACCGGAAGGCGCGTTACCGTGGTCTGGAAAAGAACACGGCGCAGCTCTACTCGCTGTTCGGCTTCGCCAACCTGCTCATCGCCAAGAAGCGCCTCACGGCGCTCGACGGGCAAATTGCGTCCTGAGCGCGGGAAATGGGGTGAAAAAGGGCTGAAAAGCACGGATTTGGGGGCAGAAATCGGTAAATTGACCGATAATTTGATCAAAAAATAGGTAATCGCGAAATTAGCGAGGCTCACCGACTCAGATTAGCGCTTTATTCAGCGTTTCCCTAACGGGATGCAAACAGCCTCAGCGCTTGCGCTGCCCTTCTTCCTGGCCAGCGTCCACTGTGCCCGGCACAACGTAGCCAGGCGGCGGCTCCATCGATGAATTTAGGATGCCGCCATACGGGCTGAAGAGATCCCATTGCGAGAGGTCGTCTTTGTAGTCATGGAAAGCCGATGGAATCCAGCGCTGGCTGATAGCGCGCTCTAAGAGCACTAGCCAGCTTTCCATCTCCGGCGAGACGTCGCCCGCGCACATCGCCTTCATATCATCCGGAACGCTGCGCATGATGGCCCGCGCCAGGCCCTTCGGGCTGATGCTCCGGCGCACCCTTCCGCCGTGGTGGTCTTGCAAGAACTTGCCGGCCGATCCAGACGAGTAGCGGTAGAAGCCCTTCTGCGGCTGGCCGGCCGGGTGGAATTCGCACCGCCAATAGCACCCGCTTGGCGCGGTATAGGGCAGGATCGCCATCCTTCCGTAACCGTTCCGGATCAGCCACACCCCAGCGCGCAGCACCGTCTCACAATCCCAAAACATCACGTCTTCCGGACTGTGAGGCTCGCCTTCGTACATCACTTCGTCTTCGGTCATGCGCTCTCCTGCTTACTCATGCAAGGCGACTGCCGCTCTGACCACGAGTTGCAGTGTTTCGGGTTAATGACTGGCTGAGCTGCATCGTCTGCCATGGGTTGGCTGTGGTGCTTAATTTTCCCCCTGTTTTTTCCTGTTTTTTGCTCGCTCAGGCGGTAGTGACAACAGACTGAAGATGTCGAGACGCCACGTCGCGACGACAAGATCATAGTCCATTTGGAGAAAAAATGATGAGCCAAGCCAACACCATTGCAATACTGAACGAACAACTCGCCGCCGCCAATGCAGCGCTGGAAGAAGCGCTGGCAAACGGTGGTGATACCGCCGTCGCTCGCTACCAGATCGGCTTGATCGAGGCCGAAATCGCTGCTGCCGTTCGCAGCCAGCGCGAAAAGCAGGCCGACGCCGAGCGTGCCGAGCAGGCTGCAATCGACGCAGCAACCGCTGAACTGACTACCAAGACGCACAGCATCACGGTCGACGCAGCCGCTGTGCCGGGCCTTGCCGAACTGGCTGGCGAACTGACCGAGGTTCAGGAAGATCCCGAAATTGCTTGGGCTGCGCGTGAGGTCGCCAAAGCCCGCGCCGCCCTGGAGTTTGCCGAATCTGATTACCACCCCTATGCCGAGAAAGCCTCCAACTTCGGCGCCCGCCTTGCTGAGAAGCGCGCCGCCTCCGACGAAATTCGCAAGCGCCGCCTAGCTGGTGATGAGCGCGATACTGACGCGGCCGACATGGCGATGCTGGCGGCCGATGTCGAATCACTGACCGAACTGCACAATGGCGCGCTGTCTGCCGCCGCTGCTCAGGATGGCCGCCAGGCTGCACGCGCTACCCTGGCTCAGGCTGAATCGCTGCTGGAAGGTCGCCGCAAGCGCCTCGCCTTTGAGGCCGCCCGCAATCGCTTGGCGGAGGCTGAGCGCGTGTATCTCGCTGCCTGGAACAATGCTACTGAAGCTGGCCGCGCTATCGGCAAGCATTCCCCGTGGCTTGAATTCCCGGCATCCAACGAGATGCGCCGGGCGGTGACCGGCTCTGTCGTCGGCATGCGTGGTCTGTGAGGATGGACGCCATGTCCGAGACGCGTGAATCGCAAGGCCGGTTTCCTGCAGGTCGCTCCGGCAACCCAGTCGGCCGGCCTCGCGGCGCCACTCCGGCCAAGACGTTGCAGAAGCTACTTGTCGCCGATGGTGCACAACTGATCCAGCGTGCGTTTGCTCGTGCGCACGATTCCGACGTGGTTCTGGCCTCCGTAGTCAATCTGATTGCCGCCGCCGAGGTGGCGACGGCTCTGGCAGGCGCGATGGCCAAGGCCAAGCCCGATTAACTATGGCTCGCCGCCTTGCTCCGGCGGCATTTCCCCGGCGGGTGGATTCCTGCCTGCCGGGTCTTTTTTGGAGGCTAGTAGATGAACGATGAACTATTTCGGCAGCATTGCCGGGCGATTGAGCAAGGTGAATTCGCGGAGGTGTTCCGGCGGCTGCGCCGGGCATTCGGGCCGAAGCCTCGCATGGTGTTGGCAAAGTCAGTGCTGGTCAAGGCTGTGAAGCCAAAAGCGACGAAGCCGGCCAAGCCCGCCCCCAAGCCGGCGCTTGTAGTGGTCCGCACCCAGCAAGAGCCGAGCGACCGCGAACTGCTCGGCGCGATCAGCGACGCATGCGCCCGTGGCTGGATCTCCGGTACCGATGGCTTGGCTGCACAGCGCCTGCTTGAGCAGGGCCAGCCGCTGCCCAAGTCGGTGCGGGCGGCGATTCTGGGGCGCGGTCGGAAGTAACACAAGGGCGGCGCCACGGTAGGCGCCCTTTGTTTTTAGCAGCAGCCGCCAGAGCATCGGACGTGGATGCCATCCAGCGCTCGGTAGGCGTGCACCATGCCTTGCCCGCACTGGCCGCAAGCGAATGATGTTTGGTGCCAGTCGACGCCCAACTCGTCACCTTCGCCGCTGATTTCAAGCCAAAGCACAACAAGCGCTGGGGGCATGAGCAGGGCCGGCATTGTCACTGGTGCAGGCACGTCGCCGGGGTGGAGTCGGTCGAGGGCGAGGTACTCGATGTGGCCACCAATCTCCAGTTCGAGCAGCACTCGGCCTCTCTCGTCGCGGTACTCAAACTGCTGGCGCTCGGCATTCCAGACGCTGCGGCCTGGCTGCTTGTCGCTCAGACGCAAGCCAGCGCGAACGGCGCGTGCCATGCTCTCGGCAAAGTGCTGACCATCGAATAACCGCCAGCCTTGGCTTCCGTCGCTGCTGAGCACCCCGACGCGGTGTGGGTGCGGATCAACGTAATCGCGCAACGGATTTCCGCGTGCGTTGTACCCTCGCTTTGCCTCAGCGGCACGGTTGAAACAGCTCGGACAAATCTCGCCTCCGATCATGCGAGTTGCCGGCCGACCGCACCTGACGCAAACGGGGGCGCGCTCTGGCTGTCTTGCTGTATCCTGCAGCTCCGGGTGGTGCTCAGCGTGGTGCTGGCGGCCGATTGGACAGCGCTTGCAGGTGATGAGCCTCTCCATGTCCGGATCCATGGCGCGCTGCCAGCGGTCTGCACATGCTCCGGTGTCGAGAAGGGCGCGGAGGTTTGTGCACTCGAAATGTCGTTGCCCTGGCACCAGGTCAGTGCGGTACTCGACGGACACACGCATCTTCAGGTCTCCACCGCAAAGGCGCAGGCCCGAATACGGGCGTCTGCATTGTCGCCCTCGGGCTGCTGCGAGGCTGTAGGCGTGTTTTCCGGGGGCGCTGGCGTGTTGGTATTGCTGGCAGTCTGATCAGGCGCTTTGGCTCGCCCCTGTGGTGTCGGGCGGGAGATGACGCAGGCGGGTGGTTGGGCTGCGGCCTTGCTAACCGCCAAGCGGCCGGCCAGCAGGCCATCTGCCGCATGGACGGCCAGCTCGAGAAACTGGCGCTGGGTCTTGCGATGTTTTTTGCTCAAGCGACGAATGTTGCTGATCGTATCCCGGCTGAGTTCTATCGTTAGCCTGGTAACGTCGCTCGCCCGCTGCTTCGCCCGGTGTCGTGCAACCCGCGTTGCCACTGATTCGGCCATGTTGAAATCCCTTGTCGCTGTTGATGATAGAGCGATGGTCGTTTCACGACTTGCGGGGGTGGTAACGTTCTGATGGTAACGCGGCTAATGGCCGGGCTTTCGGCGCTTCCAAGTGCGCTTCTGCCGGCGGCCGGTGCGGCTCGGCTTCTGGTACTGGTCGGTCATGAGGGCCTCCTGCTCAGAAAGCCCCTTATTCTGGCGTCACTCGCGGGGGCGGCAGATCGACGCTATGCTGAAGCGATCACACCAACTGGAGGTCGCCCCATGCGCTACGTCATTCTTGCCTTGCTGACCGCTGCCGCAGCGCCGACCTTTGCTGATTCAACCGCTGCTGCTGGGGCGTGCTACAGCATCTCCAATCCTGACCAACGGACGCTCTGCTTGGCGCGTGCCCACGGCAATTCTGGTTTGTGCTACTCCATCAAAGCCGCAGACCTTCGCGCTCAGTGCCTGGCTGAAGTGAAGAAGTGATAGAGAAAGTTCGCGCCATGCTTGGCGACCTTGCCGTACTGGCTGCTCAGGTGGATCGCGACGAGCGGCGAATATTGGCCGCTGCGCTGGTCCGGCTGGGCGTCACCGACGACGAGGAAGAGCGCCGGGTGCTGGGCGAGGTTATCGAGGGGGCGAGGGCGGCCCCTAGCGGAAGTATGTGATTGATCTGTCAGGGAGCAATATGGGAGCAATGAGTCCAGAAAACCAAAAGGCCAACCCTAAGGGTTGGCCTAAGTCTTTGGTTTTATTGGTGGGCCCGCAGGGGTTCGAACCCTGGACCAAAGGATTATGAGTCCTCTGCTCTAACCGACTGAGCTACAGGCCCGAAAGCTTGATTCTAACGGCAGCGCTCACCTGGCGGCGAGCCTGCCTTCATGAGGGTCAGTTGCTGCCGCTGTCGAGGAAGCTGCGCAGCTTGTCCGAGCGCGACGGGTGACGCAGCTTGCGCAGGGCCTTGGCTTCGATCTGGCGGATGCGCTCGCGGGTGACGTCGAACTGCTTGCCGACTTCCTCGAGCGTGTGGTCGGTGTTCATCTCGATGCCGAAGCGCATGCGCAGCACCTTGGCTTCGCGCGGCGTCAGCGTGTCGAGCACGTCCTTGGTGATGAAGCGCAGGCTCGAGTAAAGGGCTGCGTCGGCCGGCGCCAGCGTCGCCTGGTCTTCCATGAAGTCGCCGAGGTGCGAGTCGTCGTCGTCGCCGATCGGCGTTTCCATCGAGATCGGCTCCTTGCTGATCTTGAGGATCTTGCGGATCTTCTCTTCCGGCATCTCCATCTTCTTGGCCAGCGTCGCCGGATCCGGTTCGGAGCCGGTTTCCTGGAGGATCTGCCGCGAGATGCGGTTCATCTTGTTGATCGTCTCGATCATGTGCACCGGGATGCGGATGGTGCGCGCCTGGTCGGCGATCGAGCGCGTGATCGCCTGGCGGATCCACCAGGTCGCATAGGTCGAGAACTTGTAGCCGCGACGGTATTCGAACTTGTCCACCGCCTTCATCAGGCCGATGTTGCCTTCCTGGATCAGGTCGAGGAACTGCAGGCCGCGGTTGGTGTACTTCTTGGCGATCGAGATGACCAGACGCAGGTTGGCTTCGGTCATCTCGCGCTTGGCCTTGCGTGCCTTGGCCTCGCCGGTGACCATCTGCTTGTTGATATCCTTCAACTCCTTGAGCGGGATGCCGATGCGCTCCTGCAGCGCGATCAGCTTCTTCTGCTCTTCGACGACGTTCGGCGCGTTGCGCGTCAGGATCGGGCCGTAGCTCTTGGCGGCGCCGGCGATCTCGCCCTCGACCCAGGCCAGGTCGAGTTCGTGGCCGGGGAAAGACTTGATGAAATGCGCGCGCGGCATGCGCACGCGATCGACGCAGATCTGCTGGATCTTGCGTTCGCAGGCGCGCGCTTCCTCGACCATGGCGCGGACCGCGTCGCACAGGCGTTCGGTGGTCTTCGACGTGAAGCGGATCTTCATCATCTCGTCGGAGATCTGCTGCTGCAGGCCGAGGTAGGTCGCGTCCTGCGAGCCGTTCTTGAGCAGCGCCGCGTGCGCCTGCGCGTACAGGTCGCGGATGACGGCGAAGCGCTCGAGCGCGTCGGCCTTCAGTTGCTGCAGCGACGCCGAGGCGGCGCCGCCTTCGCTGCCGCCTTCCTCGTCTTCGTCGCTGATCTCTTCGGCGGCTTCCACTTCCGCCTCTTCGCCGTCTTCGGCCAAGGCTTCCGGCTCGGGCGTGGCGTTCAGGTCGACCAGCCCGTCGATCAGTTCGTCGATGCGCATCTCGTCGCGCGCGATCTTGTCGGCGGCGTCGAGGATTTCGGCGATCGTCGTCGGGCACGCGGAGATCGCCTGGATCATGTGCTTGAGGCCGTCCTCGATGCGCTTGGCGATCTCGATTTCGCCTTCGCGCGTGAGCAGTTCGACCGATCCCATTTCACGCATGTACATGCGCACCGGGTCGGTGGTACGGCCGAATTCGGAGTCGACGGTCGACAGCGCCTGCTCGGCTTCTTCCTCGACGTCGGCTTCGTCGGCCGCGGCGGCCGGTGCCGAGTCGGACATGAGCAGGGTTTCGGCATCGGGCGCCTCGTCATAGACCTGGATGCCCATGTCGTTGAAGGTGCTGATGATGCTTTCGATCTGCTCGGCGTCGACGACGTCGTCGGGCAGGTGGTCGTTGATCTCGGCGTAGGTCAGGAAGCCGCGCTCCTTGCCCTGCTTGATCAGGTTCTTCAGTCGCGTCCTGCGCGTTTCGGCGTCTACCGGGGAAGGCGCCGAACTCGCCTGCGCGAGCAGGTCCGCTGCCGTCTTTGCCTTGACCACCTTCGCCTTGACGTCCTTCGCTGTAGCCACTGTCTTTTCCCTCGCCATGACCAGTTTCCCCCGCTCGGGGTGAAGTTGGAAAAACCGCTAATTCTACCACAACTTAGCCCACATTCCGGGCTTCTGCCACGCAGCTGCTCAGGCTGCGCCCGTTCAGCCGTCGTCCTGTCCGCTGCCCGCCGGCCGCGCCGGTGAGCGGCTGCGTGCGCTGAGCGCGGCGAGATAGGCGCGCTTTTCCTCGTCGTTGAGCCCGCTGACGCCGAGCCGCTGCACCTTCGTCTGCAACTCGGCGAAGGCCTGTTGCTGCTGGCGTTCCTGCAGCCGTTCGACGGCTCCGGCGAACTCGCTGTCGATGTCGTCTTCGGCAAACGGACTCTGCATCAGTTCGGCGGCGACCTCGCGGACGAGGTTTTCCTCGCTGCTGCCGCGCATGCTTTCGAGCAGTGCGGCGCAGCTGGGAGTCGCCGCGCCGGCGGCGCTCACCGCTTCGCGCAGGCGGCGCAACGCTCGTTCTTCGCCGGAGCTGTCGGTGAGTGCGGGGGGCGGCAGCCGGCGCGCCAGTTCGGGCTTCTGCAGGATCAGGCGGAGCAGCGCGCGTGCCAGCGACGGCGCCCGGCGCGGCGCGCGCGCGGGGGCAGCGCGGGCGATCGGGCGCAGTTCGCACAGGCGCTCGATCTCGGCCTGCGAGAAGCCGGTCGCCTCGGCGAGTCGCTTCACGATCTGCAGGCGCAGCAGCGGCGTCTGCAGGCGGCCGAGCAGTGGCTTGGTGCTGGCAACCAGCTGCGCACGTCCCTCGGCGCTGGCGAGGTCGCAGCGCGCCTGCAGTTCGCCGAGCATGAAGTCGGACAGCGGCGTCGCCTGCGCGATCAGCCGTTCGAACTCGCCGGCGCCATGCGCGCGCACGTAGCTGTCGGGATCGTCCTCGGGCGGCAGGAAGACGAAGCCGATCGACTTCTGCTCGGGCAGCGCTTCGAGGCTGTTCTCGAGCGCGCGCCAGGCCGCCTTGCGCCCGGCGTTGTCGCCGTCGAAGCAATAGACTATGCGATCGACCTGGCGCAGCAGCTTCTGCACGTGCGTCGGCGTCGTCGCCGTGCCCAGGGTCGCGACCGCGTTGCCGACGCCGTGCTGGGCGAGGGCGACGACGTCCATGTAACCCTCGACGACGATCACCGTGTTCTTCTCGCGCAAGGCGGCGCGCGCCTGCGGCAGCCCGAACACCTCGCGCCCCTTCTCGAACAGCGGCGTTTCCGGCGAGTTGAGGTACTTCGGCTCGCCGTCGCCGAGGACGCGGCCGCCGAAGGCGATCACCTCGCCCTTGCTGTTCATGATCGGGAACATCACCCGGTCGCGGAAGCGGTCGTAGAGGCGTCCCTGTTCGTTGCGGATGACGAGGCCGGCGGCCTGCAGCGCCGGGTCGTCGTAGCGCTCGAAGATCCGGTCGAGGCTTTGCCAGCCGTCGGGTGCGTAGCCGATGCCGAAACGGCGCGCGACCTCGCCGCTGACGCTGCGCGCCTTCAGGTAGTCGATCGCCTTCGGCGAGTTCTTCAGCGATTCATAGTAGAAACGCGCGGCGCGGCTCATCAGCTCGGCCAGCGCGACGCTCGGCGCTGCGCCGGCCGGGCGGCGCTGGTCGTCTTCCGGGACCTGCATGCCGACGCGCGCGGCCAGGTCGCGGATCGCGTCGACGAAGCCCATGCCCGCGTATTCCATCATGAAGCCGATCGCGGTGCCATGCGCGCCGCAGCCGAAGCAGTGGTAGAACTGCTTGCTCGGGCTGACCGTGAACGAGGGGGTCTTCTCGTTGTGGAAGGGGCAGCAGGCGGCGTAGTTGGCGCCGGCCTTCTTCAGGCGCACGTGCGCATCGATCAGTTCGACGATGTCGACGCGATGCAGCAGGTCCTGGATGAATGACTCGGGGATCACGGTGTCTCGCGGCCCACTGGGCCGGGATGAGCAGGGTCAGTGCAGGGAGGAGGGCAGAGGCCCCGGCAGGGCGGGTGGCTGGCGGGCTGCGATATGCGCTGCCGCCGCCCGCTTAGTGTCCTCTGCTCCGCGCTACAGCAGATGTCAGTGGCCGGCAAGCTTCGCCTTGACCTTGCGCGATACCTCGGCCATGTCGCAGCGTCCGGCGATCTTCGCCTTGAGCACGGTCATCACGCGGCCCATGTCGCCCGCGGCTGCGGCGCCGGTCTCGGCGACGGCGGCAGCAATTGCCACGTCGATTTCCTGCTCCGTGAGCCCCGCCGGCAGGTAGGTCGCGAGCAGGTCGGCCTCGAACTGCTCGGCGTCGGCGAGGTCGTCGCGCGCTGCGGCCCGATACTGGGTGATCGAGTCGCGGCGCTGCTTGAGCATCTTGTCGATGACCGCGATCACCGCCGCGTCGTCGAGCGTGACCCGCTCATCGACTTCCTTCTGCTTGATGGCCGCGAGCAGCAGGCGGATCGCGGCCAGTCGCGCGCTTTCGCGGGCGCGCATCGCTGTCTTCATGTCCTCGTTGATGCGTTCTTTGAGCGTCATGCGGAATTCTCCAGGCGGTGATCGACAGGCGCGGGTGCTGGCTGCCATAAACGCCAAAAGCCGCCCGTCGGCAGACAGGCGGCTCGCTGGCAGCGCGCAGGTTTGCCCTGCGACGTGCTTAGTAGAGCTTCGGCGGCAGGGTCTGGCTGCGCATGCGCTTGTGATGGCGCTTGACCGCAGCGGCCAGTTTGCGCTTGCGCTCGGCAGTGGGCTTCTCGTAGAACTCGCGCGCACGCAGTTCGGTCAGCAGACCGGTTTTTTCAACGGTGCGCTTGAAACGGCGAATCGCTACTTCGAACGGCTCATTTTCCTTGACGCGAATGGCGGGCATTGACTCTTTCCTAAGTTCAAAATCGGGCGACTGAATGTCGTCGGTTCGGCGGGTCGGGGATTCAGGCAAGGCTCGCGGAATCCTGCACCGTCGGCAGGGGCGTCAGCAGCCTCGATCGAGCCGCCTAGTATAGCCGAACGCTTCCGGCAATGCCAGAGCTTTTTGCTTTGCCGGTTCCGGCCTCGCCCGTGCCCGGTCGCGTCCGCGGCTGCGGTAGAATGCCGGCCATGCTAGTTCTCGGTATCGAATCCTCCTGCGACGAAACCGGCGTCGCCCTCTACCGCAGCGACGGCGACGGACAGCTGCTCGCGCATGCGTTGCACTCGCAGGTGGCAATGCACCAGGACTACGGCGGCGTCGTCCCCGAACTTGCCTCGCGCGACCACATCCGCCGCCTCGCGCCGCTGCTGGGCCGGGCGCTCGCCGAGGCCGGCTGCACGCTCGCCGAGGTGGATGCGGTCGCCTACACGCAAGGGCCCGGGCTGGCCGGTGCGCTCCTGGTCGGCTCCGCATTTGCCGAAGCGCTGGCGGCGGCGCTCGGCGTGCCGGCACTGCCGCTGCATCACCTCGAAGGGCATCTGCTCTCGCCGCTCTTGTCGCGCACGCCGCCGCGTTTCCCGTTCGTCGCGCTGCTCGTTTCGGGCGGGCACACGCAGCTGATGCATGTAGGCGGTGTCGGCGACTACCGCCTGCTCGGCGAGACGCTCGACGATGCCGCGGGCGAAGCCTTCGACAAGACCGCCAAGCTGCTCGGGCTCGGCTATCCGGGTGGCCCGGCGCTGTCCGCGCTCGCCGCGCGTGGTCGTCCCGACGTGTACAAGCTGCCGCGACCGATGCTCAACTCCGGCGACCTCGATTTCAGCTTCAGCGGCCTGAAGACCGCTGTGCTGACGCGCGTGCGCGAACTCGGCGGTGCCGATGCGATCAGCGACGAGCAGCGTGCCGACCTCGCCCATGCCTTCCAGGCGGCGATCGTCGAGGTGCTGGTGAAGAAGTCGGTCGACGCATTGAGGCAGACCGGAATGCAGCAACTGGTCGTCGCCGGCGGCGTCGGCGCCAACCGCGAACTGCGCCGTCAGCTCGACGCGCGTTCAGTCGGGGGCAGGGGCGGGCGCGGCCGCTTCACCGTCTTCTATCCCGAATTCGAGTATTGCACCGACAACGGCGCGATGATCGCGCTCGCCGGCGCCCTGCGCCTCGAGGCCGGTGTCCAGCCGAAAGCCGCCGGTTCCTTCTCCGTCCGCCCGCGCTGGCCGCTCGCCGAGCTCTTGCGCTGATTACTTCTTCTTCGAACCGATCTTCGGTTCGCTGCCGGCCAGCAGGCGGCGGACGTTGGCGCGGTGGGTGGCGATCAGCGCGGCGGCCATGACGGCGACGGCGATGGCGACGGCGTCGGGGCCGCGCAGCCACAGCGTCAGTGGCGCCGCGGCGACGGCGGCGCAGAGGGCGGCGAGCGAGGAATAGCGCAGGCCGACGGCGACACCGATCCAGACGACCAGCGCGCCGAGTCCGACCAGCGGATCGACCGCGAGCAGGACGCCGGCGGCGGTGGCGACGCCCTTGCCGCCGCGGAACTTGAGGAAGACCGGGAAGAGGTGGCCGAGGAAGACGGCCAGCATCACCAGCCCGAGCGCGCCCGGCTCGAAGGCGGCGGACTTGGCCAGGAAGACGGCGAGCCAGCCCTTGGCCGCATCGCCGATCAGCGTGACGATGGCCGCGGCCTTGTTGCCGCTGCGCAGCACGTTGGTCGCGCCGGGGTTACCCGAGCCGTAGCTGCGCGGGTCGGCGAGGCCGAAGAGGCGGCTCGCGATCACGGCGAAGGGCACCGATCCGAGCAGGTAGGCGGCGAAGATGGCGAGCGCGACGAGGGCGGTCGGCGGGAGGTTCAGTTCGGCAGGCATGCGGCGTCGAAGTTCGGCGGGTGCTTCAAGGGTAAAATGGCGGGCTTCTACACGGGGCGGCGGTGATCGGTCGCCGGCCCGCGATTCTAACCCCTCCGCCGGCCCGCCGCATGGACATCATCTTCATCGACGATCTTCGCCTCTCCGCCCATATCGGCATCTACCCGCGCGAAAAGGCGATGGCACAGATGATCGACATCTCGCTGCAGATCGGCGCCTCGACCGCCAGCGCCGGCGCCAGCGACGATATCCACGACACCATCGACTATGCGGTGGTGGTCGACCGATTGCGCCGCGAACTCGCCGAACGTCGCTTCAACCTGCTGGAAAAGCTCGCCGAGTACATCGCGAGCATGCTGCGCGAAGACTTCGGCGCCTCGTGGGTGCGCGTCTCGATCGCCAAGCCGGGCGTCATGCGCGGCGTCCGCCGCGTCGGCGTCGTCATCGAGCGTGGTAAGGCGGACTGAGCGTCAGCCGGCCAGGGCGACCTCGACCGGGGTCGCCTGCAGCAGCGTCGTCAGCGCCTGCGGCGCGATGCTCACCAGGAAGCCGCGGCGGCCGCCGTTGATGTAGATGCGCGGCAGCGCGAGGATGCCGCGCTCGACATAGACCGGCATCGCCTTCTTCGTCGCGAAGGGGCTGGTGCCACCGACCAGGTAACCGCTGTGCCTTTGCGCGACCTCGGGCCGGCATGGCTCGATCTTCTTCCTGCCCGTCTGGCGCGCGAGTTCCTTGGTCGATACCTTGCGGTCGCCGTGCATGAGGACGATCAGCGGCCTGGCCTGCTCGTCCTCCATCACCAGCGTCTTCACCACGCAGTGCTCGTCGACTGCGAGTTCGCGCGCCGAGACGGCGGTGCCGCCGTGTTCTTCCCAGGCGTAGAGGTGTCCCGAGAAGGTGACGCCGTTCTTGCGCAGGAATTGGGTCGCCGGGGTTGCCGGACTGTCTGCTGGGTGCTTCATGACTGAGGGGTATGTGGTGGTGGGCGGCTCAGCCGCGTGGATGGTGCGCCGCGTGCAGGGTCTTCAGGCGCTCGCGGGCGACGTGGGTGTAGATCTGCGTCGTCGAGATGTCGGCGTGGCCGAGCAGCAGCTGGACGACGCGCAGGTCGGCGCCGTGGTTGAGCAGGTGGGTGGCGAAGGCGTGGCGCAGGCCGTGGGGCGACAGGCGCTGCTCGTCGATGCCGGCAACGCGCGCGTAACGCTTGATCAGGCTCCAGAACTGCTGCCGCGTCATCGGCCCGCCGCGCGCGGTGACGAAGATGGCGTCGCTGCGCCGGGCGCCGAGCAGGGTCGGGCGCCCCTCGTCGAGCCAGCGTCCGATCCAGTCGATCGCCTGTTCGCCGAGCGGCACCAGCCGCTCCTTGCTGCCCTTGCCGAAAATCCTGACGACGCCCATGTCGAAGCTGACTTCATGTACCTTCAGGCCGATCAGTTCGGAGACGCGCAGGCCGCTGGCGTAGATCGTCTCGATCATCGCGCGGTCGCGCAGCCCCTGCGGGGTGTCCAGGTCAGGCGCGGCGAGCAGCGCCTCGACCTGCGCCTCGCTGATCGCCTTCGGCAGTCTCATGGGCTTCACCGGCGGCGCGATTGCCTGCGTCGGGTCGGCGCCGATCCTGCCGCGCGCCACGAGGTGGCGGTAGTAACGACGCAGCGTCGACAGGTAGCGCGCCTGCGAGCTGGCGGCAAGGCGGCCGGAGAGGGTGGCGACGAAGCGCAGCAACAGCGGCGCATCGGCGGCGGGCAGGCTGCTGCCTTGCGTCGCCAGCCAGCCGGCGAACTGCTGCAGGTCGCTGCGGTAGCTGGCGAGCGAGGCCAGCGCCAGCCCGTCTTCGAGCCACAGGGCGTCGCAGAAGGCGTCGATCTCGGCCTGGTCGGCAGGGCTGGGCGCAGCGGTCTCCGCTGCAGCCTCTTCGCCGCCGGGCTCAGGCATGGCAGCGTTCATGCTGCAGCAGCCAGCGCTTGACCTCGAGCAGGAAGCCGCCGTCGCTGTGCGCGAAGCCGCCGAGCCGGCCGTCGGCGGCGATCACGCGGTGGCAGGGGACGACGATCGGCAGCGGGTTGGCGCCGCAGGCGCCGCCGACGGCACGCGCCGAGCTGCCGAGTTCCCGGGCGATCTCGCCGTAGCTGCGGGTCTCGCCGCAGGGGATGGCGGCGATCGCCGCCCACACCCGTCGCTGGAACGGCGTTCCCGCAGCGGCGAGCGGTAGCTCGAAACGTGTCGTCGGGTCTTCGAGCCAGGCGGCGAGCTGGCGCGTGGCTTCGGCGGCGAGCGCCGCGCTGGCGGGGTCGATGGCCTCCACCGGCGTCACTTCCTCTGCGAGAAAAGCGATCTCGTGCAGTTCGCCGCCAACGCAGCGCACGCCCAGCCAGAAACCTGGGGCCGGGACGACTGCTTGCATGGGGACAGCATGGTTCATGCTGTCCCCTGTCAGGCGCGCACGTGCCCGTCGCCGAGGACGATCCACTTCTCGCTGGTCAGCCCGTTGAGGCCGACCGGGCCGCGCGCGTGGATCTTGTCGGTCGAGATGCCGATCTCGGCGCCGAGGCCATACTCGAAGCCGTCGGCGAAGCGGGTCGAGGCATTGACCATCACCGACGACGAATCGACTTCACGCAGGAAGCGGCGTGCCCTGCCGTAGTCCTCGGTGACGATCGCTTCGGTATGGTGCGAGCTGTAGCGGTTGATGTGCTCGATCGCTTCGTCGAGGCCGTCAACGAGCTTGATCGAGATGATCGGCGCCAGGTACTCGGTGCGCCAGTCCTCCTCGCTCGCCGGGATCGCCTGCGGCAGCAGCGCGCAGGTCTCGGGGCAGCCGCGCAGTTCGACGCCCTTTTCCGAGAGTCGGGCGGCAACGGGCGGCAGGAGCACGGCGGCGACCGAGCGCGCTACGAGCAGCGACTCGGCGGTGTTGCAGGTGCCGTAGCGCTGCGTCTTGGCGTTGTCGACGATCGCCAGCGCCTTGTCGAGCTTGGCCGATTCGTCGAGATAGACGTGGCAGTTGCCGTCGAGGTGCTGGATCATCGGCACGCGCGCTTCGGCCAGCAGGCGCGAGATCAGCCCCTTGCCGCCGCGCGGGACGATCACGTCGACGTACTCGCGCATGGTGATCAGGTGGCCGACCGCGGCACGGTCGGTGGTGTCGATCACCTGCACCGCGTCGGCCGGCAGGCCGGCGGTGGCGAGCGCTTCCTGGACCAGCGTCGCGATGGCGCGGTTGCAGCGGATCGCTTCCGAGCCACCGCGCAGGATCGCCGCGTTGCCCGACTTCAGGCAGAGCGCGGCGGCGTCGGCGGTGACGTTCGGTCGTGCCTCGTAGATGATGCCGATGACGCCGAGCGGGACGCGCATGCGCCCGACCTGGATGCCGCTCGGGCGGTACTTCATGTCGTTCACCTCGCCGATCGGGTCGGCGAGCGCGGCGACCTGCTCGACGCCCTCGGCCATGGCAGCGACGCCCTTGGCCGACAGGGTCAGGCGGTCGAGCATCGCCGGCTCCAGTCCGGCAGCGCGCGCGGCGGCGACGTCCTCGGCGTTGGCGGCGAGCAAGGTGTCCGCCTCGCGGCGGATGGCGGCGGCAAGAGTCATGAGTGCGGCGTTCTTGGCGCTGGTGTCGGCGCGTGCCATTGCACGCGATGCCGCGCGTGCGCGCTGGCCGACGGTCTGCATGTAGTGCGCGATATCCATGGAATTTTCAGCTCGGGGAAAGGTCGAAGGGCAGTGGGCAAAGGACCGGCAAGTCCGCGCAAGGGATCGATTATCGGCGCTTGCGCGCGGGCTGTGAACCGGGTCAGGGAGCAGGAAGGCGCTCGCGTCACATGTCGGTGGCAGCGATGCGTCGTTCGGAGCAAAAAACAGTAACGGAACTAAATCAAAGAGTTTACACTCCGACGCCTCAGAAATTCGGCCTCCGGCCGATTGATCCCGGGAAGAGAAATGCAACGAAAACTCATTCTGCCTGCTGAAGTGAAAACCTGTGCAACCTGCAGCTACTGGGACGGCGAGCGCAAGGTGGACGCAGAACTACAGGTGGTGGTGGTCGACGAGAGCGTGACCGGCGAATGCCTGGTCCGCGAGTCGCCGTGTCCCGGCACCCAGGATGTTCGCGACGCCAACGGTGAGGAATGCTTCTGGGAGACGCTGGCGCCTGACGAGCCCGTCGCCGAAGACGGCGAGATCCAGCCTGCGCCGCTGCGAACCGGAACCGGCTCCTGACCCTTCACGGCAGGTCGGCTTGCCCGCCCTTGCCTCCTCCTCACTGAGCCGGCAAGCTCCTTGCCGGCGCGCGCTTCAGGATTCGCTCGCCAGCCCAAGCCCCAGGCGCAGGAATTCGTCCCACACGTTGCCGCTGGCGGCCCCCTTGATCATGCGGTCGATGCGCGCCGCCTGCGCCAGCGCGGCGAGCGAGCGGCTGCGGTCGAAGCGGCGCAGCGCGCGTTTCATCAGCGCCTGGCGCGGGCCGAAGACGCGCGCCTCTCGCAGCAGCCCGTCGAGCGCCTTTCCCTGCGCCAGTCCCGAGTGGATCGTCGCCAGCGCGCGCACTTCCTCGGTCAGCGCCCACAGCAGCAGGGGCGGCGCCTCGCCTTCCTGGCGCAAGCCGTCGAGTGTCCTCGCGTAGCGCGCGGCGTCGCCCTCCAGCATCGCCTCGCGCAGCGCGTCGATGTCGTAGCGCGCGACGTCGAGCACCGCGTCGCGGATCGCGGCCAGGCTCAAGGGGCCGGGTGGGTGCAGCAGCGCGAGCTTCTGGATTTCCTGGTGCGCGGCGAGCAGATTGCCCTCGACGCGCTCGGCGATGAAGCGCAGGCCCTCGGCGTCGGCGCTCTGTTCCTGGCGGCGCAGGCGAGTCGCGATCCACGCCGGCAGTTCGGCGAGCTTCGGCGCGACGAGCTTGATGATCGCGCCGGCGTTGCCGAGTGCCGCGAGCCAGGCGGCCTTCTCGTCGCGCCAGTCGAGTTCGGGCAGGGTCACCAAGAGCAGCGCGTCGGGCGAGGGGTGTGCCGCGTAGTCCTGCAGCGCGCCGCCGCCGTCGCGACCGGGCTTGCCGTTCGGAATGCGCAGGTCGATCAGCGTGCGCCCGCCGAACAGCGAGCGCGATCCGGCAGCTGCCGAGAGCTGGTTCCAGTTGAAGCCGGGGAGCGCGGTGAGCACGTTACGCTCGTCGAAGCCGCGCCGGCGCGCGGCGGCACGGATCGCGTCGGCGGCTTCGATGACCAGCAGCGGGTCGTCGCCATGGACGACGTAGAGCGGGCGCAGCTCGCCCTCGAGGTGTGACGCCAGCCGCTCGCCGGGGATCAGCACGGGCTCAGTCTTCCTCCGCCAGCGGCTTGGCGGCGGCGAGGCGGCGCAGGAGTTGCTGCACCACGTCGTTCTGCATGTCGCGCCAGAGCAGCGCTTCTTCCTGTTCCTTCGACAGGATGTTCGAGTCGTCGTAGCTCATGTCGCGCAGCATCTCGATCTCGCCGGGGGCCGACAGGTCGATTCCCTTGTTGTCGGTGATGCGGTAGGCGAAGCGGTAGCGCAGCCGCACTTCGCGCACGCGACCGCTGCCGGAGAGCGACAGGATCAGCCGTTGGCGCGCCTCCCCGGCCGGCTGGAAGATCGCCTGCGCGTCCTCGGGGCGCTCGCTGATCCGGGTGCCGCCCGATGCGAGGATGTTGCGCTTGAGACCGGCACCGACTTCGGAGTACTCGGGCAGGTTCAGGTAGAGGCTCTCGTACGGCAGCGTGTAGCTGCCGCGCATCTGGAAGCCGCAGCCGGCGACCAGCGTCGCCGCCAGCAGCGCGGCTGCCACAAGAAGGGAGGGCGTGCGCATCGGGCTTCGCTCAGGCGACGATGTTCACGAGGCGGCCGGGGACGACGATCAGCTTCTTCGGCGCCTGTCCGGCGAGTTGCTTCTGCGCCGCTTCGCTGGCGAGCGCGGCGGCCTCGATCGTCGCCCTGTCGGCGCCGGCGGCAACGCGCAGGCTGCCGCGCAGCTTGCCGTTCACCTGCAGCATCAGCTCGATCTCGTCCTGCGTGAGCGCCGTCTCGTCGACCTGCGGCCAGCCGGCGGCAGCGACCTGACAGCCCGGCTTCAGCTCGCCGTAGAGCGCTTCGGCGATGTGCGGAACGATCGGCCAGAGCAGCAGCGCGACCGCTTCGAGCGCTTCCTGGCGCACCGCGCGCGCGACGGGCGAGGCGTCGTCGAGCTTGCCGTAGGCGTTGAGCAGTTCCATCACCGCGGCGATCGCCGTGTTGAACTGCTTGCGCCGGCCGTAGTCGTCGGCGACCTTGCCGATCGTCTGGTGCAGCTGGCGGCGGAAAGCCTTGAGTGCCGGCGTCAGTTCGCCGGCCTGCGCCGCGCCGAAGGCCGGGACGATGCCGGCGCCGACGTGGTCGTGCACGATCTTCCAGACGCGCTTCAGGAAGCGGAAGGCGCCCTCGACCCCGGCGTCGGACCATTCGAGCGACTGGTCGGGCGGGCTCGCGAACATGATGAACAGGCGCGCGGTGTCGGCACCGTAGCGGTCGATCAGCGCCTGCGGGTCGACGCCGTTGTTCTTCGACTTCGACATCTTCTCGGTGCCGCCGATCACCACCGGCAGGCCGTCGGCGGCGAGCGTCGCGCCGACCGCGCGACCGCGCTCGTCGGTCTCGAGGTTCACGTCGGCCGGGTTGATCCACTGCTTCTTGCCGTTTTCTTCCTCGCGGTAGAAGGTCGGCGCGACGACCATCCCCTGCGTCAGCAGGTTGGCGAAGGGCTCGCCCAGGTCGCCGATCAGGCCGACGTCGCGCATCAGCTTGGTGAAGAAGCGCGAGTAGAGGAGGTGCAGGATGGCGTGCTCGATGCCGCCGATGTACTGGTCGATGCCGCCCTTGCACCAGTACTGGACGCGCTCGTCGACCATCGCCTCGGCGTTGTCGGGGCAGCAGTAGCGCAGGAAGTACCACGAGGACTCGACGAAGGTGTCCATCGTGTCGGTCTCGCGACGCGCCGGCTTGCCGCACTTGGGACAGGTCGTGTCAAAGAACTCGGGCATCTTGGCCAGCGGGCTGCCGGCGCCGTCGATGGTGACGTTCTCGGGCAGCACCACCGGCAGCTGATTGTCGGGAACCGGCACGTCGCCGCAGTCGGCGCAGTGGATGATCGGGATCGGGCAGCCCCAGTAGCGCTGGCGCGAGATGCCCCAGTCGCGCAGGCGGAACTGGACCTTCTTCTCGCCGAGCGCCCGGGCGCCGAGGTCGGCGGCGATCGCGTCGATCGCAGCAGCATAGCCGAGGCCGTCGTACTTGCCCGAATTGACGCAGACGCCGTTCTGCTTGTCGGCGTACCATTCCTGCCAGCCGTCGAGCGAGAATTCCTGGCCGTCGACCGCGATCACCTGCTTGATCGGCAGGCCGTACTTCTTGGCGAAGGCGAAGTCGCGCTCGTCGTGCGCCGGCACCGCCATTACCGCGCCTTCGCCGTAGCCCATCAGCACGTAGTTGCCGACCCACACCTCGACCTGCTCGCCGGTGAGCGGGTGGCTGACATGGATGCCGGTCGGAATGCCCTTCTTCTCCATCGTCGCGAGGTCGGCTTCGGCGACGCCGCCCTTCTTGCATTCCTCGACGAAGGCGGCGATCTCCGGATTCCTGGCCGCGGCCCAGGTGGCCAGCGGGTGCTCGGCGGCGACGGCGACGAAGGTCACGCCCATGATCGTGTCGGCGCGCGTCGTGAATACCCACAGCCGGTCGGACTTGCCGTCGAGTTCGTAGGGGAAGGCGAAGCGCACGCCGGTGCTCTTGCCGATCCAGTTCTTCTGCATCAGCCGCACCTGCTCGGGCCAGCCGGGCAGGTCGTCGAGCGAGGCGAGCAGCTCGTCGGCGTAGGCGGTGATCTTCATGTAGTACATCGGGATTTCGCGCTTCTCGATCAGCGCGCCCGAGCGCCAGCCGCGGCCGTCGATCACCTGCTCGTTGGCGAGAACGGTCTGGTCGATCGGATCCCAGTTCACCGTGCCGAGCTTCTTGTAGATCAGCCCCTTCTCGAACAGGCGGGTGAACAGCCACTGCTCCCAGCGGTAGTAGTCGGGCTTGCAGGTGGCGATTTCACGATCCCAGTCGATCGCGAAGCCGAGCCGCTGCAGCTGCCCCTTCATGTACTCGATGTTGGCGTAGGTCCATTGCGCCGGCGGCACGTTGTTCTGGATCGCCGCATTCTCGGCAGGCATGCCGAAGGCGTCCCAGCCCATCGGCTGCAGCACGTTGTAGCCGCGCAGCCGGTGGAAGCGCGCGAGCACGTCGCCGATCGTGTAGTTGCGCACGTGGCCCATGTGCAACTTGCCCGATGGGTACGGGAACATCGACAGGCAGTAGTACTTGGGGCGGCTCAGGTCCTCGACCGCGCGCGCTGCGGCAGTCTGCTGCCAGCGCGCCTGAGCGGCCAGTTCGATGTCGGCGGGTTGGTATTTTTCCTGCATGGGAGGGCGACCGGGAGATTGAAATCAAGCCGCGGATTATACGCGCTTGCACTCCCGGGTGCCTTGCCGGCGCTGCCGGCGTCGGCGCTCAGGCCGCGTGCCGGTGGCCGGCGAGCAAGTCCTGCCACTGCCGGTGCCACAGCGTGTAAGCGCTGTGCGTTGCGGCCAGGGCGAGCTGTGACATGCGCCGCTGGTGCCGGCAGATCCAGACGACGCTGGTCAGCGGCTTGCGCTCGCGCGCGATGTCTACGCCCGACTCGTCCTCGACCAGAACGAGGAAACGGTCGACGGCGAGTCCGAAGTACTCGGAACTGTCGCAACAGCCGGTGAGCGCTTCGGCTTCGCCGGCAGCGCGGCGCCAGAGCTTGAGCGCCAGCGCTTCGTTGATTCCGGCGCGACGGGCGATCGCGGGCAATATCTTGGGGGCTTTCATGTCGGGGTCCTCGGTGTGCCGTGGTGGCCGTGGCACTGCGCGCCAGCTTCGTGGGCGGCTCATGTTGCAGTGCACAAACATTATAGTCGCTGCGGCGATAATTGCTATCACTTTGGTTAATGTTTTACGTCGGCCGGCTGCCTGCATCCGGCTCCCGTTCGCGCTCCGCCCAGGGGGGGCGGCGCCGGAGGCCTTCTGTCGGCACCCGTTCCGGCGAGGGATCGCGGATAATCGGCGTCCCCCCGATAGCGAAGCCCCGAGCCCATGTCCGACCTTCTCGCCGGTCTCAACCCCGACCAATTCGCCGCTGTCACCCTGCCGCCGCAGCATGCGCTGATCCTCGCCGGCGCCGGTAGCGGCAAGACGCGCGTGCTGACGACGCGCATCGCCTGGCTGATCTCGACCGGCCAGGTCGGCCCGCACGGGTTGCTCGCCGTCACCTTCACCAACAAGGCGGCCAAGGAGATGCTCACGCGCCTGTCGGCGATGCTGCCGATCAACACGCGCGGCATGTGGATCGGCACCTTCCACGGGCTGTGCAACCGGCTCCTGCGCGCGCACCACCGCGAGGCCGGGCTGCCGGCGCTGTTCCAGATCCTCGACTCGGCCGACCAGCTTTCGGCGATCAAGCGCCTCTTGAAGGCCCTGAACATCGACGACGAGAAGTTCCCGCCGCGCGAGCTGATGCACTTCATCAATGGCCACAAGGAGCAGGGCGTGCGCGCGGCGCAGGCCGAGGCCTGGGACGACTACACGCGCCGGCGCGTCGCGCTCTACGCCGAGTACGAGGCGCAGTGTCAGCGCGAGGGCGTCGTCGACTTCGCCGAACTCCTCTTGCGCGCCTATGAACTGCTCGCGCGCAACGAGCCGCTGCGCCGGCATTACCAGGAGCGCTTCGCGCACATCCTGGTCGACGAATTCCAGGACACCAACCGCTTGCAGTACGCGTGGCTGAAGCTCCTGGCCGGCCACGGCGAGTACGCGCGCGCGCCGGGCGGCGAGGGCGAGGCCGTCCGCGCGCCGGCAGCGATCTTCGCTGTCGGCGACGATGACCAGTCGATCTACGCCTTCCGCGGTGCCGACGTCGGCAACATGCGCGACTTCGAGCGCGAGTTCGCGGTCAGGAACGTCATTCGCCTCGAACAGAACTACCGTTCGCACGGCAACATCCTCGACGCCGCCAACGCGCTGATCGCGCACAACCACAGCCGCCTCGGCAAGAACCTGTGGACCGACGCCGGCGCCGGCGAGCCGATCCGTGTCTTCGAGGCATTTTCCGATCTCGACGAGGCCCGCTTCATCGTCGACGAGGTGCGCGAACTGGTGCGCGATGGCGTCGAGCGCGACCAGATCGCGCTGCTCTACCGCTCCAACGCGCAGTCGCGCGTGCTCGAACACCAGCTCTTTTCGAACGGCGTTCCCTACCGCGTGCATGGCGGGCTGCGCTTCTTCGAGCGCCAGGAAGTGAAGCACGCGCTCGCCTACCTGCGCCTGATCGCCAACCCCGACGACGACACCGCCTTCGCGCGCGTCGTCAATTTCCCGACGCGCGGGATCGGCGCGCGCAGCATCGAGGCGCTGCAGGACGCCGCGCACCGCGCCAATTCCAGCCTCTACAACGCCGCCGCCGGACTGCCCGGCAAGGCCGGTACCGCGGTCGGCACCTTCGTACGCCTGATCGAGCAGTTGCGTACCGACTGCACGGCGCTGAGGCTGCCGGAGATGGTCGAGGAGGTCATCGAAAAAAGCGGGCTGCGCCAGCATTACCTCAGTGAGAAGGAAGGCAGCGAGCGCCTCGAGAACCTCGACGAACTGGTCAACGCCGCCGAGAGCTTCCTGCGCGAGGAAAGCGGGGGCGTGTTCGCCACCGCGGGCGAGGGGACGGACGAGCCGGCAGCCGATGCCGACAGCGGTGCCGTCCTCGCCGCCTTCCTCGCCCATGCCTCGCTCGAAGCCGGCGAACACCAGGCCGGCGCAGGCGAGACCGCGGTGCAGCTGATGACCGTGCATGCGGCGAAGGGCCTCGAGTTCGACGTCGTCTTCATCAGCGGCCTCGAACAGGGGCTGTTTCCGCACGAGAACGCGGCGCAGGAGCGCGACGGGCTCGAGGAGGAGCGGCGGCTGATGTATGTGGCGATCACGCGCGCGCGGCGCCGGCTCTACCTGTCCTGCGCGCAGACGCGGATGCTGCACGGGCAGACGCGCTACTGCGTTCCCTCGCTCTTCCTCGAGGAGATTCCAGCGGCGCTCCTGCGCCGGATCGCGCCGGCGCCGGCGTTCACTGCGCCGGCAAGTGCTCATGCGGGCGGCTATGGCCGGTCGGCGGGAAGGTCGGCCGGCAGCGCGTCGGGCCGCGGCGGTAGCCGGGCGGCGGGTGGCCTCGAAACTGAAGTACGTGGACTGCGCATCGGCCAGAGCGTCGAACACGCGCGCTTCGGCGTCGGCGTCATCGTCGCCGCCAAGGGCGGCGCCGACGCACAGGTACAGGTGAACTTCGGCGCCGCCGGCATGAAGTGGCTGTCGCTCGACTACGCCAAGCTGAAACCGCTGTAATTACGGGGGACGGTATACTTAATTCTTGCAAATTGAGTATACCGTTCCCGTAATTTAAAACCGCTGTAGTTGTCCCCCGAATCTGTGGACAAGTCTGTGGGGTGCCTGCGGGCTTGTTTTTCAGGTCATTGTTTCGAAATAAGTTTTTATGATTGCCTAAAAAGTGGGCAGCTTTCCGGGGCTGTGGGCGACGGCTTTTCCCCAGCTTCTGTGGATAAGTCTGTGGGCGGCCTGCGTATGATTCTTCCAAGTCACGCTGGGACAAGGGTTTGCCAGACTTGCCCAAAAAACAGGCAGCGGCTAGGCTGAAGCCTGGTCCGACCTGGCCACCTTCTGCCCACCCCTTTGCGTCGAGGAAACCCCATGTCCCTTGCCTTCCGCATCCATGAAACCGGCGGTCCCGAAGTGCTGCGCCGTGAACAAGTCGTCGTCGGCGACCCGGCGCCCGGCGAGGCGCGCGTGCGCCACGCCGCGGTCGGACTGAACTTCATCGACCTCTACCACCGCAGCGGGCTCTACCCGGTGCCGCTGCCCTCGGGGATCGGGCTAGCCGGCGCCGGTATCGTCGAGGCCGTCGGTGCCGGTGTCGAGCTGGTCAGGCCCGGCGACCGCGTCGCCTACGCCGGGGGGCCGCTCGGCGCTTATTGCGAAGTACGCTGCCTGCCCGCCGACCGCCTGCTCAAGCTGCCCGATGCCATCGCCTTCGAGCCGGCGGCGATGCTGCTGCAGGGCCTGACCTGTGCCTACCTCTTGCGCCGCACCTATCGCGTGCAGCCGGGTGACACCTTGCTCTTCCATGCCGCGGCCGGCGGCGTCGGCCTGCTCGCCTGCCAGTGGGCGGCGGCTCTCGGCGCCACGGTGATCGGTACCGTCTCCTCGGCAGCGAAGGCGGAACTGGCCAAGGCGCATGGCTGCACGCACGTGATCCGCTCCGACTGCGAGGACATCGCCGCGCGCGTGCGCGAGCTGACCGGCGGCGAGGGCGTCGCCGTCGTCTATGACGGAGTCGGTCGCGACACCTTCACCGCCTCGCTCGACAGTCTGCGCCCGCTCGGGATGATGGTCAGCTTCGGCAACGCCTCGGGGCCGGTGCCGCCCGTAGACCTGCTGCAGCTGTCGAATCGCGGCTCGCTGTTCATCACCCGGCCGACGCTCGCCCACTATGTCGCCCGGCGTGCCGACCTGGAGGCGCTCGGCGCCGAGCTGTTCGACATGGTCGCCAGTGGCCGGGTGAAGATCGAGGTCAACCAGCGCTACGCGCTCGCCGACGCGGCAGCCGCGCACCGCGACCTCGCCGCGCGGCGCACCACAGGTTCGACCGTGCTGCTGCCCTGAGCGATGCGCGTTCCCGGCGCCTTTTCGCTGCGCGAGCGACTCGTCACCCTGCGCGAGTGGCTGGCGACGGCGTGGCCGATCGTCGTCGTCACCGTGATCGGCTTCGTCGTCGCCTTCCAGTTCGTGCAGCCGGCGCCGCCGCGTCACCTCACCATCGCCACCGGCTTCGAGAGCGGCGCCTATCACGCGTTTGCCAAGCGCTATGCGGCGATCCTCGCGCGCGACGGGATCAGCGTCGAGGTGCAGACCTCGGCCGGTTCGGTCGACAACCTCGAACGCCTGCGCCGCGGCGAGGTCGACGTCGCCTTCGTGCAGGGCGGCAGCCTGCCGGCACCCGCTCCCGACCTGCTGGCTGTCGCCGAAGCTGCCGAGGACGCGCCGAAGCTGCAATCGCTCGGCAGCGTCTTCCTCGAACCCTTGTGGGTCTTCTACCGCAGCGAGCGCGTCGGCGCGGCGACCAACGTCTTCGCGCGGCCGCTCGAGGTCCTGCACGAACTCGCCGGCCGGCGCGTTGCCATCGGTGCCGAGGGCAGCGGCGTACGCGCGCTGGCGCTGCAACTGCTCGCCGCCAACGAGGTGCCGGTCGACCGCGAGCTGCTGCTGCCGCTGTCCGGGCTCGACGCCGCCAGCGCGTTGTTCGAGGGCAAGGTCGATGCCGCCTTCATCGTCTCGGCGCCGGAAGCGCCGGTGGTGCGCCTGCTCTTGCGCGCACCCGGCATCCGCCTGATGAGTTTCAGCCAGGCCGATGCCTACGCGCGCCTTTTTCCTTTCCTGACACCGGTCACCCTGCCCAAGGGGACGGTCGATCTGGTCGAGAACCGGCCGCCCGCCGATACGCGGCTGCTGGCGAGCACGGCCAACCTGATCACCGCCGAATCGCTGCATCCGGCGCTGGCCAGCCTGCTCATGCAGGCGATGCGCGAGGTGCATGGCGACAACGGCTTCTTCCAGCGCGCCGGCGACTTCCCTGCCGTGCGCGACCAGAGCTTCCCGCTGGCGCCGCTGGCACAGCGTTTCTACGATTCGGGGCCGCCATTCCTGCAGCGCTACCTGCCGTTCTGGCTGGCGGTGCTGGTCGAGCGCATGGTCATCCTGCTGCTGCCCCTGTTCGGCCTGTTGCTGCCCCTGCTGCGTTTTGCGCCGGCGATCTACGCCTGGCGCGTGCGCTCCAAGCTCTTCGCCAGCTACGGCGAGCTCAAGTTCCTCGAAAACGAACTCGAGCAGCCGGCGGCAGCGGAACGCCGCCAGGAGATCCTCGCCCGGCTCGACGAGATCGAGGGCGAGGCGCGCCGACGCAGCGTCCCGCTGTCCTTCACCAACGAGCTGTACACGCTGCGCGAGCACATCGACCTGGTACGCAGCAAGCTCGTCGCTACCGCCGCCAAGGTTCCCTCCGAATGAACTCCCGGCCACCGCTCGCTCCAGCTTTGGCGTATAAAGGCGGTAGGCAGTGAGCCGAGTGCGGACAGACCATCAGGCCCGACAAGCGAGCCCTTCCGTCTGCCCGCCGACGCGATCGATCCCGACCGGCTCCTCGCCGTCAATCCAGTCTGGAGATCGTGATGCGCTCACTCCTTTCGCTCGCCGCGCCGCTTGCCGTTCTCGTCCTCTCCGGCTGCGCCGGAATGATGCAGGCCACCCCGGAGTTGCACTCCGCTTCGCCCGACCGCCAGGTGACGGTCAAGAGCACGGTGATGGCGGTCGGAACGCTCGACTACTCGCCTGACGGCAGGCAGCTCGTCTCCGGCGGCGTCACGCCGGTGGTGCGCGTCTGGGACATGGCTGCGGGCAAGGGTTTGCGTACCCACCGGATGGAGGCGCCCTGGGGCCTCGTCGACGTCGCCTATTCGCGCGACGGCAAGACCTACGCAGCCTCCTCCCTCACCGGTATTTTCGGCGATTCGCTCACTCAGTTGTGGGATGCGGCCAGCGGCGAGTTACTCAAGACGGTGCCGAGCGGCAAGTTTGGTTACAAGCTCGGCTTCTCGGGTGACGGCCGTTATCTGCTCGGCAACCGCTTCGAGACCGGCGGGCTGATGGACAATCCGTACTACAACGTCGAGCAGCTCGACGTGGCGGCCAACCAGATCGTCCGCAGCTATGGACATGCCATGTTCGGCGCGATTTCTCCGGATGGCCAGAAGGCACTGCTGCTCGGCGAATTCGACCGCGGGCCGGCGCTGATCGACCTGGCTTCCGGTCGCGAGCTGTGGCGTGGCAGTGGCCCGGGCGACGCCGCGGCCTTCACGCCTGATGGTCGGCAGCTGCTGGTTTCGCGCGCGGAGTACCACGGCACGCTCGGCAGCAGCATGACGATTTCGGTCGCACTGCTCGACGCGGCCACCGGCATGCAGCAACGGGAGCTGCTGCGCTACGACGTTGCCGGTACCCTGCTTGCCACCGACAAGGAATTCACCAAACTGGTCGCGCTGGCCGTGACCCCCGACGGCCGACGCTTCATGACCGGCAACAACAAGGGCGAGTACAAGCTGTGGGATCTGAGCAGCGGCCAGCTGATCCGCCCGTTGCAGCGGCCGAACGAGAAGATCGTCTTCGACCTGAGCCCGGCGAAGATCGCCTTCTCGCCCAACGGCAAGCTGGTGGCGATCACCTCGGCAGCCTCGGTGCGTCTCTACCACCTCGACAGCGGCGAGGAGGCGGCAGCGCTGATCGCCTTCGACGACGGCGAATGGCTGGTGACCACGCCGAGCGGCTACTACAACGCCTCCGAGAAGGGCGACGAATACCTGAGCGTCACGGTCGGCGGGCAGGCCTACAGCATCGCCCAGTTGCGCGAATCCTTCTTTCGCCCCGATCTGGTCAAGGTCGCTTTGGTCGGCGGCACGCTCGGCGAATACCGCAAGGTGGCCGACATCAAGCCGCCGCCGGCCGTGGCCATCGTCAACACGCCCGACAGCACCGACGCGCGTACGGTGGCGGTATCGCTACAGATCGACGACAAGGGCGGCGGCATCGGCGACGTGCGCCTCTACCGCAACGGCGCGGCCGTCGTACTCGAAAACGCCCGCAAGCTGACGCGCGCCGCAGACAGCAGTCGCATCCTGCGTGTCGACGTGCCGCTCGAACCGGGCCAGAACCTGATCCGCGCCATCGCCTTCAACGCCGACAACAGCATGCAGAGCCAGGATGCGAAGCTCGCGGTGCAGGCGAACATCGCCGCGCGCCAGCCTGCCTTGCACGCCATCGTGATCGGTATCAAGGACTTCGCCAACCCGCGCCTGGCGCTCAAGTATCCGGTGGCGGATGCCGAGCTGTTCGCCTCCACGCTCGAACAAAAGGCGAAGGGCCTGTACAGCAGCGTGCACGTGAAGCGCCTGCTCAAGCCCGCCGAAACCACCAACAACGCCATCGTCGACGCTCTCAAGCGCGCCCGCAGCGAAGTCGGCCCGGAAGACCTGTTCGTCTTCTACGTCGCCAGCCACGGCACGGTCGACGACGGCCAGTACCTGCTGATCACCTCGAACGTTGGCTCGACCATGACGGCGCGCCTCAGGCAGGATGCGCTGACGCAGGACAGCATCAAGGAACTGATCTCCAACATTCCGGCCTCCAAGAAGCTGGTCGTGCTCGACACCTGTAGCGCCGGCCAGCTCGGCGACGCCATCCAGGTGGCGATGCTGACGCGCGGCATGAGCGACGACACGGCAATGAAGGTGCTGTCGCGCGCGGTCGGCTCGACGGTGCTCTCCGCCGCCACCTCGGTTCAGGAGGCGCTCGAAGGCTACAAGGGCCATGGACTTTTCACCTACGTCATCGCCGCCGGCATGAACGGTGCGGCCGACGCCAACCAGGACGGCTTCGTCAAGACGCTGGAACTGGCCGACTACGTCGATTCGCAAGTGCCGGAACTTGCCGATACGGTGTTCAGGCACAAGCAGTACCCGATCGTCTCGCCGACCGGACAGGGCTTTCCGCTGGTGAAGCTGCGCTAGCCGGCCGCAGCGCAGGGGCCGGCCTCGCGCGGCACAGGGTAAAATCCGACGATGTCCGCTTCCCGCCCCGAACCCCGTTTCGTCCATCTCCGTCTCCACAGCGAGTACTCGGTCACCGACGGCATCGTCCGCATCGACGACGCGGTCGCTCGCGCCGCAGAGCTCGGCATGCCGGCGCTGGCGCTGACCGACCTGGCCAACCTGTTCGGTTTCGTCAAGTTCTACACGGCTGCACGCAAGGCCGGCATCAAGCCGGTGCAGGGCGCCGACGTGTTCATCGCCAACGAGGACGACCCCGACCGCCCCTACCGCCTCCTGCTGCTCTGCCGCACGCACCGCGGCTACCTGCAGCTGTGTGAGATCCTCTCGCGCGCCTACCTCGCACCGCGCGTGCGCGGGCGTGCCGAGGTGACGCTGGCGATGCTGCACGAGGTCGGCGTCGACGGCTTGATCGCCCTTTCCGGTGCCGCGCACGGCGACGTCGGGGCGGCGCTCACGCAGGGATCGCGCGAGCAGGCACTGGCGCGTGCGCGCGCCTGGGCCGAACTGTTCCCGGACGCGTTCTACCTCGAGGTGCAGCGCGTGCAGGTGCCGGCCGCGCCCGGTTCGGCGCAGAAGACGGTCCAGGAAGCCGCGCAGGCCGTGGCCAGGGAAGAGGCGCTGGTCGCCGCGACGGTCGCGCTGGCCGGCGAACTCGAGCTGCCGCTGGTGGCGACGCATCCGATCCAGTTCCTCGATCGCGACGACTTCAAGGCGCACGAGGCGCGCGTCTGCATCGCCGAGGGCTACGTGCTCGGCGACCCGCGCCGGCCGCAGTCGTGCACCGAGGAGCAGTATTTCCGCAGCGGCGACGAGATGGTCGAGCGCTTCGCCGACCTGCCCGAGGCGCTCGAGAACTCGGTCGAGATCGCACGCCGCTGCAACCTCGAAATCACGCTCGGCAAGAACTACCTGCCCGACTTCCCGACGCCGCCGGGCGTCTCGCTCGACGACTTCCTCTGCCAGCAGGCGGCCGAGGGGCTCGAACGCAGGCTGCTCCAGCTTTTTCCCGATGCGGAAGAGCGCGAGCGCCGCAGCCCCGAGTATTTCGCGCGCCTGAAGGTCGAGACCGACACCATCGTGCAGATGGGTTTCCCCGGCTACTTCCTGATCGTTGCCGACTTCATCAACTGGGCGAAGCACAACGACGTACCGGTCGGACCGGGGCGCGGCTCGGGCGCCGGTTCGGTCGTCGCCTACGCGCTGGGCATCACCGACCTCGACCCGCTGCGCTACGCGCTGCTGTTCGAGCGCTTCCTCAACCCCGAGCGCGTGTCGATGCCCGACTTCGACGTCGACTTCTGCCAGGACAAGCGCGGCCGCGTCATCGAGTACGTGCGCGGCAAGTACGGCGCGGCGGCGGTGTCGCAGATCGCCACCTTCGGCACCATGTCGTCGAAGGCGGTCATCCGCGACGTCGGGCGCGTGCTCGACCTGCCGTACAGCATGTGCGACACGCTGTCCAAGCTGATCCCGCTGGAAGCGAACAAGCCCTTGTCGCTGGACAAGGCGATCGAGGCCGAGCCGCAACTCAAGGCGCGCATCGACGAGGAAGAGGAGGTGCGCGAGCTGTTCGACCTCGCCCGCCGCCTCGAGGACCTGACGCGCAACGTCGGCATGCACGCCGGCGGCGTGCTCATCGCCCCCGGCAAGCTCACCGACTTCTGCCCGCTCTACTCGGCCGACGGCGGCGGTTCGGTCGTCTCGCAGTACGACAAGGACGACGTCGAGAAGGTCGGCCTCGTCAAGTTCGACTTCCTCGGCCTCAGAAACCTCACCATCATCAAGCTCGCCGTCGATTACGTCGAGCGGCTGACCGGCAGCCGTCCCGACATCGACGCGCTCACCTTCGACGACAAGGCGACCTACCAGGTCCTGCGCGATGCGAACACCACCGCGGTGTTCCAGGTCGAATCGGAGGGGATGAAGAAGCTCCTCAAGAAGCTCGCGCCCGACCGCTTCGAGGACATCATCGCCGTGCTTGCGCTCTACCGGCCGGGTCCGCTCGGCTCGGGGATGGTCGACGACTTCATCCTGCGCAAGAAGGGCCAGCAGACGATCGACTACTTCCACCCGGACCTGCAAGGCTGCCTCGAGCCGACCTACGGCGTCATCGTCTATCAGGAACAGGTGATGCAGATCGCGCAGATCATCGGCGGCTACACGCTCGGTGGTGCCGACTTGCTGCGCCGCGCGATGGGCAAGAAGAAGGCCGAGGAGATGGCGCTGCACCGCGACCTGATGCGTGAGGGCGCGAAGAAGAAGGGTTACGACGAAGCGCTGGCGATGCAGCTCTTCGACCTGATGGAGAAGTTCGCCGAGTACGGCTTCAACAAGTCGCACACCGCCGCCTACGCCGTCGTCACCTACCAGACCGCGTGGCTGAAGGCGCACCACACCTCGGCCTTCATCGCCGCGACCCTGTCGTCGGACATGGACAACACCGATTCGGTGAAGATCTTCCACGACGACGCGATCGCCAACAAGCTCACCATCCTCGGTCCCGACGTCAATGCCTCCGACTACCGCTTCACCCCGGTCGACCGCAAGACGATCCGCTACGGCCTCGGCGCGGTCAAGGGCGTCGGCGAGCAGGCGGTGGTGAACATCATCGACGCGCGCAAATCCGGCGGGCCGTTCAAGGACCTGTTCGACTTCTGTCGCCGTTCCGACAAGCGCCTGGTCAACCGCCGCGCGATCGAGGCGCTGATCCGCGCCGGTGCCTTCGACGCGCTCGACGACCATCGCGCGCGCCTGCTCGCCTCGGTCGGCGTCGCCATGGAGGCCGCCGAGCAGGCCGAGCGCAACGCCAGGCAGACGAGCCTCTTTGACCTTCTCGGCAGCGGCGACGGTGGCGAGCAGCTGGCGCCGCAATACGTGGAAGTCGCGCGCTGGAGCGAAAAGCAGCGCCTCTCCGAAGAAAAGATCGCGCTCGGCTTCTTCTTCTCCGGTCATCCCTTCGACGCCGTGCGCGCCGAGGTGTCGCGCTTCGCACGCCGGCCGCTGGCGCGGCTCGAGGCGCAGCGCGAACTGCAGATGGTCGCCGGACTGGTCACCGGCGTGCGCAGCAAGATCACCGGGCGCGGCAAGATGGCCTTCGTCCAGATCGACGACGGCAGCGCGTCGATCGAGGTGTCGGTGTTCAGCGAGGTGTTTGACGCCGACCGCGCCAAGATCCGCGAGGACGAGGTGCTGGTCGTCGAAGGCAAGATCAGCCGCGACGACTTCGCCGGCGAGGGCAAGGTCAGGGTCGTCGCCGAACGCCTGCTCACCCTCGGCGAGGCGCGCAGCCGCTTCGCCCGCCAGCTCGCACTCCGCGTCGACGGCACGCGCGGCAAGCCCGCCGGCCTGCTGCAGCGCCTGCAGACCCTGCTCGCTCCGTACGCCGCCGGCGCCTGCCCGGTCTGCCTGCACTACCGCAATGCCGTCGCCGCCTGCGACCTCGTCCTCGGCGAGGCCTGGCGCGTCCGCCTCGACGAGGACCTGATCGCGTCCCTCGCCACGGCCTTTGGTGCCGACAGCGTGCGCATCGATTACGCGTGAGCGCCCTGGCGGCAAGCTGCCGACCTTCCCCAATCCGCCCGAGTGCTCCGATGACCCAAGCCCACCTGATCGACCGCCTGCTGCTCGACGAACTCGTCGCCACGGCGGCGGCCACACCGCGCCGCCGCAAGAACCACAACTTCCATCGCAGCGACCTCGACGTCGCGCACCGCCTGCTCAACGCCATCGAGCCAGGCTCCTACGTCCCGCCGCACCGGCACCTTGACCCGGCCAAGGACGAGACGATGCTGGTCGTGCGTGGCCAGCTCGGTGTCGTCTGCTTCGACGACGCCGGGCGCGTCACGCAGACGACCCTGCTCGCCGCCGGGGGCGAGGTGATCGGCGTCGACATCCCGCACGGGGTGTGGCACAGCGTGCTCGCCTGTAGCCCCGGGACGGTCTTCTTCGAAGCCAAGGCGGGCCCCTGGGCACCGCTCGCCGAGGCCGAGCGTGCGCCGTGGGCGCCGGCCGAGAACGAGGAAGGCGCCGCGGCCTATCAGGCCGCGCTGCGCGCCCTGTTCTGAGCCCCCAGACCCGTTTTCAGCCACGAAAAAGTACGAAAAGACACAAAAAGGCACGAAAGCCACCAGGTAAGACCTCGGCTTACGGTCGGGTCGAGCCATCGGCTCATGGCCGTCCGGCGTCGAACCACGTGCCAGGTTTTTCGTGCATTTCGTGGCCCACTGCCTTTCCCTGCCTGCTTCGGGCCTTCAGGCCCTCCCTCACGAGTGTGCTGCCGCGCGAACGTTTCTCGTGCGCCGCCGCCCATGTCTGCATATTATGCTATCGTCCTGGTTTCGGATTTGGCATGATGGCATCGGTGGTGAGTGCTCGTGCGCACGCCAGTTGCTGCCGTCGTCCCCGAGCGTGTTCCCGAGCGAAGCATGATCCTGAAAAAAGCAGTTGGCCACGAAATGCACGAAAAACACGAAATCGTTCATGGGGTTCGACGCAGAGTGGAAACAACCCGATGGGTCAGATACTGAACGACCGCAACCCTATGTTTTGTTTCGTGGCTTTCGTGTTTTTCGTGGCTGAAAAGAGGTTTTAAGGATGATGCGATCCCTGTCCGAAAACCAGTTCCGCCGTATCTTCGAGCGCTCGCCGCTCGGGATGGCCGTGGTCGACGCGAAGAGTGGTCGCTTCCTTGCGGTCAATCCGCGCTTTGCGGCGATCGTCGGTCTCAGCGAGGAGGCCCTGGCCGGGTTCGACTGGCGCCGCCTGACGCATCCCGAAGACCTGCCGCTCCAGCAGGAGCGGATGGCGCAACTCGCGGCCGGTACGATCGCCAGCTTTCAGATCGACAAGCATTACCTGCGCGCCGACGGCTGCAGTGCCTGGTGGCGCCTGAGCGTCTCTGCGCTCGACAGCGACGGCGCTCTTCGTTTCATGGCGCTGGTCGAGGAGACCAGCGAGCGCGTGCAGCAGGAGCAGGCGAACAGCGCTGCCCGCGAATTCAGCGAGCGACGGCTCGGTGCCCTGGTCGCGCAGGGGCTCGCCGGTACCGCCGAGGCCGATCTGGAATGCAGGCTGACCTACGTGAACGAGCGCTACTGCCAGATCGTCGGCCATCCGCGTGAGGCACTGCTCGGCCGGCACCTGGGCGAATTCACCACCCCCGAGGACTGGGCGCGCCAGCAATCCTTGTTCGCCGACCTGCTGGCCGGCGGCGATGCAAATGCCATCCTGGTCAAACGCTATGTGCGCCGCGACGGAACGCTGAGCCATGCCCAGGTCGCCTTCGTGCTCGTGCGCGACGCCGCCGGCGCTCCTGCCGGCTACAGTTGCCTCGTCACCGACACCAACGAACTCAAGCGTACCGAGCACGAGTTGCGCGACAGCGAACAGCGTTATCGTGCGCTCAATGCCGAACTCGAATCCAAGGTGGCGCGACGGACCGCCGAACTCACGGCGACGAAAGAGCGGATCGTCGATGCGATGGCGCGGGTGTCGCGCTCCGAGATGAAGTTCAGGGCCGTCTTCGAGCAGTCGCCGCTCGGCATCGCGCTGGTCGACCCGCTCGGCGGCCGTGTCCTCGAAGCCAACGAGCGCTTTGCCACGATCTGCGGCTTCACTCGGGACGACCTGGCACAGCTCGACTGGTCGCGCCTCGTCCGCCCGGACGAGTTGCCGCGGCCGTGGAGCCGGAGTGCGCCGATCGAATCCTTCCGCATCGACCAGCGTCACCTGCGGCAAGGGCAGGAGGCCTGGATGCGTGTCACCTTCGCGCCGCTCAACATCGAGGCGGAAGGGCGTTGCTGCCATCTGGCGCTGGTCGAGGACATCACGCAGCAGAAGCTGCACGAACGCGAGCTCGAACAGGCGCGGGAGGCGATCATCGACGCCAACCTTGCGTTGCAGGCCGCCAACGCCGAGCTCAAGCAACTTGCCACCACCGATCCGCTCACCGGCACCTGGAATCGCCGCCACTTCCAGCAGGTCATCGCTGCCGAGATCAAGCAGGCGCTGCGCTACGGGCAGCAGCTCTCGCTGCTCCTGTTCGACCTCGACCATTTCAAGTCGATCAACGATCGCCATGGACACCAGGTCGGCGACCAGGTCCTGGTCGCGCTGACCCGGCTGCTGCAGCGCAATCTGCGTTCGACCGACGTGCTCGCGCGCTGGGGGGGCGAAGAGTTCGCGGTGGTGATGCCGCACTGCGGGGCGAACGAGGCGGCGAGCCTGGCTGAAAAGCTGCGCGCCCTGATCGCGGGCTGGGAATTCACGGACGTCGGCTGCGTGACGGTGAGCTGCGGCCTGGCCGAGTACCAGCCACCCGAAACCCTGGATTCCTGGCTCAAGCGCGCCGATGACGCGCTTTACGCGGCCAAGTCGTCAGGACGCAACGTCCTCTGCCAGGCGGCGTGAGCCGCCGCGTGGGGTATAATCTCCGGCTGTTTTGCTTCTCGGAACGCCCCGGTGCCCGACGACAATCTCGTCAAGATCAGCGACCTCAGCTTTGCCTACGATGAACGGCCGATCCTCGACGGAATCAACATGGAGATTCCGCGGGGCAAGGTGGTCGCCATCATGGGCGGCTCGGGCTGCGGCAAGACGACGCTACTGCGCCTGATCGGCGGGCAGTTGAAGCCGACGCGCGGCAGCGTTCAGGTCGACGGTCGCGCCGTCGATCGCATGGGGCACGAGGAACTGTATGCGCTGCGCCGGCGCATGGGCATGCTGTTCCAGTTCGGCGCGCTGTTCACCGACGTCTCGGTGTTCGACAACGTCGCCTTCCAGTTGCGCGAGCACACCGATCTTCCGGAAGAGCTGATCCGCGACATGACGCTGATGAAGCTCAACGCGGTCGGCCTGCGCGGCGCGCATGCGCGGATGCCGGGCGAGCTCTCCGGCGGCATGGCGCGGCGCGTTGCGCTGGCCCGCGCCATCGCGCTCGACCCGATGCTGATCATGTACGACGAGCCCTTCACCGGTCTCGACCCGATTTCGCTCGGCATCATCGGCCAGTTGATCCGGAAGCTCAACGATGCGCTCGGCGCGACCTCGATCATGGTCACGCACGACATCCACGAGTCGCTGATGATCGTCGATTACATCTACTTCATGTCGGCCGGACGCGTCGTCGCGCAGGGGACACCGGACGAGATCCGCGCCTCGCAGGACCCCTTCGTGCATCAGTTCGTCAACGCCGAGGCCGACGGTCCGGTGCCTTTCCACGTCGCCGCGCCGTCCTTCGGCCAGGAGTTGCTGCGCGGGGTGGGCAATGGCTAGGGGGCTCCTCGATCTGGTCGAGCAGCTCGGCCATCGCCTGAACGAGAAGTTCATCCGCCTCGGTTTCGCGACGCGCTTCTTCTTCACCCTGCTGCTCTTCTCCGGGCAGTCCTTCCGCCGCCCGTTCCTGACCGTGCGCGAGGTCTATTTCTCGGGTGTCCTCTCGCTCCTGATCATTTCCGTCTCCGGCCTGTTCGTCGGACTGGTGCTCGGCCTGCAGGGCTACGAGACGCTGCAGCGCTACGGTTCGTCCGAGGCGCTCGGCATCCTGGTCGCGCTGTCGCTGACGCGCGAACTCGGTCCGGTGGTGGCGGCGCTGCTCTTCGCGTCGCGCGCCGGGTCGTCGGTGACCGCCGAAATCGGCCTGATGAAGGCGACCGAGCAGCTGACGGCGATGGACATGATGGCGGTGAATCCGATCGCGCGCGTGGTCGCGCCGCGCTTCTGGGGCGGCGTCATCTCGATGCCGATCCTGGCGGCACTGTTCTCGGCGATGGGCATCTTCGGTGGCTACCTGATCGGCGTCGTCTTCATCGGCGTCGACGAGGGCGCCTTCTGGTCGCAGATGCAGGCCTCGGTCGATTTCCGCCTCGACATCCTGAATGGCGTGATCAAGAGCTTCGTCTTCGGCGTCGCCGTCGCGTTGATCGCCGTATTCGAAGGCTACGATTCGGTGCCGACCGCCGAAGGCGTCTCGCGCGCCATCACGCGCACCGTCGTCACCTCGGCGCTGGCCATCCTCGCCCTCGATTTTGTGTTGACCTCGTTCATGTTCCGGGGACTTTGATGAACCGCAAACTGATCGACCTGTGGGTCGGTATCTTCGTTGCCATCGGCATCGCCGCCTTCCTCTTCCTGGCGCTCAAGGTCGGCAACATGTCCTCCGCCAACTTTGCCGAGACCTACGTGGTTCAGGCCAAGTTTGATAACATCGGCGGCCTGAAGGTGCGGGCCCCGGTAAAGAGTGCCGGCGTCGTCGTCGGTCGGGTCGCCGACATTCGTTTCGATCCCGAGAACTATCAGGCGGTCGTTGCACTCAAACTGGAGAGTCGCTACCAGTTTCCGAAGGATACCTTCGCGTCGATCCTGACTTCCGGTTTGCTCGGTGAGCAGTACGTCGGTCTCGACGTCGGTGGCGACGACAGGATGCTGGCCGCGGGCGACGTGATCGCGAAGACGCAGTCGGCGGTCGTGTTGGAGAAGCTGATCAGCCAGTTCCTCTTCAACAAGGCGTCGGAAGGGGCGGAACAGAAGTGAATGCGAGAAAAGGTGATTCCGTGAAAAAGCAGACGAGGCGGGGAGGGCGCTGGTACGCGCCGCTGCTGCTCGCCGTTTCGCTCGCCGGCATCAGCGCCCCGGCTGCAGCCGACAACCCGAAAGATCCCTTTGAAGGCTTCAATCGCGTGATGTTCCAGGTGAACGAGGGCATCGACGAAGTCGTCAAGCCGGTCGCCAAGGGTTACGACGAGGCGGCGCCCCTGCCGGTCAAGGCGGCCGTCGGCAACTTCTTCGGCAACCTGTACGATGCATGGACGGCCTTGAACAATCTGCTGCAGGGCAAGCCGGGGGCGGCCGGCAGCGACGCCGGGCGCGTCCTCATCAACACCGTGCTCGGCATCGGCGGCGCTTTCGACGTCGCCAGCGAAATGGGTCTCGCCAAACATTCGGAAGACTTCGGCCAGACCCTTGCGGTCTGGGGCGTCGATGACGGGCCGTTCTTCTTCTGGCCGATCATCGGACCGCGGACGACGCGCGACACCTTCGGTTTTGCCGTCGACAGCTGGACCGACATGGTCTGGGGGCTCGATGCCGTTCCGCTGCGCAACAGCCTGGGCGGCATTCGTTTCATCGATGTCCGCGCCAGCATGCTGCCGGCGGACAAGGTGGTCGATGAGGCCGCCATCGACAAGTACAGCTATATCCGTGACGCCTACCTGCAACACCGGCAATCCCAGATCCGCGACGGGGCGACCCAGTTGCCGAGCTACGAGGACGATGACGAATAGCCGGCGCTGTTCCTCGTTCCAGGTCTTTTCCCCTATTGCTGTCCGACGGAAGTCATCCATGAAGTCCCTGTTTGCGCGTCTCGCCTCATTCTGTATCGGCCTTTCCCTGGTCGCCGCCGCTCCGGTCGTCGCCGCCGAGCTCGCTCCCGATGCGCTGGTCAAGCGCGTCACCGAGGAAGTGCTGACCATCGTCCGCGCCGACCGCGAGTTGCAGAACGGCAACACCAGGAAGGCGATCGAGCTCGTCGACACCAAGGTGCTGCCGCACTTCGACTTCATGCGCATGACCCGGCTCGCCGTCGGCCGCGACTGGAAGAAGGCGACTCCCGAGCAGCAGAAGCAACTGGCCGACGAGTTCCGCAAGCTGCTGGTGCATACCTACGCCAATTCGGTGACCGCGTATCGCGACCAGAAGATCGTGTATAAGCCGTTCAAGGCGGCCGACAGTGACAGCGATGTCATCGTCAGGACCGAAGTCGTGCAGCCGGGCAGCAAGCCGATCGAGCTCGACTACGCGCTCGAGAAAGGCGCCGACGGCTGGAAGGTTTTCGACGTGATCGTCGGCGGCATCAGCCTCGTCACCAACTACCGTGAAACCTTCCGTCAGGAAGTGAGCGCTTCCGGCGTCGACGGCCTGATCAAGATGCTGGTGGACAAGAACCGCAAGCTCGAAGCCGATACCGGCAAGCCCGCAGCCAAGAAATGATCGAGCAGTCCGACGACCGTTTGCGCGTCACCGTGCCGATGGTGATCGGCAACGCACGCGCCCTGCTCGAAGCGGGGCGTTCGCGTCTCGCCGCCGGCGGGGAGACGCTGTTCGACCTCGAGTCGGTCGCCGAGGCCGATTCTGCTGCCCTGACCCTGGTCTTTGCCTGGGCGCGCAGCGCACAGGCGAACGGCGGCTCGCTGCGCGTCGCCAATCCGCCGGCCAGCCTCCTCAGCCTCGCCGATCTCTACGGCGTTTCCGAATTCCTGCCGCTCGCCTGAACGGCGGGCGCATCCACTTTCCAGCGGAGGGCGTCATCGCCGTCGCAGTTTCCATCCGTCAAGTCGAGAAGCGCTTTGCCTCGCTGCGCGCGCTCGACGGTGTCTCGCTCGACATCGAGCGCGGCGAATTCTTCGGTCTGCTGGGGCCCAACGGCGCCGGCAAGACGACGCTGATCTCCTGTCTGGCGGGCCTCGCTCGTCCCGACGCCGGCCACCTGTCGGTACTCGGGCACGATGTCGTCAGCGATTACCGCAACGCGCGCCGCCTGCTCGGCGTCGTGCCGCAGGAACTCGTCTTCGACCCCTTCTTCAGCGTGCGCGAGACCTTGCGTCTGCAGTCGGGCTACTTCGGCATCCGCAACAACGATGACTGGATCGACGAGATCCTCGCCGAACTCGACCTGACCGGCAAGGCCGACACCAACATGCGCAGGCTCTCCGGCGGCATGAAGCGGCGCGTCCTCGTGGCGCAGGCGCTGGTGCACAAGCCGCCGGTGATCGTCCTCGACGAGCCGACCGCCGGCGTCGACGTCGAGTTGCGCCAGGGCCTGTGGGCCTTCGTCTCGCGGCTCAACCGCGAAGGGACGACGGTGATCCTGACCACGCACTATCTCGAAGAGGCGGAAGCCCTGTGTGGCCGCATCGCGATGTTGAAGCAGGGCAAGGTGGTCGCGCTCGACACCACCGCCAACCTGCTCGCACGCCATTCGGGGCGCTCGCTCAGCGTGCGCCTCGCCCCCGGCGCGTCGCTGCCCGAGGGCTTGCGCGAACGCGCGCATGAAGACGGTGACGGCTGGCGCTTCCGTCTTGCCGACTGTGACGAGATCGAGCCCCTGCTGGCGACGCTGCGACTCGCCGGTTGCCGGGTCGACGATGTCCGCCTGCAGCAGGCCGACCTCGAGGAGGTCTTCCTCGGCCTGATGCGCGAGACAGGGGGCAAACCATGAGCGGGATGGCGACGCTGTTCAGGAAGGAAGTGCTGCGCTTCTGGAAGGTGGGCTTCCAGACCGTCGCCGCGCCGGTGATCAACGCGATGCTCTATCTCCTGATCTTCGCCAACGTGCTCGACGGAAAGGTGGTGCATGGCGTCCCCTACACGGCCTTCCTGATTCCCGGCCTGGTGATGATGTCGGTGCTGCAGAACGCCTTCGCCAACAGTTCGTCGAGCCTGATCCAGTCGAAGGTGACCGGCAGCATCGTCTTCGTCCTGCTGCCGCCGATTTCCTACGTCGAGATGTTTGCGGCCTTTGTCGGCGCCTCGGTCGTGCGCGGGCTCGTCGTCGGCGTCGGCGTGCTGGCAGCGACGGTGCCCTTCGCGCTCGATGGTTTCACCAACCTCGACGCGGGCGGCGTCGCCTGGATCCTCGCCTTCACCGTCCTCGGTGGCGGCATCATGGGTTCGCTCGGCGTCATCGGCGGCATCTGGGCCGAGAAGTTCGACCAGCTCGCCGGCTTCCAGAACTTCCTGATCATGCCGCTGACCATGCTCTCCGGCGTTTTCTATTCGATCGCTGCGCTGCCGGACTTCTGGCGGCAGGTATCGCATTTCAACCCCGTCTTCTACATGATCGACGGTTTCCGCTACGGTTTCTTCGGCGCTTCCGACGCGCCGCCGGAACAGAGCCTCGCCGTCGTCGCTTTCTGCTTCGTCGTCGTCGCCGGCATTGCGCTGGCCATGCTGCGCAGCGGTTTCAAGCTGAGGAACTGAACATGATGCACCCCGAACAAGTCCGTGCCTTGATCGTCGCCGGCCTGCCCGGCGCCGAGGTCGAGGTGAAGGGCGACGGACAGCACTTCGAGGCGCTGATCGTCGCCGTCGAATTTGCCGGCAAGAGCCGCGTCGGTCGCCAGCAACTGGTGAACGGCATCCTGCGTGCCCACTTCGACAGCGGCGAACTCCACGCGCTGTCGATGCAGACCCTGACTCCCGAAGAGTGGAGCGCCCGGCGTGGATAAGCTCCTGATCCAGGGCGGAACGCCGCTCAAGGGTGAAGTCGCCATCTCCGGCGCCAAGAATGCGGCGCTGCCGATCCTCTGTGCCAGCCTGCTCTCGGCCGAGCCGCTCACGCTCGCCAACGTGCCGCACTTGAACGACATCTCGACCATGCTGCGCCTCCTCGCGCAGATGGGCGTCGAGGTGACTCTCGACGGCGCCGACGGGCTCGTGCTCGACAGCCGCGCGCTGCACAACCCGGTCGCCCCCTACGACATGGTCAAGACCATGCGCGCATCGATCCTCGTGCTCGGGCCCCTGCTCGCACGCTTCGGCGAGGCCAAGGTGTCGCTGCCCGGCGGTTGCGCCATCGGCGCGCGTCCGGTCGACCAGCACATCAAGGGCTTGCGCGCGATGGGCGCGGAGATCCGCGTCGAGGAGGGCTACGTCATCGCGCGCGGCAAACTCAAGGGCGCGCGCATCGTCACCGACATGGTGACCGTGACCGGCACCGAGAACCTGATGATGGCCGCGGTGCTCGCCGAGGGTGAGACGGTGATCGAGAACGCCGCGCGCGAGCCGGAAGTGGTCGACCTCGCCAACTGCCTGTCGGCGATGGGCGCGCGCATTTCCGGCGCCGGTTCGGACGTGATCCGCATCCACGGTGTCGAGCGCTTGTCCGGCGCGACGCACTCGATCATGCCCGACCGCATCGAGACCGGCACCTACCTGTGCGCGGCGGCGGCGACCGGTGGCCAGGTGCGGCTGACGCGCACCTCCTCGTCCTACCTCGACGTCGTCGTCGACAAGCTGCTCGACGCCGGCTGCGAGATCGACACCGAACGCGACGCGATCGTACTCAGGGCGCCCCAGCGGCTGAAGGCGGTGAGCCTGCGCACGGCGCCGTATCCGGCTTTCCCGACGGACATGCAGGCGCAGTTCATGGCCATCAACTGCGTCGCCGAAGGATCGGCGGTGATCCGCGAGACCATCTTCGAGAATCGCTTCATGCACGCGGTCGAGCTGATCCGCCTCGGTGCCGACATCCGCATCGACGCCAACAACGCGGTCGTCACCGGCGCCCCACGGCTGAACGGCGCGACGGTGATGGCGACCGACCTGCGCGCCTCTGCGAGTCTGGTCATCGCCGGCCTCGCCGCGCAGGGCGAGACGCTGATCGAGCGCATTTACCACCTCGACCGCGGCTACGAGCGGATCGAGGAGAAGCTCTCCCGGCTCGGCGCCAGCGTCCGCCGCGTTCATTGACAGGGGAAACGGTACGATTCGTGCCGTCCCGCGGTAAAATCGGCGTCTTTACCGAGCAGGAAGACGCCGTGGACGGCATCACCATCGCCCTTTCCAAGGGCCGCATCTTCGAGGAAACGCTGCCGCTCCTGGCCGCCGCCGGGATCGTCCCGCAGGAAAACCCGGAAACCTCGCGCAAGCTGATCATCCCGACCAACCGCGACGACGTGCGCGTCGTCGTCGTGCGCGCCTCGGACGTGCCGACCTACGTTCAGTACGGTGCCGCCGACCTCGGCGTCGCCGGTCGCGACGTGCTCATCGAACACGGCGGCGAGGGTCTGTACCAGCCGCTCGACCTCAACATCGCGCGCTGCCGGATGATGGTCGCGGTGCCCGAGGGCTTCGATTACGAGAACGCCGTCCGCCAGGGCGCCCGGCTCAAGGTGGCGACCAAGTACCTCACCACGGCGCGCGAACACTTCGCCGCCAAGGGCGTGCATGTCGACCTGATCAAGCTCTACGGTTCGATGGAACTGGCGCCGCTCGCCGGTCTTGCCGACGCGATCGTCGACCTGGTCTCCTCGGGTGGAACGCTCAAGGCCAACAAGCTCGTCGCAGTCGAACACATCCTCGACATCTCCTCGCGTCTGATCGTGAACCAGGCTGCGCTGAAGCTGAAGCGCGAGCGCCTGACGCCGATCCTCGACGCCTTTGCCAGGGCCGTCCAAGCATGATTGCCATCAAGCGCTTCTCTTCCGCCGACACCGACTTCCGCGAGCGCCTCGACGCGCTGCTCGCCTTCGAGGGCGCGCAGGACGAATCTGTTGACCGCGCGGTCGCGGCCATCCTCGCCGACGTGAAAAGCCGCGGCGACGCCGCCGTGGTCGAGTACACCAACCGCTTCGATCGCCTCGCTGCAACCTCGCTGGCCGAACTCGAACTGCCCGCGTCCGCCCTGCAGGCGGCGCTCGCCGGACTGCCAGACGAGCAGCGCGCCGCGCTCGAAGCGGCCGCCGCGCGCGTGCGTAGCTACCACGAGCGGCAGCCGCTCCAGGGCTGGCAGTACGAGGAAGCCGACGGCACGCTGCTCGGCCAGCAGGTGACGCCGCTCGACCGCGTCGGCCTCTACGTCCCTGGCGGCAAGGCGGCCTATCCGTCGTCGGTGCTGATGAACGCGATTCCGGCGCGCGTTGCTGGCGTGCGCGAGCTGATCATGGTCGTGCCGACGCCGGGCGGCGAGAAGAACGCGCTGGTGCTCGCCGCCGCCGCGCTCGCCGGTGTCGACCGCGTGTTCACCGTCGGGGGCGCGCAGGCGGTCGGCGCGCTCGCCTACGGCACGCAGACGGTGCCGCAGGTGGACAAGATCGTCGGCCCCGGCAACGCCTGGGTCGCTGCCGCCAAGCGCCGCGTCTTCGGCGTCGTCGGCATCGACATGGTCGCCGGTCCTTCCGAGATCCTCGTCGTCTGCGACGGCCAGACCGATCCCGACTGGGTGGCGATGGACCTCTTCTCGCAGGCCGAGCACGACGAACTCGCGCAGTCGATCCTGGTCTGCCCCGACGCCGCCTACCTCGACCGCGTCACCGAGGCCATCGAACGGCTGCTGCCGACCATGCCGCGGCAGGCGGTGATCCGTGCCGCGCTCGAGAACCGTGGTGCCCTGATCCAGGTGCGCGACCTCGACGAGGCTTGTGCGCTCGCCAACCGCATCGCCCCCGAGCACCTCGAACTCTCGGTCGCCGACGCCGAGGCCTGGCTGCCGAAGATCCGCCACGCCGGCGCCATCTTCATCGGCCGCTACACCTCGGAATCGCTTGGCGACTACTGTGCCGGACCGAACCACGTGCTGCCGACCTCGGGCAGCGCACGCTTCTCGTCGCCGCTCGGCGTCTATGACTTCCAGAAACGCAGCAGCCTGATCCGCGTCTCGCGCGAGGGCGCGCAGAAGCTCGGCAAGATCGCCGCGACCCTGGCCGAAGGCGAGGGCCTGAGCGCGCACGCGCGCTCGGCGCAGTACCGACTCGACTGATTTCCTTGCAGGCGGCGGTGCCGCCTGCAAGGTTTCAATATCGGCTCAGAAGCCGCGGAAGCTGGTGAAGCCGGCGACCGGTTCGCGCTCGGAAACCAGCTGGTTCTCCACTGCGTCGGGGTCGGCGTAGCCGAGCGCCATGCCGCAGACGATGAGTTCGTTCTCGGGGATGCCGAGCACGGTGCGGATGGTCTGGTGGTAGTCGGCGAAGGCGGCCTGCGCGCAGGTGTCGAGCCCGCGTGCGCGCGCGGCGGTCATCAGGTTGCCCATGAACATGCCGTAGTCGAGGAACATGCCTTCGCCGAGCTTGCGGTCGAGCGTGAAGATGAGGCCGACCGGCGCGTCGAAGAAGCTGAAGTTGCGCGCGGTCTGCCGCTTCATTCCTTCCTTGTCGTCCTTGGCGATGCCGAGCAGGCCGTAGAGGCCGAAACCGACCTTGCGCCGGCGCGACAGCCAGGGCTCGGCCCATTCCTTCGGGTAGTAGTCGAATTCACGGCCGTCCATGCCGACCGTCTCGAACTTCTCGACGATCGCCGCCGACAGCTTCGCCTTTTCTGCGCCGGCGAGCGCGTACACCTTCCACGGCTGCACGTTGGTTCCGGACGGTGCGCGCGCGGCGAGCGCCAGAAGTTCCTCGACCAGCGCCTGCGGCACCGGCGTCGGCAGGTAGCGGCGCATCGAATGCCGCGAGCGGATGGCGTGGTCGACGTGGGCGATGGCGATGGGGTCTGGCTGCGTCACAGGATTTCCTTCAGGGCGTTGATGAGGGCGGCGCACTGTTCGTCGGTGCCGACGGTGATGCGCAGGTGCTGGTCGATGCGCGGCAGGCGGAAGTGGCGGACGATGATCGCGCGCGCGCGCAGTGCCGCCGCGAGTTCGCCGGCATCGCGCCGTGCATGGCGGGCGAAGACGAAGTTCGCTGCCGACGGGACCACCGCGAAGCCGAGCTGCTCCAGGTCGGCGACGAGTTGTGCGCGGGTGGCCATCACCGCGCTGCGCGTCGCGTCGTAGTGTTCACGGTCGTCGAGCGCGGCGACGGCGCCGGCAAGCGCCAGGCGGTCGAGCGGGTAGGAATTGAAGCTGTTCTTGACGCGTTCGAGCGCCTCGATCAGCTGCGGGTGGCCGACGGCGAAGCCGACGCGCAGTCCGGCCAGCGAGCGCGACTTCGACAGCGTCTGCACCACCAGCAGGTTCGGGTAGCGTGCGACCAGCGCGACCGCGCTCGGCACCTCGGCGGCGGCGAAGTCGATGTAGGCTTCGTCGACGACGACGACCGAATCCGGGTTGCCGGCGACGACCTGCTCGATCGCCGCGAGCGGCAGCAGGCGTCCGGTCGGCGCGTTCGGGTTCGGGAAGATGATGCCGCCGTTGGCGCGCAGGTAGTCGTCGGCGACGATGGAGAAATCGTCGGCGAGCGGCAACGCGACGTGCTCGATCCCGTACAGCCCGCAATAGACCGGGTAGAAGCTGTAGGTGATGTCGGGGAACAGGATCGGCCGCTCGTGCTTCAGGAGTCCCTGGAAGACGTGCGCGAGCACCTCGTCCGAGCTGTTGCCGACGAAGACGTTGGCCGGCCTGATCGCGTGCCCGGCGAAGAAGTCGGCTACCGCCGCCTTCAGACGGTCGCCGTTCGGGTCGGGGTAGAGGCGCAGCGCGGCGCCGTCGCCGCCGAGCTCGCCGGCGATCGCCGCGACCGCGCGCGGGCTCGGCGGGTAGGGGTTCTCGTTGGTGTTGAGCTTGACGAGATTGTCGAGCTTCGGCTGTTCGCCGGGAACGTAGGGGGTGAGGCCGCGGACGGTGGCGCTCCAGTATTGGCTCATGCGCTGATTCGGGGCAGAGAACGAAGCGCGGAATGGTATCATGCCCGTCCGTTCCCATCTTCGTGACGCTCACCATGCGGCAGGTTGAAATCACTCGCAATACTCTCGAGACGCAGGTTGCGGTCAAGCTCGACCTCGACGGAACCGGGCAGGGCCGGTTCGCGACCGGCGTTCCCTTCCTCGATCACATGCTCGACCAGATCGCCCGCCACGGGCTGATCGATCTCGACGTCAACGCGGTTGGCGACCTGCACATCGACGATCATCATACGGTCGAGGATATCGGCATCAGCGTCGGCCAGGCGCTGGCGCGCGCGCTCGGCGACAAGAAGGGATTGCGTCGCTACGGTCACGCCTACGTGCCGCTCGACGAAGCGCTGACGCGCGTGGTCATCGACCTGTCCGGCCGGCCGGGACTCGTCTTCGAAGTCGAGTTCACGCGCGCGCAGATCGGTGCCTTCGATGTCGACCTGGTACGCGAGTTCTTCCAGGGCCTCGTCAATCACGCGCAGATCACCGTGCATATCGACAACCTGCGCGGCCTCAACGCCCATCACCAGGCGGAGACGGTGTTCAAGGCCTTCGGGCGCGCGCTGCGCCAGGCCTGCGAGCCCGACCCGCGCTGCGACCGCATCCCCTCGACCAAGGGAGCGCTGTAGATGGCCGGATCGATCGCCGTCATCGACTACGGCATGGGCAACCTGCGCTCGGTCTGGCAGGCCGTGGCGCACGTCGCCGAAGGACGCGAGGTGCAGGTGACCAGCGACCCGCAGGTGGTTGCCGCTGCCGAACGCGTCGTCTTTCCGGGGCAGGGCGCGATGCCCGACTGCATGCGCGAACTCGACGCGCGCGGCCTGCGGCCGGTACTGCTCGACGCCGCCAGGAACAAGCCCTTCCTCGGCATCTGCATCGGCCAGCAGATGCTGTTCGAACACAGCGAGGAGGGTGACGTCGCCGGGCTCGGCGTCTTCGCCGGCCAGGTCCGCCGCTTCCCCGGCGAGCGCATGGTCGCAGCCGACGGTGCGCGCCTGAAGGTGCCGCACATGGGCTGGAACGAAGTGCGCCACAGCGCGCCCGAGCATCCGCTGTGGCAGGGTATCGCCGACGGCGAGCGCTTCTATTTCGTGCACAGCTATTATGTGGACCCGGCCGATCGCTCGATCGTCGCCGGCACGACCGACTACGGCATCCCCTTTACCAGTGCGGTAGCCCGGGATAATATCTTCGCCGTCCAATTCCATCCGGAAAAGAGCGCACACGCAGGGCTCGCCCTGCTGGCGAATTTCATTCGCTGGTCGCCTTGAGTCGCGGCGGCGCCGTCCCCAATCCTTTTTCCCATTTCTCTCTCACGTTCCGGCAAAAATGCTGATCATTCCCGCGATTGACCTGAAGGGTGGCCAATGCGTCCGCCTCAAGCAGGGCTTGATGGACGACGCTACCGTTTTCTCCAATTCGCCCGGTGCGCAAGCGCAGCACTGGCTCGACCAGGGCGCGCGCCGCCTGCACGTGGTCGACCTCGACGGCGCCTTCGCCGGACAGCCGAAGAACAAGGCGGCGATCCGCGAGATCCTGGCGGCGGTCGGTGACGAGATCCCGGTCCAGCTGGGCGGCGGCATCCGCGACCTCGACACCATCGAGCGCGCGCTCGACGCCGGGATCAGCTACGTGATCATCGGCACGGCGGCGGTGAAGAATCCCGGCTTCCTGCACGACGCCTGCGGCGCCTTCCCCGGACACATCATCGTCGGCCTCGACGCGCGCGACGGCAAGGTCGCGGTCGACGGCTGGTCGAAGCTGACCCGCCACGACGTCATCGACCTGGCCAAGAAGTACGAGGACTACGGCGTCGAGGGCATCATCTACACCGACATCGGCCGCGACGGCATGCTCTCCGGCGTCAACATCGAGGCGACGGTGAAGCTCGCGCAGGCGCTGCGCATCCCGGTCTATGCCAGCGGCGGCCTCTCGTCGATCGCCGACATCGCCGCGCTGTGCGCGGTCGAGGAAGACGGCGTCGTCGGTGCCATCGCCGGTCGCGCCATCTACGACGGCTCGCTCGACTTCGCTGCGGCGCAGGCGGAAGCTGACCGCCTCGGCGCCAACTAAGGCCTTCCAGGGCAGAACGGGTTTTCGCTTTGGCGCTGGCTAAACGCATCATTCCCTGCCTCGACGTCACCGCCGGTCGCGTCGTCAAGGGCACCAACTTCATCAACCTGCGCGACGCCGGTGATCCGGTCGAGGTCGCGCGCCGCTACGACGAGCAGGGCGCCGACGAGATCACCTTCCTCGACATCACGGCGTCTTCCGACCAGCGTGACATCATCCTCTCGGTGATCGAGGCCTGCGCGGCAGAGGTGTTCATCCCGCTGACGGTCGGCGGCGGCGTTCGCGTCATCGGCGACGTGCGCCGCCTGCTCAACGCCGGTGCCGACAAGGTGAGCATCAATACCGCGGCGGTGCAGAATCCCGACCTCGTCGCCGAAGCCTCGGCCAAGGTCGGCTCGCAGTGCATCGTCGTCGCCATCGACGCCAAGCAGGTCGGCCCCGACGAGTGGGCGGTGTTCACCCACGGCGGCAGGAACCGTACCGAACTCGACGCGATCGCCTGGGCGAAGCGCGTGCAGGAACTCGGCGCCGGCGAGATCCTGCTCACCAGCATGGACCGCGACGGCGCGCGCAACGGTTTCGACCTGGCGCTGACGCGCGCGGTCGCCGACGCGGTGGACATCCCGGTGATCGCCAGCGGCGGTGTCGGCAACCTGCAGCATCTCGCCGACGGCGTCAGCGAAGGGCGCGCCGATGCGGTGCTGGCTGCGTCGATCTTCCATTTCGGCGAATATACCGTGCGTCAGGCCAAGGAATACATGCGCGCGCGCGGCATCGAGGTGCGCCTGTGAGCCACGACCTCGATCCGCAACGCCCCTGGCTCGACGCGCTGAAGTGGGACGCCGACGGGCTGATCCCCGCGATCACGCAGGAAGTCGGCAGCGGTCGCGTGCTCACGCTGGCGTACATGAACCGGGAGTCGCTGGCCGAGACGCTGCGTTGTGGTCGCGCGGTATACTGGTCGCGCTCGCGCCAGCGCTTCTGGCGCAAGGGCGAGGAATCCGGTCACGCCCAGCTCATCCGCGACATCCGCACCGACTGCGACGGTGACGCGCTCCTGCTCTTCGTCGAACAGCAGGGTGGCATTGCCTGCCACACCGGCCGCGAAAGCTGCTTCTTCTACCGGCTCGAAGGCGAGCGCTGGCTGGCCGTCGATCCGGTTCTGAAAGACCCGAAGGATATCTACCAAAAATGAACATCGACCTGCTGCACCGCCTCTCCGAGACGCTCACCTCGCGTCGCCACGCCGACCCCGAGTCTTCCTACACGGCGCAGTTGATGGCCAAGGGCCCCGACCTGATCCTGAAGAAGATCGGCGAGGAATGTGCCGAGCTGATCATGGCCGGCAAGGAAGGCAGCCGCCTGCACATCGTCCGCGAGTCGACCGACGTCCTCTACCACATCATGGTGCTGCTCGCCTTCTACGGCCTGTCGATCGAGGACGTGCTGCAGGAAATGCGCCGCCGCGAGGGAATTTCCGGGATCGACGAGAAGAAGTCGCGGAGCGCCTGAGCGATGGAGGACTGCCTTTTCTGCCGCATCGTCCGCGGCGAGATTCCGTCGCGCAAGGTCTATGAGGACGACGAGGTCTTTGCCTTCCACGACATCCACCCGCAGCGTCCGCTGCACCTCCTGGTCGTCCCGAAGCGGCACATCGCTTCGCTGGCGACCGTGACTGCTGCCGACGAGCCGACCCTCGGTCGCCTGCTCGCGGTCGCCCACCAGCTCGCTGCGGAAAACGGCAGCCCGGACGGTTTCCGCGTCATCATCAATACCGGCTATGTCGGCGGGCAGGAAGTCGGACACCTGCACGCACACGTCGTCGGCGGGAACGATCCCGTCGGCCCGATGCTCAAACGAATCTAGGGAGGCAAACCATGGGCTCTTTCAGCATCTGGCACTGGTTGATCGTTCTCGTCATCATCATGCTCATCTTCGGCACCAAGAAGCTGCGCAACATCGGCCAGGATTTGGGCGGTGCGGTGAAGGGCTTCAAGGAAGGCATGAAGGACGCCGCCGATGAAGAGAAACCCGCAACCCCCGCCGCGCCGCCGCAGCAGGTGACGAGCGGCCAGACCATCGAAGGCGAGGTCCGCGAAAAGACGCGCTCCTGAGCGTCGCCGGCTGCAGCGCCGGCGGCAGGAGTGAGGTTTTCCGCCGGGGCGGGTTGCTGCTTCCGACTGCGTCGGGAGCTACGGCTCGCCACCGACATCGCTGCCTCCCTGCGCGTGTCCTCCTTTTCCGTCCCTTCCTCATCCCATGTTCGACATCGCCTTTTCCGAGCTGATGCTCATCGCCATCGTGGCCTTGATCGTCGTCGGTCCGCAACGTCTGCCGCATCTGGCGCGGACTGCCGGCCATCTGCTCGGACGGGTGCAGCGCTACGTGAGCAGCGTCAAGGCCGACATCAACCGCGAGATGCAACTCGAGGAACTTCGTCGGCTGCAGGCCGAACTCGCCGAGTCGGCACGCAAGCTCGAGACCAGCCTCTCCAGCGAGGTGTCGGGCGTGCAGCGTTCGCTCGAAGAGACCCGTGATTCCTTGAACCAGTCGGTGGCGACGCTGGCTGCCGCGCCCTCGGCAGGCGCGGAGGCTGTCGCGGCGCACGATGCGCCGGTTTCCGCACCGCCGGCAGTGGCGGCCGCGCTGGCGGCGCTGGCGTCCTCGGCGGGAACTTCGCATACCCCGGCAGCGGCCGACGCCACGGTCAGCGCCGACAAGCCGAAGGCCTGACATGAGTACGGGAACGGGAATGGGCGTCGGCGAGGAAAGCTTCCTCAGCCACCTGATCGAACTGCGCAACCGCTTGATCCGGGCGCTGCTCGCGGTCTTCGTCGTCTTCCTCTGCCTGTTCCCGTGGTCCAAGGAAATCTACACGCTGGTCGCCCAGCCGCTGCTCGAGGTGCTGCCGAGCGGCGGCCAGATGATCGCCACCGACGTGATCGGCGTCTTCCTGGTGCCGATGAAGGTGACGCTGATGACCGCGCTGCTCATCGCGCTCCCGGTCGTCCTCTACCAGGCCTGGGCCTTCGTCGCGCCGGGGCTGTATACGCACGAGAAGAAGCTGGCGCTGCCGCTGGTCTTCGCCAGCGTCCTGCTCTTCTTCACCGGAATGGCCTTTGCCTACTTCCTGGTCTTCCCGACCGTGTTCACCTTCATGGCCAAGGTCGCGCCGGAAGGGGTCGCCTGGATGACCGACATCGACAAGTACCTGTCCTTCGTCCTCACCAGCTTCGTCGCCTTCGGTGCCGCCTTCGAGGTGCCGGTGGTCGTGATCGTCCTCGTCCGTACCGGCATCGTCGAACTCGAGAAGCTGCGCGCGTGGCGTCCCTACGTGATCGTCGGCGCCTTCGTCATCGGCGCCATCTTCACGCCGCCGGACGTCATCTCGCAGCTGATGCTGGCGGTGCCGCTCTGCCTCTTGTTCGAACTCGGCCTGCTGCTGGCGCGCGTCACCGGACGCGCGCCGCAGGCGGGAGATGCGGATCAGGCGTAAGAGGCGGACAAGGCGCCGTCACCGTGATTCGTCGGGTCACGCTGCGCCAACGATCATGGCGAGTCGTGCCACCCCTCTGCATGAAACGCAGCCATTCGCTGCCGTCATTGCGAGGCGCGTAGCGCCGTGGCAATCCGGTTGACTGGCTGCTGATCGCGACGGCTTCGGCAGATCAGTTCGGCCGATGTTTCACGAAATTGTTCCACGTTTCACGTTACCCCGATCTACGGAACTGCCGTGGGAGGGCCGTAAGGCCCGAATGGAACACCGCCCATGCATCAAGCAGCCGACGCGACGGCGGCTGACCCCGTCTCTTCCTTGCGCGGCGGCGCGGGAACGGTCGGGGCTTGCGCCACCGGAACGCCTTCCTCGAACAGCCACAGGCTGCCGGGCGGCATCGTCGTCCATTCCTCGTTGTCGGTGAGCGGCGTCGTCGCGATGACGGCGACGCGGTCGCTCGGCGTCGTCAGCTCGGCGAAGTCCACGCTCACGTCCTCGTCGGCCAGGTGCGCGACTGCGAACGGCGCCTTGCGCACGACGAAGGCGAGCTTGCGCGAGCAGTGTGCGAACAGCCAGTCACCGTTGGACAGCAGGTAGTTGAACTCGCCGCTCGCGCCCACCTTGAGCGTCAGTTCGTGCAGGGTGGAGAACAGCTCGTCGCGCGCCGGCGGGGTGGCGCCGAAACGCTGCCGCAACTGGCGCAGCAGCCAGCAGAAGACCGCCTCGCTGTCGGTGTCGCCGACCGGCTGCGGGCCGCTGCCGTCGTTGAACACCTGTGCCGCTGCCTCCGTCGTGGCGCAGAAGGCCGGCGCGTCGTGGTTGACCTGCCCGAATCCGGGTACCGCGCCGTTGTGCGCGAAGATCCAGTAACGGCCCCACAGTTCGCGCATGAACGGGTGCGTGTTCTCGAGTGCGATGCGCCCGTGCGTCGCCTTGCGGATGTGCGCGATCACGTTCTTCGAGCGGATCGGGTAGTTGCGCACCAGTTCGGCGACCGGCGAACGGAAGGAGGGCTGCGGGTCGAGGAAGACACGCGCGCCGACGCCCTCGAAGAAGGCGATCCCCCAGCCGTCGGCATGCACCGAGGTGGCGCCGCCGCGCTGCTGAAAACCCGCGAACGAGAAGCAGATGTCGGTCGGCGTGTTGCAGTTCATTCCCAGCAGTTCGCAGATTTTGGTTTCCTCCGGAAAGTTGATGATGCACGCGCTGGAGCGCCGCGCCTCACTCGGCGTCGCGCCGCAGGTTGGTTGAGCGCCTGCCGACCTTGATGTCCAGGTCGATCAGCTGCTGCTGGCGGCGCAACTTGAAGCCGATGTGGCTGCCCGGTTTTTGCGCAGCGATCAGGTCGAGCATGGCCTGCGGATCCTTGACCGGCTTGCCGGCGATGGAGAGCAGGATGTCGCCGGGGCGGACGCCGGCCTGTTCGGCCGGACTGCCACGCTGGACGCCGGCGATCAGCGCGCCGTCGGCGTTGGGCAGCCCGAAGGACTCGGCGAGTTCGCCGGTGATCTCCTGTGCCTCGACGCCGACCCAGCCACGCGTCACCGAGCCGTGCTGGATGATCTGTTCCATCACGTCCTTGGCGGTCGCCACGGGAATGGCGAAGCCGATGCCGAGCGAGCCGCCCGAGCGCGAGTAGATCGCAGTGTTGATGCCGATCAGCGCCCCGCTGCTGTCGATCAGCGCGCCGCCGGAGTTGCCCGGATTGATCGCCGCGTCGGTCTGGATGAAGTTTTCGAAGGTGTTGATGCCCAGATGCGAGCGGCCGAGTGCCGAGACGATGCCCATGGTCATCGTCTGGCCGACGCCGAAGGGGTTGCCGATGGCCAGCGCGACGTCGCCGACATGGACGTCCTCGGGGCGGCCGAAGCTGATCGCCGGCAGCCGGGGCTCCTTGCCGCCGTGGCCGGTATCGACGTGCAGCACGGCGAGGTCGGTGTCCGGGTCGCTGCCGACGAGGCGCGCGCGGAAGGTGCTTCCGTCGTTGAGCGCGACCTCGATCTGGTCGGCCGCCTCGACGACGTGATAGTTGGTCAGCACGTAGCCGTCGCTGCTGACGATGACACCCGATCCGAGGCCTGCGCTGCGCGCCTCGTCATCGGGCCGATCGCCGAAGAAATGGCGGAAGACCGGGTCGTCGAAGAGCGGGTGCTTCGGCAGCTTCATCTTCTTGCTGGTGAACACATGCACGACCGACGGCAGTGCCTTGTTCGCCGCTTCGCGGTACGATGCTGCCGCGCTGGCCGCCTCGCCGACGGCGGGTGGCGGCGTGCCGGCGACGTCGCCGCGGCGGCCCACCCAGTCGGGGCGCAGCGCGCCGACGACGAAGAAGATCGCCAGCGCGATCGTCGTCGCCTGTGCAAAGATCAGCCAGAGCCTGCGCATCGGGTCATACCGCAAGGGAAGGGAACAGATGATGTCAAACGAAAATTCCGGGGGGGTCGCGCGCGAAGAACTGACGCGCTATCTGGATGAATTGCTCGAAGCGGCACGACTGCGCGATTATTGCCCAAACGGTCTGCAAGTGGAAGGCGCCGCCCGGCTGCGGCGGGTGGTCACCGGCGTCAGTGCCTGCCAGGCGCTGCTCGATGCCGCCGTGGAGCGCTCGGCCGACGCGGTGCTCGTCCATCATGGCTGGTTCTGGCGCGGCGAGGACGTACGCGTCACCGGCCTGCGCCGCGTGCGGCTGGCGACCCTGCTTGCCGCCGACATCAACCTGATCGCCTACCACCTGCCGCTAGACGCGCATCCCGAACTCGGCAACAACGCGCAACTGGCAAGACGCTGCGGGTGGGCGCCGGAAGGCCGCTTCGGCGAACAGGACATGGCCTGGTTCGGCAGCCCGGCGGCCCCGACGACGGTCGGCGAACTCGCGGCAACCGTCGCCTCCGCCCTCGGCAGGGCGCCGCTCGTCATCGGCGAGGGCGCTCGACCCGTCACGCGCATCGGCTGGTGCACGGGCGCTGCGCAGGGCTACCTGGAGCAGGCGATCGCCGCCGGCTGCGATGCCTTCGTTTCCGGCGAGATCTCCGAACAGACCGTGCATCTGGCGCGCGAGGCGGGCGTTGCCTACCTCGCCGCCGGACACCACGCCACCGAGCGCTGCGGCATCGAGGCGCTGACCGGGCACCTCGCCACGCATTTCGCCGGCCACTGCGTCTTCGAGTTCGTCGATATCGAGAATCCGGTATGAGGCAGCGCGAGGGGCCAGCATGAGCCAGAGCGCACCCCTTCTCCTGCGCCAGACCCGCCTCCTTGCCGCTCATGCCGCGCCGATGCTGATTGCCCAGCTGGCCGGCATGGCGATGATGCTGATCGACACCGTCCTGCTCGGCCACTACGGCGCCGAGGACCTGGCGGCGGTCGCGGTCGGCGGCGGGCTTTACGTCGCGATCGTCTTCGCCTTTGCTGGCGTCGTGCAGGCGGTCGGGCCGACGGTCGCGCAACTCGTCGGCGCGCGCCGCAGCGGCGAGATCGCCCCGGCCGTGCAGCAGGCGTTCTGGCTGGCGCTCTTGTTGTCGGTGCCGGGCGTCGCGCTGCTGCTCCACCCCGATGCGTTGCTCGGCCTGTCGCCGATCGAGCCGGCGGTCGAGGCCAAGGCCCGCGGCTATCTCGGCCTGCTCGCCTGGGCGCTGCCGGCGGTGTTGCTGCATCGCGTCTTCTACGCGTTCTGCAATGCGATCAGCCGGCCGCGCCCGCTGATGCTGATCAGCCTCGGCGGTGCCGCCCTGCACGGCGTCCTCGCCTGGCTGCTGGTCAGCGGGCGCTGGGGCGGCGAGCCGCTCGGGGTGCTCGGCTGCGGCATTTCGAACGCAGTCACCGGCTGGTTCGCGCTCATCTGCGCGCTCGTCTATCTGCGCTTCGCGCCGGCACTGGCGAGCTACCGCCTGTTCGCCGCCTGGCACCTGCCGCGCCTGCAGCCGCTGAAGCAACTCTTGCGCATCGGCCTGCCGATGGGGTTTTCGGGCTTCGTCGAAATCTCGGCATTCACGCTGGTCGCGCTGTTCATCGCGCAGCTCGGCGCGTCGGTCGTCGCCGGACACCGGATCATCGCCAACCTCGCCGCAATCGCCTACATGCCGCCGCTGGCGCTGGCGATCGCGACGCTGGCGCAGGTCGGGCAGGCCGTCGGCGCGCGCGACGTGCCGCGCGCGCGTGTGTCCATACAGGCCGGCCTGCTGCTCGCCGCCGGCGTGTCGACGCTGCTCGGGGTCGCGCTCTGGCTCAGCGCCGAGCCGCTGATCGCCGCCTACACCAGCGACCAACGCGTGCAGGCGACCGCCTTGTCGCTGATCGTTTTCGTCGCGCTCTACCAGGTCTTCGACGCGGTGCAGACGGTCGCCGCCTTCGCCCTGCGCGCCTACAAGATCACCTTCGTGCCGATGCTCGTGCACATCGTCTGTTTCTGGGGCGTCGGCCTCGGGGGCGGCTGGTTGCTCGCCTATCGCGGTGTTTTCGACCTGGCGCCGCTGGGCGTCGTCGGCTTCTGGAGCGCCTCGCTCGCCAGCCTGACGCTCGCCGCGCTGCTGCTCGGCGGCCTGCTCTGGCGGACGGTGGTGATCGCCGCCGCCGAGGAGGCGCCGCTGGCTGCGGCCGGCGCTCGCTGAGGGCCTGTCCTCGGTAGGACGGGCCGCCGCCCGCCCGCGCGCGCCGTCATCGCTCCACGCCAGGGGCATCCGTCGGCGGCATCCGATTCCATAATTATGAATTATTTACGCACCGGCGCAGCCTTGTGCTACGATCTTAGGTCAACGAAAAAGCCTGCCTCGACGGCCGCGCGAGCGTGATTTCCCGCACCCGCAGATCTTTCGCGGCAGGCCGGGAACTCGCGATTCGCGTCCACTGTCCGAGTGCGCTACTTGCCGGGCGCTGTTGCCCATTGCTCAATCCTTTCACTTCCGGATCGTCGATGCCTTTGCCTCCCCCCTCCGTTGCACGCAAGCGCATGCACGTGCGCAGTGTCGAACTGGCTGGTTTCAAACGGGAGGATGGAAACTGGGATATCGAGGCAAGACTCGTCGATAGCAAGGATCAGGACTACCACCTGTCTTCCGGCGTGCGCCGCGCGGGCGATCCGCTGCACGAAATGTGGGTGCGCGTCACCATCGACCGCAAGATGAACATCGTAGACGCGGTCGCCTGCTCCGACGCGACGCCTTACCCCGGCGTTTGCGAGCGGATTGCCCCGTCGTATCGGCAGCTGGTCGGGCTGAACCTGTTCCATGGCTTCCGCAAGGCGATCAAGGATTGCTTCGACAAGATCCAGGGCTGCTCGCACCTCTCCGAACTTCTGATGCACCTGCCGACCGCGGCGATCCAGAGCTTCGCCAGCGAGATCCCGGACAACGACGACAGCAAGCACAAGCCCTACCAGCTCGATCGTTGTCACGCGCTGGCCTCGTCGTCCGAGGTGGTCGAGCGCTACTACCCGCGCTGGTATCGGCCCGACGGCGACCCGGAACCCGGCGTCGCGCGCCTGACGAGCGAGGTGTGAATTCCCGATTTCTCCCCGTCTTCCGACGGTGACTTGAACGCTGGCCCGGCCGGCACCCCAGCAACCTCAGCAACCCAGGCAAGGAAAACGCATGAAAATCCACGAATATCAGGGCAAGGAGCTCCTGAAGAAATTCGGCGTCGTCGTCCCTCGCGGCGTCTTCTGTCCGACTGTCGATGACGCGGTGAAGGCGGCCGAATCCCTCGGTGGCAAGGTCTGGGTGGTCAAGGCCCAGATCCACGCCGGCGGCCGCGGCAAGGGCGGCGGCGTCAAGGTCGCCAAGTCGCTCGACGAGGTGCGCCAGTACGCCAGCCAGATCCTGGGCATGCAGCTGGTGACGCACCAGACCGGTCCGGAAGGGCAGAAGGTGCGCCGCCTGCTGGTCGAGGAAGGCGCCGACATCCGTAAGGAATACTACGTCGCCGCGCTGACCGACCGTGCCACGCAGAAGGTCGCGATGATGGCATCAAGCGAAGGCGGCATGGACATCGAGGAAGTCGCGCACTCGACCCCCGAGAAGATCATCAAGGTCTTCGTCGACCCGCTCACCGGCCTCACCGACGCACAGGCGCTCGAACTCGCGCAGGGCATCGGCGTCCCCGAAGCCTCGCAGGCGCAGGCGGTCGACACCTTCAAGAAGCTCTACACCTGCTACATGGAGACCGACGCCTCGCTCGCCGAGATCAACCCGCTGATCCTCGAAGGCAACGGCAACATCAAGGCGCTCGACGCCAAGTTCAACTTCGACTCGAACGCGCTCTACCGTCATCCTGAAATCGTCGCCTACCGTGACCTCGACGAGGAAGACCCCGACGAAATCGAAGCCTCCAAGTTCGATCTCGCCTACATCAGCCTCGACGGCAACATCGGCTGTCTGGTGAACGGCGCTGGCCTGGCGATGGCGACGATGGACACGATCAAGCTGTTCGGCGCCGAGCCGGCCAACTTCCTCGACGTCGGCGGCGGCGCGACGACCGAGAAGGTCACCGAAGCGTTCAAGATCATGCTGCACAACCCGAAGGTCAAGGGCATCCTGGTCAACATCTTCGGCGGCATCATGCGCTGCGACACGATCGCCACCGGCGTCGTCAGCGCCGCGCGCGAAGTGCACCTCTCCGTCCCGCTCGTGGTGCGCATGAAGGGCACCAACGAAGAACTCGGCAAGAAGATCCTCGCCGAGTCGGGCCTGCCGATCATCACCGCCGACAGCATGGCGGAAGCCGCGACCAAGATCGTCGCTGCGGTCAAGTAAGGAGAGAGTGAATGTCCATCCTGATCAACAAAGACACCAAAGTCATCACCCAGGGGATCACCGGCAAGACCGGCCAGTTCCACACCGAGAAGTGCCAGGAATACGCCAACGGCAGGAACTGCTTCGTCGCCGGCGTGAACCCGAAGAAGGCCGGCGAGAAGATCTTCGACATCCCGATCTACGGTTCGGTCAAGGAAGCCGCCGCCGAAACCGGCGCCACCGTCTCGGTGATCTACGTGCCGCCCGCCGGCGCCGCTGCGGCGATTTGGGAAGCGGTCGAAGCCGACCTCGATCTGGCGATCTGCATCACTGAAGGCATCCCGGTGCGTGACATGCTGATGGTGCGCAACAAGATGAAGCAGAAGGTCGCTGCCGGCGGCAAGGAAACGTTGCTGCTCGGACCGAACTGCCCCGGCCTGATCACGCCCGACGAGATCAAGATCGGCATCATGCCCGGCCACATCCACCGCAAGGGCCGCATCGGCGTCGTCAGCCGCTCGGGAACGCTGACCTACGAAGCCGTCGGCCAACTCACCGAAGTCGGCCTCGGCCAGTCTTCGGCGGTCGGCATCGGCGGCGACCCGATCAACGGTCTCAAGCACATCGACGTGATGAAGATGTTCAACGACGACCCCGACACCGACGCGGTGATCATGATCGGCGAAATCGGCGGCCCCGACGAAGCCGAAGCCGCGCAGTGGTGCAAGGCCAACATGAAGAAGCCGGTGGTCGGCTTCATCGCCGGCGTCACTGCCCCGGCCGGCAAGCGCATGGGCCACGCCGGCGCGCTGATCTCCGGCGGCGCCGACACCGCCGATGCCAAGCTCGCGATCATGGAAGAGTGCGGGTTCACGGTGACGCGCAACCCGTCGGAAATGGCGCGCCTGCTGAAGTCGCTGCTCTGATCCGGAGCGGCGCCCGCGGCGCAGCAGGCTGCGGGCGTTCAAGGTAAAGCAAAAGGGCGGACCATGGTTCGCCCTTTTGCTTGCTGTGCCTGTTCCGTCGCATAGGATTCAGCGCAATTTTCAGATCGGCACGAAGGACCCATTCATGGAATTCGATGAAAAGATGGCTGCGGGAAAGACGGAGGAGGTCCCGGCCCAAGGAGCGAACGGTCCCGGGAAGCAATCCTCGCTCGCCGACTGGGCGCCCAAGCTGGTCGGACTCCTGATTCCCGTCGCGCTCGGCCTCGAAGCCTACGGGGTCTATGCGAGCCGGGTCGACAAGGCGGAGGCGGCGAAAGTCGAAGCGGCGAAGCTGCAGGCGGCGCCGCCTGTGACCGGTCCGCAGATGGAGGCTGGAGCGGAGTCGAAGCGAAGCGCCGAGTGAGATTGTTCAGAGGCCGGACCTCGAATATTCTTCCCGGGTCGTCGGTGTCTCCTGGAAATGCTTGGCGCGTAATCTGATTGGCGTGAGAAAATCATCGGAAGGGCGCAGCTACTGATCTACCGAAAGGTTTCAGACTGCTCAATCAGCGCAACGCAAGGCAAGCTCATGAAGCCACTTGTCCCTTCCGAACTCAAGACGATTCTTCATTCCAAGCGCGCGAACCTCTATTACATCGAACACTGCCGCGTGCTGGTGAATGGTGGGCGGGTCGAGTACGTGACAGACGAGGGCAAGCAGTCGCTCTACTGGAACATCCCGATCGCCAATACCACGACGCTCCTGCTCGGCGCCGGAACTTCCATCACCCAGCAGGGCTTCCGCACTCGGAAAGCATCTTTTCCAATGAGATTGCCGGCCTGAAATAGTCCCTCCTCTTCAAGAGGATAGGGCTTCATCTTGCAACCTTTCTCAAAATCGCATCTACTCCGTGCCTTTGAGCCAAGCGCATGAGAGCGACGGAAGGGGGCTGCCTGATGGAGTGTCTGTCCGAAATCGATGACCCACGCAAGCCCAGC
>NZ_NHRX01000009.1 GCF_016653115.1 Rhodocyclus purpureus
GTCGCCGGCGGTCCTTGCCCGCCGTCCGCTGTGCGGCAATAATCGACGGCGTTTTACCCCCATACCGACAACAACATCCGGAGACTGCTTTCATGAACGCCCCGCAAGCGCCCTTCCCGCACCTGTTCGCCCCGCTCGACCTCGGTTTCACGACGCTGAAGAACCGCGTGCTGATGGGCTCGATGCATACCGGCATCGGCGAAGGTAGCGCCGGGTTTGCGCGGCTCGCCGCCTTCTATGCCGAGCGCGCGCGCGGCGGCGTCGCGCTGATCGTCACCGGCGGCATCGCGCCGAATGCCGAAGGCTCGATCATGGCCGGCGCGGCCGTGCTCGACAGCGAAGCACAGCTGGCCGAGCACCGCCTGCTCACCGACGCGGTGCACGCCGAGGGCGGCAAGATCGCGCTGCAGATCCTGCACGTCGGCCGTTACGCGACGCATCGCGGCGCGGTCGCGCCCTCCCCCCTGCAGGCACCGATCTCGCCGGTACGACCACGCGAACTGTCGGCCGACGACATCGAGCGCACGCTCGCCGACTACGCGCGCTGCGCCGCGCTGGCCCGCAGCGCGGGTTACGACGGGGTCGAGGTGATGGGCTCGGAAGGCTACCTGATCAACGAGTTCATCGCGCCGCAGACCAACCGGCGCGAGGACGAATGGGGCGGATCGTTCGAGAAGCGCATCCGCTTCGCGGTCGAAGCCGTGCGCCGCGTGCGCGAAGCCACAGGCCCCGACTTCATCCTCATCTTCCGCCTGTCGATGATCGACCTCGTCGAAGGCGGCAGCAGCGCCGACGAGGTCGTCGCGCTGGCGCAGGCGATCGAGGCCGCCGGCGCGAGCATGATCAACAGCGGCATCGGCTGGCACGAGGCACGCATCCCGACCATCGCGACGATGGTGCCGCGCGCAGCCTTCGCCTGGGCGACCGAGCGCGTCAAGCGCGCGACAGGCATCCCGGTGATCGCCAGCAACCGCATCAACACGCCGGAAACCGCCGAGGCCTTGCTCGCTACCGGGAGCGCCGACCTGGTGGCGATGGCGCGTCCCTTCCTCGCCGACCCCGAGTTCGTGAACAAGGCTGCCGCCGGCCGCGCCGACGAGATCAACACCTGCATCGCCTGCAACCAGGCCTGCCTCGACCATATCTTCTCGGGCAAGGTGGCCTCCTGTCTCGTCAATCCGCGCGCCTGCCACGAGACCGAGCTTGCGATCGCGCTGGCCGCCACGCCGAAGCGCATCGCCGTCGTCGGCGCCGGACCGGCGGGAATGGCCTGCGCCGCGACCGCCGCCGAGCGCGGGCACCGCGTCACCCTGTTCGAAGCCGCGGCGAAGATCGGCGGCCAGTTCAGGCTGGCGTGCCGGATACCGGGCAAGGAGGAGTTCGCCGAGACCCTGCGCTACTTCGACCGTCGCCTGGCCAAGGCGGGCGTCGAGCTGCGCCTCGGCACGCGCGCCGAGGCAGCGGCGCTCGCCGGCTTCGACCACGTCGTCCTCGCCAGCGGCATCGTCCCGCGCCGCCTGTCGATTCCGGGCAGCGAGCACCCGTCGGTCATCTCCTACATCGACCTGATCGAGGGGCGCCGGCAGGCGGGCTGTCGCGTCGCGATCATCGGCGCCGGCGGCATCGGCTTCGACGTTGCCGAACTGCTCACCCACGCGCCTGCCGAAGACGACGCGATCGCGCATTTCCAGCGTGAATGGGGGATCGATCCGGACTTCTCGGGCCGCGGCGGACTGGCGCCGGTACAGGCACCCGCCTCGCCACGCACGGTCTGGCTGCTGCAGCGCAAGGCCGCGCGCCCGGGGGCGGGACTGGCCAAGACCACCGGCTGGATCCGCCGCACCGTGCTCGCCAGGCGCGGCGTGCACATGTTCTCGGGGGTGAGCTACGAGCGCATCGACGATGGCGGCCTGCACATCGTCCGCGACGGCAAATCCGAATGCCTGCCGGTCGATACGGTGGTCGTCTGCGCCGGACAGGAGCCCTGTCGCGAGCTCGAAGCGGAACTGCGCGCGGCCGGCGTTCCGCTATCGCTGATCGGCGGCGCCGACGTCGCGGCCGAACTCGACGCCAGGCGCGCGATCGATCAGGGAACGCGGCTCGGCGCGGCGCTGTGAGCGTTGTTTGCGTGAAACTTCCCGGGCCAAAACGAAGTCACTGTCCCGTATCAGCAGCCCGTCATCGCGAGCCCGCAGGGCGTGACGATCCAGAGCGTAGGGCTCGAATCGGATGGCGAAGACGGAACAACGAACTGGATTGCCACGGCGCTGCGCGCCTCGCAATGACGTCAAAGTGGGGCGCTCAGCGCGTCACGGGACGCAGCGGCCGGCCTTCGCCGTCGGGAGTACACCACTCGCTCCACGAACCCGGATAGAGGCGTGCTCCGGAAAGGCCGGCGATTTCCATCGCCAGCAGGTTGTGACAGGCCGAGACGCCCGAGCCGCAGTACATGACGCAGGACTCGACCGGGGCGCCGTCGAGCACGGCGAGGAAATCGACGCGCAGTTCGGCCGCCGGGCGGAAGCGGCCCTCAGCGTCCAGGTTGTCGCCGAAGAAGCGGTTGCGCGCGCCCGGGATGTGGCCGCCGACCGGGTCGATCGTCTCGTTCTCGCCGCGGAAACGGTCGGGCGAACGCGCGTCGATGAGGCGCAGCGTGGGCGCTGCGAGGCCGGTATCGATCGTCACTGCATCGACAACCGCAGCTGCCAGTTCGGCGGGCGGCGGCAACTGCAAGTCGGCGGCCGCTGCCGGCAACGCAGGCGGCAGGCTCGACAGCGGCCCGCGCCAGGCGGCGAAACCGCCGTCGAGGAGCGCGACGCGCCGGTGGCCGAGCCAGCGCAGCAGCCACCACAGACGCGCCGCGATCATGCCGCCGGCGTCGTCTTAGGCGACCACCTGCGTGCGCTCGCCGAGCAGTCCGAGCCGGCCGAGCTTCTCGGCCAGGACGAGCGGGTCGGGCAAGGGATGGCGGCCGTTGCTGCCGTTCAGCGGGCCCGACAGGTCACGGTCGAGATGCAGGAAGAGCGCACCCGGCAGGTGCGCTGCCGCGTAGGCACGCTCGCCGTAATCGGGATCGGCGAGCCGATGCCGGCAATCGACGACCATCCAGTCCGCGTCACCGAGATGCGCGGCGAGCGTCTCTGCGTCGACCAGCGTCGAGAATGCGGACGGCGCGTGCATCGACGCTGTACCGATTGCGCTCAGGAGCCCAGTTCGCTGGCGAGCCACTCGCGCGCCGCGTCGGCGTCGGGGAAGACGCGCAGTTCGGCGTTCGCCGACAGCTTGGTCAGCCAGACGCCCCACACTTCCCAGCGGTGCTCGGAGACGACCGCGATGCGGCGGAAGTCCTTGCCGTGCTGGCGCGAGAAGACGATTTCTTCCCAGGCGACGTCGACGGTGAAGCCGGTCATCCCGCGCAGGTCGAAGTAGAGGTCGACAGGGACCTCGGTGGTGAGCGCCTCGTCGAAGATCGCCTCGAACTGCTTGAAATCGGCGAGTTCGAATTCGCCGAGGACGGTCACTTCAACGCGATGCGGCTGGCGGTCGGTCAGGATCATCATGCTTCTCCACGCAGGTTGATGAGCAAGTGTAGCACCGGCGCGCGCGCCGGGTCCCGGCCCGCCCGCGCTCAGCCCAGCGCGCGCTTCAGCTCGCGGCGGTAGAAGTCGTGGAAGTGCTCCATCCCGTCTTCAAGCGGCGACTGGTAGGGGCCGACCTCGTTCTTGCCGGCCTGCATCAGCGCGCGCCGGCCGCGGTCCATGCGCTCGCCGATCTCGTCGTCCTCGATCGCGGTCTCCATGTACGCAGCCTGCTGCGCCTCGACGAACTCGCGGTTGTTGGCGACGATCTCTTCCGGATAGTAGAACTCGACGATGTTGAGCGTGCGCTCGGGCGACTGCGGGATCAGCGACGAGACCACCAGCGTCTTCGGGTACCACTCGACCATCACGTTCGGGAACAGCGTCAGCCACACCGCGCCCTGCTCGGGCAGTCCTTCCGGGTGCGCGTTGCGCACCGCCTGCTGCCAGCGCTCATAGACCGGAGAACCGGTGCGCTCAAAGCGCGTCAGCCCGACCCGCTGCACCGAGAAGCGCTCGGCGAACTGCCAGCTCAGGTCGTCGCAGGTGACGAAGTTGCCGAGGCCGGGGTGGAAGGGCGCGACGTGGTAGTCCTCGAGGTAGACCTCGATGAAGGTCTTCCAGTTGTAATTGCACTCGTGGGCGACGACGCGGTCGAGCTTGTAGCCCGAGAAATCGAAGGCGTCGGTGCCGAGCGCAGCGAGGTCCTCGGCCGGCGAACGCGGGCCGGTGAACAGCAGGCCGTTCCAGCTCTGCAGGGGCTGCCGGTCGAGCGACAGGCAGGGCTTTTCCTTGAAGCGCGGCGCGCCGACGAGTTCGCCGTCGGTGCCATAGACCCAGCGGTGCACCGGGCAGACGATGCGCTTCATCTTGCCGGCGCCCTGCAGCATGATCGCCTGCCGGTGGCGGCAGACGTTCGACATCTGCCAGATGCCGTCCTCGCGGCGCAGGATCAGGCGTGCGTGGTCGACCGCCTCCAGCGAGCGGTAGTCGCCGCACTCGGGAACCATCAGTTCGTGGCCGACGTAACCGGGGCCGCCGGCGAAGAAGGCTTGCTGCTCAAGCGCCAGGATGTCGGCGTCGAAATACCAGCCCGCGGGCAGCGGACCACTGGCTGCCGCCAGTTCGGCGGCAACGGCGTTGTCGGACATGCAACTTCTCCATCAATGAAAACGCCCGTAAGTCGCGCAGCGGGAAGGGAGCAGGCGGCTTGCGGGCGCAAATCCGGCGCGCGCGATGCGCGCGGAACGGCGCGATTTTAGCCCCCTTTGCATTTGACCAGAAGCCCCCTTTCCGCTATTTTGTCGCGTTTCTTCCGATTGTTCAGCCATGTCGCAATCCGCATCCGCCGCCACGGCAGTCGCCGACGACGGTCCCAGCTTCGAGGCGGCACTCGCCGAGCTCGAGGCGATCGTCGAACGCATGGAAGGCGGTCAATTGCCGCTTGAAGAATCCCTGACCGCCTACCGGCGCGGTGCCGAACTGCTGCAGCGCTGCCAGCGCCAGCTCGCCGACGCCGAGCGGCGCATCCAGATCCTCGACAACGGTACGCTGCGCGAATTCGGCGCGGCGACGGGAGACGCCTGATGAGCACCCACACCGCGGCCACTGCCGCCCCACCCGCAGCCATTCCCTTCGGCGAGTGGATGCACGATGTCCAGGCGCGCATCGAAGTCGCGCTCGACCGCTTCCTGCCCGCGGCCGACGCGATTCCCGATCGCCTGCACCAGGCCATGCGCTACGTCACCCTCGGTGGCGGCAAGCGCGTGCGGCCGCTGCTCGCCTTCGCCGCCGGCGAACTCACCGGTGCGGCGCCCGAACAGCTCGAGGTCGCCGCTGCTGCGGTCGAGCTGATCCACGTCTATTCGCTGGTCCATGACGACCTGCCGTGCATGGACGACGACGTGCTGCGCCGCGGCCGTCCGACCTGCCACGTCGAGTTCGACGAACCGACTGCACTGCTGGTCGGCGACAGCCTGCAAACCCTCGCCTTCGGCCTCTTGGCCGGCGAATCGACCGGCGGCGCAAGTTCGCCGCTGCTCGCGCTCGCGCCCGCGCGCCAGCTCGAGATGGTCCGCCTGCTGGCGCACGCCAGCGGCTCGCTCGGCATGGCCGGCGGCCAGGCAATCGACCTCGCCTCGGTCGGCAAGCCCTTGAACCAGCCCGAGCTCGAACTGATGCACGCCTTGAAGACCGGCGCGCTGATCCGCGCCGCGACCCTGCTCGGCGCGCTCTGCGGCGAAGCGATGGACGACACGGCGCGCGCCGCGCTCGACCGCTTTGCACGTCGCGCCGGCCTGCTCTTCCAGGTCGTAGACGACATCCTCGACTGCACCGCGAGCACCGCGACGCTCGGCAAGACTGCCGGCAAGGACGCCGCCGCCGACAAGCCGACCTACGTCAGCCTGCTCGGCCTCAATGGCGCGCGCGAGTTCGCCGAGCGTCTGCGCAATGAGGCCCTCGAGGCGCTGTCGATGTTCGGCAGCCGCGCCGACCGCCTGATCGCACTCACCGATTTCATCACCCACCGCAAGTTTTAGCCTGCAAGGGCGATGCCCCCGGGAACTGCCATGTCCAACACGACGAACCCCTATCCGCTGCTCGACGCCATCGACGACCCGTCCGCACTGCGCAAGCTCGACCGGCGAGCCTTGCCGCAACTGGCCAACGAGTTGCGCACCTTCCTCATCAACTCGGTCTCCAAGACCGGCGGTCACCTCTCGTCGAACCTCGGCACCGTCGAACTGACGATCGCGCTGCATTACGTCTTCGACACCCCCTACGACCGCATCGTCTGGGACGTCGGTCACCAGACCTACGCGCACAAGACGCTGACCGGCCGCCGCGAGCGCATGGACACCCTGCGCATCCACCGCGGCATCTCCGGCTTCCCCAAGCGCAGCGAGAGCGAGTACGACACATTCGGCGTCGGCCACTCCTCGACTTCGATCTCGGCCGCCGTCGGCATGGCCGTCGCCGCGCGCATGAAGGGCGAGTCCAGGAAGACCGTCGCCGTCATCGGTGACGGCGCGATGTCGGCCGGCCAGCCGTTCGAGGCGCTGAACAATGGCGGCGTGCACGACGCCGACCTGCTCGTCGTCCTCAACGACAACGACATGTCGATCTCGCCACCGGTCGGTGCGCTCAACCGCTACCTCGCGCGCCTCTTCTCCGGCAGCACCTTCAACGCGGCGCGCCGCGCCGGCGAGAAGATGCTCGGCGTCGCCCCGTCGCTGCTCGAATTCGCGCGCCGCGCCGAGGAGCACGTCAAGGGCATGCTCACACCCGGCACGCTGTTCGAGGAATTCGGCTTCAACTACATTGGCCCGATCGACGGTCACGACCTCGACTCGCTGATCCCGACCCTGCAGAACCTGAAGAACCTGCGCGGGCCGCAGTTCCTGCACATCATCACCAAGAAGGGACAGGGCTACCAGCAGGCCGAGGCCAACCCGATCCTCTACCACGGCGTGTCGAAGTTCGAGCCTGCCGTCGGCATCCAGCAGGGCAAGGGCGGTGGCAAGCTGACCTACACGCAGGTCTTCGGCGACTGGCTGTGCGACATGGCTGCCGCCGACCCGCGCCTCGTCGCGATCACGCCGGCGATGGGTGAAGGTTCGGGCATGATCCGCTTCTCCGAACGCTACCCGGAGCGCTACTTCGACGTCGGCATCGCCGAGCAGCACGCCGCCACCTTCGCCGCCGGCCTCGCCTGCGAAGGTCTGAAGCCGGTGCTCGCGATCTACTCGACCTTCCTGCAACGTGCCTACGACCAGGTGCTGCACGACATCGCGCTGCAAAACCTGCCGGTGGTGATGGCGCTCGACCGCGGCGGCCTGGTCGGCGCCGACGGCCCGACGCACCACGGCTCGTTCGACCTGTCCTTCCTCACCTGCATCCCGAACATGGTGATCATGGCGCCGGCCGACGAGAACGAATGCCGGCAGATGCTCTCCACCGCCTTCGCCTATGACGGCCCGACCGCGGTCCGCTACCCGCGTGGCTCGGGCATGGGCGTCGCCGTCGCCAAGGAACTGACGACGCTGCCGATCGGCAAGGGCGAGATCCGCCGCCGCGGCAGCAAGGTCGCGCTGCTCGCCTTCGGCAGCATGCTGAAGCCGGCGCTCGACGCCGGCGCCGAACTCGACGCGACGGTCGCCAACATGCGCTTCGTCAAGCCGATCGACCGCGAACTGATCCTCGAACTCGCTGCCCAACACACGCTGCTGGTGAGCATCGAGGAAAACGCGCTGGTCGGCGGTGCCGGCTCTGAAGTCGCGCGCGTGCTCGAGGAAGCCGGCAGCCAGACCCCGTTGCTGCGTCTCGGCCTGCCCGACCGCTTCATCGACCACGGCGAACAGGCGATCCTGCTCGCCGAACTCGGCCTCGACGGCGCCGGAATCGCTGCCTCGGTGCGCGAGCGCCTCGGCGCCGTGCTGCGCGCGGTGGCCTGAGCAGCGCGCCTCATCCAACAGGAAAAACCATGACCAAAGACGCGAACCAAGCTGTACCGCCCGGCGCTCCCGCCATGCCCGATGTCCAGAGTTCGGCCGACACGCGGCAGATCGCGATCAACAAGGTCGGCATCAAGTCGATCCGCCACCCGGTCAAGGTTCAGGACAAGTCCGGTGGCGTGCAGCACACCATCGCCGTGTTCAACATGTACGTCGGCCTGCCGCACAACTTCAAGGGAACGCACATGTCGCGTTTCGTCGAGATCCTCAACACGCACGAGCGTGAGATCTCGGTCGAAAGCTTCCCGTCGATGCTGCGCAACATGGTCGAGCGCCTCGAAGCCGAGAGCGGCCACATCGAGATGAGCTTCCCGTACTTCATCAACAAGGCCGCGCCGGTCTCCGGCGTCGAGAGCCTGATGGACTACGACGTGACCTTGATCGGCGACATCTGCGACGGCGAGATCACCTCGACCATCCGCGTCGTCGTCCCGGTGACCAGCCTGTGCCCGTGCTCGAAGAAGATCTCGGAGCGTGGCGCGCACAACCAGCGCTCGCACGTCACCGTCACGCTGACCGCCCGCGACCATGTCTGGATCGAGGAGATCGTCGCCCTGGTCGAAAGCGAGGCCTCGTGCGAACTGTTCGGCCTCCTGAAGCGCCCCGACGAGAAATACGTCACCGAACGCGCCTACGACAACCCGAAGTTCGTCGAAGACATGGTCCGCGACGTCGCCGCCCGCCTCAACGCCGAGCCGCGCGTGAAGACCTACGTCGTCGAGTCGGAGAACTTCGAGTCGATCCACAACCACTCGGCGTACGCGCTGATCGAGAAGACGGCCTGATCACCCTGACGACCTGAGCTTCAGCCGGCCCCTGCATGGCCGGCTTGAAAACTGTTTCAGCTCTCGCTGGCACCCACTGCCAGCAGAAGGCGTCATCAGCTTCCCGCGACGTCAGCCGCCGCAGCCGCGCCGATGCAGCGCTGGCTTCAGCGAACAGCGACCCGCAATCGCTCGGTGGCTGCCCCTGCTAAGCCCTTGCGCCCCTCTCTGGGGCGGGATTCACGATCTTTGCAAAGTCGAGCTTGTAGCGCGCCACCTCGTAGGTTTTGCCATCGGCCGCAGTTGTTCGGAAAAACCGAACAACTGAATCCTTGGACCTTGCGGACGACGAGCTTTCCCTTGATGCGCGCGGACTTGCCGGAATGCTCGCGTGGCAACGTCCGGCAAAGATAATTTTACGCTTGAATCACAAAGCTTTCGCCAGCGGCAGTTCAGCCTGGTGCGCCTCGATTTTCCGAATCAGTGCCTCGGGCACGCCGGCGGCTACAAACTGGCCGTGCCAGACTTCCAGGACCCGCCTTCCGGTGCTCCGCACCTCCTCGATCACGTCCTCGCGCACTCGATCGACGAGGCCGATTCGGGCGAATAGCGTAGCGAAGGTGTCGAGCGTGATCACCTTGAAGAGCTTCGCTCCGGCCATGTTGAGCGCCACGGAAATGTCATGCGACGTATAGGCCACCGTCGACACCAGATCGTAGGCAGGCGCCAGGCGGGGGCGCAGTGGATTGTCGTAGATCAGCGACCAGTTCTTGATGTGGGCGTCGCCGTTGCCCATCAAAACGTTGAGCACCAGCCGCCGCGCCATCTCCTTTACATCGGGCAGCCCGCCGGCGTAGAGGAGCAGGGTCCGTCCAATCATTTCGTAATTGACCCTTCCGTACTTCTGATGGGTACGCAGATTGAACACCTGGGCGAAGTCTTCGACGTGGATGCGCCCATGGTTCGCTCGGTCGAAGCGGCGGATCGCGTAGAACGGCTCTCCCTGTCGATAGCCCGCCATGTCGGGCAAGCCATGAATCCTGTCCGGCAGCAGTAGTTGGACCTCGGGCACGTCGATCCCGGCGGCGCGGGCGGTTTCCATGGTGGCCGCCTCGACCATCGGCAAGGCTGGAAAGTCGTTCGACGGCGGTTTGACGATGTAGTTGCCGAGCATCTTGCCCCCGGCCACGGTGAAGCGCTCGCCTTGGCGCAGCATAGAAAACTTCATCTGCATTCCGCCCAAGGAGAACTTCAGCTCATGAAGGTCTTCAGCGGTCGGTGCCACGGCGGCGCTCCGACGACGCTTAAGGCGCTCGGGAGTATCGGCCGAACTCAGGATGACGGCACCGGGTAGATCATGCCCAAGCGCGGAGAGCAGCAGAAACTCTCGGTCCTCATGCACCTTGAGACGCTGGGCGATGCTCCGGCGCAGGGCGCCCTCGGGAAGAAGATTGGAGAAGAACGAGGGTACCTTTACCGACGCAGACTTGTGCCGGTCGTCCAGGAGAAGCGCACGCGTTGCCTCTTCATCGCCGGGTCGCGCCAGCGACAGGGAAAGAAGCGGGCGTTCCTCGCCGTATTCGATGTAGCCTTCGTCGATGACGAAAAAGGTCTTCTCGTCCGGGTAGTGCGTCAGATAGCCGACCAGCACATCGTTCAGCAAGACCTCGAGGGTGCTCACCCTGTTCATCGCTCGTCGATCAGATCGCTGAACTCGGTGAGCAGATCGACGGGCTTGGCCACCGTCGGCAGCGACGCACTCCTCGCCATCGCCTGTCCGATCGGGACGAGGGCGACTTCCAGGCCAAGAGACGCCGCGTAGGAGACGAAGGTATCGAGCGTGACGTCGCCGCCGTTCTCGATCTTCGAGACGGTCGCCTGGCGCATGCCAAAGACATTCCCCTGAGCGATGCCGGACTGCTCGCGCCGACGCCGCAACTGCTTGCCGAGACGCGCCAGACTCTCCGGGTTTTTGATTCGTTTTTGTGTATCGCTCATAGCCGACTATTCGCTATCGAGTATAAACTTTCAGTACCGAATACTACTCTGAAATATACGCCACTACGTATGAAATTCACAATGTTATGCGCGAGACGTGCGGACTCCGGGCTGGATCGTCGACTTCCGGACGAAAAAAAGGCAGCGCCCGAAGACGCTGCCCTTCCTCATCCCTTGCCGCCGCAGGCGGCGGCAAGTGCCGGTCAAGCCTTGCGGGCGACCAGCTTTTCCTTGATGCGCGCGGACTTGCCCGAACGCTCGCGGAGGTAGTACAGCTTGGCGCGACGGACGTCGCCACGACGCTTGACTTCGATCGCTGCGAGCAGCGGCGAGTAGGTCTGGAAGGTTCGCTCGACGCCTTCGCCCGAGGAGATCTTGCGGACGATGAAGCTCGAGTTGAGGCCGCGGTTGCGCTTGGCGATGACGACGCCTTCGTAGGCCTGCAGACGCTCGCGCGTGCCTTCCTTGACCTTCACCTGGACGACGACGGTGTCGCCGGGGGCGAATTCGGGGATCGTCTTGCCCAGGCGGGCGATTTCTTCCTGTTCGAGTTGCTGGATCAGATTCATTGGTGATGCTCCTTTATGGTTGTCTGACCGCATTGCTCCCGCCACTGCACCGGGAGTTGCGAAATCTCCTGAAAAGGCCAGGAGTTACTCACTGCGCTCCCGGAAAACCGGGAGGTGCTGCTTCACGACTGCTCCTGAAAGCGTCTCAGGAGCTGCGTTTCCTCTTTCGACAGCGCACGCCCAGCCAGCAGCTCGGGACGACGTTGCCAGGTACGCCCCAGCGCCTGTTGCAGGCGCCAGCGGCGGATTTCTTCATGGTGCCCCGACAGCAACACGTCGGGGACGCGCATTCCTGCATATTCCTCTGGCCGCGTGTAGTGCGGACAGTCGAGCAAGCCCGTGACGAACGAATCCTGCTGCGCCGAACCGGCGTCGTTCAAGGCGCCAGGCAGCTGCCGGACCATCGCGTCGATCAGCGCCATCGCCGGGATTTCGCCCCCGGAAAGGACGAAATCGCCGATCGAGATTTCCTCATCGACGCAGCGCGCCAGCAGGCGCTCGTCGATTCCTTCGTAACGCCCGCACAACAACACCAGCCCCACCCCTGCCTGCGCCGTCTCCGTCAGTTCGACGACCCGACGATGCGTCAGCGGCGCGCCCTGCGGTGACAGGTAGATCACCCGGCTGCCGGCAAAACCTGCCGCGGCCTGCCCCGCCTTGGCCGCGCCGATCGAAGCTTCCAGCGGCGCCGGCAACATCACCATCCCCGGACCACCGCCGTACGGCCGGTCATCGACCGTGCGCCGCTCGTCGCTGGTGAAATCGCGCGGATTCCACGGGGAGAACTGCCACAGCCCCTGCTCGTACGCCCGCCGCGTCACGCCGTACTGGGTGAGCGAGGCGAACATTTCGGGGAACAGCGTCACCACATCGACGCGCAAGGGCGTCCGTACGACTGCTTCCTCCATCTGCTGCGCCGCGGGCGCTAGCGTCACCAGTCGGCTTCCCAGTCGACCACGATCCGTCCCGCGGCGACATCGACGTCGAGGACGACGGCGGCGACGAAGGGCAGCAGGCGTTCGGGCGCATCACCGTCACCGACGCGCAGGACGTCGTTGGCACCGGTTTCGATCAGACCGAGGACCCGACCGAGCACCTCGTCGTGCGTGTTCACCACCTGCAGGCCGACCAGGTCGGCCCAGTAATACTCGTTGGTACGCGCTGCCGGCATCGCCGAACGCGGCACGCCGACCAGCATCCCCTTCATCGCTTCGGCCGCAGTGCGGTCGCCGACACCGTCGAGCTGGGCCACCAGCGAGTCGCCCTGCAGGCGCCCCTTCACCAGCTTCGCCTCGCGCCAGGATGCGTGGGGCTCGCCTTCGCGGCCGACCCACCAGGCGGGCAGCTTCGCCCAGGCCGCGGGATCGTCGGCGAACGGGTGGATGCGCAGCGAACCGGCGATCCCCCAGGCGTCGACGACCTTGCCGAGGACGATGAAGCGCTCGGCCTCTTCGCTGGCGGGATTGTCTAGCGACGACATGAGCAAGCCGACCTGGGCAACAGGCACGACGAGTTGGTGCGTGAGGACGCGAGAATGGACGCTAATCGACGCAAAACGCGGACGATCAGGCGGCAGCCTTGGCGCCGGCTTGCTTGACCAGACGGGCAACCGTCGGCGACAGTTGTGCGCCCTGTCCGACCCAGTAGTTCAGGCGGTCGGCGGCGATGCGCAGGCTTTCCTCGGAGGCGGCAGCGACCGGGTTGTAGAAGCCGATGCGCTCGATGAAGCGGCCATCGCGGCGGGTACGCGAATCCGCAACCACGAGGTTATAGAACGGGCGCTTCTTGGCGCCGCCGCGAGCCAGTCGAATGACTACCATGACACTCTCTTCCGGGATAAGAAAAAGGGCAAGATTATAACAAGAAACCACGGGAAAACAAGCCGATATTCCGTGCCCGACGCGGGCGGCGGGGTGCGGCGCGATGCCGGGGCTGCCGCGCTGCGGCAAAGCCGCCCACCGGCGCCGCTATAATTCGCCCTGCCCGAGTTCCTGCTGCGGCAAGTCGTCGCGCGCTGCGTCCACAGGTGGCCGGAACCAAGGCCCGACGACGGACTCTCAGTGCCTTGCCCTTGCGGCGAACGTCGCGCCTCCCCCAACACTCCCTGCCTTCACCGGACACTTCCCCGATGACCCGATTCGCTTCCTACGCGTCTTCCTTCAGCCTGATCGCGCTGATCTTCCTCTGCCTAGCCTGGGAGTTGCGCCTGGCGCCGCTGGCCCCGGGAGGCACCTGGATGGCCCTGAAGGCCTTGCCGCTGCTGCTGCCGCTGTTCGGAATCCTGAAGGGGCGCCGCTACACCTACCAGTGGTCGACCATGCTGATCCTCGCCTACTTCGCCGAAGGCATCGTGCGCGCGACGACCGAGCACGGCCTGTCGCAGGCACTGGCGGTCGCCGAGACGCTGCTCTCGCTTGTATTCTTCGTTGCCGCGGTCGCCTACGCCTACCGCACCCGGCCGTCGCGGCAGACGGCATGAATCATGCCGTCCCCGGCTGTCAGACGCCCTGCGGGTTCACGCGTTCGAGCGACGAGCGCAGCTTGTTCAACGCGTTCAGGTAGGACTTGGCCGAGGCGATGACGATGTCGGTGTCGGCACCGGCACCGTTGACGATGCGGCCGTCCTTTGCCAGGCGGACGGTGACTTCGCCCTGCGCGTCGGTGCCGGTGGTGATCGCATTGACCGAGTAGAGCAGCAGTTGCGCGCCGCTGCCGGCGACCTGCTCGATCGCGCGGAAAGTGGCGTCGACCGGACCGCTGCCGGTGGACTGCGCCTTCCTCTCGACGCCGTCGACGGTGAGCGTGATCTGCGCCAGCGGCGTCTCGCCGGTTTCGGAGCAGACGTGCGAGTAGACGAGCTTGTAGTGCTCGTTCTCGGCGGTGACACCCTCGTCGGAGACGAGTGCCTGCAGGTCCTCGTCGAAGATCTCGGTCTTCTTGTCGGCGAGTTCCTTGAAGCGCGCGAAGGCGGCGTTGAGCGCCTCGTCGCCGGCCAGCTCGATGCCGAGTTCGGCGAGCCGCGTCTTGAACGCGTTGCGCCCGGAGAGCTTGCCGAGCACCAGCTTGTTCTGCGCCCAGCCGACGTCCTGCGCGCGCATGATCTCGTAGGTCTCGCGGTGCTTCAAGACGCCGTCCTGGTGGATCCCCGACTCGTGCGCGAAGGCGTTGGCGCCGACGATCGCCTTGTTCGGCTGGACCGGGTAGCCGGTGATCTGCGAGACCAGCTTCGACGCCGGGACGATCTGCGTCGTGTCGATGCGCGTGTCGACGGTGAATACGTCGGGTCGCGTCTTCACCGCCATCACCACTTCCTCGAGCGCGGCGTTCCCGGCGCGCTCGCCGAGACCGTTGATCGTGCATTCGACCTGGCGCGCGCCGGCCATCACCGCGGCCAGCGAGTTGGCCACCGCCATGCCGAGGTCGTTGTGGCAGTGGGTCGACCAGATCACCTTGTCGGCGCCGGGAACGCGCTCGATCAGCGTGCGCATGCGCTCGCCCCACAGCGCCGGGATCATGTAGCCGACCGTGTCGGGGACGTTGAGCGTGGTGGCGCCGGCCTTGATCACCGCCTCGAACACGCGGCAGAGGAAATCGATCTCGGAACGGCCCGCGTCCTCGGCCGAGAACTCGACGTCGTCGGTGTATTCGCGCGCAAACCTGATCGCCCGTACCGCCGCCTCGACCACCTCGTCGGGGCTCATGCGCAGCTTCTTCTCCATGTGGATCGGGCTGGTCGCGATGAAGGTGTGGATGCGCTTCCTCGGCGCCGGCTGGATCGCCTCGCCGGCACGGCGGATGTCGTTCTCGTTGGCGCGCGCCAGCGAACAGACGGTCGAATCCTTGATCACCTCGGCGATGCCGCGGATCGCCGCGAAGTCGCCGGGCGATGCTGCCGCGAAGCCGGCTTCGATCACGTCGACGCGCATGCGCTCGAGCTGGCGGGCGACGCGCAGCTTCTCGTCGCGGGTCATCGATGCCCCCGGGCTCTGCTCGCCGTCGCGTAAGGTGGTATCGAAAATGACCAGACGTTCTTTCATGGCGGACTCCGCAAGGCTGAATCGCCCGACTATAAACAGTTCGCAATCGCAGTGTCAATTTACGACGGGGACGCGCAGCTCAACGCAGGTCCTGGTCGTCGGCGTCCTTGCCCACGGGGCCCGAGCGGCACACCAGGGGGAAGAGCAAGGGCAGCAGCAGCAGCGTGAATACCGTCGCCGAGACGATGCCGCCGACGATGACGACGGCGAAGGGTCGCTGCGTCTCCGAGCCGATTCCGTGCGACAGCGCCGCCGGCAGCAGGCCGAGACCGGCCATCAGCGCGGTCATCAGGATCGGCCGCAGGCGGGTGACGGCGCCCTCGCGCACGGCCTCGGCGAGCGGCTTGCCGTCGCGCACGCCTTCGAGGAACTGCTCGACCATGATCACGCCGTTCTGCACCGAGATCCCGGCGACGGCGATGAAGCCCACCGCGGCCGACACCGACAGGTGCAGGCCGGCCAAGGCCAGCCCGGCGATGCCGCCGATCCAGGTGAAGGGCGCCATGAACAGCACCAGCAGCGCGAAGCGCATCGACTTGAAGGCCCAGAAGAGCAGCACGAAGATGCCGAGCGTCGATAGCGGGACGATCACCATCAGCCGCTTCAAGGCGCGCTGCTGGTTCTCGAACTGGCCGCCCCAGGTCATGCGGTAGCCGGCCGGCAGATGCACCTGCTGCTTGACCTTGGTCATCGCCTCGGCGACGAAGCTGCCCTGGTCGCGACCGAGCAGGTTGGCCTTGACCGCGACTTAGCGACCGCCCGACTCGCGACCGATGCGCGCCGGCCCCTGCCTGACCTCGATCGCAGCGATCTCGGCAAGCGGGATGCTGCCGCCGCCGGGCAGCGCGACCGGCAGTTCGCCGACGTCGTCGACGGCGTCGCGGAAAGGCCGCTGCAGGCGGACGGTGATGTCGAAGCGGCGGTCGCCCTCGCTGAAGCTGCTCACCGCGGCGCCGGCGAGCGCGGTCTGCACGGTGCTGTTCACGTCGGCCGAACTGATCCCGTAGCGTGCCATGCGCACGGGGTCGAGCGTGACGTCGAGTTCGGTCTGGCCGCTGACGCGGATCGCGGCGACGTCGGCCGAACCACGGATCCCGCGCAGGACGCCGACCACCTGCTCGGCCTTGTCTTCGAGGATGTCGAGGTCGGAACCGAAGATCTTGATCGCGATCTCCCCCTTGACCCCGGAAATCGACTCCTCGACATTGTCGGCGATGACCTGCGAGAAATTGGTCGGGACGCCGGGGATGACGCGGATCTTCCGCGTCATGTCGGCGATCAGTTGCTCCTTGTCGGCGAAGCGCCACTCGCCGCGCGGCTTCAGGTCGGCGAGGATCTCCATGTTGTTCGGCCCCTTCGGGTCAGTGCCGTCGTCGGGGCGGCCGACGTGGGTGATCAGCTTGTTCACCTCCGGATAGCCGAGCATGATGCGGCGGATCTCGCGCTCGACCTCCTTGGTCTGGTCGAGGTTGGTCGCCGGCGGCAGCGTCACCGTCAGCCAGATGTTGCCCTCGTCGAGCTTGGGCAGGAACTCGCTGCCGAGCGTCGTCGCCAGACCGAGCGAGAGTGCGAGCGTGGCGAGCGAGCCGGCGACCAGCGCGCGACGATGGCCCTCGATGCGGACGAGCAGATCACGATAGCGCTGCTGCCAGCGCGCCATCCACGCACTGTGCTTCTCGGCGAGGTCGCCGTTCCTGATGTAGTAGGAGACCAGCGCCGGGGTCAGCGTCAGCGTCAGCAATATCGCACCGAGGATCGCGAACGACAGCGTGTAGGCCATCGGCGAGAAGATCTTGCCCTCGACGCGCTCGAAGGTGAAGATCGGCAGGAAGGCCAGGATGATGATCGCCTTCGAGAAGAGGATCGGGTGCCCCATCTCGATCGCGGTGCGCTTCAGGGTGAGCATCCGCCACTGCAGGCTCTGATGCTGCGGATTCCCGTGCGCGAGCGCGAGCTTGACCATCAGCGCCTCGACCAGGACGACGGCGCCGTCGACGATGATGCCGAAGTCGATGGCGCCGAGCGATATCAGGTTGGCGGCGACGCCGCGGCTGTTCATGATGACGAAGGCGATCAGGAGCGCCAGCGGGATCACCACCGCGACCGCCACCGCGGCGAACCACGAGCGCAGGAAGACGAGCAGGATGGCGACGATGAGGACCGCGCCGACGACGAGGTTCTCGACCACCGTATGCACCGTGTGCGCAACGAGTTCGGTGCGGTCGTAGATGGGCAGCAGGCGAACCCCGGCCGGCAGTTGCGTGCCGAGCGCCTCGATCTCGCGCTTGAGTTCGGCAACCACCTTCGACGCGTTCTGCCCCTTGGTCATCTGCACGATGCCGACGACGATGTCGTCACGCTCGTTGAAGGCGACGATCCCGGAGCGCTGGCGTGCGCCGATGACGACTTCGGCGACGTCGCCGACCAGCACCGGCTTGCCGTCGTAGACGGTGACGGTGATGCGCGCGATCGCGTCGACGCTGCCGAGCAGGCCGATCGAGCGCACCACCAGTCCTTCGTCGCCGCGGCGGATGATGCCGCCACCGGCGTTGGCGTTGTTGGCCGAGATCGCCTGCGCCAACTGGTCGATGCTGACGCCGAACTTGCGCAGCCGGGCCGGATCGACGCGCACCTGGTATTCCTTGACCGCGCCGCCGAAGCTGACGACGTCGGCGACACCGCCGACGCGACGCAAGGCCGGGCGGATCACCCAGTCCTGCAGCGCGCGCGCCTCGTGGGCCGGCATGCCCTCGGGCACTTCCAGCGCGTAACGGTAGATTTCACCGACCGCGGTGGTCAGCGGCGCCAGCGTCGGCTGCACGCCGGGCGGCAGCGTGACGTTGCCGAGCTTCTCCAGCGTCTGCTGGCGCGCGAAATAGTCGTCGGTGTTGTCGGCGAAGGTCAGCGTGACGATAGACAGCCCTGTCATCGACACCGAGCGCAGCTGCGTCATGCGCGGGACACCGCTCATCTCGCGCTCGATCGGCAGGCTGATGCTGCGCTCGACCTCGGCCGGCGCCAGCCCCGGAGCCTGCGTGACGACGTTGACCTGCACATCCTGCACGTCGGGGAAGGCCTCGATCGGCAGGTTCCCGACCGCGTACCAGCCGGCGGCGATCAGCGCGCAGACCGCGGCGAGGATGAAGACCCGCTGCTGCAGCGCGAAGGTGACGAGGCGCTCGATCATCGTGCTGTTCGCCTCAGTTGCCGGACAGTTCGGCGTTGAGCAGCAGCGCACCGGTGGTGACGACGCGCTCGCCGGCACTCAGCCCCTCGCCGACGAAGCTCGCCTCGTGCCCGCGCCAGGAAAGCCTGACCTGGCGCTTCTCGATCACGCCGGCTTCCTTTTCGACGAAGACGAAGTCGTTAACGCCCTCGGTGACGATCGACTTGTTCGGGACCCGCGGCAGGTGCCTGCCTTCGCTCTCCAGCGTCACGCGCGCGAACATCTCGGGCTTCAAGAGGCGTTCGGGATTCTCCACCGCGCAGCGCACCGGCACCCGCCGCGACTGTGGGTCGACGACGTCGCCGACGGCGAGGACGCGACCGGGGAAGCTCTTCTGCGGCCAGGCATCGACCTCGATGCCGACCGACTGGCCGACGCGCACCCTGGCCAGATCCTTCTCCGGCAGTTCGGCGATCACCCACAGTCGCGAGGGGTCGCTGACGACGAAGAGCGGCTTGTCCTGGTCGGGACGCACCTCCATGCCGGGGTTGGCCTGGCGCTCGGTGACGATTCCCGCCAGGGGTGAGTTCAACGCGAATCCGCCCTGCGCGGCCAGCGGGCGCAGGTTGCGCAGCCGCGCATGCGCGCGCTCCGACTCGGCGCCGGCGGCGGCCAGCTCGTTCTCGGCGGACTCGACCTCCTTGCGCGCGATCGCGTCGTGCTCGAAGAGCAGGCGGGCGCGCTCGAACGCCGCCCGGCGCAGGCGCAGTTCGGCGTCCGCCTTGTGGAGGTCGGCGTAATCGGGAATGTCGAGAACGGCGAGCCGCGCGCCGGCGGCGACGGCATCGCCGGCCTGCACCGGCAGCGCCAGGATGCGCCCGGCCGCCGGCGCGAAGACGCGCGCGGTGACATTGTCGTCGTAGGCGACGCGGGCGTTGAGCGCCTCGATCAGCGGGGCAGGCAAGGCCGCGACCGCCTCGATGTGCAGGTAGGAAAGCTGCGGCGCACCGGGCTGGATGCGCAACGTCCGCCCGCCCTCGACCTGGATCGCGGGCGGCGGCGCCGCTTCGACCGCGGCCGGAGGGCTGACGTGGGTTTGCCAGAGATAGGCTGCTGCGGCGAGCAAGGCGACGGCCGCGGCTGCGAGGGCGAGGTTGTTCCTGGTGTTCATCGGCGGTTCGTTCCCGTTCTTCGCTGATGCGCAGGCTCACTGCGCGCTCGCTGCGCGCCAGGCGGCGAGCGCGCGGGCATGGTCGGCGCGGGCGTTGGCGGCTTCCAGCTGGACCTGCTGCCAGGTGCGGCGCGCGTCGAGCAGTTCGAGCAGGCTGCTCGCGCCGCGCGCATAGGCGAACTCGGCCGCGCGGAGGACGCGCTCGGCATCGGCGAGCAGCCCGCCTTCGAGGCGCAGGCGACGTTCGCGACTGGCGGCGAGGTCCGCTGCCGCCTGCTCGATCTCGCCCTGCGCCTGCGCCCGGGTCTGCCCGAGGGATTCCCGTGCCATCTGCAAATCGGCCTCGGCACGCGCGATCTCGCCCTCGTACTCATGGTTCACGAACAGCGGCGCGCTGACGCCGACGCCGAAGCTGTTGCCGGGCAGGTTCTGCTGGTTGCGCTCGAACTGCAGGCCGAGGCTGAGGTCGCGCGTCTTCAGCGAGCGCGCCAGATCGCGGGCCTTCCCGGCGGCTTCGAGACGTGCCAGCGCGGCGCGGACGTCGGCACGCTGCGCCGGATCGGCGCTGCCGGCATCGGCGCCCTCGCCCGGCGCAGGCCACCCGTCGCTGGCGACGAGGCGCGCGGCATTCCCCTCCTCGCCAATCAGGTAGGCGAGCGCGACCCGCGCCCGCATGCTCGCGGCCTGGGCCTGGCGCGCATCGTTCTCGACACGCTGCTGCTCGACGCGCAGGCGCGACAGGTCGGCGCCGGAGATGTCGCCGGCACGATGGCGCAGCTCGCTCGTCGCCACGCTCCTGCGGTAGAGCGCGGCGGTGTCGGCGGCGATCCCTTCGGCTTCCTGGGCGAACAGCAACCCGTAGTAAGCGCTGGTCAGCGCTTGCAGTTGCTGGCGCGCGACATCGTCGCGATCGTCCCGCACCGCCTGCAGCATCGCGTCGGCGGCCTGCCGGCGCAGTTCACGCTTGCCGCCACGCTCGAACACCTGCTCCACGCGCAGGATGCTGTCCATCCGTTTGTCGCGCAGCGAGCCCGCGCCGAAGCCTTCCTGCGGGCTGATCGAAGCGAGGTTGAGCGAGGCCTGTGGATTCGGCGCCCTGTCCGCGCTGCGCAGATCCGCCTCGGCACCGCTGACAGCCGCCTCGGCAAGGCGCAACTCGCGGCTGCGCTCACGCCAGCGGCGTTCGGCCTCGGCGAACGAAAGGAGCAGTTCGCTCCGCCCGCCGGGCACCTCACTCGCGACAGAAGCTGCCGCAAGCGCCGGCAAGCCCGGCCCAGCCGCGGCGCCGGCAGCAAGCTGGCAGCAACACAACAGTGAGGTCATCGCCAGGCTGCGCCGAAGCTGCATTGCGTCCTTTCCCGATTGATGTCGGGTTCATGGCGAAGGTCGCCAAGCCCAACGCTGGTATTCTAGGCAGCCTCGCTGACCGATGACTGACGATGCACCTGCTTCTCATTGAAGACGATAGCATGCTGGCCGACGGACTGCTGCGCGCACTGCGCCAGTCCGCGTACGTCGTCGACTGGGTCAGCGACGGCAGACAGGCCGACCAATGGCTCACCGGCCAGGACTACGACCTCGTCATCCTCGACCTGGGACTGCCCGGGCTTGAGGGCGGGGAGGTGCTGCGCCGGCTGCGCGAGCGCCGGCAACGGCTACCGGTGCTGATCCTGTCGGCGCGCGAGGCACTCGAGGAACGCGTGCGCCTGCTCGATCTGGGCGCCGACGATTATCTGGTCAAGCCGGTCGCGCTCTCGGAACTCGAGGCGCGGGTGCGCGCGCTGATCCGCCGCGGTCGCGCGACGCCCGAGCCGATACTGACGATCGGGGCGCTGCGCGTGGACACCGTCGGCAAGCGCGCCTGGCTCGCCGACACCCCGCTCGACCTGACGGCGGGCGAATGGGCTGCGCTCGAATTTCTCGCGGCCCGCCCCAACCGCGTCGTCAGCAAGGAACAGATCATCGCCTCGCTCTACGGTTGGGACGAGGAAATCACTCCGAACGCCGTCGAGAAGTCGATCTCGCGCCTGCGCGCCAAGCTCGAACCGGCCGGCGTCGTCATCCGCGCCGTGCGCGGCCTCGGCTACTACCTCGAAGCCGGCAATGGCCCGACCGCCTAGCCTGCGCCGACAGTTGCTGCTGCGCTTGTTGCCGGCGATGCTGCTGCTGATCGTCGCCGGCGCCTTGGTCGCCTACTCGGTGGCGCTGCGCAGTGCCGTTCACGCCTACGACCGGGCGCTGCTCGACAGCGCGCTGGCGCTCGCCGGCCAGATCCGCGTCGTCGACGGCAAGCCGAGCCTGATCCTGCCGCACGCGGCGCAGGAAATCCTGCTCACCGACAAGGACGACGAGATCTTCTTCCGCGTGCTCGGCGCCGACGGGCAGGACATTGCCGGCAACGACAAGCTGCTGCCGCCCGCAGTCGCGCCGGGAGCCGAGCAGCGCGTCTATTACGACGCGGCGATCGACGGCCGCCCCCTGCGCGTCGCCGCGCTGTTCACCGAACGCGAGGGCATTCCGCTGACCGTGCTCGTCGCCGAGACACTGATCAAGCGCAACAATCTGGCGTGGGAAGTGCAACTCGGCATGCTGCTGCCGGAACTCGCGCTGGTGATTGCGACGCTGGCGCTGGTCTGGTTCGGCGTCCGCTCGGGATTGCGTCCGCTCGACGAGCTGCGCCGCCAGCTCTCGCGCCGCTCGCCGACCGACCTGCGCCCGATCGAGGACGGACCTTTTTCCGAGGAAATCGCCCCGCTCGTCGCCGAACTCGACGCACTCCTGCAGCGCCTCGACGACTCGCTCGACGCGCAGAGACACTTCGTCTCCGACGCCGCGCATCAACTGCGCACGCCGATCGCCGCACTGCAGGCGCAGATCGAACTGGCGCTGCGCACGACCGAGGGCGAGCAGACGGCAGCGCTGGCAACCGCGCTGGCGGCGGTACAGCGGCTGGCGCACCTGGTACGGCAGCTGCTCGCGCTGGCGCGCGCCGAACCGGGCGCGCAGGCCGCGACGACGTCGGTCGAGCTCGACGAGTGCGTGCGCCAGGTCGCCGAAACGATGCTGCCGCGCGCCTTCGCCGCGGGCATCGACCTCGGCTTCGCGCTGCAAGCGGCGCGTGTCAGCGGCTCGCGCCTGCTGCTCGAGGAAGCGATCGCCAACCTGATCGACAACGCGATCCGCTACACGCCCGCGCCGGGCACGGTCAATGTCAGCGTCGGCAGCGAAGCCGGCAGCGTCGTCCTGCGCGTCGAGGACAGCGGACCGGGGATTCCGCCCGCAGCGCGCCAGCAGGTGTTCGAGCGCTTCTTCCGGCTGCCGGGAAACCAGCGTGAAGGATGCGGCCTCGGCCTGGCGATCGTGCGCCGGATCGCTGCGCAGCACGGCGCAACGGTCAGCATCGGCGAATCGGCCGAGCTAGGCGGGACCGCGGTCGAAATGCGCTTCCCGCCTCCCGTGGCCCCGGCGAGCGACTGAGCGGTGCGCCCCGGTGCTGCGGCTCAGGACCTGGCCGGGGTCTTCCTGCGCGCGAGGCGAATCGCCGCCTGAACGTAGCCGGAGAGCGAATACGCGACGAAGAGCAGGAGCAGCGCCACCGGCGTGTCGTAGGCGATGATCGCCATCGCAAACGCCATCGCGACGACGGCGACGAAGGGGACGCTGCGGCGCAGGTTGATGTCCTTGAAGCTGTAGAAGCGGACATTGGTGACCATCGTGCAGCCGGCGTAGATCAACACCGCGCAGGCGATCCAGCGCACGTCGAAGGCGGCGATGCCGTTGTCGATCGCCACCCAGACGCAGCCGGCGACCAGCGCTGCCGCCGCCGGACTCGGCAGCCCCTGGAAGTAGCGCTTGTCGGCCACTTCGAGCGTGGTGTTGAAGCGCGCCAGCCTGAGCGCGGCGCCGACGCAGTAGATGAAGGCGGCGATCCAGCCGATGCGGCCCATGTCCTTCAAGGCCCATTCGTACATCACCAGCGCCGGCGCAGCGCCGAAGGAGACCATGTCGGAGAGCGAGTCGTACTCGGCGCCGAAGGCGCTCTGCGTGCGCGTCAGGCGGGCAACGCGACCGTCGAGTCCGTCGAGGACCATGGCGACGAAGATCGCAACCGCTGCCTGCTCGAAGTTCCCCTTCATCGCCTGGACGACGGCGAAGAAACCGCAGAACAACGACGCGGTCGTGAACAGGTTGGGGAGGACGTAGATGCCGCGGCGACGCAGTTCGGGATTGAAGAGTGTCTTGCGGGGTTTGATGTCGGGCATGTTCAGGCGGATTCGGCCAAATCGGTCAGCGGGCAAGCATACACCTTTTCGCCGCGGCTTGCGGCAAGCGGCCAGCGCGCCGGACGGAGCAGGCTGCAAACGACAGCGGGCACGACCTGACGGCCGTGCCCGCATGGGACAGTATGAATCATGCTGCCCTTTAAACTCCGGGACAGTATTATTCATACCGTCCCCAGGAAATGTAATGCTTAGTTCTTCGACTGATCGACCAGCTTGTTCTTCTTGATCCACGGCATCATGTCGCGCAGCTTCTCGCCGACCTGCTCGATCGGGTGCGCGGCGTTGAGGCGACGGTAAGCGGTCATGCTCGGGTAGTTGGTCTTGCCCTCGAGGATGAACATCTTCGCGTACTCGCCGGTCTGGATGCGCTTCAGGGCCTTGCGCATCGCTTCGCGCGAAGCGTCGTTGATGACCTCGTGGCCGGTGACGTACTCGCCGTACTCGGCATTGTTCGAGACCGAGTAGTTCATGTTGGCGATGCCGCCTTCGTACATCAGGTCGACGATCAGCTTCAGCTCGTGCAGGCACTCGAAGTAGGCCATCTCCGGCGCGTAGCCGGCTTCGACCAGGGTCTCGAAGCCCATCTTGACGAGTTCGACGGCGCCACCACAGAGGACGGCCTGTTCGCCGAAGAGGTCGGTTTCGGTCTCTTCACGGAAGTTGGTCTCGATGACGCCACCCTTGGTGCCGCCGTTGGCCGCCGCGTACGACAGCGCCAGGTCCTTGGCCTTGCCCGACTGGTCCTGGTAGACGGCGATCAGCGTCGGCACGCCGCCACCCTTCAGGTACTCGGAGCGCACCGTGTGGCCGGGGCCCTTCGGCGCGATCATGATCACGTCGAGGTCGGCACGCGGGACGATCTGGTTGTAGTGCACGTTGAAGCCGTGCGCGAAGGCGAGCGCAGCGCCCTTCTTCATGTTCGGCTCGATGTCGTTCTTATACACGTCGGGCTGCGACTCGTCGGGCAGCAGGATCATGACGACGTCGGCTTCCTTGACGGCTGCGGCGACTTCCTTGACGTTGTGGCCGGCGGCTTCAGCCTTCTTCCACGAAGCGCCGTCGCGGCGCAGGCCTACCGTCACATTGACGCCGGATTCCTTGAGGTTCTGCGCGTGGGCGTGGCCTTGCGAGCCGTAGCCGACGATGGTGACCTGCTTGCCCTTGATCAGCGAGAGGTCGGCGTCCTTGTCGTAATAAACTTTCATGGTGTTCCTTTCTGGTGCGTGAGCACGTGAATGAGCGAGCGGGAGGAGCGCGCGCGACGGCCGGCAGCGGCCGCCACGTCGACTCAAACCTTGAGGATGCGGTCGCCGCGGCCGATGCCGCTGACGCCGGTACGAACGGTTTCGAGGATGAGGCTACCGTCGAGCGCCTGGATGAAGGCGTCGAGCTTGCCTCCGGCACCGGTGAGTTCGATCACGTAGGTCGATTCGGTGACGTCGATGATGCGGCCGCGGAAGATGTCCGCCATGCGCTTCATCTCCTCGCGGTCCTTGCCGGCGGCGCGGACCTTGATCAGCATCAGCTCGCGCTCGATGTGCGCGGCTTCCGACAGGTCGACGACTTTGACGACGTCGATGAGCTTGTTCAACTGCTTGGTGATCTGTTCGAGGATTTCCTCGGAACCCGTGGTGACGATCGTCATCCGCGACAGCGAAGCGTCTTCGGTCGGCGCGACGGTCAGCGACTCGATGTTGTAGCCGCGTGCGGAGAACAGACCGGCGACGCGCGACAGCGCGCCGGCTTCGTTTTCCAGGAGGATCGAAATGATGTGTCGCATGTGCTCGCCCCTTACAGATCTTCAGCCAGAATCATTTCCGACAGGCCCTTGCCGGCCGCCACCATCGGGAAGACGTTGGCCGCAGGATCGGTCTGGAAATCGATGAAGACCAGTTCGTCCTTGTGCTCGATGAATGCCTTCCTGAGCGCCGGCTCGACGTCCTCGGGCTTCTCGACGCGGATGCCGATGTGGCCGTAGGCCTCGGCGAGCTTGACGAAGTCGGGCAGCGAGTCCATGTACGAACCCGAGTAGCGGCTGCTGTAGAACATTTCCTGCCACTGCCGCACCATGCCGAGGTAGCGGTTGTTGAGGCTGATGATCTTGATCGGCAGGCGGAACTGCTTGGCCGTCGACAACTCCTGGATGTTCATCTGGATCGAGCCCTCGCCGGTGACGCAGACCACCTGCTTGTCCGGATTGGCCAGTTTGGCGCCCATCGCGTAGGGCAGGCCGACGCCCATGGTGCCGAGGCCGCCCGAGTTGAGCCAGCGGCGCGGCTCCGTGAAGCCGTAGTACTGCGCGGCCCACATCTGGTGCTGGCCGACGTCGGAAGTGACGATCGCCTCGCCGCCGGTGATCTCGCGCAGCTTCTCGATCACGTACTGCGGCATGATGTGCTCGCCCTTGGTCGAGTACTTCATGCAGTCCTTCGCACGCCACTCGGCGATGCGCTCCCACCATTCGGCGAGCGCCTTCTCGTCGGGCTTGGCGTTGTCGGCTTCGAGCAGGCGCAGCATCTCCTCGAGCACGTCGGGAACGTTGCCGACGATCGGCACGTCGACCTTGACGCGCTTGGAGATCGACGAGGGGTCGATGTCGATGTGGATGATCTTGCGCGGTACCTCGCCGAAGTGGTCGGGGTTGCCGATGACGCGGTCGTCGAAGCGCGCACCGATGGCGAGCAGGACGTCACAGTTCTGCATCGACAGGTTGGCCTCGACCGTGCCGTGCATCCCGGGCATGCCGAGGAACTGGCGGTCGTTGGCCGGATAGGCACCGAGGCCCATCAGCGTGTTGGTGATCGGGAAACCGAGACGGCGCACGAGCTTGGTCAACTGCTCGGAACCGTTCGAGAGGATGACGCCGCCGCCCGTGTACACCATCGGCCGCTTGGCTTCGAGCAGCAGTTGCACCGCCTTGCGGATCTGCCCGAGGTGCCCCTTGACCACCGTGTTGTACGAGCGCATCTGGATCGTCTTCGGGTACTCGAACTCGCACTTCGCCGCGGTCACGTCCTTCGGGATATCGACGACCACCGGTCCGGGACGGCCGGTATTGGCGATGTAGAAAGCCTTCTTCATGGTCGACGCGAGATCACGCACGTCCTTGACCAGGAAGTTGTGCTTGACGCAGGGGCGCGTGATGCCGACCGTGTCGCATTCCTGGAACGCGTCCGAGCCGATGTAGTCGGTCGGCACCTGGCCGGTGATCACCACCAGCGGGATCGAGTCCATGTACGCGGTGGCGATGCCGGTGACGGCGTTGGTCGCGCCGGGGCCGGAAGTCACCAGCGCGACGCCGACCTTGTGCGAGGAACGCGCAAAACCGTCGGCAGCATGCACGGCAGCCTGTTCATGGCGGACCAGAACATGCTTGACCTTGTCCTGCTTGAACAACTCGTCGTAAATATGGAGAACTGAACCGCCCGGATAGCCGAAAACGTACTCGACCTTTTCTTCCTGGAGGGACCTGATTACAATCTCCGCACCGGTCATCATCATAGCCGTCGCCCTAGCAAGCTGAGTGCTCGAAAAAGCCGCTTACGTTAATGCCTGAGCACCGTTTGGTCAAGGTGCACGCCACCAGAGGAGGCGCAAAACAGGCCGCGACCGCCGGTTTCTCAAAGGAATCCCCCCCTGGCCAGCCAACGCGAACTGTCCGATTTTCTTGCCGCCAGCGAACGCCGCGCCTTCAAGCAGGCGATGTTCGCCGTGCATAACGAGGAAGCCGCGCTCGACATCGTCCAGGATTCCATGATGAAGCTGGCCGAGAACTACGGTGAGCGGCCTGCGACCGAGTTGCCGATGCTCTTCCAGCGCATCCTGCAGAACACGATCCGCGACTTCTACCGGCGCAGCAAGGTGCGCTCCTTATGGACGACGCTGTTCTCGGCGCTGTCGCCGAACGACGACGACGACGAGCACGACCCGCTTGAAACGCTGCAGACGCAGGCCGGCAGCGAGTCGCGCGAGACCCCGCACGCGCGCTTCGAGCAGGCGCAGGTCCTCGAACTGATCGAAAAAGAAATCATGGCGCTGCCGCCCCGTCAACGCGAAGCCTTCCTCATGCGTTACTGGGAGGAAATGGACGTTGCCGAAACCGCCCAGGCGATGGGCTGCTCGGAAGGCAGCGTCAAGACGCATTGCTCGCGCGCCACGCACACGCTGGCGGCGGCGCTCGCAGCAAAGGGAGTGAGCTTATGAACGAATCCGAAGAACTGCAGTTCGCCCGGCAGCTCAGGCTGCGCCTGAACCGCGGACTGCACGAACTACCCCCGGAAACCGGCGAATGTCTGCGTGCGGCGCGAGAGCGCGCGCTGGAACGGCAGCGCGTAATCGTTCGCCACTCCAGGCTGGCCTCGGTCGGCGATTACTTCCACTCGCACTTCGATCGTTTCCATATCGACCAGATCCTGATCGCCGTCCTGCTCGCGCTCGGCATCGCGCTGACCACCTACTGGAACGCCGAGCAAAGCGTCGCCGAGATGGAAGAGATCGACAGCGCGCTGCTCGCCGACGACCTTCCCGTCGAGGCGCTCACTGACCAAGGCTTCGCCACATGGTTAAAAGACTCCTCCACGGAGCAATAGCGCTGGGTCTGTGTTCTGTCGTCTGGGCGGCGCCCGCCGGCGGCGTCGCGCCTGGCGTCGTCGCCACGCCACCGCAACCGAAGTGGAGCGAACTGAGCGTCGAGCAGCAAAAGATCCTGGTGCCGCTGGCCAGTGACTGGAACAACATGGAAAACTATCGGCGCAAGAAGTGGCTGGGAATTGCTCAGCGCTTCGCGACGATGAAGCCCGAAGAACAGGCGCGCGTCCAGGTACAGATGTACCGTTGGGCACGCCTGACGCCGCAGCAAAGACAGGCCGCGCGTGAGAGATACCAGACGGTGACCCGGCTGCCACCCGAACAGAAGCAGGAACTGAAGGAAAAGTGGGAGGCCTACTCGAACCTCCCCGAAGACGAGAAACGCCGTCTGCAGCAGCAGGCGGCACAAGCCGCGCGGCCGGCCGCAACTCAGCGGACGAGTCGGCACGCGCCACCGGCGGGCGTGCAGCTCCCGACGCCCCTGCCGGCGCCCGCGTCAGCCGCCGCGGCCAAACCCGCCAGCGACCCCCCGCCTGCCTCGACGATGGCGGCCCCACCTGCTGCTTCCGAGCAGACTCCTACACTTCCGTGATGATCGATAAAGACGAAGCAGCCCCGGGCATCGCCCGGCGCCTGGCCAGCATGGCCTATGAACTGATGCTCTTGCTCGCGGTACTGCTCTTCCTGCTGGTGCTACCGCAATGGGCGTTTGCCACCTTCGCGCAGCACGCGCCGTCGCCGGCGATCGTGCGCGCGCACTTCTTCCTCACCCTGCTGCTCTATTTCGGCTGGTGCTGGACGCACGGCGGCCAGACCCTGGCGATGAAGACCTGGCGCCTGCAACTGTGCGACGCGAGCGGCGGCCCGGTCCGCTGGGGGCAGGTGCTGCTGCGCTACACGCTCTGCTATCCGAGCCTCTTGCTCGGCGGAATCGGCATCCTCTGGGCCCTGTTCGACCGCGACCGCCAGTTCCTGCACGACCGCATCGCCGGCACGCGCATAAGGGTCAAAGTGTGACGGGGACAATATGAAACATACTGTCCCCAGGTAACTTTTAGCGCCGCTCGACCCAGGCGATCATCGCCATCGCTGCGAGCAGGAAGATCGCCGACGGGGCGACGGCGCTGGCGAACGGCGGCCAATTGTTGATCACACCGAGGCTCGAGAAGAGGCCGTTGAGCATGTGAAAGAGGATCCCGATCATCACCCCGGAGAAGATCTTCAGGCTGACGCCGCCGACGCGGTCGTGACGGTAGCCGAAGGGCAGCGCCAGCGCGACCATGACGAAGGCGGCGAGCGGATAGACGAGCTTCTTCCACAGCGCGATTTCGTAGCGCTCGGTCTTCTGGCGGTTGTCCGCCAGATGCCCGATGTACGCGGTGAGGTTCGTGAGCGACATGCGCTCGGGAACGACCAGCAGTACCGAGAGGATGTCGGGATTGAGCGCCGAGCGCCACAGCATCTCGGGCTTCCTCTCGACCTGCGCCCGGTCGCCGTCGAGCAGGGTCTGCACGACGCCGGAGAGGCGCCAGGTGGAATCACCCGCATACTCGCCTGACTGCGCCTCGCTCACCGCGCGCAGCCTGGCCTGCTCGTCGAAGTCGTAGATGCGGATCTTGCTCAGGCGCGCGTCGGGGGATACGGAGCCGACATTGACGAAGGTCCGCTCGTCCTTCACCCAGAGGCCGGTGCGAAAGTCCTGCGCGACGACGCGGCCGACCGATTTCAGCCGCTGCTGGTTGGCGGCGCGCTCGGCCGGGGGCGCGACGAATTCGCCGATGACGAAGGTGGCGACCGCGGCTATCGCCGCGACGACGAACAGGCTGCCGAGCAGCCCGCGCGTCGACAAACCGGAGACGCGCAGCACGGTGATCTCGGAATGCCGCGCCAGCGTGGACAGCCCGTAGAGCGTGCCGATCAGCACCGCCACCGGCATCAGTTCATAGGTCCGCCCGGGCAGGCGCAGGAGAACGTAGAGCACCGCGTGCCGCAATTCGTAACCGCCACGACCGACGTCCTTCAACTCGGCGATCATGTCGAAGAAGCCGAACAGGGCGAGGAAGGCGACGAGGACGAGGAGGACCGCCCCGCTCGTCTCGCGCAGCAGGTAACGCTGATAGATCTTCATCGGCGCAGGATCGAAGTGACGGCGATGCGCCGGTAAAAGAGTATCGGCAACAGCGCCAGCATCAGGAGGTGCACCGAGAGCGTGCCGAGCACGAACGACAGCTTGCCCTGCGCCACCCAGGCCTGGCTGATCGACAAGAGGTTGCTGTAGATCATGTAAAGACACAGCGCCAGGAACAGGTTGGCCGAGCGACCGACGCGCGGATTGACGAAGGACAGGGGAATCGCCAGCAGGATCAGGACGACCGTCGACAGCGGGATGCCGATCCGCCAGAGCAGTTCGGCCTGGTTGTCAGGCTGCGGATTGCGAATCAGGTCGCGCGTGGACAGGTAGCGCGGCGTGCGCTCGATGCCCTGCGCCTCCCGCGTTTCGATGCGCAGCGCGTAGCGGTCGAATTCGAGGATGCGGAACTCGGCCGTCCCGGGCTCCACCTCGTAGCGGCGCCCGTTCTCGAGCACCATGAAGCGATCGCCGTTGGCCGCGGTCTCCTGACGCCCGGTCGCCGCCATGGTCACGCCGAGACGCTGGTTCTGCAGCGAACTGACGAAGACGTTGCGGACCAGGCTCGCGTCATCGGCGACAGCCTCGACGAAGATCACCCGCTCGGCGTTCCTGGCTTCCTGGAAAGCACCTGGCGAGACCTGCGAGACATCGGCACGCGCGCTCAGCTTCTGGCGGAACTCGGCGCTCTGCGACAGTGCCCACGGCGACAGGAAGAAGGAGAGCACGGCGATCGCGAACAGCAGCGGCGCAGCGAAGACGAGCACCGGCCGCACCCACGCGGTCAGCGACAGCCCGGAGGAAAACCAGACCACCATCTCCGAATCGCGATAGCAGCGCGAGAGCGTCAGCAGGATGGCGACGAACATCGCCAGCGACAGCAGGATCGGCAGGTAGTTGAGCGCCGTAAAGCCGAGCAGCGCGACCACCGCCCCGGGAGACACCTTGCCTGCGGCCGCCTCGGCCAGCAGGCGGATCAACTGGGTCGTCGCCATGATGGCGAACAGCGCGACGAACACGCCCGCCGCCGAGTGTGTCAGCTCGCGCCGGACGGCGCGATGAAAGATCATCTTTTGACTTTAGCGAAATACAGCAGTGATAATTGTTTGCAGGAAACTTCACTGACGGAGGGTCGGGGCGTGAAATTTAGCATAAAAAGCGGCAGTCCGGAGAAGCAGCGCAGCGCCTGCGTCGTCGTCGGCGTCTTCGAATCGCGCAAACTCTCCGCCCCCGCCCAGGCGCTCGACAAGGCCGCTGGCGAGTACCTCGAGAAGGTCCTCCGCGGCGGCGACATGGACGGTAAGGCCGGTTCGACGCTGATGCTGCACCAAGTTCCGGGAACACTGTGCGAGCGCGTGCTGCTCGTCGGTCTCGGCAAGGAAAAGGAGTTCCGCGCCAGGGAGTACGCCCGAGCGATCCGCTGCGCAGTGAAGACACTCAATGACAGCGGCGCCACCGATGCAGTCCTCTACCTCACCCTGCTCGACCTCAGGAAACGCAGCCTGGCCTGGCGGATCCGGCAGGCGACGATCGTCGCGCGGGAGACGATCTACCGTTTCGACCGCTTCAAGAGCAAGCAGGACGAAGCCCGTCATCGCCTGCGCAGGATCGGCTTTGCCGTGGACAAGCGTGCCGACGTCGCTGCGGCCGAAGTCGCGCTGGCGCAGGGGATCGGCATCGGCGAAGGCATTGCGCTGACGCGCGACCTCGGCAACCTGCCGGCCAACCATTGCACGCCGGCGCACCTCGCCGCCACCGCGCAGGCGCTGGCGCAGGAATACGGATTCGACTGCGAGGTGCTCGAAGCCCCCGAGATGGAAGCGCTCGGGATGAATGCACTGCTGGCGGTCGGCCGCGGCTCGCGGCAGGCGCCGAAGCTGATCGTCGCGCACTACCGTGGCGGCAAGGAAGGAGAAGCGCCGCTGGTCCTCGTCGGCAAGGGAATCACCTTCGACAGCGGCGGCATCTCGCTCAAGCCGGGCGCCGACATGGACGAGATGAAGTACGACATGTGCGGGGCCGCGACCGTGCTCGGCGTGCTCAAGGCCTGCGCGGCACTGCAGCTGCCGCTCAACCTCTCGGTGATCGTCCCGACCGCCGAGAACATGCCGAGCGGCGACGCGACCCGCCCCGGCGACATCGTCACCTCGCTGTCCGGGCAGACGATCGAGATCCTCAACACCGATGCCGAAGGCCGGCTGATCCTCTGCGACGCGCTCACCTACGCCGAACGCTTCGCACCGAAGACAGTCATCGACGTCGCCACGCTCACCGGCGCCTGCGTCGTCGCCCTGGGCCACGTCGCCAGCGGCCTGTTTGCCAACGACGAGGCGCTTGCGCACGAACTCCTCGCTGCCGGCGAGGCTGCGAACGACCGCGCCTGGCAGTTGCCGCTGTGGGACGACTACCAGGAACTGCTGAAGAGCCCCTTCGCGGACATGGCCAACATCGGCGGCCGCTGGGGCGGCGCCATCACCGCGGCCTGCTTCCTCTCGCGCTTCACGAAGAAATACGAGTGGGCCCACCTCGACATCGCCGGCACCGCCTGGAAGAGCGGCGCCGACAAGGGTGCCACCGGGCGGCCGGTCTCGCTGCTAGCGCACTACCTCCTGCAGCACGCCGGGCTTGCCCTTTGACGGACGGGCACCGCATCGACACAGGTAGAGGCAGACGCCAGTGACGCAGGTCTTCTTCTACCACAACGCCAGCGATCCCATCGCCGCGGCGGCGAGCCTGATCGGCAAGGCCTTCGCGAAGAAGAAGCCGCTGCTCATCCACGCGCCCGACGCAGCGATCGCCGACGCGCTCGACCGGGCCTTGTGGCTGCACCCGCCTGGCAGCTTCGTCGCGCACGTGCGCGCCGACTCGCCGCTCGCTGGCGAGACGGCGGTGCTGATCACGGACAATCTCGACGCGCCGCCGCAGTGCGAGCGCCTGTTCAACCTCGGCGCCGACATCCCCGCCGGCGCCGGGCGCTTCGCCTCGATCATCGAAGTCGTCGGTGACGATCCGGAGGTCAGGGCGCGCGGCCGTGAGCGCGTCCGCCGCTACCGCGAGCTCGGCTTCGCGGTGTCGTTCTTCGACCTGGCCGGCCGCGGCTGAAGCTGCCGCCGGGGCGGCTCCGGTATAATCGCGGGTTTTCGCGCCGGCAGCGCCATCGCCGCGCCCGGCTGCCTGCCCCCCTCTTTTCTCTTCCGCCATCATGACCCTCGCCAAAAGTTTCGAACCGGCCGACATCGAGCGCCGCTGGTATCCCCAGTGGGAAGCCGCCGGACACTTCAAGGCCGGCCTCGACACCGCCAAGCAGGACGCCTTCTGCATCCTTCTGCCGCCGCCCAACGTCACCGGCACCCTGCACATGGGCCACGGTTTCAACCAAGCGATCATGGACGCGCTGACGCGCTACCACCGCATGCGCGGCGACAACACGCTGTGGCAGCCGGGCACCGACCACGCCGGCATCGCGACGCAGATCGTCGTCGAGCGCCAGCTGGACGCGCAGGGCGTCTCGCGCCACGACTTGGGCCGCGAGAAGTTCCTCGAAAAGGTCTGGGAGTGGAAGGAATATTCGGGCAACACCATCACGCGCCAGATGCGCCGCCTCGGCACCAGCCCCGACTGGTCGCGCGAGCGCTTCACGATGGACGCGGGCCTCTCCAAGATCGTCACCGAGACCTTCGTCCGCCTCTACGAGGAAGGGCTGATCTACCGCGGCAAGCGCCTGGTCAACTGGGACCCGAAGCTGCACACGGCGGTTTCCGACCTCGAAGTGGTGAGCGAGGAAGAAGACGGTTTCCTGTGGCACATCCGCTACCCGCTCGCCGACGGATCGGGGTCGCTGACCGTCGCCACGACGCGTCCGGAGACCATGCTCGGCGACACCGCGGTGATGGTGCATCCCGAGGATGCGCGCTACCAGCACCTGATCGGCAAGACGGTGAAGCTGCCGCTCACCGATCGCGAAATCCCGATCATCGCCGACGCCTACGTCGACCTCGAATTCGGCACCGGCTGCGTCAAGGTGACGCCGGCGCACGACTTCAACGACTACGCGGTCGGCCAGCGCCATCAGCTGCCGATCATCTCGATCCTGACGCTCGACGCGAAGATCAACGACAACGCGCCCGGGAAGTACCGCGGCATGGACCGCTTCGCCGCGCGCACGACCATCGTCGCCGACCTCGAAGCCCTGGGACTGCTGGAGAAGACCGACAAGCACAAGCTCAAGGTGCCGCGCGGCGACCGTACCGGCGTCGTCATCGAGCCGATGCTCACCGACCAGTGGTTCGTCGCCATGAGCAAGCCGGGAGTGGGTCCAAATTCGGACGGCAAGTCGATCACCGAGAAGGCGCTCGAATGCGTCGCCTCGGGAGAGATCCGCTTCATTCCCGAGAACTGGGTCAACACCTACAACCAGTGGCTCAACAACATCCAGGACTGGTGCATCTCGCGCCAGCTCTGGTGGGGACACCAGATCCCCGCGTGGTACGACGAGAACGGCAATGTTTACGTGGCGCACGACGAGGCCGAGGCGCGCGCGCAGGCCGACCGCGCCGGTTACGCGGGTCCGCTGACGCGCGACCCCGACGTGCTCGACACCTGGTACTCGTCGGCGCTGTGGCCGTTCTCGACGCTCGACTGGACCCCGGAGTGGCCGGAGAAGTCGAACCCGGCGCTCGACCTCTACCTGCCGTCTTCGGTGCTGGTCACCGGCTTCGACATCATCTTCTTCTGGGTGGCGCGCATGGTGATGATGACCAAGCACATCACCGGCAAGATCCCCTTCCGCGACGTCTATGTGCACGGCCTGATCCGCGATGCCGAAGGCCAGAAGATGAGCAAGTCGAAGGGCAACGTGCTCGACCCGATCGACCTGATCGACGGCATCGGCATCGAGGAACTGGTGCAGAAGCGCACCACCGGCCTGATGAACCCGAAGCAGGCGGTGCAGATCGAGCAGCGCACGCGCGAGGAATTCCCGCAGGGGATCCCGGCCTTCGGCGTGGACGCCCTGCGCTTCACTTTCCTGTCGCTGGCCAGCCCCGGTCGCGACATCAAGTTCGACCTGGCGCGCTGCGAGGGCTACCGCAACTTCTGCAACAAGCTGTGGAACGCGACGCGCTTCGCGCTGATGCACTGCGAGGGGCAGGATCTGGGCTTCGACAGTAACGCAGCCTTCACCCTCTCCGCCGCCGACCGCTGGATCGAGAGCCGCTTCCAGCGCTGCGCCGCAGCGGTCGAGAAGCACTACGCCGACTACCGCTTCGACCTGCTCGCCCGCGAGATCTACGAGTTCGTCTGGGACGAGTTCTGCGACTGGTACGTCGAACTCGCCAAGGTGCAGATCCAGTCGGGCGACGAGGCGGCCGCGCGCGGCGCACGGCGCACGCTGATCGGCGTGCTCGAAGCGGCGCTGCGCCTCGCGCACCCCTTGATCCCGTTCATCACCGAGGAACTGTGGCAGACGGTGGCACCGATCGCCGGCCGCCAGGGCGAGAGCTCGGTGATGCTTGCCGCCTATCCGCAGGCGGACGCGGCGAAGATCGACGATGAGGCCGAGGCGGACATCGCCGAACTGAAGGCACTGGTCTATGCCTGCCGCAACCTGCGCGGCGAGATGGGGATTTCGCCGGCACAGAAGACGCCGCTCGTCGCCAGCGGTGACGCCACGCGCCTGGCCGCCTTCACTCCGTGGATGCAGGCGCTCGGCAAGCTCTCGGAAGTCAGCATCGTCGAGTCGCTGCCCGAGGACGCCGCGGCACCGGTCGCCGTCGCCGGCGAGACGCGGCTGATGCTCAAGGTCGAGATCGACGTCGCCGCCGAGCGCGAGCGCCTGCAGAAGGAGATCACCCGCCTCGAAGGCGAGATCGCCAAGGCCGAGAAGAAGCTGGCCGACGAGCGCTTCGTCGCGCGCGCGCCGGAGAAGGTCGTCGACCAGGAGCGGCGCCGGCTCGCCGACTTCTCGGCGACGCTCGACAAGCTGCGCCCGCAGCTCGCGCGCTTATAAAAGGCAGGGGACAGTATGGCTCATACTGCCCCCTTACTTACGAAGCGGGGGACGGCATGAATAATGCCGTCCCCCGCTTTTTATTGCCTACAGCTCCCTATTTACGCCTGAAACGGAAGACGAAGACGCCGTCTTCCTCGCCGCTGTCGAGCAGCGCGTTGCCGGTCTGCCTGGCGAAGGCTTCGAAATCGCGCGGCGCGCCGGGGTCGGTCGCGCGCACGCGCAGGATCTGTCCCGAATCCATCTCCGCCAGCGCTTTCTTGGTGCGCAGGATCGGCAAGGGACATTTCAGGGTGGTGACGTCGAGGTCGCGATCGAATTCCATGATGGGTGGGGTGTATCCTGAGCAGTTGATGCAATAAAGCGCCGGGGAACGCGGCGGGTCGGGCAGGCGCTACTTGTTGCGGCTCTTCGCCTCTTCGGCCTGCAGGCGGCGCAATTCTCGCAGACGCGCGTCGACCACGGAAAGTTCGAAGAAATTGCCGTCGGCAGCGCCTTGCGCGATCTGCAGTTGCTCGACCGCGCGACCGAGGTCGCCCTGCAGGGCATGGAACTCGGCGAGCGCGCGGTGTTGCTGCAGGCGCTTGCCCTGCGCCGCGAAGTTCTGCGCCTGCAACTGGTAGAGCCTGAAGTCTCCCGGATGGAGCTGCAGCTGCGCTTCGAGGAAGCGCAGCGCCGCCGCGTGCTGCTTGCCGGCGAACAAGGTGTCGGCGTAGGCGTAAGCGAGCGCGCGCGCCTGCGGGAAACGCTGCTGGGCGTCACGGTAGATCGCCAGCGCGCCGGCACCGTCGCCGGCCGCGCTGCGGATCTCGCCGGCCAGCCCGGCGAGCAGCGGCGAGGCGACCCGCTGCTCGCGGGCAAGGCGCAGCGTCCTGTCCATTTCCCGCTGCGCGCCGGCGACGTCACGGTCGCGCAGCAAGGCGCGCGCCAGCCCGTAACGCGCCGCCAGTTCGGACGAGAACTTGCGTTCGGCCAGCTGCGACTCGAAATCGCTCACCGCCTCGCGCACCGTTCCCTGCTGTGCGCGCAGCTTGGCGCGAACGAGCTGGAAATCGGCGCTGTCGACCACCTGCCGGTAGGGCGCATTCTGCGCACGATTCTCCATGTCGGAGAGGCGCTCGAGCGTGAGCGGGTGCGAGCGCAGATAGACCGGCGCGTTGCTCTCGTAGAGCCGCCCGGCCTTCTGCAGGCGGGCGAAGAAATCCCCCATCCCGCGCACGTCGAAGCCGGCCTTTTCCAGCGCCTGATAGCCGAAACGGTCGGCCTCGCGTTCGAAGTCCCGGGTATAGGCGAGTTGCGCCTGCACCGCCCCGGCCTGCGACGCGGCGATCGCCGCGCCTCCCGCGTTCGCGTTCGAACGCGCGGCCAGGATGCCGACCGCCATCGCGATCAGGCTGGCGATCGAATCCTGCTTCTGCCGCGCGATCTGCCGCGCGAGATGGCTCTGCGTGACGTGCGCGATCTCGTGGGCGAGCACGCCGGCGAGTTCCGATTCGCTCTGCGCGGTGAGGATGGTCCCGGTATTGACGCCGATGAAGCCGCCGAACATCGCAAAGGCGTTGACCATGTTGTCCCTGAGCGCGAAGAACAGGAACTCACCCATCGGATTCGTGCTGGCGGCGACCAGGCGGCTGCCCAGGCGATTGAGATAGTCGCTGATTTCCGCGTCGTCGAGGTAGCTCGGCTCGTTCAGCCTGATGTCGTTCATGATGCCGACGCCGATGCGTCTTTCGAGCTGCGGCGAGAGATCGGCGCGCGCCGACTCGCCGAGATCGGGCAGTTCGTCGGCAGCCTGGGCAACGAGCAGCGAGCCGCCGGCGAGCAGCCCGGCCAGGGCGAGCGCGAGGGCTCTCCCGTGAAGGATCCGTGCGCGCCATGAACGCTTGCTGGTCATCCTCGCATGATACCGGACTCGCCCGCTGCTGACGCCCCGGCGGTGCCCTGCTTCTGTTTCCAATCGTTTCCGCCAGCCCCGACGCGCACGCGAAAAAAAACCCGCCTTGCAGCGGGTTTTGCGGGCCTGGAAAAAGATCAGGCGCGCTGAATGTTCGAGGCTTGCTTGCCCTTGGGGCCTTGCGTCACGTCGAAGGAAACCTTCTCGCCCTCTTTGAGGGTCTTGAATCCGCTCATGGTGATCGCGGAGAAGTGCGCGAACAGGTCTTCGCTCCCATCATCCGGCGTGATGAAACCGAAACCCTTGGCGTCGTTGAACCACTTGACAGTACCAGTTGCCATATTGCTACTTCCTTGAAAAAAGACTGAACCCGGGCATCGCCCGACTCGCATGTTTTGGCTTCAACGACGCCCCGCGCGGCATCCGGAAAGAGAAACCCGAAGACCCGTTCCAAACCAGAACATGACTGGCTTTGTACGCCATTTCGGTGGCATGCGTCAAGCATTTTCTGAAAAATCCCGATTTTTTCTCCGCGACGGCCGCGAGCGTGCGCTTCGGCGCCGCAGCGGGCGGTTGCGGATTCACGAAGAGCCGCTAGAATCCGCGCATGGTCAAACAGCATCAACATGATTCTTCCCAGCTCGCCACCGAGCGTACCCGTCTGGCGCCGCCGCCCTTCTACAAGGTGCTGCTGCTCAACGACGACTTCACGCCGATGGACTTCGTCATCCTCGTCCTGATGAAATTTTTCACAAAAGACCGCGAACAAGCGACTCGAATCATGCTCAAAGTCCATAACGAAGGACGCGGCGTGTGCGGGATCTATGCGAAGGATGTCGCAGCGACCAAGGTCGAACAGGTCAGCGCCTTTGCCCGCGCCCACCAGCATCCGCTGGCTTGCGTCATGGAGGAGAACTGAATGATTGCCCAGGAACTGGAAGTCAGCCTGCACATGGCTTTTGTCGAGGCAAGACAGAAGCGACACGAGTTCATCACCGTCGAGCACCTGCTGCTCGCGCTGCTCGACAACCCTTCGGCGGCGGAGGCCTTGCGCGCCTGCGGCGCCGACATCGACAAGATGCGCACCGACCTCAACACCTTCATCGTCGACCATACGCCGACCGTCGAAGGTGATAGCGAGATCGACACGCAGCCGACGCTCGGTTTCCAGCGAGTCATCCAGCGCGCGATCCTGCACGTCCAGTCGTCGGGAAAGAAGGCGGTCAATGGCGCCAACGTCCTCGTCGCCATCTTCGGCGAGAAGGATTCGCACGCGGTCTACTTCCTGCAGAAACAGGAGGTGACGCGGCTCGACGTGGTCAATTTCATCGCCCACGGCGTCAGCAAGGTGCAGCCGAAGGCGCCGCGCCAGGAGCGCGAGGGCGAGGAAGAACGCGAGGCCGAGAGCGCAACCGGCGGCGGCCCGCTCGAACAGTACACGGTGGACCTCAACGCGCTGGCGCAGCAGGGCCGCATCGATCCGCTGATCGGCCGCGACCGCGAGCTCGAGCGCGTCATCCAGACCCTGTGCCGGCGGCGCAAGAACAACCCGCTGCTGGTCGGCGAGGCCGGTGTCGGCAAGACCGCGATCGCCGAAGGGCTGGCGCGGCGCATCGTCGAGGGCGAGATCCCCGAGGTGCTGGCCAACGCCCGCGTCTTCGCGCTCGACATGGGCGCGTTGCTCGCCGGCACCAAGTACCGCGGTGATTTCGAACAGCGCCTGAAGGCCGTCATCAAGCAGCTCACCGAGACGCCGAACGCGATCCTGTTCATCGACGAGATCCACACGCTGATCGGCGCCGGCTCGGCGTCGGGTGGGACGCTCGACGCGTCGAACCTGCTGAAGCCCGCCCTCTCCAACGGCCAGATCAAGTGCATCGGCGCGACGACCTACACGGAGTACCGCGGCGTGTTCGAGAAGGACCACGCGCTGTCGCGGCGTTTCCAGAAGATCGACGTCGGCGAGCCGTCGATCGCCGAAACCGTCGAAATCCTGAAGGGGCTGAAGACCCGCTTCGAGTCCCACCACAGCATCAAGTACTCGGCGGCGGCAATCACCTCGGCGGTCGAACTGTCGGCGCGCTTCATCACCGACCGGCACCTGCCCGACAAGGCCATCGACGTGATCGACGAAGCCGGCGCGGCGCAGCGCGTCCTGCCCAAGTCGAGGCAGAAGAAGATGATCGGCAAGCAGGACATCGAGGAAATCGTCGCCCGCATCGCGCGCATCCCCTCGGCGCACGTGTCGACCGACGACCGCAGCTCGCTGAAGAACCTCGACCGCGACCTGAAGGCAGTCGTCTTCGGCCAGGACCCGGCGATCGACGCGCTGGCCCGTGCGATCAAGATGGCGCGCTCCGGCCTCGGCAACCCGGACAAACCGATCGGCAGCTTCCTCTTCTCGGGCCCGACCGGCGTCGGCAAGACCGAGGTCGCACGCCAGCTCGCCTACTCGCTCGGCAACGAGCTGATCCGCTTCGACATGTCGGAGTACATGGAACGGCACGCGGTGTCGCGCCTGATCGGTGCGCCGCCCGGCTACGTCGGCTTCGATCAGGGCGGCCTGCTCACCGAGGCGGTGACCAAGAAGCCCTACGCGGTGCTGCTGCTCGACGAGATCGAGAAGGCGCACCCCGACGTCTACAACATCCTGCTGCAGGTGATGGACCACGGCACGCTGACCGACAACAACGGACGCAAGGCGGACTTCCGCAACGTGATCATCATCATGACCACCAACGCCGGACAGGAAGCGATCCAGAAGACGAGCATGGGCTTCACCAGTGCCAAGCAGGCCGGTGACGAGATGGTCGACATCAAGCGCCTGTTCTCGCCGGAATTCCGCAACCGCCTCGACGCGATCATCTCGTTCCGCGCGCTCGACCACGACATCATCCTGCGCGTCGTCGACAAGTTCCTGATGCAGCTCGAAGAGCAACTGCACGAGAAGAAGGTCGAGGTGGTGTTCACCGAGGCGCTGAAGGCCTTCCTCGCCAGCAAGGGCTTCGACCCGCTGATGGGCGCGCGGCCGATGGCGCGGCTGATCCAGGACTCGATCCGTGCGGCGCTCGCCGACGAGCTGCTGTTCGGCCGCCTGGCAAACGGCGGCCAGGTGACGGTCGATGCCGACGACGAAGGCAAGGTGAAGCTCGTCTTCGCCGAAGAGACGGAGGCGGTCGCATGAGCTACCACACCGCCGACCTGCTCGACGCCAACGAGGAGCTTCTCGCCGACGGCTCGCTGCGCGTGGCCTCGCCGATCCTGCGCGCCTATGGCGGGCGCCCCGCCTTTGCCGGACGCATCGTCACCCTGCGCTGCTTCGAGGACAACTCGAAGGTTCGCGAGATCGTCTCGGCGCCCGGCAAGGGGCAGGTGCTCGTCATCGACGGCGCCGGCTCGCTGCGGCGCGCGCTGCTCGGCGACCAGCTCGCCGAACTCGCGCACAGGAACGGCTGGGAAGGCGTGGTCGTCAACGGCTGCATCCGCGACTCGGCGGCGATCGCCGCCATCGACCTCGGCGTGCGCGCGCTGGCCACCCATCCGCTGAAGACGGTGAAGAGAGGACAGGGCGAGATCGGCGTGCCGCTCGCCTTCGCCGGCATCGCCTTCCTTCCCGGCGAATGGCTGTGCGCCGACGAGGACGGAATCATCGTCTGCCCCGACGCGCTCGCCTGAGCTTCACCGACGCCCCCCTGCCGAGCCGGCGCCTTGTGTTCAGGGCGCCGGCTTTTTTTCGTCCGCACGACCCCAAAAAATATCTTTTGTCTTATATAAGACTGTTGACTGAGCAAAACGAACGCCTCTATACTCAGGCCATCGACGTAAGGCCCGATCGGCCAACGGCAAGGGGGCTACCTCTCCCAGCGCGCCGGCAGCGTCGAACCGAATTCTTCGACCTACGCTTGCTAGAGGATTAAAAATGAGCACTCGCGAACAACAAATCGCCGCACTGGAAAAAGACTGGGCCGAGAACCCGCGCTGGAAGGGCATCAAGCGCGGCTACACCGCCGCCGAAGTGGTCCGCCTGCGCGGCTCCTTCCCGATCGAATACACGGTTGCCCGCCGCGGCGCCGAGAAGCTGTGGAACCTGGTCAACAACGAGCCCTACATCAACTGTCTCGGCGCGCTGACCGGCGGCCAGGCGATGCAGCAGGTCAAGGCCGGCGTCAAGGCCATCTACCTGTCCGGCTGGCAAGTCGCTGCCGACAACAACTCGTACGCGTCGATGTACCCCGACCAGTCGCTGTACCCGGTCGACTCGGTGCCGAAGGTTGTCGAGCGCATCAACAACTCGTTCCGTCGTGCCGACGAGATCCAGTACTCGAAGGGGATCGAGGCCGGTGACGCCGGTTACATCGACTACTTCGCGCCGATCGTCGCCGATGCCGAAGCCGGTTTCGGCGGCGTGCTGAACGCCTTCGAACTGATGAAGGCGATGATCCGCGCCGGCGCCGGCGGCGTGCACTTCGAGGACCAGCTGGCCTCGGTCAAGAAGTGCGGCCACATGGGCGGCAAGGTGCTGGTCCCGACGCAGGAAGCCGTGCAGAAGCTGATCGCCGCGCGTTTCGCCGCCGACGTCTGCGGCGTGCCGACCCTGGTCATCGCGCGTACCGACGCCGAAGCTGCCGACCTCCTGACCTCCGACTGCGACGAGCGTGACCTTCCCTTCGTCACCGGCGAGCGCACCGCCGAAGGCTTCTACAAAACGCGCAAGGGCATCGACCAGGCCATCGCCCGTGCCATCGCCTACGCCGAATACGCCGACCTCGTCTGGTGCGAAACCGGCACGCCGGATCTGGAATTCGCGCGCAAGTTCGCCGAAGCCGTCCATGCCAAGCACCCGGGCAAGCTCCTGGCCTACAACTGCTCGCCGTCGTTCAACTGGAAGAAGAACCTCGACGACGCGACCATCGCCAAGTTCCAGCGCGAACTCGGCGCCATGGGCTACAAGTACCAGTTCATCACTTTGGCCGGCATCCACTCGATGTGGTACAACATGTTCGACCTGGCGCAGGACTACGTCGCGCGCGGCATGTCGGCCTACGTCGAGAAGGTCCAGGAGCCCGAGTTCGCCGCTCGCGAGCGTGGCTACACCTTCGTCTCGCACCAGCAGGAAGTCGGCACCGGTTACTTCGATGAAGTCACCACCGTCATCCAGGGCGGTACGTCGAGCGTCACCGCGCTGACCGGCTCGACCGAAGAAGAGCAGTTCCACTAAGCCGGCCCGCGGCCTTCCGGGAAGAACGAGGCGCCGGTGCTCCCACCGGCGCCTTTTTCATGGATGCGAGCGCAGACGCAGAAAACGCCGGCGCACGGCCTTGGCGTTCAGCCGCCGTTCAGCGCCCAGTAGCCCGGCTGGCCATAGCGCTCCTTCAGCAGGTCGATGAACAGACGCACACGCAGAGGCAAATGTCGGCGTTGCGGGAACACCGCGTAGATGCCCATCGGGGCCGCCTGCCAGGCATCGAGTACCGAGGCGAGCCGCCCTTCGTCCAGGTCCCGCCCGACCTCCCACAACGAACGCCAGGCGAGCCCCTTGCCGTCAAGTGCCCACTCATGCAGCACCGCGCCATCGTTGCATGCGAAACGACCACCGACCTTGCGCGTCTCCACAGCGCCGCTCTCAGGATCGCGGAACACCCAGCCGCGCTGCTGGACGAGCGACAGGCACTCGTGCTGCGCCAGATCGGCCGGCGTACGCGGCACCCCGCGTGCGACCAGATACGCCGGGCTGGCCACCACCATGCGCCGCATCTCGGCGAGGCGCACGCTGACCAGACTCGAATCCTGCAGCTCGCCGATGCGCACCGCGCAGTCGATGTTCTCGTTCACCAGATCGACGAGGCGGTCGGACAGATCGAGACTCACCGTCACCTCCGGGTTGGCCTGCATGAACGCACCGACGAGCGGCGCGACGTGGCGACGGCCGAACCCCGCCGGCGCCGAAACACGCAACTGGCCGCTGGCCTTGACGCCGCCCAGCGATACCGCCGCCTCGGCGTTGGCGAGGTCGTTGAGCACACGCTGGCAGTCTTCCAAGAAGGCCTGCCCTTCGAAGGTGAGCGTCAGCTTGCGCGTTGTCCGCAGCATCAGCTTGACGCCAAGCCGCGCCTCCAGCGCGTCGAGGCGGCGACCGATGATCGCCGGGGTGACGCCTTCCGCCCGCGCGGCAGCGGAGAGGCTGCCGCGCGTGGCGACACTGACGAAGGCGCCGATTTGCTTGAAGGCATCCATATTTATGACTTTTTGTACAAGATGATTCGCCGTTAAAGCGACTTATGTTTTACATTGAGCAACAATACACTGATAACGCACTATCCGGGAGTGCCTGCTGGCCGGCACGGCACTGAATCCTTCCGCCACTGCCTGCGCACCCCCATCGCCACCTCTGTCGCCACCGCCACACCTGACCCCATGACCGAACGCCTCGCCCCCTGCTGCCGCGCCAAGGCCCGGAACACGCCTCCGGCGAGGCTCGCTGCCGTGCGCCGGACAGGCCGGGCCACGAGCGCTGCCCGCGCCAAGGAACGCTGACATGGATCTCCCGCAGATGCTCCTCGTTTCAGGCGGCGCCTTCCTCGCCGGCGGAATGAATGCGATGGCCGGCGGCGGCACCTTCTTTTCCTTCCCCGCCCTGCTCGCCGCCGGCGTGCCGCCGGTGACGGCCAACGCCAGCAACACCGTTGGCCTGTGTCCGGCCAGCCTCGTCAGCGCTTGGGCCTACCGGCGCGAGGCACTGCGCCACGGCCGCTGGGCGCTGCTGCTCGTCGTGCTTTCGCTATTCGGCGGCATCGCCGGCGGCTTGCTGCTGCTGGCGACCTCGAACGCCGCATTCGCGCAGCTGATTCCATGGCTGCTGTTCGTCGCCACCGCGCTGTTCGCGCTCAGCGCTCAGGTCGCGACCGGCCTCGCGCACCTGCGCCGGCGTCTGGGGCAGAGCGAATACGCCGCGCCAGGCGGCGTCGGCGGCGCCCTCTTCCAGTTCGCCGTCGCCGTCTACGGCGGTTTCTTCGGTGCCGGCATGGGCATCCTGACGCTCGCCGCCCTGTCGATCCAGGGCTTCGAAGACATCCAGGAAATCAACGCGCTGAAGAACCTGAGCTCGGGCGTCATATACGCCGTCTCGTCGACCACCTTCATCATCGCCGGCGCGATCAGCTGGCCACACACGCTGGTGATGCTGGTCGCGGCGGTCGCCGGAGGCTGGGCCGGCACCGCCTTCGCCCGCCGCCTCCCTGCACGGTGGCTGCGCCGGCTCGTCGTCGCCGTCGGCAGCGTGCTGACCGTGATCTATTTCATCAAGACCTATTTCTGAACACATCAACCCAAGGAGCCCCCATGAGCCTCAATCTGCCCGCAGGCGTCGAGATCAACGCCCCGCTGCATCCCCGTTTCGAAGAAATCCTGACCCACGATGCACTGGCTTTCGTCGCCAAGCTGCACCGCGCCTTCGAGGGCCGTCGCCAGGAACTGCTCGCCGCGCGCGTCGCCCGCCAGGCACGCATCGACGCCGGCGAGATGCCCGACTTCCTGCCCGAGACCGCGCACGTCCGCGCCGGCGACTGGAAGGTCGCGCCGCTGCCGAAGGCGCTCGAATGCCGCCGCGTCGAGATCACCGGTCCGGTCGAAGCGAAGATGATCATCAACGCGCTCAACTCGGGGGCCGACTCGTACATGACCGACTTCGAGGACTCCAACTCGCCGAACTGGGAAAACCAGATCCAGGGTCAGGTCAACCTGTACGACGCGATCCGCCGCCAGCTCTCCTTCAGGAACGAAGCCGGCAAGGAATACAAGCTCAACGACAAGATCGCGACGCTGCAGATCCGTCCGCGCGGCTGGCACCTCGACGAGAAGCACGTCACCGTCGACGGCCAGCGCGTCTCCGGCGGCATCTTCGACTTCGGCCTCGTCTTCTTCCACAACGCCAAGGAACAGATCGCGCGCGGCGCCGGCCCGTTCTACTACCTGCCCAAGATGGAAAGCCACCTCGAAGCGCGTCTGTGGAACGACATCTTCGTGATGGCGCAGGAGCACGTCGGCCTGCCGCAAGGCACGATCAAGGCGACCGTGCTGATCGAAACCATCCTCGCCACCTTCGAGATGGAAGAGATCCTCTATGAACTGCGCGAGCACTCGGCCGGCCTCAACGCCGGGCGCTGGGACTACATCTTCTCGTGCATCAAGAAGTTCAAGAAGAACAAGGACTTCTGCCTGGCACAGCGGAGCGCGATCACGATGGAAGTGCCGTTCATGCGCGGCTATGCGCTGGCGCTGGTGCAGGCCTGCCACAAGCGCGGCGCACCGGCGATGGGCGGCATGTCGGCGCTGATCCCGATCAAGAACGACCCGGTCGCCAACGAGAAGGCGCTCGCCGGCATCCGCCACGACAAGACGCGCGACGCCAACGACGGCTTCGACGGCGGCTGGGTCGCGCACCCGGGCCTGGTCGGCATCGCCATGGAAGAGTTCGTCAAGGTGCTCGGCGACCGTCCGAACCAGTGGGAAAAGCAGGTCGAAGGCAAGTTCGGACCCGAGCAGTGGCTCGACTTCCAGCCGACGACGCCGATCACCGAAGCGGGGCTCAGGAACAACATCAACGTCGGCATCCACTACCTCGGTTCCTGGCTCGCCGGCAACGGCTGCGTGCCGATCCACAACCTGATGGAAGACGCGGCTACCGCCGAGATCTCGCGCTCGCAGGTGTGGCAGTGGGTCGTCTCGCCGAAGGGCATCCTCGACGACGGCCGCAAGGTCACCGTCGACATGGTGCGACCGATGATCGCCGAGGAACTGGCCAAGGTGAAGGCCACCGTCAGCGCCCAGGGCGAGGACACCGCGACCTACGACCAGGCTGCCGAAATCTTCGACCGCATGTCGCTGACCCCGGACTATCCGGAGTTCCTGACGCTGCCGCTGTACGAGGCGATGGCGTAAGCGAAGCGGGCGCAGCGCGCCGGATCCATCCGGTGCGCTGCGCGCCCGTGGCCACGCGACAAGATGATCGCCGCCCTCGCCCTCTTCCTCGCCTGCCAGCTGATCGGCGAAACGCTGGTCGTCCTGCTCGGGCTGCCGGTGCCCGGACCGGTGCTCGGCATGCTGCTGCTGCTCGCCTGGCTGCTGCTGCGCGGCGGCCCCAGCGACAGCGAAAGGCAGACCGCCGGCGGGCTGCTGCAGCACCTGTCGCTGCTCTTCGTCCCGGCCGGCACCGGCGTCCTGCTGCACATCGATCGCCTGGCCGACGAGGCCTTGCCGATCGCCGTCGCGCTGGTCGTCAGCACCCTGCTTGGGCTGGCTGCCGCGGGTCTGACGCTGTCCTGGCTCTCGCGGCGGCACTCTCGGGGTGAACGATGAGCAGCGCGCTGATCGAACGCCCTGCCCTCGAGATCTGGGCCTACCTCGCGGCACAACCCCTGCTCTGGCTGAGCGCGACCTTGATCGCCTACGCGCTCGGCTTCGCCTTGCAGCGCCGCGCGCGTGGCAACCCGGCGGTCAATCCGGTACTGATCGCGGTGGCGCTGCTCGCCGGCCTCCTGGTCGCCACCGGCACCCCTTACCGGAACTACTTCGACGGCGCCCAGTTCGTGCATTTCCTGCTCGGACCGGCGACCGTCGCGCTGGCGATCCCGCTGCACGGGCAGTTGCGCCGCATCGTCGCCAACGCCGGACCGATCTTCGTCGCGCTGGTGGTCGGGTCGGTCGTCGCCGCCGGGTCGGCGTGCCTGATCGCCGCCGTACTCGGCGCGAGCCCGGCGACGATCGCCTCGCTGGCACCGAAGTCGGTGACGACGCCGATCGCGATGGGCATCTCGGAAGCGATCGGTGGCCTGGCATCGCTCACTGCGGTGATCGTCATCCTCACCGGCATCTTCGGTGCGATCGTCGGCAGCAGCCTGCTCGGGCGCCTCGGCGTCAGGGACGACGCCAGCGTCGGTTTCGCACTGGGTCTCGCTGCACACGGCGTCGGCTCGGCACGCGCGCTGCAGATCAGCCAGGAAGCCGGCGCCTTCGCGGCACTGGCGATGGGATTGAACGGGCTGTTCACCGCGCTGACACTACCCTGGCTGGTGGCGCCGCTGCAGACCCTGCTCGGCGCCGGCTGAGAGGATCGCCGACAGATCAGCGGCAGCGGCTCAAAGGGTCAACCAGCCGCGCGCCTCGGGCTGGAACAGGATGGCGTCGATGCGCCAGCGGCCATCCGCAGAGGCAGCCCCCTCGATGCCGACTTCGTCACCGACGCGACGGCCGAACAGCGCCACGCCGACCGGGCTGAAGATCGACCAGCTGCCTTCGTCGGGATCGCTGTCCTCGGGATAGACCAGCGTCAGTTCGCAGCTGCGGCTGCCGTCGGCGGCGACAAGGCGAACGGTCGAGTTCATGGTCACCAGGTCGGGCGGCACCGACTGCGGCGGCAACTCCAGCGACTGACGTACGCGGCGCAGCACTTCGCGCACGCCGGGAACGGCGTCGCCGGTGCGCGCGCAGGCACGCTCGATCAGCGGCAGCAGCCGCTCGCGGTCGAGACTGTTGATGAACACTGCCGCGGCGGCGGCCTCCTGCTTGCTGACATTCATTTCCTTCTCCCTTGCCTGCGACAGCCCATGCCGGCTGCCGCGAACCTGCCCCGTGCGGGGCGATCTCTTGGGCCGGCGGCGGCGCCGGCATCCTGTGCCCGGCGCCGGCCGATCCGGGGATCAGCGCAAACGCCGGGCAGGAGAGAGGCAGATGGCAGCAGGGCGACCACCCGACGGCAGGTACGCCGTACGGCGCAGGCGCGCAGACAGACAGGGAGCAGAAGGAATCATCGCGAAAGGAACGGGGGCGAGCCAGAAGCGGGCGCCGGATTGCTCCGGCGCCCAGCTGCTTACATGCGCTCGATCATCGCCTCGCCGAAGGCGGAACACGACACTTCGGTGGCACCTTCCATCAGGCGCGCGAAGTCGTAGGTGACGACCTTGTCGGCGATCGCCGCTTCCATGCCCTTGACGATCAGGTCGGCAGCTTCCAGCCAGCCCAGATGGCGCAGCATCATCTCGGCCGAGAGGATGATCGAGCCCGGGTTGACCTTGTCGAGACCCGCGTACTTCGGCGCCGTACCGTGCGTTGCCTCGAAGCAGGCGTACTGGTCGGAGATGTTGGCACCTGGGGCGATGCCGATGCCGCCGACCTGAGCGGCGAGCGCGTCGGAGATGTAGTCGCCGTTCAGGTTGCAGCAGGCGATCACGTCGTACTCGGCCGGGCGCAGCAGGATCTGCTGCAGGAAGGCGTCGGCGATGGCGTCCTTGATCACGATCTCGCGACCGGTCTTCGGATTCTTGAACGAACACCACGGTCCGCCGTCGATCGGCTGCGCGCCGAACTCTTCCTGCGCCAGCTTGTAGCCGACGTCACGGAAGAGGCCTTCGGTGAACTTCATGATGTTGCCCTTGTGCACCAGCGTCACGCTCTTGCGGTCGTTGGCGATCGCGTAGTTGATCGCGGCGCGGATCAGGCGCGACGAGCCTTCGATCGACACCGGCTTGACGCCGACGCCACAGTGCTCGGGGAAGCGGATCTTCTTGACGCCCATCTCGTCCTGCAGGAACTTGATGACCTTCTTCGCCTGTTCCGAATCGGCCGACCATTCGATGCCCGCGTAGATGTCCTCGGTGTTTTCACGGAAGATCACCATGTCGGTCTTGGTCGGATCCTTCAGTGGCGAGGGAACCCCCTTGAAGTAACGCACCGGGCGCAGGCACTGGTAGAGGTCGAGTTCCTGGCGCAGGGCGACGTTGAGCGAGCGGATGCCGCCGCCGACCGGCGTCGTCATCGGGCCCTTGATCGACACCGAATATTCCTTCAGCGCGGCGAAGGTTTCCTGCGGGATCCACTGGTCGGCGCCGTACAACTGCACCGACTTCTCGCCCGCATAGACTTCCATCCAGTGGATCTTCTTCTGGCCGCCGTAGGCCTTGGCTACGGCCGCATCGACGACCTTGATCATCACCGGCGTGACGTCGACACCGATGCCGTCGCCCTCGATGAAGGGGATGATCGGATTGTCCGGCGTGGGCTGCCCGGGAACGATTTTCTGCCCGCCCTGCGGGACCTTGATCAGAGAGGTGACGCTCATGTCGACTCCATGCGAGGTTGATTGTGTCAGTTTGCCGCTGTACGCCGCAGCCCATCCCGGCCGGCACTGTGTGTCTGCCAACTCCAGAGACAAGCAGCAAGCTCACTGGTTCGCGCCAACGGCGGCCGGATGAACTCCTGCGGCGACTGCCGGCGCGGGTAAGCGCCGAAAACGACGGTGCGAAGCTGAGGATGGCTTCGGGCCTGAGATTATGGGGCCAAAAGGCCGGCTTCGCCAGCGTCAGGACGGCCATTTCTGCGCCTTCCACTGCTGCCGCCGGCGCCCCGTGGCGCCGATGCTACAATCCGCGCAGCCCAACTGACCGAAGGCCGCCCCGATGGACATCACCGCTGTCGACAGCCCGCTCGCCCGCCGCATGGCGGAAGCCATCATCGTCGGTTTCAACCGCCACTACGGACTGATTCGCGAATACGCGCGCGCCGCCAAGGGACTGTTCGAGCAGGCCGACTGGCGGGGCGTCCAGGCCCGGGTGCGCGAGCGCATCCGCTCCTACGACGACCGCGTGTACGAGACGGCCGAGCTGCTGCGCGACACCTTCGGCGCCGACGCGCTCGACGACGACGTCTGGCCGCAGTTGAAGCTCTTCTACATCGGGCTCTTGATCAATCACAAGCAGCCCGAGCTCGCCGAGACCTTCTTCAACTCGGTCAGCTCGAAGCTGCTCGACCGCAAGTACTTCAACAACGACTACGTCTTCGCGCGGCCGACCGTGTCGACCGAATACATCGAGTCGGACCCGCCCACCTATTCGACCTACTACCCGATGCAGCAAGGGCTGCGCAGTGCGATCCGCCAGATCCTGCTCGACGTCGGCTGGTCGCTGCCCTACGAGGACCTCGACCGCGACGTCGCCTGCATCATCCGCAGCATCCGGCGGCACCTGAAGGAGTGGCCGAAGCCCGAGGTCAACGCGCAGATCCAGGTGCTGTCGCCCTTCTACCGCAACAAGGCCGCCTACATCATCGGCAAGGTGGTCAACGGCCACCAGGAATACCCCTTCGCAGTCCCCGTCCTGCACAACGACAAGGGCGCGCTGGTGATCGACACCATCCTGCTCGACTCCTGGCGCATCGGCCTGCTCTTCTCGCTGTCGCGCGCCTACTTCATGGTCGACATGGAGGTGCCCTCGGGCTACGTCAAGTTCCTGCGCAGCATCATGCCGACCAAGACGCGCTCCGAGCTCTACACCATGCTCGGGCTCGGCAAGCAGGGCAAGATCCTCTTCTACCGCGACCTCGTCCAACACCTGCGTCATTCGCAGGACCAGTTCATCATCGCGCCGGGGATCCGCGGCCTGGTGATGCTGGTGTTCACCCTGCCGTCCTACCCCTACGTGTTCAAGCTGATCAAGGACGTCTTCGGCAGCAGCAAGGAGATCGACCGCGCCACCGTGCAGGCCAAGTACCTGATGGTCAAGCAGGTCGACCGCGTCGGGCGCATGGCCGACACGCTCGAGTTCTCGCACGTCGCGCTGCCGAAGGCGCGCTTCTCGGAAGAACTGCTCGAGGAACTGCGCACGCTGGCGCCGTCGATGATCGACGAGGAAGCCGACAAGATCATCATCAAGCACCTCTACATCGAGCGGCGCATGATCCCGCTCAACATCTACCTCGACCGGGCAGCCCCCGAGCAGATCGACGCCATCGTCGGCGAATACGGCACCGCCATCCGCCAGCTGGCCACCGCCAACATCTTCCCGGGCGACATGCTGTGGAAGAACTTCGGCGTCACCCGCTACGGCCGCGTCGTCTTCTACGACTACGACGAGATCGAGTACATGACCGACTGCAACTTCCGCGAGATTCCCGAGGCACCGTACCCGGAAATGGAAATGTCGGGCGAGCCGTGGTACTCGGTCGCCAGGAACGACGTCTTTCCCGAGGAATTTTCTGCATTCCTGCTCGGCAATCCGCGCGTGCGCAAGGCCTTCCTGGCGCAACACCGCGACCTGCTGAGCCCGCGCTTCTGGCAGGAGAAACAGCGCCGCATCCGCGAAGGCCACCTCGAGGACTTCTTCCCCTACCCGGAGTCGATCCGCTTCTGCAATGTCTTCGGGAGCGCCTGAGACAGGTGATGCAGGCGAAAAAAATCCCGCCGGGGCAGTGAGCCGCGGCGGGATTTTTGGAAACTGCTCTGCAAGCTGCTCCGGAATCTGTGCCCTGGACAGGCGATCCCGAAGCCTCCAGCTTACTTCAGCTTCGTTTCCTTGTAGTTCACGTGCTTGCGCGCCTTGGGATCGTACTTCTTGATCTCCAGCTTTTCCGGCGTGGTGCGCTTGTTCTTGGTGGTGGTGTAGAAATGACCGGTACCGGCGGTCGATTCGAGCTTGATCTTTTCACGCATGGTCGAGGCTCCTCAGTGGCGTTCAGATTTCGCCGCGAGCGCGCAGATCTGCGAGCGTCTCGTCGATGCCGTTCTTGTCGATCGTGCGCAGCGCCGCAGCGGACACGCGCAAACGGACCCAGCGGTTCTCGCTTTCGACCCAGAAACGGCGATATTGCAGATTCGGGAGGAAGCGGCGCTTCGTCTTGTTGTTGGCATGGGACACATTGTTCCCCACCATCGGGCCCTTGCCCGTTACCTGGCAAACACGCGCCATGATTGTTGCTCCAAAATTGATTCTGGGTAAGAAAGCCGGCGATTTTAGCGCAAAGCGGGGGACGGACTCAAGCGCTTTTTGGAAAAGGACGGAAAAGCTGCGCCCGGCCCCGCGGCAAAGCGCGTCGATCCTTGCCGTCGGCATCCCCTGCGCGCGGCTGCGAAGCCAGTCACCACCGCTCACAACAAGCCGCGCTCGGCGAAGGAGAGCGGCGGCGCCGTACCGGCGACGATGAAGTGGTCGAGCACGCGCACATCGACGAGGCCAAGCGCCTGCTTCAGCTCGCGCGTCAGCGCCTCGTCGGCGCGCGAAGGCTCGGCGACACCCGACGGGTGGTTGTGTGCCAGGATCACCGCCGCCGCATTGCGCACCAGCGCCGTCTTCACGACCTCGCGCGGATAGACCGAGGTCTGCGTCAGCGTCCCGCGAAAGAGCTCCTCGGCGCCGATCAGGCGGTTCTGTGCATCGACCCAGAGCGCGAAGAAGACCTCGTGCGCGAGCCCCGCGAGATGCAGACGCAGGTAGTCGCGCACCGCACCCGGCGAGGAGAAGACGGTATTGCTGCGCATCTCGGCATCGAGCGAGCGCCGCGCCATTTCGAGGACGGCCTGCAACTGCACGTACTTCGCCGGCCCGATGCCCTTGATGGCGGCCAGTTCGTCCTGCGTCGCGGCAAACAGACGTGCCAGGCTGCCGAAGCGTTCGATCAACTCGCGCCCGAGATCGACCGCGCTCTTGCCGGCAACACCGACACGCAGGAAGATCGACAACAACTCGGCGTCCGACAAGGCTGCGGCGCCGCGCGCCAGCAGCCGTTCGCGCGGACGCTCGGGCGCCGGCCAGTCCGTGATGGTCATGGTCTTTTCCCAGTAAAATGCGAGCCTTCCCCATTCTATCCACCGCCCAGGAAAAATGCACATGGAATTAAGCGGCAAGCGTATCGTGCTCGGCGTCACCGGTGGCATCGCCGCCTACAAGGCAGCCGACCTCGTCCGCCAGATCATCCGGCAGGGCGCCTCCTTGCAGGTCGCGATGACCGAAGCGGCGACGCACTTCGTCACGCCGGTCACCTTTCAGGCGCTGTCGGGCCGACCGGTGTATACGGACCAATGGGATGCACGCGTCGCCAACAACATGGCGCACATCGACCTGTCGCGCGGTGCCGATGCCATCCTGGTCGCGCCGGCCTCGGCTGATTTCCTCGCCAAGCTCGCGCACGGGATGGCCGGCGACCTGCTGACGACGCTGGCGCTCGCGCGCAACTGTCCGCTGCTGGTCGCACCGGCGATGAACCGGCAGATGTGGGACCACCCGGCGACGCAGCGCAACGCTGCACAGTTGCGCCGCGACGGCGTCGGCATCCTCGGCCCGGCCGTCGGCGAGCAGGCCTGCGGCGAAAGCGGGCACGGACGGATGCTCGAACCCGATGAAATCGTCGCCGAACTGATCGCCCACTTCCAGCCGAAACACCTCGCCGGCAAGCGGGTGCTGCTCACCGCCGGCCCGACCTTCGAGGCCATCGACCCGGTGCGCGGGATCACCAACCTGTCCTCGGGGCGGATGGGCTACGCGCTCGCCCGTGCCTGTCGCGAAGCCGGCGCCACGGTGACGCTGATCTCCGGTCCCGTCCATCTGCCCTGCCCGCACCAGGTCGTGCGCATCGACGCCGGCAGCGCATTGTCGATGCGCGCCGAGGTGATGCGCCACGTCGAGCACAGCGACATCTTCATCGCCGTCGCCGCGGTCGCCGACTACCGTCCGGAAGTGGTGACCGAACAGAAGATCAAGAAGACGGGCGTGCCGCCGACGATCAAGCTGGTCGAGAACCCCGACATCCTTGCCGAGGTCGCGGCACTGCCGAAGGCACCGTTCTGCGTCGGCTTCGCCGCCGAGAGCGAACATCTCGGCGAACACGCCGAGGCCAAGCGCCTGCGCAAGAAGATTCCCCTGCTCGTCGGCAACCTGGTGCACGAATCGCTCGGTGGCGAGGACGCGGCAGTGACGCTGTTCGACGACGCGGGCCGGCACCCGCTCGCACCGGCGCCGAAACTCGAACTGGCGCGCCAGATCGTCGCGCGCATTGCCCACCTGCTGGAATCACGCTGATGCAAGCCATCGAACTTCGCCTGCTCGACCCGCGCCTGAAGGGCGCGCCGCCCCACTACGCAACGCCGGGATCCGCCGGCCTCGACCTGCGCGCCGCGATCGACGCGCCGCTGGAAATCAAGCCGGGCGAGACCCGGCTGATACCGACCGGGATGGCCATCCACATCGCCGACCCCGCTTACGCCGCGCTGATCCTGCCGCGCTCGGGACTCGGCCACAAGCACGGCATCGTCCTCGGCAACCTCACGGGCCTGATCGATTCAGACTACCAGGGCGAGCTCATGGTGTCGACCTGGAACCGCGGCAGCGAGCCGTTCACGCTCAACCCGCTCGATCGCCTGGCGCAACTCGTCATCGTCCCGGTGATCCAGGCGCAGTTCCGGGTGGTCGACGAATTCACGGCCAGCGAGCGCGGCACGGGGGGATTCGGCAGTACGGGGACAGCATGAGTCATGCTGTCCCCTCTTGATGCTTCTTGTAGAAGAGCCACAGTGCCAGCGCGAGCACCCCGGCAAAGAAGAAGCACGCCCAGTTGGCGATCGACAGGCCGAGGAAGACCCATTCCTTGCTCGAGCAGAAGCCGGTGGCAAGGAAGAAATCGGGCCAGCGCATGCCGAACCAGTCGACCAGTTGCTCGATCGCTGTCCGCTCGCCGAAGCCGCACTCGTTCGCCGGGTCCGGGTTGAGCTGCAGCCAGCTCTGGTAGAGGGCCGTCGTCAGTCCGCCGGCGGCCGTCAGCGCGGCGAGCGCAGCCCACAGGCGGCGGGCCATCGGCAGCAGCAGGCCGAAAACGGCGATGACGAGCAGCAGACAGGCGAGCAGCCGCTGGAAGATGCACAGGTGGCAGGGATTCAGGCGCAGCCACTCGCCGAACGCCCAGCCGCCCAGCGCAGCCACTGCGGCAGCAAGCGCGAGGGCAGCGAACCCGGCGCGGTGATTCACGACCATGCGCGGAGCTCCCGCGACGCCGTGCGCAGGCCGGGGCACGCCTGACTGAGCGCGCCACCTATTCCCGAGCGCCGGGGGCGAATCCGGCCGCCTGGCGCTGAATTGTGCTCGACCATCCCCATCCCGATCCTCTTACCGCTCCGATCCTCTTCCCGCTCCCGCTCCTGCAAGCACGCAGTTGGCGGGTCTCCGGCGAGCGATTCTAAGGCACGCGCGCAAGCCGGCCAAACGCACTGACGCGGTGCATCGCCAGCGCCGCTGCAGAAAGCGCCGTCCGGGTGGTTCATTCTTCGCCGTGCTTTGGCTATCATGGCGCCATGAAGACACGCATCCTGCTGGTTGAAGACGACGAGCGCCTCGCCGAACTGACGGCGGAATACCTGCGCAAGAACGACTTCGAAGTCAATATCGAGGGGCGCGGCGACACCGCCGAAGCCCGCATCCTCAGCGAACTCCCCGATCTCGTCGTGCTCGACGTGATGCTGCCGGGCAAGGACGGCTTCGAAGTCTGCCGCAGCGTCCGTCCGCACTACGCGGGCGTGATCGTCATGCTCACCGCGCGCGACGAGGACTTCGACCAGATCCTCGGACTCGAACTCGGTGCCGACGACTATGTCACCAAGCCGGCTCAGCCACGCCTCCTGCTCGCACGCATCAAGGCGCTGCTGCGCCGCGCGCCGACCGGCACCGCCGCAGCCCACAGCGACTCCGAGGCGGAACTGGCTTTCGGCCGCTTCCGCATCAGCCAGGCGACGCGTACCGCGCATCTCGGCGGCGACATCATCGACCTGACCACCGCCGAATTCGACCTGTTGTGGCTGCTCGCGCAGCACGCGGGCAACATCCTCTCGCGCGACGACCTGCTGCAACAGCTGCGTGGAATCGGCTTCGACGGCCTCGACCGCTCGATCGACGCGCGTATTTCCCGCCTGCGCAAGAAGCTCGACGACGACCCCGACAACCCCAAACGGATCAAGACGGTGCGCGGCAAAGGCTATCTGTTCAGCAAGCATGACTGGCAATAGCGCGGAGAACGGCGGCCACAAGCTCCTGGCCATCCTCGGCCGCTACAAGCCGCAACCGTGGCGCGGCGGCTACAGCCTGTCGCGGCTGTTCTTCAACTTCTACCTGCTCGCCGCGACCTCGTTCATCGTCATCGCGCTGTTCGCCGACTTCGTCATTTCGATGGCGATCCGTGGCGTCACCGAGGACTACATGAGCCGCTTCATGCGCGGCACCATCGTCCTCATCGAGGACGAACTCTTTCGTCGACCGCAGATCGAGTGGCCCAAGCAGGTCAAGACCATCGACGAACAATTCGCCTACCGACTCGACATCGTCGAGCGCTGGACGCTGCGCCTCGACCCGAAGCAATCAGAACGCCTCGACTCGGGCGAGCTCGCCGTCTCTCCCGACGGCGACATCCTCTACCACCGTCTCAAGGAAACCTCGCAGGTCCTCGTCGTCGGCCCGCTCTCGCCGCGCGCCAACGCCGAATACCACGGCAGCCTGTCGCTCGAGCTGCGCATCCGCCTCCTCACCTGGACGGTGATCGGCCTGATCCTGGCGATCGCCGTCTGGTTTTTCGTTCGCCCGTTCTGGCGCGACCTGGAAGCGATGCGACAGACCGCGCGCGCACTGGGCGAAGGACAGTTCGACGCGCGCGCCCCGCGCGTGCGCAGCAGTGCCTTCGACCTCCTGGCCGAGACCTTCGACGGGATGGCCGAGCGCATCCAGCGCCTGATCGCGACCCAGCGCGAACTGTCGAGCGCGATTTCGCACGAACTGCGCACGCCGATCGCACGCATGCGCTTCGCGCTGGAAATGGCCGCCGAAACCGATGACCACCGTGAACGCAGCCGTCTGCGCCAGATGATGGAGGACGATCTCGACGAACTCGACGGACTGATCGACTCCAGCCTCACCTACGCGCGCTTCGAGCGCGAACCGCCGGAGCTCAACCTTGCGCCAGTCAAATTCGCGCCCTGGCTCGAGGAGGAGGTCGATTCGCTGCGCATCCTCGGTCGCCACCTCGACATCGGCGTCGATACCAGCCGGCTGCCCGAGGAACTGCAGGTCGAACTCGACCGCAAGAGCATGCCCTACGCCTTCACCAACCTCCTGCGCAACGCGATCAAGTACGCCAAAAAGCAGATCGTCGTCAGTGCCGAGGTGGACGGCGAACGCATCGTCGTCCATGTCGACGACGACGGCTGCGGCATCCCGCTCGAGGAGAGGGAGCGCGTCTTCGCGGCCTTCACCCGCCTCGACAGTTCGCGCGACCGCTCGACCGGCGGTTACGGCCTGGGGCTGGCCATCGCGCGGCTGGTGCTCGAACAGCACGGCGGCGAAGCAAAGGCCGAGGCTGCGCCGCTCGGTGGCGCACGATTCACACTGAGTTGGCCAGTGGCACAATTCGTCACGTAACTGTGACGCAAGTATGGAAGAGAGTCTGCCGCCGGGGCGTTACGATGTCCCGGTTGGCCATCAACAGGCCCGCACATGAATCCTCGTCAGCAAATGCTCCTCGGCGGCCGCGACTGCCCGTGCGAGTCCGAAGTGATCACCGGCCGACTGCGCGTCGTCGCATGCAGGCTGCCAAGCCTGGTGTGCAATCACCAAGCCTTTCTCACCGACCAAGCAAATGCGATCGTATCCAACTGAATTCCGCGGGAAGCAGTGGCTCCGCGAGTTTCCCGTCGCCGAGGGTTTCGGGATCTTCATCGGTGTCGTCGCCTGGGAACTCCTCGTCGAGGGGCGCATCGACTTCGCCAAGGGCCTGACCATCGCCATTCCGATCACGCTCGCCTCGTTCGCCTTCCGCTGCTGGCGGGCACGGCGCCGCGAGCAGGCGAAGCGTTAGTAACCGTCGTTACAGCCCGTCACGCAAGCCAAGCACAAGCGCAACAGACCTTACCCGGTGCAACTTGTAGAATTTGGTCATTGCTTCAGCGCCCCCTCGCTGGCAATTGTTTGAACCTCCCTGATATCCCATCTCCCCCGATGGGTTTTTGAATCCCGCGCAGGCCGCGGGATTTTTTTTGCTGGGATTTCGCGGCGGAGGCGTCGTCCTCGTGAAACACGCTGTCACAAAACAGGCCAGCAAGCGCAACAGACCCGGCCGGCCTGCGTCGCTAAGATATGAACCAAGTTCTGCGGCACGGCCAAGCTGCATTACCTCCTGATTTTGCCTGATTTGCTGTCGCTCCCCGACACTGATCAAATCCCGCAACCGCAAAGGTTAGCGGGATTTTTTTTTGAGCGTCGCCGGCAGGCCTTGGCGCGCCACGCGCCCGAGACTTGCCGCTCAGTCCCTGGCCGCGACCGGCACCGCCGCCCCGCCAAGCACGCGAATCTCGCGCTGCGGGAAGGGAATCTCGATGCCGTTGGCGCGGAAGGCCCGCAACACGGCGAGGCTGATGTCGGAACGGATATTGGCGGATCCGGCTTCCGGGTCGGCGATCCAGAAACCGAGCTCGAGGTTGATGCCGCTGTCGGCGAACTGCGTGAGCAGGACTCGTGGCGGCGGATCGGCGAGGACACGCTGCTGCGCGCGCGCCGCCTCGGTCAGCAGCTGCATCGCGAGGTCGATGTCGGCATCGTAGGCGATCTGCACCTGCACCGCGAGGCGCACCTGCGTATCGGTGAGCGAGCGGTTGTTAACGATGTTGCTGACCAGGTACTCGTTGGGGATGATCACCTCGGTACCGGCCTGGGTATTGACCACCGTGTAGCGGGTGGTGATCTGGGTGACGACCCCCGAGGTGTTCGCGTCGAGGACGATCATGTTGCCGATGCGGATCGAGCGGTCGAGCAGGATGATGAAGCCGCTGACGTAGTTGCTGGCGATCTTCTGCAGGCCGAAACCGAGGCCGACCGCCAGCGCACCGCCGAACACCGACAGCGCCGTGATGTCGATGCCGACCAGTGACAGGCTGAACAGCAGCGCGAGCACCGAGAGCAGCGACTTGGCCAGGCGCGCGAGCAGCACGCGCACGTTCGAATCCATTTCCCGCGCCGCCAGCAGTCGCTGTTCGAGGAAGCCCGCCACCCCGAGCGCGACGAGCAGGGTCGCCAGCACGGTCACCGTCGCGTGCAGGATCATCCACAGGTCGAGCTGCTGCTTGCCGACCTTGAACGAGAACTGCTCAAGCATCTCGATCAGCGGATTGGCGAGTCCGCTGATGTACAGCGCCAGGCACAGCCAGACCGAGAGCGCAAAGAAACGCTCCGAGGTCGCCAGCCAGCCGCTCGGCGCGAAGGCGTGGCGCAACACATAGACGGTCGCGCGCACCAGCGCCAGCGACAGCAGGAGCGGAACGGCCAGGTCGAGGATCGCGCCGTAGCCCCACCACGGCTTGAGCGCAGCCCGTGCCAGGAAAACCAGCGTCAGCGCGATCAGCGGGAAGGATACGCGGCGCACCGCACTCTCGGTGAAGTCGCGCAGCCCGCCGCGCTCGCCGGCACGCGCCAGCGCGCGCCGGCGCAAGAGCCCGCTCAGCCATTGGCTGACAAGCAGGCTGGCGACGAGCGCCGCCAATTGCCAGAGCGCCGCCGGCTCGTGCAGTTCGTCCCAGATGCTGCGCAGCAGCGCGAACAGTTCGCGGTCGTTCATGGCATCAACGGCGCACGAAGACCGCGGCGAAGAATCCGTCGACGCCGTGTTCCAGCGGCGAGAGGCGCAGCCTTTCACCGGCGTCGATCGCGATCCCCTGCGCGCGCAGGACCTCGCCGGCCGACAGCGGCGTGAATTCGGGATGCGCGGCGAGGAAGGCGTCGACGATGGCGTCGTTCTCGGCAGCAAGGGGGCTGCAGGTGGCATAGACCAGGCGGCCGCCCGGCTTCACGAGGGACGATGCCGAAGCGAGGATCGACGCCTGCTTCACCGCCAGTTCCTCGATCGCCTGAGGCGTCTGCCGCCATTTCAGGTCGGGGTTGCGGCGCAGCGTGCCGAGCCCCGAGCAAGGCGCATCGACCAGCACGCGGTCGAGCTTGCCGGCCAGCCGGCGCACGCGCGCATCGCGCTCGGACTCGATGCGTACCGGATGCACGTTGGAGAGACCCGAGCGCGCCAGCCGCGGCTTCAGCGCGGCCAGCCGCTTGTCGGACACGTCGAAGGCGTAGAGCCGCCCCTGCGAGCGCATCAGCGCGCCGAGCAGCAGCGTCTTGCCGCCGGCGCCGGCGCAGAAGTCGGCGACCATCTCGCCGCGCTTCGGCTGCACCAGATAGCCGAGCAACTGGCTGCCCTCGTCCTGCACCTCGATGCTGCCGTCGAGGAAGAGCGGATGCCTGGCCAGCGCCGGCTTGCCGGCCAGGCGGATGCCGAGCGGCGAGAACGGCGTCGCCTTGCCGGCGATGCCGTCGGCGGCAAGGCGCGCCAGCACCTGGTCGCGATCGGCCTTCTGTGGATTGACGCGCAGGTCGAGCGGCGCCGAATGCTTGCTCGCTTCGGCGAGCGCCTCTGCCTGCTCCTGGCCCATCTGCGCGACGAAGGCGTCGTAGAGCCAGTCGGGCAGGTCGCAGCGCACCGCCGGCGGCAGTTCGGCGAGCTTCACCGCCTTGGCGTCGGCCAGCCACTTGGTTTCCGACTCGCTCAGCAGGGACTGCAGTTCGCGCCGGTTCAAGCCCTGCACGCAGGCGAGCGAGGCGAGCAGCAGGCGGCGCGAGGTGACGTCGTCGAAGCAGCGCGCGGCAAGCGAACGCTTGCGGCGCAGGACCGCGAAGGTGGTCTCGGCGACGAAGGCGCGGTCGGCGCGCCCGAGTTCGCCGTGGCGGCGGAAATACTGCGACAGGGTCGCGTCGGCAGGTGCGGCGAAACGCAGCAACTCGCCAAGGACGGCCTCGGCACGGGAAAATACGGCGGGAGAGATTGCCATGGAGAAGCGGGCCTCAGTCTGAACTCGTCTGGATCACGTCGGCGAGCTGTTCGAAGCTGCCGCCGTGACGGTCGGTGTGGCGGATTTTAACCGGCAGCAGCCAGCGCTCGCGCGCCAGCCACAACTCGGTCGTATTGTCGCCCGGCGCGATCAGGTGCAGCGTCTGGAAGACGCCCGCCGGGGTGGTGATTTCTTCGTCGCCGAGCGCCTGCAGGCGGTAGCGCTCGAACTTCTTGCCGGTGGCGATCGGCAGCGCAAGCGGCGCCACGCCACTGCCCGCCAGTTGCGGCAGGAAGGCCAGCTGGTAATGGAAGCTGAGCAGGTCCTGCGCGCCGTCGGCGAGCGGCTCGGCCGGCTTGTCGCCGATCTGCACCATCCCCGCTGCCCAGTCGAAATCGGCACGCTCACGCGTCTCCTGGCCGTTGCGCCGGATGACGAAAGAATAGGGGTGGTAGCCGGCGGCGTCGATGCGACCGCGACTCGCCAGTTCGATCGCCAGCGGCTTGAAGAAGGCCGCGAGGCCGCTGGTCTCGGTCAGCGCGTCGATCCGGTAGCTGCCGTCTGCGATCTGCCAGGAATGCGTCGAGCGCCCGACTTCGAGGCCCTGCGTGCCGCGATAGACGCGGTAGCGGATCGTCCCCTGCGCCGGCAGTGCCTGCCCGACGGCTGTGGCAGCCTCGGCAGCCGCCCCCTGCTCCGCCGCAGTTCCCTGATCCAGCGCAGCCCCCTCGTCGCCCCCGCCGACCTCACCGCCGGGCGTCAGGTGGCCCTCGTCGCTGGCGACGGGTGCAGGTGCAGGCGCCGGAGCAGCGGCAGGCACGGCCTGCTTCGCTGCACGCGGCGGCTTCGGCCGCGGCTTGGCAGGCGCCGGCGGCGCGACCGGCGTCAGCGCTGCGACCGGCCTGATCTCGGCGACGACCGGCGGCGCGGGCGCCGTCGACAGGTCGACGTCGGGCAGGAACAGGGCCAGCGCATGCGCGCCGATCGACGCGACCAGGGCGGCGAACAGCGCCAGCGGCATCGCTCGCCTAGGCAGCCGCCGGCGCGATCAGCAGCGCCGGCGCGGCAGCGTTCACGGCCGGATCAGGCGTCGCCGGCGGCAGCAGACGGACACGCCCGTCCTCGACGCGCAAGCGGTCAGCCGCCCACCACCTGAGTGCCTGCGGGTAAATGCGGTGCTCGGCGACGAGCACGCGTGCGGCGAGCGTGTCCTCGTCGTCGCCGTCGAGCACGGGCACCGCGCCCTGCACGATGATCGGACCGTGGTCGAGCTTCGGCGTCACGAAATGCACCGTGCAGCCGTGCACGCGAACGCCCTCGGCAAGTGCCGAACGGTGCGTGTGCAGGCCCGGAAAGGCCGGCAGCAAGGACGGATGGATGTTGAACAGGCGGCCGGCGAAGTGCCTGACGAAGTCGTCACCGAGGATGCGCATGAAGCCGGCGAGGACCACGCCGTCGGGCGAGAACTCGTCGATGCAGGCGGCGAGCTTGGCGTCGAAGGCAGCACGGTCGGCGAATTCGCGGTGGTCGACGACACGGGTCGCCACCCCGGCCGCAGCGGCGAAGGCGAGCCCGGCGGCGCCCGGGCGATTGCAGATCACGGCGGCGACCTTGACCGGCAGCGAGCCGTCGGCGATGGCATCGAGGATCGCGTGCATATTGCTGCCACGACCGGAAATGAGGATGACGATCGATTTCATGGGAGACCTGTTGTGCCGCCCGCACGGACAAGGCGGCAAGTACTTGGATGGCTGGCCTGGGCCGCGTCAGGGCGCTGCAGTCGATGAATTTGTAAGAGCGGTGCGCGGGTTCAGGCGGCGCTGCGCCGATGCGACAACCAGCCGAACAGCACCGGCAAGAGCGAGACGCCGATGATGGCGAAGATCACGAGGCTCAGGTTCTGGCGCACCCAGGGCACGTTGCCGAACCAGTAGCCGGCCAGCGTCAGCGAGCCGACCCAGGCGATGCCACCGACCAGGTTGAAGCCGATGAAGCGCGGCCAGGACATGTAGCCGACGCCGGCGACGAAGGGCGCGAAGGTACGGAACAGCGGCATGAAGCGCGACAGCACCAGCGTCTTGCCGCCGTGTTTCTCGTAGAAGGCATGCGTCTTCTCCAGCGCCGCCTTGTTGAAGAAGCGCGAGCTCTCCCACTGGAAGACGCGCGGACCGAGGAAGCGGCCGATCTGGTAATTGACCGTGTTGCCGAGGATCGCCGCCACCGCCAGCACCACCAGCAGCACGCCGATGTCCATGCCGCCGAGCGCGGCCAGCGCGCCGGCGACGAAGAGCAGCGAATCGCCGGGCAGGAAAGGCGTCACCACGAAGCCGGTTTCGCTGAAGATGACCGCGAACAGGATCGCGTAGATCCAGACCCCGTACTGCGCGACCATCACCTCGAGGTGGCGATCGAGATGCAGGATGAGATCGACGAAAAAAGCGAGATATTCCATCCGCCGGAGTTTCCTTGCCGCTGCCGCCGAAAGCCGCGACCCGCCTGCCGCGTTGCTACGCAGCCCCGACATTCTACCGTAGCCACGCTGCGGCGCAGCAGCGCCGGCTGGCAAGATCTCGGCTTCCGCCCCGTCATCGCGAGGCCGCAGGCCGTGGCGATCCAGATCCTTATTCTGTTTTCATTCACACATTCGCGGCGGCTGCCGCTCCCGCGATTGTTTCACGCAGCAGCGCGCGGCGCACTTCAGCGATAATGGCGGGATGTCCGCCCTCCCCCGCATCCAGCCCCTCCCCGACCTGTTGATCAGCCAGATCGCCGCCGGCGAGGTCGTCGAACGCCCGGCCGCAGCGCTCAAGGAACTGATCGAGAACGCCCTCGACGCCGGGGCCCACAAGCTCGTCATCGAACTCGAAGGCGGCGGCATCGACCTGATCCGCATCGCCGACGACGGCGTCGGCATCGCGCGCGACGAACTCGCGCTCGCGCTCACCCGCCACGCCACCTCGAAAATCGCCTCCCTCGCCGACCTCGAACGTGTCGGCACGCTCGGCTTCCGCGGCGAGGCGCTGGCGTCGATCGCCGCCGTCGCCGAGCTGACGCTGACCAGCCGCCGGCGCGACGAGGCGCACGCCTGGCGCCTGCGCGGCCCCAGTGGCCCTAGCGGCGCCAGTCCCGAACCGGCGGCGCTCGCCGCCGGGACGGTCATCGAGGTACGCGAGCTGTTCGGCAACACGCCGGCACGGCGCAAGTTCCTCAAGTCGGCCGCGACCGAGTACGCGCACTGCGTCGAAGTCGTCCGCCGCATCGCGCTGGCGCATCCCGAGGTCGCCTTCACGCTCACGCACAACGGCAGGGGTGGCCTGCTGCTGCCAGCGACCGACCCGGCGCGACGCGCCGGCGCCGTGCTCGGGGAGGACTTCCTCGCCGGTTCGCACCCGCTCGAAGCCGTCGCCGGCACGCTGCGCGTCTCCGGCCGCGTCGGCCTGCCGGTGCTGGCGCGCGCGAAGAACGACGCGCAGTACTGCTACGTCAATGGGCGCTTCGTGCGCGACAAGCTGCTCGCACACGCGCTGCGCGAAGCCTACCGCGACCAGTTGCACGGCAGCGCGCAGCCGGCCTACTGCATCTTCCTCGAGATCGACCCGACCGAGGTCGACGTCAACGTGCATCCGGCGAAGACCGAGGTCCGCTTCCGCGAATCGCGCTCGGTGCATCAGTTCGTCTTCCACGCGGTGCAGCGCGCCCTCGCGGTGACGCCCGGCGCGCTTGCCGCGACGGCGTCCGGCGCTGCCCGTACGCCGCAGAGCAGCGCGCCGTCGCCGGCGACCGGCCATGACGAAACCCGCACGGCTGCCGCGGCGCGCGGGTCGTCGCCGGTAGCCGGCGCTGCACGCAGCACAGGCAGCCCAGGCAGCACCGGCGGTTACACGCCACCGCTGATCCCCCTGCGCAGCAGCGAGCGCAAGCCCTTCACCGCGCCGCCGCCCGCCCGCCCGCAGCACGCCGACCAGAAGGCCGTCGCCGCCTGGTACGCCTTCGCCGCTGGCGGCCGCGACGAAGCAGCGGCGGGCCCGCGCGAATCGCTTGCCCGTGCAGAGGAAACGCCAGCCCCGGCTGCGACAGTCCTCGTGCCTGTCCTCGGCGCAACCCAAACGCCCCCTGCCGCCACCGAACCGGCGACGCGCCTCGCCGAACCCGTCGCGCCCGCAGCGAGCATAGCCGAAGGAACTCCATCAGTTGCGCCGGGCGTGGTGCCCGCAGCCGCCCCCGCGCGCAGCGACTCCGTCGCCCAGGTCCACGTCGGCAGCACCACGCCGCCGCTCGGCTTCGCGCTGGCGCAACTGCACGGCATCTACATCCTCGCGCAGAACGCGGGCGGGCTCGTCCTCGTCGACATGCACGCGGCGCACGAGCGCATCCTCTACGAGCGCTTGAAGCGCGACTTCGACGGTCGCCAACCAGCGACGCAGGCACTGCTGATCCCCGCCGTCTTCCAGGCCAGCGCGCTCGAGGTCGCCGCGGTCGAGGAGCACGGCGAGGCACTCGCCGCGCTCGGCTTCGACATCGCGCCGCTCGGGCCGACCCAGCTCGCCGTGCGCGGCGTTCCGGCGCTGGTGTCCGGCGGCGACCCGACGCGGGTGGCGCGCGCCGTCATCGCCGACCTCTGCGACTACGGCATCAGCCGCCTGTCGGAAGCACAACGCAACGAACTCCTGGCGACGATGGCCTGCCACGGCGCAGTGCGCGCCAACCGGCAGCTCTCGGTGGCCGAGATGAACGCACTGCTGCGCCAGATGGAAGCGACCGAGCGCGGCGGCGAATGCAACCACGGCCGGCCGACCTGGACGCAACTGTCCCTGGCCGAGCTCGACCGCCTCTTCCTGCGCGGACGATGATGAGCCCTGCCCGCACCGGCCGCAGCGCGCTGCCGCCGGCGATCCTGCTGATGGGACCGACCGCCAGCGGCAAGACCGATCTGGCCATCGCGCTGAGCGAGCGCTTCCCGCTCGAGATCGTCAGCGTCGACTCGGCGCTCGTCTTCCGCGACATGAACCTCGGCACCGCCAAGCCCGACGCGGCGACGCTCAAGGCCTTCCCGCACCACCTGGTCGACATCATCGGCCCGGAGGAAGCGTACTCGGCGGCGCAGTTCGTCGCCGACGCCAGCCGCCTGATCGGCGAGATCAACGCGCGCGGCCGCGTTCCCTTGCTGGTCGGCGGCACCATGCTCTACTTCCGCGCGCTTCAGGCCGGACTCGCCGACCTGCCTGCCGCCGACCCGGCGACGCGCGCCGCGATCGACGCCGAAGCGCAGGAACGCGGCTGGCCGGCACTGCACGCCGAATTGGCGAAGCTCGATCCTGCCACCGCCGCGCGGCTGGCACCGAACGACCAGCAGCGCATCCAGCGCGCGCTCGAGATCTGCCGCGTGAGCGGCCAGCCGATGTCGGCGCTGCTCGCGCAACAGGCGGCCCCCCCAGTCGCCGACGCCCTCGCGCTCGGCCTGTTACCATCGGCGCGCAGCGTCCTCGCCGAGCGCATCGGCACGCGCTTCAAGGCCATGCTCGCCGCCGGCCTCGAAGACGAGGTCGCAGACCTGCGCGCGCGCTACCGGTTGCACCCGGGGCTGCCGTCGATGCGCTGCGTCGGCTACCGGCAGGTGTGGGAAGCGCAGGACGGACTCTACCCGCGCGGCGAACTCCTCGACCGCGGCAGCGCCGCCACCCGCCAGCTGGCAAAGCGCCAGCTGACCTGGATGAACAACACGCTGCGCCCGGAAACCTTCGACTGCCTCGCCGGCGACCTGGAAATCAGCGTCGCCGCGCGCGTCGACCAGTTCCTCGCCGGCGCCGCACGGCGTGGCTGAACCGACAGTCATGCTGAGTACCACCCCAAGGCATGCAACGGTCCACGCGCGTCCATCCCGTCATTGCGAGGCGCGTAGCGCCGTGGCAATCCAGTTCGTTCTTCCGTCTCGGCTTACTTGCGACCTGCCGCGCGAGATCCGCTTCCAGCCCCACGCACTGGATCGCCACGCCCTGCGGGCTCGCGATGACGGGCTGCTGCTCAGCACTGCAGCTCTGCCGCGACGCTTCGCAGTTTCACCTTGATCAGATCAGAACCATGAGCGAACCCATCACTCCCCCGACCGCGGAACAGGACGATCCCGGCCAGCCGCCCAAAGCCTGGCTGCGCCCCGACGGGTCGGTGATCGCCTGCACCGAGAAGATCCTCGTGCTCAACGAGAACTTCCTCGAACTGAAGCAACTGGCGCAGGACGCGCTCGACGACGCGCTGCTGATGGGCTGCAGCGAAGCACAGGTGCGCGCGGTCTATCGCGCACTGTTCGACGGGCTCAAGGGCTCGTTCCCGGAGAGGCAGGACTGAACGGTCCGACGACTGAAACGGGCTTGATCTCGGCCGATGACTGTATAAAATAACAGTATCCGCGCCGCCGGCTCGCCGCCGTGGGCACGGTGCCTGTACCGGAACATCCCGGTGCAGGCGTCGCCCAACCTGCCGATCCCGCCTGCGATGAATCAACTTGCCCTCGAGTTCGACCCCACGCCCTTCGTCGCCCCACTGCGCAGCCCTCGCCCGCGGCGTAAACCCGCAGTTCCACGGGACACGTCGCGCACCCTTGCCGCAGTCACGCTGGAGATGAAAGCTCCCGACTCAGCAAGCGACGAAAGCGCGTCGGCTGACGCGGCGTTGAGGGAGGATCGCCTGTGGCAGGAAGGCTTCTGGACGGCGCGGGTGGTGCGCAGCGAGGACGAAGGCTGGGCGGTCGAGGTGCTGCACGGCGACGCATCCGAGCCTGTGCATGTCGCGCCGTGGCCCGTCGCCCGCGACGGGCTGGAGCCAAAACCGCTCGACCAGGCGGCGTTCGCCAGCTTGGTGAAGGCGGCCGGCGAAGCGCTGCTGCGCCATGAACGGCAGTTGCGCTGGCAGTTGCGCAAGCAGTTGAGCGTCTGCGCGCAGGGCTGCGACTGGGAAGTCATCCTCGACATCGTCCCCGACGAGTACGAGCCGCACGCGCTCTTGAGCGCGATCGACGCGAACGGTGCCGAGGTCGCACGGGTGCGCGTGCCGGCCGACTACCGCTTCAATCGGGAGAGCGTGAACGCCTGGATCGCGAACGATTTCCGGGCGCCCGACGACAGCGACTGACGACCGGCAGCGCTCGAGATCCTTCAGAACGCGCCGGGCAGCATGCCCTCGCTCCACAGCCGCCAGGCGGCGAGCAGCAGCCCGAGCAGGCAGGCGCTGCCGGAGAAGAGCCAGCGCCAGACGACGAAGCGGGGGACGAAACCGACGCCGGTGACGAAGCCGGAGCTCATCGACCAGAACAGCGCCGTCGCCGCCCAGTGGTCGGCGCCGCCGCCGGGGGCAGCGAGGCCGTTCGGCCACACCGTGATGCCGAGCATGACCGCGATCGCGGTGACGAGCGGCAACCAGCGGATGCGGGCGCGCGGCTCGTGCGCGTCCGCATCACCACGGGCCGGCGGCTCAGTGCGCAGCGGGTCCATGTCCCGGTGCTTTACCCGAGCCCTTCGCGGCGGCGCGCCGGCTTTCCTCGCGCGCGTCCTCGTTCTCGCCCCACAGCGCGTTGAGGATGGCAAGCATCACCGCGAGACCGATGCCGAGTATCCAGGCGAAATACCACATGTTCTGTTCCTCTCTCAGTACGCGGAGTGCTCGTTTTCGCGGATGTAGGCAGTGGTGACCTTCCCGGCCATCACCTTGTAGCACCAGCTCGTGTAGGCGATGATGATCGGCACGAAGATCAGCGCCACCCAGAACATGATGGTCAGGGTGCCCTGGCTGGAGACGCTGTCCCACACCGTCAGGCTCGATCCGGGCACGCTCGACGAGGGCATCACGAACGGGAACATCGACACGCCGGCGGTGCCGATGACGCCGACGATCGCCAGCGACGAAGCAACGAAGGCGAGCAGCGTGCGCCGCATCGCGACCAGCGCCAGCGCCAGCAAGGCGCCGACGTAGGCGAGCGCCGGGACGAGCTTGGTCGCCGGCATCGCCGCGTAGTTGGCGAGCCAGGCGCCCGGCTGCGCGGCGACGGTCTTGAGCAAGGGATTCGGCTGGGCAGCGGGGTCGATCGCCGAAGTGATCGCGTAGCCGAAATTGCCGTTGGCGATCCACACGCCGGCGGCGCTGAAGGCGACGATCAGGAGCGAGCCGAAGATCAGCGCGGCGCGGATCGAGCGGCGCTGGATGTCACCCTCGGTGCGGTGCGACAGATAGACCGCACCGTGGAAGGTGATCATCGCCGAGCTGACGACGCCGACGAGCAGGGCGAACGGATTGAGCAAGCCCCAGAACGAGCCCGTGTAGTACGACATCATGTTTTCGTCGAAGTGGAAGGGAACGCCCTGCAGCAGGTTGCCGAAGGCGACGCCGAAGATCAGCGGCGGCACCGAACCGCCGATGAACAGGCCCCAGTCCCAAGTGCTGCGCCAGGTGGCGTTGTGGATCTTGCTGCGGTAATCGAAGCCGACCGGGCGCAGGAACAGCGCGTAGAGCACCGCCAGCATTGCCCAGTAGAAGCCGGAGAAGGCGGTGGCATAGACCATCGGCCAGGCGGCAAAGATGGCACCGCCGGCGGTGATGAACCAGACCTGGTTGCCGTCCCAGTGCGGGCCGACGGTGTTGATGACAACGCGCCGCTCCTCGTCGGTCTTGCCGACGAAGGGCAGCAGGGTGCCGACGCCCATGTCGTGCCCGTCCATGATGGCGAAGCCGACCAGCAGGACGCCGATCAGCAGCCACCAGATCACTTTCAGCGTTGGATAATCGAAGATCATGACATTGACTCCCGCTCAGGCGTGGTGCGCTTCGTTCATGTAACGTCCGGTACCGAGACTGCCCGGTCCCTGGCGCGAGAACTTCACCATCAGGTACATCTCGACGCAGAGCAGGATCGTGTAGAAGACGACGAAGCCGGTCAGCGACCCGTACAGGCTCTCCACCGTCAGCGTCGACACCGACATGTGCGTCGGCAGCACGCCGTAGATGGTCCAGGGCTGGCGACCGTACTCGGCGACGAACCAACCCATCTCGCAGGCAATCCACGGCGCCGGCAACATCAGGAGCGCGGCGCGCAGCAGCCAGCGGCGCTGCATGAAATCGCCCTTCACCGAGGCGTAGAGCGCCATGCCGAACAGGAGCAGCATCGCGAAGCCGAGCGCGACCATGATGCGGAAGCCCCAGAACAGCGGCGTCACGCGCGGGATCGTGTCGCGCGCAGCCTTGTCGATCAGTTCCGGCGTCACCTCGTCCATCGAGGTCACGTACTTGCGCAGCAGGAGCCCGAAGCCGAGATCGCCCTTGACCGCGTCGAAGGCGGCGCGGGTCACCTCGTCCTGCGGATTCTTGCGCAGCGTTTCGAGCAGTTTCACCGCCTCGATGCCGGTGACGACGCGCTCGCGGTTCCTCTTCAGGATGTCGTTGAGCCCCGGGATCTGCTCGTCGACCGAACGCGTGCCGATCAGGCCCATCACCCAGGGGATGTGGATCGCGTAGTCGTTCTTCATCTCGGCTTCGTTGGGCACCGCGACCAGGTTGAACGACGCCGGTGCCGGCTCGGTTTCCCACATCGCCTCCATCGCCGCGAGCTTGGTCTGTTGCGCTTCGCCGACCGCGTAGCCCGACTCGTCGCCGAGGACGATCACAGAACACGCCGAGGCGAAGCCGAAGGCGGCCGCAATGCGGAACGAGCGCTTGGCGAACTCGACGTCGCGCCCGCGCAGCAGGTACCACGAGGAAATCGCCAGCACGAAGATGGCGCCGGTACAGTAGCCGGCCGAGACGGTATGCACGAACTTGCTCTGCGCCACCGGGTTCAGGAGCACGGTCGCGAAGTCGGTCATCTCCATGCGCATCGTCTCGTAGCTGAATTCGGAACCGATCGGGTTCTGCATCCAGCCGTTGGCGATCAGGATCCAAAGTGCCGACAGGTTGGAGGCGACCGCCATCAGCACCGTCACCAGCAGGTGCTGCTGCCGCGACAGCCGATCCCAGCCGAAGAAGAAAAGGCCGATCAGGGTCGATTCGAGGAAGAAGGCCATCAGTCCCTCGATCGCCAGCGGTGCGCCGAAGATGTCACCGACGTAGTGCGAGTAGTAGGCCCAGTTGGTCCCGAACTGGAACTCCATGGTGATGCCGGTGGTGACGCCGAGGGCAAAGTTGATGCCGAACAGCTTGCCCCAGAAGCGGGTCATGTCCTTGTAGATGACCTTGCCGGTCATCACCCAGGCGCTTTCCATGATCACCAGGATCCAGACCATGCCCAGGGTCAGCGGCACGAAAAGGAAGTGATACATCGCCGTCGCGGCGAACTGCAGCCGCGACAGGTCGACGAGTTGCTCACTGAGCATCGTTTTCTCCTGCGGTGGTGGGTCGAGGGGCCAGGGCCGGGGAGACCGCCTGAGCGGCCATCACGCCGGGGTCGACGGGCACCCGCTCGCCGCGGAAGAAGGCCCACCAGATGGCGGTGATGAGCATGATCTTCACGACGAGGATGACCGTGAGCTCGCGCACGAGTCGGCGGTCGGAGAGATGCGTTGTCTGTGCCATGGTCACGAGGTTGTTCGGTCCGGAAAGAACCGTGGTCGTCGCAGCGGGCCGATCGGCAGCACGACTGCGCCTGTGCCGCATGATACGCCTTTGCCGCGAAGGCAGGCATCGACAAAAATCGGCAGGGAAAGTTCCCTCAGCGAAGTGTTAGGTGCGAGGTGTTAGGGGTTAAGGGGCAGGCGTGCGGAGCCGGTAGCGGGGCACGCTCAACTCGCGAAATGTTCGCCGAGCGCGGCGATCATCCAGGCCTGGTCGTCGGCGCCGGCGCTCTCGCGCAGGCTGTGCATCGCCCACAGCGGCGAGCCGACGTCGACGCTGGCGATGCCTAGCCGTGCCGCGACGATCGGGCCGATCGTGCTGCCGCAGCCGAGATTGCCGCGGTGAGCATAGTGCTGGCAGGGGACACCCGCCTTGGCGCACAGGGCGATGAAACGCGCCGCCGTCTCGGCATCGGTCGTATAGCGGTGGTTGGCGTTGCTCTTGATCACCGGGCCGCCGTTGACCAGCACTTTGTGCCCCGGCTCGTACGCCGACGGGAAGTTCGGCTGGTAGGCGTGCGCCATGTCGGCGCTGACTAAGAAACTGCGCGCCAGGCTGCGCCGCCGGTCCTCCTCGTCGAGCCCCGCCTGCGCGGCGATGCGCGTGAGCACGTCGGCGACGAAGCTGCCGCCGGCGCCGGCTGCGCTCTCGCTGCCGACCTCCTCGTGGTCGAAGCAGGCGGTGACGGTGGTCGCCTGCGGCTGCGGGTTCGCCAGCAAGGCGCTGAGTGCGGCATGGCAGGAAGCCAGGTTGTCGAGCCGGCTGGCGGCGACGAACTCGTCCGCCGCCCCCCACAGGCTGCCGCCCTGCACGTCGTACACCGCGAGCTCCCAGCTCAAGAGCTCGCCGGGTTCGACGTCGGCTGCATCGGCGAGCAGGCGGCGCAGGCAGGCTTCGGCGTCCTCGCCGTCGCCGAGGCCGGCGAGGATCAGCGGCAGCTCGGTCTGCTTGTCGAGCTTCAGACCCTTCTCGTTCACCTCGCGGTTCATGTGGATAGCGAGGTTCGGCAGGCGCAGCAAGGGCTGGTCGAAGCGCAGCAGCCGCGTCTGTGGACCGGCTTCCGAGTTCACGACGACCCGTCCGGCGAGGCTCAGATCGCGGTCGGTGAAGGTCGCCAGGATCGGCCCGCCATAGACCTCGACCGCCAGCCGGAGCAGCCCGTCGCTGCCGAGCGCCGGGCGCGGCTTGACGCGCAGCCCCGGCGAATCGGTGTGCGCGCCGACGATGCGGAAGCCCTGCTCCACCAGCGGCTCGCTGCCGACGACGAAGGCGATGATCGACGAACCGCCGCGCACGACGTAATGGCGACTGCCCGGCGTGAGCTGCCAGCGCTCGCCCTCGTCGAGGCGCATGAAGCCCTGTGCCGACAGGCGCTGCGCGCAGCTGGCGACGGCGTGCCACGGGCTCGGGCTCGCGTCGATGAAGTCGATCAGATCAAGCGCGGCGGCGCGGGCGGGCAGAGGGGACATGGGGGAGTACCGGGGAAGTGGAGAATGCTGAAGGCGCGAAGGGTCGGACATTATCGACGCCGTGGCGCTGCGGCGGAAGAGCGCCGGCAACCGGATCGGCTCGGGAAGAGGCGCTGACGATAGTGCACCGAGGAAAGCCCGTCGAGAACCCCCTGAGTCAAGATAGTTGTCGGTGTGCCAAGAAGACGTAGCGGCGAACGTCCGCGAAGTCATGCTGTACCAGTGATGAGGGCGGGCCCCTCGGTGTCGCCGATCAGGCGGAGATGCCAAACCACCCTGAGCTGCGGTCGTAAAGAGCGACTGTGGTGAGCGTCATGGGAAAA
>NZ_NHRX01000010.1 GCF_016653115.1 Rhodocyclus purpureus
GCTTCATCTTGCAACCTTTCTCAAAATCGCATCTACTCCGTGCCTTTGAGCCAAGCGCATGAGAGCGACGGAAGGGGGCTGCCTGATGGAGTGTCTGTCCGAAATCGATGACCCACGCAAGCCCAGCAACGGCACCCTTCACGACTTCCGGGAGATCCTGGTGATCATGATCGCCGCCGTGCTCTCGGACTGTGACACCGTCGAAGACATCGCCTTCTGGGCGCAATCGAAGGAAGCGTGGCTGCGTCGCTTTTTGGTTCTCAAGAACGGCATCCCGTCCGAGGAAACCTTCCTTCGGATCCTTCGCGCGCTGAACCCGAAGCAGTTCGAAGCAGCATTCCGGCGCTGGGTGGGGGATGTCGTGGGCGCGCTGGCCGAAGAAGGTCACCAAGTTGGCACGATCGCCATCGACGGCAAGACAGTGCGCGGCTCTGGGAGTGCGGGCGAGTCGGCCATCCACATGGTCAGCGCATTTGCAACCGCGTTGGGGGTCGTGCTCGGACAGGAAAAGGTAGCCACCAAGAGTAACGAGATCAGCGCCATTCCCGAGCTGCTCCAGACGCTGGACATCAAGGGCCTGCTCGTCAGCATCGATGCAATGGGATGCCAGAAAAGCATTGCCAAACAGATTGTTGCGCAGAAGGGCGACTACCTGCTGATGGTCAAAGGCAATCAGCCCACACTGCATGCCGCGATCGAAGCCGCCTTCATCGGTCAGCACGGTGTCGAATCGGTCGACCGCGACAGTCTGGTCGAGCGCTCGCACGGACGCATAGTCGGCCAGATCGCTTCGGTGCTGCCTGCCAAGGGGATCGTCGATCCGGCAGACTGGCCTAAATGCGCAACGATCGGCCGCATCGACTCGATCCGGATTGTCGACGGCAAGGAATCCGGGCTCGAGCGTCGCTACTACATCAGTTCGCGCACGCTGAGCGCCGAGGCGCTGGCCCACGCGGTGCGGGCGCACTGGGCGGTGGAGAATCGGCTTCATTGGACGCTGGACGTCAGCTTCGGCGAAGACGCCAGCACGCTGCGCACGGACCACGCGCCGCAGAATCTGTCGCTACTTCGCAAGATGGCTCTGAACATCATCCGCGCCAACAAGGCGGACACGCGAAAGGCGAGTCTGCGTTTGAAGCGCAAGGGTGCTGCCTGGGATGATGACCTGAGAATGAACATGCTGAGAATCAAGCCGTTATGCTAGGCGAGTGCGGAAGCCCTGGGGGGGAAGCATGTTCAAACGTCTGATTCCAGCAGAGGGAAAGCGCCCGGCGTCCTCGGCAGGCCGCCGTGGCAAGGCCTTGCGACAAGGCCTTGGCGCCATCCTGCTCTTCGGCAGCGCGCTGCTCGGCATGATTGGGCAGGCTGTTGCATCCAGCGATGCACAAGTCGAACGCGGCCGTTACCTGGCTCGCCTGGGCGACTGCGTTGCCTGCCATACGACAGACAAGGGAACGGAAATGGCCGGCGGTCGCGCCCTGGAAACTCCGTTCGGCAAGCTATACTCGACCAACATCACGCCAGACCGCGATACCGGGATCGGCAACTACAGCTTCGAGCAATTCGACCGCGCCATGCGCAAGGGCATTGCCGCCGACGGTCACAAGCTTTATCCGGCCATGCCTTACCCGTCTTACGCAAAAATGACGGGGGAAGACATGCAAGCCCTCTACGCCTACCTGATGCGGGGCCTGTCACCGGTCAAGCAAGCCAACAAGCCCGACGAGATGCACTGGCCGTTCAGCATGCGCTGGGCACTGGCCATCTGGAACTGGCTGTTCCTCGACGAAACACCTTTCCAGCCGAACGCGAGCAAGGATGAAACCTGGAACCGGGGCGCCTACCTGGTTCAGGGCCTCGGCCACTGCGGTGCCTGCCACACGCCGCGGGGCCTGTTCTTCCAGGAAAAGGCCATGAGCGACGCCGGTGCGAAAGGCAATTACTTCCTGGCGGGTGAAACCGTCGAATCCTGGCGTGCGCTCAGCCTGCGTAACCTATGGACCGTCGAGGACACGGTCCTGTTCCTGAAGAGCGGTCGCAATCGCTTTGCGACCGCCTCGGGCAACATGACCGAAGTCATCACGCACAGCACCCAGCACTTCAAGGAAAGCGACCTGACAGCTGTCGCTACCTATCTCAAGTCACTGCCTCCCGGACCGTACGACAAACCGATGCCGGCCGGCGCAGCAAAACCGATGGTTGCCGCCCATGTCCCGGACACGCTGTTCACCACGCGCGGAGGCCTTGGCTATATCCAATTCTGCGGCGACTGCCACCGCGCCGATGGCGGCGGTGTCGACAAGATCTTCCCGACCCTGGCCGGCAATCCGACGGTCATGTCGAAGGATGCTTCGACCCTGATACATATCATGTTGACCGGAGGTCAAACCGCGCCAACGGCAACCCATCCGCGCGTCTTCGCCATGCCTGCCTTTGCCCGCTTGAGCGACGATGAACTCGCCGAGATCCTCAGCTTCGTCCGCGCCAGCTGGGGTGACGGTGCGCCAGTTGTGGAAAAATCACTGGTGACCAGGATGCGCGCCGAACTCGATCCCAAGACCACGGATTCGAGCAAGTTTGAAACACCGCGCCTGGCCGACATGCTCAAAGCAGCCAATGCCGACCAATTGGTCCGCGGCATGCGCCTCAACCTGGAAACCAAAGATCTGTTGCCCGGACATGTCGGCGATCAGCTCAATTGCACGAGTTGCCACCTGAATGCCGGCACAGTGGCTGATGGTTCCCCCTATGTCGGCGTTTCGGCCTTCTTCCCGAGCTACGCACCGCGTGCCGGGCGCATGATCGTGCTGGAAGACCGCATCAACGGCTGCTTCAAGCGCTCGATGAACGGCAAGCCGCTGCCCAAAGATTCGCCCGAGATGAAGGCCATGGTCGCCTACTTCGACTGGATGAAGGGCGAAACCAAACCGGAAGACAAGGTGCCAGGGCGCGGCGTCGGCAAGATCGACCGCTCGCTCAAGCCGGATAGCGAGAATGGCAAGAAGGTGTATGCCGAGCAATGCGCGATCTGCCACGGCGAGAACGGCGAAGGCCTGAGGAATGCGGCCGGCAAGATGGTCTACCCGCCGCTCTGGGGGGATGAGTCCTTCAACATCGGTGCCGGCATGGCCCGTACCTATACGGCCGCCGCCTTCGTCAAACGCAACATGCCGATAGGCTTCCACGGAAAATTCCCGCTCGGCCAGGGGGGACTCTCGGACCAGGAAGCAGTCGACGTTGCCGAATACTTCAGCCACCAGCCGCGCCCGGACTTCCCGGAAAAGGTCAATGACTGGCCGAAGGATCCGAAGCCGGCAGACGCCCGCTACTAGAAAGTTCAGGATCCCTCTTTTCGCAAACAGCGACCGCCCCGGCAACGGGGCGTTTCCTTGACTCGATGAGCGGGTAGGTCGCATTCTCAGGGCAAGGAGGCGTTTTTCCCACCGGGAATCAGCTCGGCGGGCCACGCTTGGCATGCCCATCCTGCGCAGACGGCCGCCACTGGCCCCCGCTGTGCACGGGATCTGGCACATGATGGTGCTGGCCGGCAGCCTGCTGCCCTGCCTGCAGGAGCCCCTGCTGTCGACAAAGCTTACAGTGCGCCTGCGCAAGGACCGAGGGATTCGTTCAAGGCACTGAATTCATGGGATTCGATGTCGCCGGAGCGATTGTTGCTTGCTTTCACGGGAAGGTCTTGCGCAAACCGGGGGGCAATCATGAAGACGACACAGTGGATACGCCGGCTGTCGATGACGGGGGCTGCCATCCTGCTCTCGCTCTTCGCGCTCACGAGCAATGTCTCTGCCGCCGCTTACAGTTCGCTGACCGTCTATGGGGACAGCCTGTCGGACAACGGCAATCTTTTTGCGGCGACGGGTCTTCCTGTCGATCCTTACTACGCGGGCAGGCGCTCGAACGGGCCCGTTGCCGTCGAGTATCTGGCAGCATCGCAGGGGGGGCTCCGCTGGTCGATTTTGCATGGATCGGCGCCACCACGGGACTCGGCAACTACGCCGACAACGGAACGGTGACCAGTCCGGGCTTTGCCGGACTGCCGGGCATGCAGACGATGTACGCGATCACGGCACCCTCGCTGTCAGCGTCGGTCGGGTCCCTCGACCCTTCCTATCTGACGAGCGGACTCTTCGTCGTCTGGGGCGGTCCGAATGACTGGCTGGCCCCGTCGCCTCTGGATCTCATGCCCGATGCCATCATCGGCAGAGCCGTAGCCAACGAGCTCGGAATCGTCGGCGGATTGCTGTCCTTGGGCGTGAGCAACATCCTGGTGCCGGGGATGCCTGATCTTGGCCTCACTCCTTATTTCAGCGGGCTTGGCCCGTCGATCGCGGCGGGCGCCACTGCGTTTGCCGACGAGTTCAATGCACAACTCGCGGCGTCGCTGGCCGCACTGTCGCCGGACATCGTCTTCTACGACACGGCTGCCCTGTTCAGGTCGGTGGTCGCCAACCCGGCGGCCTACGGTTTCAGCAACGTGAGTGACTACTGCTTCGACTTGGCGCCTTGTGACGGCTACCTGTTTTTCGACGACTTCCATCCGACCACGGCGGCGCACGCGCTGCTGGCCAGCGAGTTCACGCGGGCGGTTCCCGAACCTGCCACGCTCACGCTGTTCGCTTTCGCCCTCCTCGCGCTGGGCCGTTCTCGTCGCTACGGATGCGATGGGCTCGGCAGTGATCGCAAGCTGACAAGCTTGTGAGCCACGTCACGACTGTGCTCGTCGTCGGAAGTTCAGTTTGCTGGAAGCGGCAGAGTCTTGCGCCTGAAGCTGGTCTTGCGCGAGGACCGGGCAGCTTGAACAGCCGCTCGCGTCAGGCGTGGGCCCCGCACTGACCCGCCCTACGGCAAGGAGCGTACGCATCTCGTGGCTGGATCAACTTCGTAGCGACGACCGGTTTCGGTGACGATCTGCAACTTGCCGTCGGGCGATTCGGTCAATGTCCTGATATGGTCTTCTTGCGTATCGGATTCGAGGCGCTGATCGACGACAGGTGCGGATACCTTGAGCGTCCACAGACGGACGCCCGTGCTTGCATCGTAGGCGCCGAGTACGCCGGGAGCGTGCTCCGGGCCGGGAGTCGTCGTCTGGATCGTCGGCTCGTAGCGCACGGCGCCGATGGTCACTGGGGCGACCCATGCTACCAGAGGACGGCTGGATGAGAGACCGGACATGGGTTTCTCCTTCGTTTCGGGGGCAGGGGCAGACTTCCAGCAAGGGCTTCCGTGGTCATTCTCATGGCAATGAAACCGGCGGTCAGAAGTCGGTGCTGTACACTGAAGCTCATTTCAGAACTCTGCCCCGGAGCCCATCGTCCAAGGCCCCCGCACAATCTGCTGCAAAAAACGCCCAGCTCTCGGCATTGTTCAGGCATGTCTTCGTACTGAAGTTGTTCTTCTCCGGTTTCATCCCCAGTACGTTGTGGGCGTAGCGAAAATCATCCACGCCGAGTTCCACATGCGCCATTTCATGAACGAGGATCCGGGTCCAGTTCTTCTTGCCCGACAAAATGTTCTGGTCAGCAAAGAATGCACTTTCTATGTACACCACCCTAATCCCGTCGCTAGCGGCTGAGCCCGGCGCCGCTGCTGCTTCGGACAACCAGATGGTGCTGGTGGTGTCCCCGCGAATGGATGGGCAATGCCTCCTGTGTCGGTGCCAGGACTAGCGCGTTTCCGCCTGCTCGACCTGCCGGATCAGCTCGGCCAGGTAATTGGCCGGTATCGCGTAGCTGATTCCGGAGGGGTTGGTGAGCGCGGCTTCCTTGCTGCCCTTGACGAAGACCATGTTGATGACGCCGAGGACTTCGCCGCTGTCGAGGTCGAACACCGGGCTGCCGCTGTTGCCCGGGTAGGCCGTCGCGTCGAGCTGGAAGATGCGGAAGGCGCCGCTCTTCAGTTGGCGGAGCAGTTTTTCGTTGATTTGCCGCGCATTGCCGGCGGGCAGGGCGATCGGCGTGATCGAGGAAATCATGCCGCGATGGGTCACGCGTGAAAAGCCCAGCGCGCCGCCGATCGGGAAGCCGGTAAAGCCGATCGACTGGCCCTCGCGGACGCTGTCGGAATCGAGCAGTTTCAGCGCGGGAAGGGCGGGGCCTTCGATCCGGATCAGCGCGAGGTCATGGGCCCGGTCACGGCTGGCGACGCGAGCGCGCCGGATTTCACTGTCTCCCCTGGCGTTGCGCGCCTCGATGACCAGTTCCGGTGCATCGGGGCCCGCGTCCTCGGGCAGGACGTGCGCGTTGGTGGCGACGAGCCTGCCGTTGGCGACGACGAAGCCGGTGCCGCGCAGCACGAACTGCGGGCTGTCGGTCTTCCTGTAGGTACCGACGACGACGACCGAGGGCTTGACGAACTCGATGGTGTCGCTCATCCCGGCGTGCGCGGCTCCGCTTGCCAGGCCGAGCAGGGCGGCGGCGAACGCGAGGAGCGTGTGAAGGACGGGTTTCACAGCAGCCTGCGCGCGGAGATGCGCTGGAGTTCCGGCGAGGGCGCGGTGACCGCCGGGTCGTAGGGATGCTCGTCGCGTTTGAACAGCGTGCGGATGCGCTGCACGTAATCGCGTGTCTCGGGGTAGGGTGGGATGCCGCGGTAGCGTTCGACTGCGCCCTCGCCGGCATTGTAGGCGGCGGCGACGAGCTTCACGTCGCCGCGGAAATAGGCGAGCAGCCAGCGCAGGTAGGAAAGGCCACCGCGGATGTTCTGCTCGGGATCGAAGGGTTTGCTGACCTTGAAGCGCTCTGCCGTTTCGGGAATCAGCTGCATCAGGCCCTGCGCATTCTTCGGTGACAGGGCGGCGTGGTTGAAGTTGGACTCGCTGCGCACGATGGCCATCGCCAGTCGTGGATGGACGCCGTATTCGGGGGCGATGCGCCGCAGCATGCCGATGATTTCGCGTTGCGCGGGCGGCGGATCGTCGTCGCCCTGCGCGTCGATCTCTTCGTCATCCGGGTCCCTGAGGCACGCCGGAGGATCCCCGCTCGGCTCGCCCACCTGGCGCAGCATGCGCTGCGCGAGGGGATCGCCGCTTCGGGCTGCGAGCGCGAAGAAGTGCGCGGCCATAGCGTCGTCGCGCGGAACACCGCGCGCATTGGCGTAGATCCAGCCGAGGCTGTATTGCGCTTCGATGTCGCCGAGACGGGCGGCTGCGCAATACAGCTCGATGGCCCGGGCCGGGTCACGCGCCACCCCTTCGCCATGCTCGAAGCTGCGCGCCTCCACCCGCAGTGCCGCTGCCTGTGTGCCGGAATCGTTAGCGGCTGCCGCCGGCAGCGCGCCGACGAGCAGGGCGAACAGGAGCGCGGCGCTGGCGGGATTGGGGCGCGCTGGCTTCATGGCTGGACCCGATCGGCACGCGAGTTCGCTCAGAGCTGCTTCTGCAAGCTGCTCACTTCGGCCTGCCCGCCGAACTTGTCGCCGAGCTTGGCCAGCGCGTCGAGTTCCTTCTTCGCTTCGGCCTTCTTGCCGGCGCCGATCAGGGTCTTGGCGAGGTTCAGCTGAATCGACGCGGCCTCAGGCGCGAGCGAGAGCGCCTGGCGCAGGAGTTCGATTGCCTTTGCCGATTCGCCCTTCTGCGCGAGCAGTACGGCGAGGGTGTCCATGAAGGCGGGCTGGTTGGGCGCGAGCTGGTTGGCCTTTTCAGCATATTCGATCGCCTTCGCCTCCTTCATCTGTCCGCTCACCCAGGCGAGGTTGTTGAGCAGCAAGGCATTGTTCGGCTGGATGGCGAGCGCCGCGCGATAGTGTTGCGCAGCCAGTGCGTAATCCTTGCGCGCGATGGCGAGGTCGCCTTGGTGCGCGCGCAGCGCGACATCCTTCGGTTGCTCCTTGCGCCAGGTCGCGGCCATCTTCTCGGCTTCAGCCGCATTGCCGGAAGCGATCAGCGACGAGTAGAGCTTGATCGCGAGTTCGGGTACCAGCGTCAGCTTGAGCGCGCTGCGGTAGGAAGCGATGGCTTCCGGCCACTGCTTCGCGGCAGCGTGGATGTCGCCTTCGAGCGCGAAACCGACAGCTTCCTTCGGTCGTTGTTTCTGCACCTCGCGGGCGACGACTAGCGCTTGCTCGGGCTTCTTCGCCTCCAGCGCCAGCAGGATCAATCCACGCTGGGCTTCGAGCAGGTCCGGCTTGATCGCCAGCGCCGCCTGCAGGCTCTTGCCGGCTTCGTCAGGATTCTTGCCTGCCAGGTGAATGTCGGCCATGCGCATTTGCGCCAGCGGCGAAGCCGGTTGCAGCGCGGCGAGTTTGCCGTAAGTGACGAGCGCCTGGTTGGTGTCGCCGGCAATCTGCTGCGTGCGCCCGAGTGCGTCGAGGATCTCGGGACTGTCGGGAATGGCCGCAGCGGCTTCGCTGGCCGCGGTGAGTGCCTTCTTGTTTTCCTTCCGGCTCAGGTAGTACTGGACGAGGCTCAGTCGCGCGCCGACGTCACTGCCGTTGGCGGTGATCGCCTTGTCGATCAATCCGGCGACCTCTGCCGTCGTGCCACCGCCGCTGGCCTTCAGTTCGGCGAGTGCGAGCAGCGCCCGGACATTCCTGGGATCGGCGGCGAGCACCGACTCGAAACGCTTGCGTGCATCCTCAGGCTTCTTGTCGCGCAGGTCGAGCGCGGCGAGGCTCGCGGCCGCCGGGAAGAAGGTCGGCTTGAGCGCAAGCGCCTTGGCGAAGCTCTGCCTGGCAGCGGGGATGTCCTGCTTGGCGAGCAGCGCGAGTCCGCGCAGATTGTGGGTGGCGGGATTGTCGGGGTCCTTCTTTTCCAGGCTGGCGATCGCCTTCAGCGCTTTGTCCGGCTGCTTGCTGCGCAGGTAGGTGCTGATCAGGACCAGGTCGGCGATGGTGCCCTTGTCGGAGAGCGCAATCTGCTGCAATTCCTCGAGCGCCGCACCGCTGTTGCCTTGTGCCATGTGGGCGATCGACAGCGCGGTCTTCTTGCGCGCGTCTTCAGGTTCGAGCTTGCTCGCCCTGGCAAAGTAGTCGGCGGCCTTGTCGGCATCGCCGTTCTGCAGGTATGTCTCGCCGGCCAGCGTCAGGAAGGCGGAATCCTTGCCGATCAGCTCGCGAACGGGCTCCAGCGTGGCCAGCGCCTTGGCCGGTTGCCCGGTGCGCAGATAGCTGGCGATCAGCAGTTTACGCGCCAGCACGAGTCCCGGCTGCTGCTTCAGGGCCTGGCTGAGGTAAGTCTCGGCCTGCGCGTACGAACGCAACTGGAATTCGACCGCACCGGCCAACTGCAGCCCGTTCGTCGCATTCGGTGCGATCTTGAGCAGTTGCTGCGTCAGTTCGCGTGCTGCCTTGTAATCCTTGCGCTGATAGTTAGCCTGCGCGTCGAAATAAATCGTCTGCGGATTGTTCGGCGCCAGCTTCTTCATGGCCTCGATCTGGGTGCTGGCTTGCTCGAGTTCCTGCCGCGCGAACAGGCTGCCGATGAGCGCCGAACGGGCGGGCAGGTAATCGGGCTTCACTTCGCTGGCCTTGCGGTACAAGGCCAGTGCGCCTTCCTGGTCGCCCTTGAAGGCGAGCAAGGATCCCTTGAGCAGCAGCGCTTCGTGGTCCTGCGCGTTCCTGGCCAGTACTTCGTCGACGATCGCCAGTGCCTCGTCGGGCTTCTGGCCGGCCGCCTTTCTCCGGGCGTCGGCCAGTTTCGCCGGCGCATAGTCGGGTTGCGCAGCGAGTGCTGCGTCGAGGGCTTGCTCCGCTTGCTCGCGCTGCCCCTGGAGCGCATAGGCGACGCTCAGCAGGGTCTTGAGTTTTGCCGACGGCTCGCCGCCGGGGAGCTCGGTCGTCGCGAATTCGTCGGTGAGCTTCTTCGCCTGGCCGCTGGCGATGAGCGCCTGGGCCAGCAGGGGGACGGCTTCTGCGTTCGGGTACTTGAGTTCGAGCGCCTTGCGCAATTCGACCTCGGCACCGGCTACGTCGCCGCTGTCGAGCAGCGCCTTGCCGAGAAGGAAACGCGCTTCGGCGATCTTGGGGTCCTTCTGCAGTGCGTTCTTCAACTGGATCACGGCCGACTTGTTGTCGTTCCTGGCCAGGAAGTCCTTGCTGGAGGCGAGCAGCGCGTCTGCGCTCTCGCCTCCGCAGGCGCCGAGCAAGGCGGCGGTCAACAGCATGCCGAGGCTTGCAGCAAGGCTCGAAGCGGGCTTGTTCATGGGATTCCTTTCTCGGTTTTGGCCTTACTTGATGCCCAGACGGTGCATGAGGTCATACAGGGTCGGGCGGCTGATGCCGAGGATCTCGGCGGTGCGGAGCAGGTTGCCGTCGGTGCGACCGAGGGCGGTGACGATGGCCTTGCGTTCGGCGTCTTCGCGGATCCGGCGCAGGTCGATGAAGCCTCGATCGTTCTCTGCCACGCTGGCGATGTTCAGGTCGTCGCGGGAGATCTGCGTGCTTTCGGCCATGATGACCGCGCGTTTGATGCAGTTCTCGAGTTCACGGACGTTGCCGGGCCAGCTGTGCGACTCGATCGCGCGGATCGCCTCTTCGGTGATCGTCATCCCCGTCCTGTTCTGTTCGACACAGAAGCGGCGGACGAAGGCGTGGGCGAGCAGGGAGGGGTCGCCCTCACGGTCGCGCAGCGGCGGGATGTTGATCTCGATCTCGGCGAGCCGATAGAAGAGGTCCTCGCGGAACTGGCCGGCCTTGATCAGGGCGGGCAGTTCCTGATGGGTGGCGCAGACGATGCGCACGTCGACGGGGATTTCGTGCCTGCCGCCGATGTGCTCGACGGTCCGCTCCTGCAGGAAGCGCAGCAGCTTGGCCTGCAGCGAATGCGGCAGGTCGCCGATCTCGTCGAGCAGCAGCGTGCCGCCGTTGGCGCTTTCGATCTTCCCCGGCGTCGTCTTGGCGGCGCCGGTGAAGGCGCCTTTTTCGTAGCCGAAGAGCTCGCTTTCGAGCAGGTTGTCGGGAATCGCAGCGCAGTTGATGGCGACAAAACGACCGTTCTTGCGCGGCGACGCCTCGTGCAGGCCGCGCGCGAGCACCTCCTTGCCGGTGCCGCTTTCGCCGAGCAGGAGGACGGTCGCGTTGCTCTGGGCGATCTTCTCGATCGTCCGGCACAGGCGCAGCATCTGCGGCGAGCGGGTCAGCAGTCCGGACAGCGCGGCCGGGTGCTGGCTGGCACGCAGGCGCCGGTTTTCCTCCTGCAGGTCGTGCAGGCGGAACGCGCGCTCGATGGTCAGCAGCAAGAGCTCGGGTTCGAAGGGCTTGGCGAAGAAATCGTAGGCACCCAGTTCGATCGCGCGCAGCGCGTTGGTCCGATCGTTCTGTCCGGTAAGGACGATCACCTTGGTGTCCGGCGCGATCGACAGGAGCTGTTCGAGCAGGCGGAAGCCCTCGGACGCCGAATCGGGGTCAGGCGGGAGCCCCAGGTCCATGGTGACGACCGCGGGGTTGTGGCGGTGGATCTGCGCGAGCGCGCTTTCACGGTCGCCGGCGGTCAAGGCTTCGAAGCGGTCTAACGACCAGCGCATCTGCTTTTGCAGCGCCGGGTCATCCTCGACGATCAGCAGCGGACGAAGCTTCTCCGAGTTCATGCAGCCTCCCTGGCAGCCGGCGCGGCTTCGCTGTGTAGCTCGTGGAGCGGCAGCATCAGGGTGATGCGGGTGCCGCGATCGACTTCGCTGTCGACCAGAATTTCTCCTCCCAGCTCACGGACGTATTGCGCACTCTCGTAGGCGCCGATTCCCATCCCCGTGTTCTTCGTGCTCTGGAAAGGCTTGAAAAGTCTCTCACGAATAAAATCATTTGTCATGCCTTTTCCGCTGTCGCCGACTTCCAGCGCGGCGTGCTCGCCGCGCCTTGCCAGTGCTATCCAGACACTGCCCTCGGATGGCGTGGCATCGAGCGCGTTCTGCACCAGATGGCCGATGACGCGCTCCAGGCGATCGGCGTGGCCGATGGCCGACAGCCGGTCGTGGACGGTCGTCGCCACCACCCGGCCCTGCTTCATCTTTGCCGAGCGGATGTGCTCGATGATCTCGGGCAGGAAGACGCCGCAGGCTCTTCCCGATGGCGTCGCCCCTTCGCGCAACTGCGCCATGAGTTGCCGCATGCGATCGACCGAGTTTTCCACGGTCATCAGCATGTCTTCCTGAAACTCGGGATTGCCGCGGTGGCGCTCGGCATTCTTCAGCATCAGCGACAGCTGGGTCATGATGTTCTTGAGATCGTGCACGACGAAGGCCGACATCTTGTTGAAGGCGTCGAATTTCCTGGCCTCGAGCAGCGCCTCGGTGGCCTGCATCTTGGTCAGGAAGCCCGCTGCCTGGCAGCCTGCGGTGCGCAAGAGGTCGTTGACTTCCCAATTGACGTCGATCGCCGTCCGCGAACTGGCGAGGATCACGAAGCCGGCCAGTTCCTTGCCGACCATCAGCGGAACGACCAGCCAGGCGTTGCTCATCTGCGACAGCCATTCCGGGACCTCGAAATCGCGGTAACGGCTGCGGTGCGAGCGATACTCTTCGAGATTGACAACCCAGCCGCTGTCCAGCAGGAAGCGGACGAGGCTGCCGTCGGCGCTTTCCTGCGCAGTGTTTTCCGGCATGTTCCAGCGGGCGGTCTGCGAGTAGTTCTCGTTGTTGAGGTCGCGCAACCACAATACGCCGGCGGGGCTTTCGACCATGTTGGCCAGACCGCGGATGACGTGCTCGCCCATCGCCTGTGGAGAATCCTGTGCGGACAGAGTCTGTGTGAAGCGCAGCCACTCTTCACGATAATCGTAGCGATAGGTGAACAGGTGCTTGCCGATGATGACGCGCAGTTTGGCGCGCATCGAACCCGAAACGGCGAGCATGCCCAGGACCAGGATCGCGGCGCAGACGAGCGCCAACTGCAGGGCGCGCCCCCAGGAGCCACCGAAGTAGCGGACGTAATAGCCGACCCCGGCCATGAACAGCAGATAGAGGCCGGCGATGAGCAGGGTTGCCGAATGGAAAACCGCCTTCCGCGAGAGGCGGATCCTCGACGTCCAGTCGCGACTGCGCAGCGCGGCGACGGCAAGCAGCGGGACGCTCAGGGCATGGACCACGCCGCGAACGATCAGCGCGTCATCGTCGATCCGGCCGAACATCAGGGCATCGGCAAAGAGGTAGACATCGAAGGCGAACTGCGCGCCGAGACCGAGACAGAGCGGCTTGATGTGCCAGCGGGAATCCTCCCTCACCGTGCGCAACAGCTGTTCGATCAGCAGCAGCGCCAGCAGCGGCATCGCCAGGCGCTGAAACAGCGACGCGCGCCAGCCGAGTTCGGTGGCAAGGAGTCCCTGGGCGGTCGAGAATTGCAGGGCTACGCCGCCGACGACCAGCAGTGTGCAGGCAACGGGTGCCCACAGCGCTTGCCGTGCCAGGAGCGCGCGCAGCTTGCCTTGCGGCACCAGCAGCAGGAGCAAGAAGGCGTACCAGGCGGATTGCCGCAGCAGGTCGAGCAGCGCTGCCGCCGGCGCGAACAGCGGATCGAGCGCGGCCATGGCCATCGAGGTGAGCCCGCCCCAGAGTGCCGAGAGGACGACGGCGATCAGCAGCGCGACGGGACGGACTCCGCGCCGCCAGGCGCGGCCGAGGAAGAGCAGGTAGGCTGCGAGCAGTGCATAGGCCGCCGCGGCCAGCGCGTGGCTGGCGACTACCAGTGTTGCGGATTCGGAGAGCATGGTCCGGAAGGATGTGTTTTGGGCGAGGGCCTGCGATGATCGCGGTGACGCTTACTGGGCACCCTTGCCGGTGAGCACGACACCGATCGTCGCCACGAGGATCATCAGGTCGAGATACAGAGAATGGTTCTTGACGTAGAAGAGGTCGTACTGGAGCTTTTCCGCCGACTCCTCGACGCTCCCGCCGTAGTGGTGGCGAACCTGCGCCCAACCGGTGACGCCGGGCTTGACGCTGTGGCGGACCGCGTAGAACGGAATTTCCCTGGTCAGCTGGTCGACGAAGAACGGACGCTCCGGACGCGGGCCGACCATGCTCATCTCGCCCTTGAGCACGCTGTAGAGTTGTGGCAGCTCGTCGATGCGCAGCTTGCGAATGATCCTGCCCACCCGGGTGACGCGCTCGTCGTGCGCTTTCGCCCAGACGGCCTGGCCTCCCTTCTCGGCGTCGCGACGCATGCTGCGGAACTTGATGACGTCGAAGAGTCGTCCGTTGCGCCCGACCCGTTGCTGCCGGTAGAGGATCGGGAAACCGTCCTCGACGACGATGGCCAGCGCGGTAAGGAGCATGACCGGCCAGGCAAGGGCGAGCAGGATCGAGGCGCAAACGATGTCCGACAGCCGCTTGAGGGTGGAACGCAGGCGGCCCTGCCGGAAGCCGTCGCCGAAGATCAGCCACCCCGCGTAGAGCGACTCGAGTCGAATCTGGCCGAGATTCGCCTCGAAGTGGCTGGCCATGTCGAGCACGCGGATGCCCTGGAGTTTGCAGTCGAGCAGTTCGCGCAAGGGCATCGCGCCGCCGCGTCGTTCGGAGACCGCGACGATGATCTCGTCCACCTGCAGCGCCTTCGCCGTGTCGACGACCGACTGGTGGCGAGGGACGATCAGTTCGTGCGGGACCGCGACCTCGCTCTCGTTGGGGCTGAAGCAGAACCCGGCGATCTGCGTCGAAGGACCGCAGCTCTCGAGCACCTGCTTGACGCGCAGCGCCTTGCTTCCCGTGCCGAAGACGAGTACGCGGCGCGTCTCCGTCGCCATCATCGTACGGTAGTCCGGGACCAGGCGGCCGAACACCTGGTTCAGCATCTCGACGAACCAGGACAGTCCATTGCTTGGTGCTTCCATCATGTGCCCTCGCTAGTGTCAAACGCGAGCTTGCGCATGAAGTGCGCGAGCTGCTGCATGGCATCGAAACGCTTCCGCTTTCCTGAACATGAGCATTCGGGAACACCTCGGTCGAGCAGGTGGCGACCACCGGAAGCATGCATGAACTCGCCCATGGCATATGCCATGAGATTTTTGCATTGTAGGGGATCGACCCCGAATATGTAAGTCGATTGAGCAGCGGCGCGGCCGCTCTGCTGCAGCGCCGCCAGCCGCGCGAGCGCCGGCAGCGCTGCGCCCGCGTGCGCGCCTGGCCTCAGAGCAGCAGTTCCAGCGCCTGCGGATGCCCGAGAAAGCCTTGCGGGCTGGCGCTGGCGCCGTAGGCGCCGGACTGGAAGATCACGAAGAGGTCGCCCGCTTGCGCCGCCGGCAGCAGCATGCGCTCTGCCAGCAGGTCGAGCGGCGTGCATAAGGGGCCGACCACCGAGACGAGCTCGCGGCTGCCGGCGTCCATGCGGTTGCCGATGGCGACCGGATAGTTCTTGCGGATCACCTGGCCGAAATTGCCGGAGGCCGACAGGTGGTGATGCAGCCCGCCATCGACGATGAGATAGGTCTGGCCACGCGAGACCTTGCGCTCGATGACGCGGGCGACGTAGATCCCCGCCTCACCGACCAGGTAACGCCCGAGTTCGATGACCAGTTCGGCGCCGGGCATCTCGGCGGCGGCGCGAGCGGCCAGGCGCTGCAGGTTCTCGCCGATGGCGCAAAGATTGAGCCGCTCTTCGCCGGGAAAGTAGGGGATGCCGAAACCGCCGCCGAGATTGACTACGCGTAGCGGCGACGGGGCGTGCGCCGAGAGGCGCAGCGCCAGCTCGTAGGACTGCTGCTGCGCGGCGCAGATGGCTTCGGCGTTCAGGTTCTGCGCGCCGGCGAAGAGGTGAAAGCCTTCGAAGCGCAGGCCCGCGCAGCTGATCGCGGCGAGCAGTGCGGGCACCTGTTCGCTATCGACGCCGAACTGCTTCGGCCCGCCGCCCATCCTCATGCCCGAGCCCTTCAGTTCGAAGTCGGGGTTGATGCGCACGGCGACGCGCACCGGCAAGCACAGTTCCGCGCCGATGCGCGCGAGTTCGTCGACTTCGCGGAAGGATTCGAGGTTGATCAGCACCCCGGCCGCGACGGCCTGGCGCAGTTCCGCCGTGCGCTTGCCCGGTCCGGCAAAGCTGATCGCGCGCGGGGCGGCGCCGGCGTCGAGCGCAGTCTTCAGTTCGCCCGCCGAGGCGACGTCGATGCCATCGACCAGACTCGCCATGAATCCGACCAGCGCCGGCATCGGGTTGGCCTTCATCGCGTAGTGCAGCTGCACCGACGCCGGCAGCACCGCGCGCAGTTCGGCGACCCGCGCGCGGATCAGCCCGCGCGAGTAGGCGTAGAACGGCGTGCTGCCGGCGCGCGCAGCGAGGCGATCGAGCGGCATGCCGCCGACCAGCAATTGGCCGTCGGCGACCGTGAATTGGTCCATCGCTGCATGCGCCGGCAGCGGGCGCGGCGCACTAGCCGACATGTCGATCCACCCATTCGGTTGACAGCGTCTTGCGGTCGATCTTGCCGTTCGGGTTGCGCGGCAGCGGACCGGAGTGCGCCTCGACGCCTGCCGGGACCATGTAAGCCGGCATGCGCCGGCGACACTCGGCGATCAGGGCGGCGACGTCGAGTTCGGCGCCGGGGGGCGGCGTCGCGATCACCTGGATCGACTGGCCGAGGCGGTCGTCGTCGATGCCGAAGGCGACGCATTCGCCGACGAGGCGGGTGGCGTAGAGGACCTCCTCGACCTCGGTCGGGCTGACACGATAGCCCGAGGTCTTGATCATCTCGTCGCGGCGACCGATGAAATAGAGGAATCCTTCCTCGTCCCGGCGCACCGTGTCGCCCGAGAACACGGCGATCTCGGGCAGTACCAGCCCCGGCTCGCGCCCCGGAACGTTCGCCGGCAGCGGCTTGTAGCGCTCGCCGGTCTTCTCCGGGTTGTTCCAGTAGCCCATGCCAACCAGCGCGCCGCGGTGCACGAGTTCGCCGGGCTCGTCGGCCGCGCACGGCGAACCGTCCTCGCGCAGTACCAGGATCTCGGCGTTGGGGATGGCCTTGCCGATCGAGTCCGGTCGGCGGTCGATTTCCTCCGGTGGCAGGTAGGTCGAACGGAACGCCTCGGTCAGCCCGTACATCAGGTAGGGCCTGGCCTGCGGCAGTTTCGCGCGCAAGGCCTTCAGCGTCTCCAGCGGCATCCGTCCGCCGGTATTGGCAAAGTAGCGCAGGTGCTCGCCGATCGACGCCGGCCAGTCCAGCCGGGCGAGCTGGAAGTAGAGGGGCGGCACCGCGGTGAGTCCGCTCACCCGTTCGCGCTCGATGGCCTTGAGCACGTCGCGTGGCAGCAGGTAGTTGAGCAGGACGACGCGCGCGCCGACATGGAAGGCGGTCGTCAGCTGGCTGAAGCCGGCGTCGAAGGAGAGCGGCAGGGCGGCGAGCAGCGTGTCTTCGGCGTCGTTCTCCAGATACCCGGCAACGCTCTTGGCCCCTGCGACCATGTTGCGGTGCGAAAGGACGACGCCCTTGGGCTTGCCGGTGCTGCCCGAGGTGTACAGGATCGCCAGCATGTCGGTATCGATCACCCGGTGCCCCGGCGCCGGGCTGTGCGCGAGCAGCTCGCTCCAGCGGCAGACCTGCGTACCGCCCGCCGTCGGTGCTGGCTGCGTCGAATCGAGCAGCACCAGATGGCGCAGCTCGCTGCTCTGCGCCAGCACCGCCTGCAGGAGGTCGAGGCGCTCGGGCGAGGTCAGCAGCACGCGCACCTGGCAGTCGCGCAGGATATAGGCGACCTGCTCGGCCTTGAGCAGCGGATTGAGCGGGACGAAGACGCCGCCGGCAGCGGCGGCGCCGAAGCTGGCGATCACCGTCTCGAAGCGCTTTTCAAGGTAGATGCCGACGCGCTCGCCACGCTGCAGGCCCAGCGCCAGCAGGCCGGCGCTGCAGCGGCGCACCGCCTCGTGCAGCGCCCCGTAGTTCATGTCCGCGTCGCCGTCGGTGAGCGCGGTCGCAGCCGGGTCGCGCGCGGCGGCGAGGTCGATCAGCTCGTGCAGCAGGGTGGCTTCGCGCATCGGTGTCCGCTCCGGCAAGAGTTGGCTGAAAACGTCGAGCTTTCATGTCCCTGCGCTCCTCGCCGCGCCGGGTCTTATGATCTTATAATGAATTCCGCGAACATGCCTATGGAGTATAGCCGTGGATGCGAAACAAGAAGTGCTGCAGCTTCTCGACGAGGTGCTCAGTCTCAAGGGGCGCAGCGCGGGGTTTTCCCTCGACAGCGCGCTGCTCGGCGCGATCCCGGAACTGGACTCGATGGCGGTGGTCGCCCTGATCGGCGCGCTGGAGGAGCGCTTCGGCTTCGCCATTGCCGACGACGAGATCGACGGCGCGGTCTTCGCCACCGTCGGTTCGTTGGTCGGCTTCGTCGACGGCAAGCTGGCCGCCTAGCCGGCGGGGACCGCGCTTGCACCCCTTCTTCCTGCCCGTCGCCACGGGGCAGCGCTTCTGCCTCCACCATCCGGCGCGGGGCGGCGCGGCGCGGCGGGCGCTGCTCTACCTGCCTCCCTTCGGCGAGGAAATGAACAAGTCGCGGCGCATGGCGGCCGTGCAGGCGCGCGTACTCGCCGCAGCCGGCTGCGAGGTGCTGCAGATCGACCTCTGCGGATGCGGCGACAGTTCCGGCGACTTCGGCGAAGCCAGCTGGCAGGGCTGGCTCGACGACGTGCTCGCCGCGCACGCCTGGCTGTGCGCGCGCAGCGACGCCCCGCTGACGCTGTGGGGGCTGCGCGCGGGTTGCCTGCTGGCGGCGGATGCGGCACCCTTGCTGCCCGAGCCGCTCGATTTCCTCTTCTGGCAGCCTGTCCTCTCGGGCAAGCAGTACTGGCAGCAAGTGCTGCGCCTGAAGCTCGCCGGCGAACTCGCCGGCAGCGCGGCTGCGGGTGCTTCCGACTGGCGTCGGGACCTGGCTGCCGGTCGCCGGATCGAGATCGCAGGCTATGCGATTGCGCCCGACTTGGTCGAAGGGCTGGCGCAAGCCGAACTGCGCCTGGCTCCTGATGGCGTCGGCCGGGTCGGCTGGCTGGAGCTTTCGCTGCGCGAGGGCGCGATGCTCTCACCCGCCGCGCAGCAGCGCATCGAACAACTGCGGGCGGCAGGCATTCGGGTCGACGCCGACGTGGTGCGCGGCCCCGCGTTCTGGCAGACGGTCGAGGTCGAGGAGGCGCCGGAACTGATCGCCGCCAGCCTGGCCTGGCTGGAAAGCCTGGAGTCCGGACAGGAGTGGGGCCAGCAGTGCGGCAAGGAGTGTGGTCAGGAGTGTGGCCAGGAGTCGGGGCGATGAAGTTCTCCGAACAGCCGCTCGTCTTCCGCTGTGGCGGCGACGAACTGCTCGGCATCGTCGCGCTGCCCGAACAGGCGGCAACGACCGCCGTCGTCATCGTCGTCGGCGGTCCGCAGTACCGCGTCGGCAGCCACCGCCAGTTCCGCCTGCTCGCCGCGGCGCTCGCCACCGCCGGCTACCCGGTGTTGCGCTTCGACTATCGCGGGATGGGCGACAGCAGCGGCGAGCGGCGTGATTTCACGCAGGTGAATGAGGACATCGGCGCCGCCATCGACGCCCTGTGCGCCGCCTGTCCGCAGACGCGGCGCGTCGTCCTCTGGGGGCTGTGCGACGCCGCGTCGGCCAGCCTGCTCTACCTCGACGCGAGCGGCGACCCGCGCGTCGGCGGGCTGGTGCTGCTCAACCCCTGGGTGCGCTCGCCGGCGACGCAGGCGCTGACGCGGGTCAAGCACTACTACGGGCAGCGGCTGCTGCAGGCCGCTTTCTGGCGCAAGCTCCTCTCCGGCCAGCTCGCGGTCGGCAAGGCGCTGGCCGGATTTCTAGGCAACCTGCGGCGTGCGCGAAGGCGTGCGGGTGCTGCAGAGGGGGAGGGCGCCGACGCTGGTGCCGCGCACAGCTTCCAGCAAGGCATGCGGCGCGGGCTGCGCAACTTCCCCGGCGAGACGCTGCTCCTGCTCAGCGGCAAGGACTACACGGCCCGGGAATTCGTCGAGATGACGAGCGCCGACGCCGAATGGTCGGCGCTGCTCGCGCGCGCCGGCGTCACCCGCGTCGAGCTCGCCGACGCCGACCACACCTTCTCGTCGGCGCGCTGGCGCGGCGAGGTCGAAGCGCACAGCCGCGACTGGCTGGCCTCACTGGAGCGTCTGCCTGCTGCGGCGCGGTGAGCAGCGGGCCGCGTCCCGCTATTGCGCGACCTCGCTCCAGGTGCGCCCCATGGAAATCGCGGCGTTGAGCGAAGTCGGTGTCCCGGCGCTGTCCAGGCAGGTGAAGCCGGCAACCCAGGAATCCGTTCCGCTGGGAAGCGCGCTGCTGGCGAGCCGGAATCCGGTCGTTGTCGTGGAGTGGTCGAACAGCGCGCAGGTACCGCCGCAGATTTCGGCGCCGACGAGGGCGGTCGGAATCGGCTTGTCTACCGTGAAGGTTTTATTCAAGGGATCGACGGTAATGACCTTCGTACCGGCTTGAAAAGCACCCATACTCAAGGCGTTCCCCAGACGAACGGCGACGATGGTTCCCACCGTCGGTAATTCGGCAGCTTTTGTAATTTTGGGTACGGAAACGACCGTGTTTCCCGCGCTGGCAAACGCTCCACCGATGAGCATCGGGGTGCCGCTCGCCACGTCCTTGGCTGAGAGGATCCCATTGATCAGGAACTTGGGGGAACTGTCCAAGAGATAGATCCCTTCGTGGCCCGGCGTTGGGACAGCTTGATCGGGCAATTTTTCCTTATAGCTGATAATTTTTGGCGTATTGGTTATGCCCGCGACGCCGACCAGCACAGAATCGCTGCCATCGTATGCAATCGGCGCGCCACCGATAATTTGCTCGACGACCAATTCCCTGTCGATATAGGTGATCAAGCTCGCAGTGATTATCTTGTCTTTGGCATCGGATTTTGCCACTGGGTTTGTCATGACATAGGTCTTGCCGCCACAGCCGCTGTATGACTTGGTGATTGTTGTAATCGTTGCCGTGGGGCTGTTGTTGTCGAACCAGTTTTGATTGGAAGCGGTGCTTATCTTGTCGCCAACCTGAAAAGAGGCGACGATTCCTGACGGGTCGTTAAGCACGCAAAATCCGGCTTTGTTTATGAAGTCAACAGTGACGTTGCCCTCCACGGGTTGTCCATTCCTGATGGATCCGCGAATCCTCGTCCCGTAGCTGTAGGCCGGATTGTGCTTGTACCAGAGTTCGGAAGACACCGTGTTGGCCGCCGCTTTGTTCGTCGGATGCGGCGACTTGGCGATGTAATCCAGGGGGATCGTATTGAACGACACCTCACCCGCTTTCAACTGCCCGGTCGCACTGGTGCCGATTGCATGCGCCGAATAGCCGAGGATCAGCGTGTCGCCTGCGGGTGTGCTGCCATCCCGATAGCACCAGCTTGCGGCGTTATCGGGGCTGGCGCCATCGGTGGTGCTGCCGGTCGTTCCGTTACCCTTGGTGGTATTGATGTCCGCATAGGCGCCGACGACGGTCGGGCTCTTGCCGTTGGCTCCCGGAAACAGCGCGCCGGTTTGGGCGACGTCGGTATTGGCGGACAGCCTCTGATAGACGGAGGTCTCGGCTGTCGTCTGCGGCACCGTATTGCCAAGTCCGAAAATCCTGCTGCCGTCGGATAGCTGCCAGCGAAGATCGCCTGCTGCAAGGCAGCCGCCGCTCCAGCAGCCCACGTTGCCGGCGGCCGCCAGGTTGAAGACGCCGATCCCGACGGGGGGCGTGCTCAGGCCGGGCAGGGTCAGCCACCAGACGGGCGGTGGCGCTTTCTGGTTGGAGCAGTCCTTGTTGCTAGCCGCCTTGCAGAAAGCCATCGACGACATCTTGTAGATGCTCTTGACCGTCCTTGTGCTTTCTCCCGATTCGCCGCGGATGGTGACCGCGCAGGCGTAACAGCCGCTGGTACAGCCGGCAGGCTCGGTAGCGACCGAGACGTACTCGAAGGTGTCGTTGCCGACCAGCAACCGTTGCCCCGGGGGCAGGCACGAACCCGTCGTGCCGATGCAGCAATTCGTTCTGCTGTCGAAGCCGTCGCTGCCATCCACACCGGCCGTGATCCTGGTGGTCGCCACTTGCAGGCCGCTTTCGGCGAGCGTCAGGGCGCCGACCCGCGCCGGCTGCCGCGAGTCGTCGCTGCTCGACGTTCCGGAAATGACGAAGGTCTGCACGAGCACGAACGTCACCACCGTGATCATGACGATAACCAGAAGCACCGAAACGATTCCGCGTTGGCGAGAGGCGGGTTGGCAGCCGACGGTTTTCATTTGGTGAGCCTCAGTGCAACCAGCGTTCGCTGGTTGATGGCCTTGACGTCGGCGGGAGCGACGGTCAGGTGGATCCGGACGTAACGAAGTTTTTTCTTGTCGGATGTCGGGGTCAAGCCCTCATCAAGGAAGCTCAGCCCCAATACGCTCACGTCGCCGACCAAGGTATGACCGTTGAGGCTCAGGGTCGTTCCGCTGCAAGTGATCGTCACAGGCGCGTCGGCATCGTTGGTGAAGCTGAAGCTGCTGCTCGGGCAGAGGGCGAGCGCTGGCGTCGGCGGCGTCGGCGGAGGGGGCAAGGTGGCTGGTGTCGCAATGAGGTATTGGCCCTGGCCGGCATCGTACTTGATCGTGCGTATCTCGTTTGCCAGGCGCTCCATGGCATAACGCGCCCTGGAAACCGCTGCATTTTCGGCATTGACCAAGCGTCCGGTCGTGTAGCTGTCGGCGAACATGGTCGAGCCGACGGTACCGAGGATGCCGAGCAGGACGATGACCATGATCAGTTCGAGCAGCGTGAAGCCGCGGCTGCACCGGGGAACTGCCGTTCGCTGCGAGAGCCGGATCGGGGCGTTCATTTCAGGGCTCCACCAGCATCAGGTGGATCGGTTTGAGCTCGCCGTGGCTGATCGTGATCAGCTTGCACGACTTCCCGTCGCTGGTGCGGTAGGGGCACTCGGGGAGGGTATAGGGGCTGGCCGCGTCCGACTGTCCGCTCATCACCGAGACGGTCGGTGCGCTGTAGCCGGGGAGTGTGATCTGACTGCAAACGCTCTGCGCAAAGGTGTCGGTCACGGCCGCGAAGTCCGTCTTTCCTTCAGCGTTTTTCATGCCCTTGGCCAGCAGGGTTTCGAAGCACTCCTGCATCAGTTGCGATTTGGCCAGGGTGTCGCGGTTTTCCTGCAATCCCCTGAAGATGTTGCCGGAGAGCATGACGACGGTGGTCGCGGCAATACTGAGCAGGACCATGGAGATGATCAACTCGATCAGGGTGAAACCACGCGTTGTGGCGAAGCGGGTGGCGGCCATTTCAGGGACAGGGGGCAGCAGTGCAGACGACCGCCAGCCCGGTTTCGGCGGTGACGCCGACGTAGATGGTCCATTTGGACGATGCGAGGGAATAGCTGTGGCTGGCGTTCGGCTTGCCCAGCGTGTCGAAAGTCAGCGTCGTGCCTTGCAGCGCGCCGAGCACGGTGCCCTTCTCGAGGGTGACCTTGAAGGCTTGCCGCGTTCCCGGGTCGATGATCGGATCGCTGTCGCAGGGGGCGTCGCTGAGTTTGTAGGTGTAAGTGCTGCCGTGAGTGCAACTCACCTGATAAGTCCCGTTGCTGCCCGGGCTGACGGAAAAGCTCAGGTTGCGTCCCAGTGAAGTCGCCAGCGCCTGCGTGTGGCGCAGGTCGGAGGCCATTTTCTCGGCTTGCGATTGCAGGGTGAGATCGGAGACCGAGTTGCTCCTGCTGATGGCGACGACGCTCAGGATCGCGATCAGCACGATGACCATGATCAGCTCGATCAGGGTGAAGCCTGCGTGCCGCGGGCGGGGGCGCGGGAGAATCATCGCTGATCGGCTCAGCCGGCGAACCGGGTGCCGAGCCAGAGGCAGGTGACGCTGGCGGCGAGCAGGATGATGCCCGTCGTGCGCGGCCGGTCGAGCAGTTGCTCGTAAAACCCGCCGGGATCGGTGTCCTCACGTTGCGGCGCGGGCGCGAGCCAGCGGTTGGCATGGGCCTCGATCGGTTTCAGCGCACTCGGGCGGACGCGCATGACGACGCCGATGGCGAGCACCAGCAGCGCCAGCAGCCAGCAGAGAAGGACGAAGACGAGGCCTCCCCGGTCGCCGAACGACGCCGACAGGTGTTCGGCGTTCAGCTGGTAGAGCAGCCACATCCAGAGCACCGCGGCGCCGGTGAGCAGCGGGCCGACCTTGCGGTGATGCCGGTAGAGCGGGCGTTCGATGCTCACCCGCCAGTCGAGCAGTGTGCCGAGATCGGCGCGCAGCCAGGCGCTCAGCGGGTGGGCGTCGCTGCTGAACGGCGCCGGGACGAGCAGCAGCAGCGTCCCGACGATGCCGCCGAGTGCGCCGGCGACGGCGATCGCGTCGCCGATCAGCGACAGTTGGCTGGGGGTCAGTGGCATGCTTCGTTTACCCCCTTAGCGCGGCCTGGCCAGTTGCGTCATCTCCCACAGCGGCTGGAAGATGCCGAGCAGCAGGATGCCGACGAGAACGCCCATGAAGGCGAGCAGGATCGGTTCGATCGCATCCCCGAGGCGCGCCACCTCGTACTCGACCTCGCCCTGATAGACGTCGGCGACCTGGGTGAGCATGCCTTCGATGTCGCCGGTTTCCTCGCCGACGGCGATCATCTGCAATTCCAGCGGCGAGAAGATTTCCGCGGTCCGCGCGACACGCAGGATGCTCTCGCCCCGGGCGACGCCCTCACGCATGGTGAGGATGCGATCCGCGTAGAAGGCATTGTCGACGACGCGCGCGACCAGCGTGAAGGCTTGCACCAGGGGCACGCCGCTTCTGGAGGCGGTGGCGAAGCTGCGGCAGAAGCGCGCCAGCGCGGCTTTCTTGAGAATGCTGCCGATGATCGGCAGCCTGAGCTTGAAGCGGTCCCAGGCGTAACCGCCCTTTTCGGATGCGACGAAGAGCTTCGCAGCGTAATAGGTGATGGCCATCGCAGCGACGATCAGCAACCAGTACTTGAGCGCGAAATCCGAAGTGCCTAGCAGGATTCGCGTCAGTAGAGGGAGTTCGACCTTGATGCTCTTGAACAGGTTGGCGAAGGTCGGGATGACGAACACGGCGACGGTGGCGATCGCCGCGGCGATCGCGACCATGACGAAGCTCGGGTAGCGCAAGGCACTCTTGATCTTGTTGCGCATGTTCTTCTCGAATTCGATCTGCTTGAACAGGCGCAGGAAGATCTCTTCGAGTTGCCCGGAATTCTCGCCGACGCGAACCATATTGACATAATAGTCGTTGAACAACTGCGGGTGACGCGACATCGCGGTGCTCAGGTCGACGCCCTTGTCGAGGTCGGTACGCATGTCGCGCATCACCTCGGCGAGCGCCTTGTTGCCGGTCGAGCGCTGGATGCTGGCGAGTGCCTGCATCGTCGGGATCCCGGCGCGGACCATGGTGCCCAGTTGCCGGGTCAGCAGCAGCAGGTCGTCCTGCTTCAGCGCGCCGATGCGCTGCAACCTGCGCAGCCATTCCGGCTGGCCGGCCAGCTTGTCCGGCTCGACGGTGATGCTGATCGGCGCAATGCCGGTCGACATCAGCCAGGCGGCGACGGCCTCCGGAGTCGCCGATTCGATGCTGCCGCGCATCAATTCGCCGCGCTGGTTGCGTCCGGTGTAGCGATAGTTGTCCATCAAGGCGGTGCCTGGCGGGGCGCTCAGGGTTCGACCGAGGAGGCGATGCTCATCGCTTCGGCGACGGTGGTACGGCCGGCGAGGGCGAGGTCGATCGCGTTGCGCACCAGCGTCGCCTGCCCCATCAGTTCGCGCCCCCGCTGCTCGAACAGGCGCGAGTTGCCGCCGTGGATGATGTCGGCGAGTTCGCGGTTCATTTCGAGCATCTCGAAGATGCCCTGGCGACCGCTGAAGCCCAGTCCGTTGCAGCGCGGGCAGCCTTTGCCGGCGCGGAAGTTGGCCGGCGGCAGTTCGCCGCCGAGCTGGTGACGGAGCCAGGCGAGTTCGCCGACCGTCGGTTCGCTGGGCTCGGCGCAATAGTTGCAGACGAGGCGCAGCAGTCGTTGCGAGACGACGCCGAGCAAGGTCGATGCGATCTGGAAGCCGGGGACTCCCATGTCGAGCAGGCGGCCGGGTGTGCTGACGGCGTCGTTGGTGTGCAGGGTCGACAACACGAGGTGGCCGGTCATCGCCGCGCGCATGGCGATCTGTGCCGTTTCCTGGTCGCGGATTTCACCGACGAGCAGGATGTCGGGGTCCTGGCGCAGGAAGGAGCGCAGCACGCGCGCGAAGCTGAGGTCGATCTTCTCGTTGACCTGGACCTGGTTGATGCCGGGAATCCGGTATTCGACGGGGTCCTCACAGGTGAGGATCTTCACCCCGGGCTGGTTGAGGGTCTGCAGTGCGCCGTAGAGCGTCGTGCTCTTGCCTGAACCGGTGGGGCCGGTGACGAGGACGATGCCGTGCGCTGCCTTGATCGCCTTCATGAACCTGGCGAGGACGCCCGGCGGCATTCCGGAGCCGGCGAGCGAGCGCAGTTCGCCCCCCTGGACCAGGAGACGCATGACCACCGATTCGCCGAACTGCACCGGCATGGTCGACACGCGGACGTCGATGCGGCTGCTGCCGGTGCGCAGCGCGATGCGGCCGTCCTGCGGCATGCGCTTTTCGGAGATGTCGAGCCCCGCCATCAGCTTGAGGCGGACGATCAGCGCCGCCGAGATGCGGATGTCGGCGTCGAGTTCCGGATGCAGCACGCCGTCGATGCGGAAGCGGACCTGCAGCTTGTTTTCCTGCGGTTCGATGTGGATGTCGGAAGCACGCATCTTCGCCGCTTCTTCGAAGATGGTATTGAGCAGCTTGACCACGGGCGCCTCGACGTCGGTGATGCCGAGGGTGCTCTGGTTGAGGTCGACGACGTCGCCTTCGCGTTCGAGATCGAGGTCGCGCTCGACCGCCTTGGCGAATTCGCCGATCTGCTCGGTGCGGCGATAGAGGCGGTCGACCGTTTCGTTGAACTGGGTGTTGGTGATGACCGCGATGTCGATCGGTTGCCCCAGCACTGCCGCCAGCTCGTCCTGCGCGCGCAGGTTGGCCGGATCGGTCATCCCGACCAGGCAGGCGTCGTCGCGCTGCTGGAGGACGATCGCGCGGAAGCGTCTGGCCTGCAATTCGTTGAGCGCAGCCGCGGTATCGGCACTGAGCTCGTAGCGGCGCAGATCGATGTACGGGAGTCCGAGCTGCGAGGCGATGACCTGCGCCACCTGCTCTTCGCTGACGAAGTTGTTTTCGATGAGGACGCGACCGAGCATGCGACCGGTACGCTTCTGCTCGGCCAAGGCCTGGTTGAGCCGTTCCGCGCTGAGATAGCCTTGTTCGACCAGTGCGGCGCCCAACTGCACGGTCCTGGCTTTTGCTTTCATGTGCCTGAATCCACTGAGACGGGCTGCTTCCTGCCCGCAAATCTGCACATTGCCGATGCGGCGACGTGTCAAGCTGCTTTGATACTAACGCGAAGCATTGGTGCCGACAATTTTGCCTGCGTCGCACGCGGCAGCCAGCGAGTGGATTGGCTTCCTGCAGCGCGTGTCAGGTAAAAAAGGCTTGCCGCAGGGCAAGCCTTTCTGCATCAAGCCCGTGCCGGCGCCGGAACGGGTCCGGTCGGCGCGGTGACGAGGTATTGCTGCCTGTTACTTCGCGGCAACCGCAGCCTTGAAGGTGGCACCCGGGGCGAACTTCGGCACCGTGGTGGCGGCGATGCTGATCTTTTCGCCGGTCTTCGGGTTCTTGCCTTCGCGGGCGGCGCGCGCAGTGGCCTTGAAGGCGCCGAAGCCGACCAGGTTCACGGTTTCGCCCTTGGCAACCGCTTCGACGATGCTGTCTACGACGGCGTCGAGCGCCTTGCCGGCGGCAGCCTTGGAAAGATCGGTGCGCGCGGCGATGGCATCGATGAGGTCTGACTTGTTCATGTGATCTCCTGGAGTGGGTGATGGCAAGCGTCTACGCCTCAATTCTTGCATTTCATCGGCGTAGAGGGAAGGGGGAAGTTGCGCCGGGCAGCGATCACGGATGGCGCGCCAGCAGCGGGGCGAGGAAGCGCCCGGTGTGGCTGAGTTCAGCCAGCGCGGCGATTTCCTGCGGCGTGCCGGCCGCGAGGATGCGGCCGCCGCCGGCCCCGCCTTCGGGTCCGAGGTCGACGATCCAGTCGGCGGTCTTGATGACATCGAGGTTGTGTTCGATGACGACGACGGTATTGCCGTGCTCGGCAAGGCGATGCAGGACGCGTAGCAGCAGTTCAATGTCGTGGAAGTGGAGGCCGGTGGTCGGCTCGTCGAGGATGTAGAGGGTGCGGCCGGTGTCGCGCTTGGACAGTTCGAGCGACAGCTTGACGCGCTGCGCCTCGCCGCCCGAGAGCGTCGTCGCCGATTGGCCTAGCGTGATGTAGGAGAGGCCGACATCGACCAGGGTCTGCAGCTTCCTGGCGACGACCGGCACCGCGTCGAAGAATTCACGTGCCTGCTCGACGGTCATCTGCAGGATGTCGTGGATGTTCCTGCCCTTGTACAGCACCTCCAGCGTCTCGCGGTTGTAACGCTTGCCGTGGCAGACGTCGCAGGGGACATAGACGTCGGGAAGGAAGTGCATCTCGACCTTGAGCACGCCGTCGCCCTGGCAGGCTTCGCAGCGACCGCCCTTGACGTTGAACGAGAAGCGGCCGGGGCCGTAGCCGCGCGCCCGTGCCTCGGGAACGCCGGCGAACAGTTCGCGGATCGGCGTCAAGAGGCCCGTGTAGGTCGCCGGGTTCGAGCGTGGCGTCCTGCCGATCGGGCTCTGGTCGACGTTGATCACCTTGTCGAAGTGGTCGAGGCCCGAGATCTCGTCGTGTTCGGCGGGCTCCCCGGTCGATCCGTAGAGGTGGCGGGCTGCGGCGGTATAGAGCGTGTCGTTGATCAGCGTCGATTTGCCGGAGCCGGAGACACCGGTGATGCAGCTGAGCAGGCCGACCGGGATCTCCAGCGTCACGTTCTTCAGGTTGTTGCCGCGCGCGCCGATCACGCGCAACTGGCGCTCGGGGTCGGGCCGGCGCCGCGGGCCGGGCGCCTCGATGCGCTTGCGCCCGGCGATGTAGTCGCCGGTGAGCGAGGCCGGGTTGGCGGCGACCTCGTCGGGAGTACCTTCGGCGACGACGCTACCGCCGTGCACGCCGGCGCCGGGGCCGATGTCGACGACGTAGTCGGCACAGCGGATCGCGTCCTCGTCGTGCTCGACGACGATCACCGTGTTGCCGATGTCGCGCAACTGCTTGAGCGTCTTCAGGAGGCGGTCGTTGTCGCGCTGGTGCAGGCCGATCGAAGGTTCGTCGAGCACGTACATGACCCCGGTCAGCCCCGAGCCGATCTGGCTGGCGAGACGGATGCGCTGCGCCTCGCCGCCGGAGAGCGTCTCGGCCGAGCGGTCGAGTGACAGGTAGTCGAGGCCGACGTTGATCAGGAACTGCAGCCGGCTGGTAATCTCCTTCAGGATCTTCTCGGCGACCTGCGCCTTCTGGCCGGTGAGTTCGAGCGACAGGAAGAAGTCGCGCGCCGCGGCGAGCGGCAGCCGGCTGATCTCGTGCAGCGTCAGCGCGTCGGCGAGTGCCTTGCTGCCGGCGTTCGAGCCGAAGCGGACGTTGCGTGCTTCCTGGCGCAGGCGGGTGCCTTCGCAGCTCGGACAGGCCTTGTTGCTGATCAGTTTGGAGAGTTCCTCGCGCACCGCGACCGAATCGGTTTCCTTGTAGCGCCGCTCGAGGCCGTGCACGACACCTTCGAAAGCGTGCTCGCGAACGGTGATCTTGCCGCGCTCGTTGAGGTAGTGGAAGGGCAGGGTCACGCGTCCCGAGCCGAAGAGGACGACCTGCTGCACCGCTTCACTCAGGCGGCTCCACGGCGTGTCGATGTCGAACTCGTAGTGCTTCGCCAGCGACTGCAGCATCTGGAAGTAGAACTGGTTGCGCCGGTCCCAGCCGCGGATCGCACCCGCGGCGAGCGACAGGTCGGGATGCGCGACGATCCGCTTCGGGTCGAAGAACTGGATGACGCCGAGGCCGTCGCACTTCGGGCAGGCGCCGAAGGGATTGTTGAACGAGAAGATGCGCGGTTCGAGTTCGGCGAGCGAGTACGAGCACGAGGGGCAGGCGAACTTGGCCGAGAACAGGTGCTCGCGGCCACTGTCCATCTCCAGCGCGATGGCGCGGCCGTCGGCGTGGCGCAGCGCGGTCTCGAAGGATTCGGCGAGGCGCTGGCGCATGTCGTCGCGCACCTTGAGGCGATCGACGACGACGTCGATATCGTGCTTCTGCGTCTTGGCGAGCTTCGGCAGCGCGTCGATCTCGTGGATCTCGCCGTCGACGCGCAGGCGGGCGAAGCCCTGCGCGCGCAGCTCGGCGAAGAGCTCGTGCTGCTCGCCCTTGCGCCCGGCGACCACCGGCGCCAGGATCATCAGCTTGGTCTCGGCCGGCAGCGCGAGCACGTGGTCGACCATCTGCGACACCGTCTGCGCCGCCAGCGGCTGCTGGTGTTCGGGGCAGAACGGCGTGCCGGCACGCGCGAACAGCAGGCGCAGGTAGTCGTGGATTTCGGTGACGGTGCCGACGGTCGAGCGCGGGTTGTGGCTGGTCGCCTTCTGCTCGATCGAGATCGCCGGCGACAGGCCCTCGATCAGGTCGACGTCGGGCTTCTCCATGAGCTGCAGGAACTGGCGCGCGTACGCCGACAGCGACTCGACGTAGCGGCGCTGCCCCTCGGCGTAGAGCGTATCGAAGGCGAGCGAGGATTTGCCCGACCCGGACAGACCGGTGATCACGATCAGCCGGTCGCGCGGCAGGTCGAGATTGATGTTCTTCAGGTTGTGCGTCCGCGCACCGCGGATTCGTATTTCGTCCATCTTGGCTCGTCCGGGGAGGCTGGGGAAACCTGCTAATATACGCCACCCCGCGGCTGAACCGCAGCCCCGATCCACGGTCGAAGTGCCTTCGACCCGTTTCGGGCCCCCTCCAGGCACCCTCAATCCGATGTCAGCTTCCACCCCCAGCCGGATGAATTCCGTCGAAATCCGTTCCGGCGTCAGCCTGTCGACGATCTTCGCCCTGCGCATCCTCGGGCTCTTCCTGATCCTGCCGGTGTTCGCGGTCGCCGCGCGCGACCTGCCCGGCGGTGACAACGTCGCCCTGGTCGGCTTCGCGCTCGGCGCCTACGGCATCACGCAGGCGATCTTCCACATCCCCTTCGGCTTCGCCGCCGACCGCTTCGGCAGGAAGCCGGTTATCGTCTTCGGCCTCCTGCTGTTCGCGCTCGGCAGCTTCATTGCCGCCTACGCCGACAACCTCTACTGGATCTGCGTCGGCCGCGTGCTGCAGGGCGCCGGCGCCATCTCGCCGGCGGTGACCGCGCTCGCCGCCGACCTGACGCGCGAGGAGCACCGCACCAAGATCATGGCGATGATCGGCTCTTCGATCGGCCTCGTCTTCGCGCTGTCGCTGGTGATCGCGCCGCCGCTGTTCGACGCCGGCGGCCTCTGGGCCCTGTTCATGCTCACCGGCGTGCTGTCGCTGGCGGCGATCGCGCTGCTCTTCTTCGCCGTGCCGAAGGCGCCGCCACCGGTCGATGCCGGGCGTCGTGCGCGCCTGTCCGAAGTGGTCTTCCACCCGCAACTGGCGCGCCTGCACTTCGGCATCTTCGCGTTGCACGTGCTGCAGGTCGGCATGTTCATGCTGATCCCCGGCGCGCTGGTCGCCGCCGGCGACCTGCCGCTCGCCGAGCACTGGAAGCTCTACCTGCCGGCCGTGGTCGCGTCCTTCATCGTGATGATCCCGGCGATCATCATCGCCGAGAAGCATCTGAAGTTCCGCGCCGTCTTCGTCGCCTCGGTCGCGCTGCTGCTGCTCACCGAACTCGGCTTCATCTACGGGCGCGGCAGCTTCGTCGCGATCGCCGCGCTGGTGTTCGTCTTCTTCGTCGCCTTCAACGTGCTCGAAGCGCTGCTGCCCTCGCTGGTGACGCGCTTCGCCGGCCCCGAGGCGCGCGGACTCGCGCTCGGCGTCTACAATACGGCGCAGGCGGTCGGCCTCTTCGTCGGCGGCGCGCTCGGCGGCTGGCTGGCGCGCAACGCCGGCGCCGATGCGGTGTTCTGGTTCGGCGCCGGCGTGTGCCTCGTCTGGATCCTGATCTCGGCTTCGATGATCGCGCCGCCGCTGCGCAAGGCCCGGTCGACGCCACCGGCGCCGGACGCGCAGACGCAGGGCGCCTGATCCGCAGCGCCGGGGGGACGGCGCCGCAAGTTTTCAACCTCGCACAACCATAACCAGGGAGGCTCCCATGGCTTCAGTCAATAAAGCGATCATCGTCGGCAATCTCGGCCGCGACCCCGAAATCCGTTACCTGCCCAACGGCGAAGCGGTCTGCAACGTCACCGTCGCCACCTCGGAGTCGTGGAAGGACAAGAACACCGGAGAGAAGAAGGAGATGACCGAGTGGCACCGTGTCGTCTTCTATCGCCGCCTCGCCGAAATCGCCGGCCAGTACCTGAAGAAGGGCTCGTCCGTCTATATCGAGGGCCGCATCCGCACGCGCAAGTGGCAGGACAAGGAAGGGCAGGAGCGCTACACGACCGAAATCGAAGCGAACGAGATGAAGATGCTCGGCAGCCGCCAGGGCATGGGCTCGCCGTCGGGTGGCGACGATTCCTACGGCGAGCCGAGCTACGGTGGCAGCATGCCGTCGTCCGCTCCGGCCGCGGCCCCGCGCAGTGCGCCGGCGGCACGCAAGCCGAGCTTCGACGACATGGACGACGACATTCCGTTCTGAGCCGTTTTTCGCCGCTTCTCTGGCCTGGCTGCAGGCCTCCACCCGCTGTGGAGGCCTGGGCACATGTACCGGGCGGGCGCCCGTTGCTCGCGCTGCTCAGCGCAGGGTTGGGGAGGGGTGGAGAAGTCTTATACTGTGCATGAGCACCCACAGTGCACGGGAGACGCAAATTTTCACTGAACAGCGATCTCGGCGTCGGCAAGGCTTCACCCTGATCGAACTGATCATGGTGATGGTCATCCTCGGCATCCTGGCAGCGGTGGCGCTGCCACGGATGCTGGGGATGAGCAATCAGGCGCGGGTGGCGGTCATGAGGAACGTCGCCGCCGCGATCGAGTCGGCGAACACGAAGATTTACTCGGTGGCGAGCGTCAATTATCAGCTGGGCGCCAGCGGCAGCATCAATGCCTGCGGCAATGCCGCGTTGCCGACGGTTTACGGCTATGCAGCGACTGCGCTCGACCTGGTCGGCTGCGTCTCGCCTTCAATGTTGACGGGGCTGGCGCTGCCGAGCGCAGGGGCGGCGAACGTCATCGCGCACGCCGCGGCGGCTGATCCTGCCAATTGCCGGATCACCTATGTGCCGGCAGGCAGTGCCACGGCGCCCCAGTACCAGTTGCTGCTTGGCGGCTGTTGAGCGGATGCCGCGCGGGAGGGCCAGGCTTTGCAGCGCTCAGTGCTTCCTCTGCCGACGATGACCAGGAGTTGCGCCAGACTGGCGCGGCGTGGCTTCACCCTGCTCGAACTGGTGCTGGTGCTGCTCATCCTGTCGATCCTGTCGGTCCTGCTGGCGCTGCAGGTGCGCCCGTCGATCGGCAGTGCCACCTTCGGCTACCATGCGCAGCGCCTGGCCGGCGACCTCCTGCACGCTCGCGCCCTGGCCATGAGCCGCGGGCAGACGCTCAAATTTCTCGCCCAGTCCGGCAATTACTGCCTGGTGGTGCCTCTGGCCACCTCCTGCTCCGCCGCGGTGAAGGACCCGGGGCACGGCGGAGGTACCTTCCATGTCGCGCTGGAGAGCGGTTTCGTCTTCGCGCAACCGGTGGAGTTGGGCTTCGACCTGCTCGGGCGGCCGCTGAGCGGCGCGACCCTGCTCTCGGCGCCGGTGGTTTTCGAACTGCAGCAGGGTGGAGGCAGCGTGGCCAGTGTAACCGTGGCGCCGCTCACCGGTGCGCCCAGCGTCGCGGTGCTGCAGTGATGCGCGCGCGCTCGGCAGGCGTCATCCTGATCGACCTGATCATCCTGATCGTGGTCTTTGCCGGTTCGCTGATCGCCATCCTGGCGGCCTCGGGCGATGCGGCGAAGCGCCTTGGCGAGAACCAGGCGTCGACTGCGGCCGCGCTGTCGGCGCAGCGCGTGATCGAGGCGGTGCTCGCGCTGCGGCGCGATCCGCTGGTCGGCTACGCCAAGATTCCGTCCTACAGCGGTGCCTGCTCCGGCTTCCGGCTCTCCGGCGCCAGTACGGGATCGCCGCTAGGGGGCCTGACCGGGACCCTCGCCTGTGACCTCACGATCAGCGCCTATGCCGTGAGTCCCTGCGGCAGCGCGGGCGTCGATTGCCGTAAGGTCACCGTCGCCGTCAGGCAGAACACCGACAAACTCGCCGAGCTGACCGTGTTGCTGGCGAGTCCCCCGCAGGTGGGGCAGTGATGCGCGCGTCGCCCTCCCGCCAGCCCGGCGTCACCCTGATCGAGTTGATCGTGGTGATGGTGCTGATCGGCATCCTGGCGGTCGTCGCGATTCCGCCGATCCAGGCCGCGCTGCGTGCGCGCAGTGTCGTCGCCAGCGGTGTGCAGGCGGTCGACGAACTGCGCTACGCCGCCGAGCGGATTGCGCGCGAGTTGCGCCAGGTGCGCTGGGTCGAAAATGCAGGCCTGGACCTCCAGTTGCTGTCTGCTGGTGCGACCTCGAGTGCAGGCATCTGCTTCAACCGCATCGGCAGCAGTCCGCAGGAGGCGCTGGTGCCTGTGGTGATCGGCACGCAGTCGGGTCAGGTCATGCTCGACTACCTTGCCTGTAACCTCAGCCCGACCCGCAGCCTGTTGCCGCCGGCCAGTTCGGTGAGTTTCAGCTACGGGACATTTGCGGCAGCCGACGGTGCGCGGCTGCCGCTGTCGACCGCGGATACTGAGTTTCGCACGAAGCTGCGCTACATCGACATCACCGTCGCGCGCACGGTCGAGGCCGGAACTTACTCGCACACGACGAGCGTCCTGCTGCGCGACGCGGTGTGGGGGCATTGAGCATGCGCGAGTTTTTTCCGTCTGCGCCGGCGCAGCAGCGCGGCTCGTTCGCGATGCTGGCGGTGCTCCTGCTGCTGATCGTGGTCGCGCTCGCGCTACGCTATCTCATGCTGACGACGCAGGCCTCGACCTACTCCGCTACGGTCGCGCACGAAAGCATGCGTGCCGCTGCGCTCGCGGACAGCGGGGCTGAGGTGGCGCTTGCCCGCCTGCAGGCGGCGCTGCAGAAGAACAGCGCGAACAGCACGAGCGACTGCAACGTCTCGACCCTGGGCAGTGGCCAACAGGCGGTCAGTCCGGTCGGCAGCTACGAGCTCTCCGTCCTTCCGCTGGCCGAAAGCGGCGTCCCCCGGCTCTGCGACCCCGGCGGCACTGCGCCCGTCTGCCGCATCACGATCACAGGCAGGGCGGGCGATGCGACGCGAACGCTCGCCACCGATGTCGGCTTCTGCATCAATCCGCAGAAGGAGTCGGGGAAGTCCGGTGTCGGCGGGTCCGCAAGCAATCCGATCCTTTACTCGATCACGGCGCGTGGCAAGGCGGTTATGCTGATGAACATCGCCTACCGAATCTCGGACAAAGGCAACGCCAGTGCCGGGACATGTCAGCGCACGGATACGCAAGTTTCCTGCCAGAATGCCTGGGAACTGGAGACGAACCCCGGTGGCACGGGTAGCATCGGCGCCATTGCGCAGGTGGTGAGCAGTGCGACTGGCGGCGATTTCGGTGTCAGCCAGCTGTTGTGGAAGAAGAACACGACGCAATCCGAGGAGCGCGAGTATGCGGGCGTCGGCGGGATTTTCGAAGGCAGTGAGGTCAGCTACATCGGCGAATACCACGGTGACACAACGAAGTCGAACAACGGGGCGACTGCCGGTAAGATTCTGGTCGGGAGTCCCTTCATCAGCAGCTGCGCGACAGCCGATACCCTGGTGTTCAACGTTTCGGCGCGCGCGGTGGCCGTCACCGATCACCTGACGCGGGTGAGCTTCAATGGTGTCGATATGACGCTGTTGCAGCGCTATTACAACCTCCCTGCGACCGATGGGCTGTACAGCGAAATCTGGTACGTTCACCGGCCCGGGGGGATCGCGAGTCTCTTCACTGTCGGGGCCGATACACCGTTTACCGTGCTTCCCAATCACAGCACGAGCAGCTGGCAGTGGGGGGGCGGCTTCCTCTGCCTCAAAGGCGTCGATCCGACATCGATTCGTGGCATCGGCTACGGTTGGCAGCCCGTCTACTGGTGGGAGCCCTTGTGATGTTGTGGAAGAAGAAATCCGCTGCCCCGGTCGGCTGGACAGTGCTGGCCCTGGGCGACGAGCTCGTTCATGGCGTCAGCGTCGGCATCCCCGGCAAGGATTCGGCGTTGCCGCGGGTGCTGAAGCATGTGGCGCGGCCGGCCACCCAGCTCGACCAGCCGATGCTGGCCGAGCTTGCCGCTGCGCTGGCGGTGCCGCGCTTCGCGTGGGGGGTGCTCGCCCGGCGCAACGATTACCGGCTCACGGTCCTGCCCAAACCCGAGGTCGAAGCCGCCGACCTTGCCGACAGCTTGCGCTGGTCGATCGAGGGGGTGCTCGATTATCCGGTCGATGAGGCGCTCATCGACTACATGCTGATTCCGCTGAGCGCAGCGCCCGAGCGCACGCAGGACGTGTACGTCGTCTCGGCGCCGCGCGGCACGATGAGCGCCTTTGGCGACAGCTTTGCCGCGGCAGGACTGGCGTTGCGCACGATCGACATCCGTGAAGCGGCACAACGCAACTACGCCAGCGTCGTCGCGCAGCCCGGCGAGGATCTGCTGATCGTCGCGCCGGACGAGCAGGGTGTGCAGATCACCCTGACCCGCGATGGAGAACTCCTGCTCGACCGCTTCATCGCCGGCACCGTGATCGCTCCCGACAGCGAGGCCGCCCCGCTCAGCCCGCGCGCCTTCGAACGCGTGGCCGTCGAATTGCAGCGCTCGATCTTCATGGCAAAGGAAACTTTGCCCTTGCTCGATCTGCGGCGGGTCCTCGTCGCTCCCGGCTACCCGGCGCTGCTTGCGCACCTGCAGGCGACGATCGAGATCCCCGTGGAGGTGCTGCCGCTGGAGAAGGTTTTCGACCTCTCCGCGGTACCGGAACTGGCGCTGGCGAGCAATCAGGCGGCGTATTTTGCCGTGCTAGGGGCGGCGCTACGCGGCGTGAAGCCCGCTCCGCAGGTCAACCTGTGGGTCAAACCGCCCCCCGGACCGCGCTTTTCGGCAGCCGTCGCTGCGCTGGGGCTGGGGGTGACGATACTGGCGATGCTGGGGTGGTGGCAGTGGGAGCACTCGCACAGCGCGGATCTCGAGGCGCAGCTGGCGCAGGATGGGCGGAGGCTCGAATCCTTGCGCGCCGAGCTGCGTGCGCGGCAGGCCGAGTTGCAGACGCTGCGGGTCGCAGGGACCGCTGCCGTGGGCGGTCGTCGCCTCGACGAGCCCCTGATGGCGCGACTGCGTAGCGGCGAGTTCGGCAGCCTGCAGGGTTATGCCGGGTATCTCGACACGCTGGCCACGATTCCAGGCAAAGGCGTGTCGCTGTCGGCGATTACGATCACCCGCGCGGGCAAGGAGATGCGTCTGCAAGGGCAGGCCATCGACGAGGCCGCGGTGCTCGATTACGCCGCCACGCTCAACGAGCGTTTCGCCCCACGGGGAGTCAGCTTCGCCGCGATCGAACTGAGCGCGGGGCAGACGGGGGGCGAAAAAGACGGCAAAAAGGAAGGCGAAACGGGTAGCGAGCGCCGCACGCCGCCGTTGAGCTTCAGGCTTTACTAGGAACCGGGGATGGCCAACAGACTGTCAGACCTGAGCGGAGGCTTCGACCGCCGGAGTTTGCGCGAGCGGGTATTGCTCGTCGTCGCCCTGGTCGTGCTCTCTTACTTCGTCCTCGATCAATGGCTGGTGCAGCCCGAAATGGCGCGTCGGCAGCAACTGGAGAAGGATCTCGCGGCGCAAGTGTCCGAGCGCCAGCAAACGGAGGGAGAGATCGCGCAGCTCGGCACCCTCCTTGCCCGTGAAGCGCAGGCGAGTGCTGCTGCGCGGGCGGCAGCGGATGCCGAGGCAGGAGCGGCGGCGGGAGCGAATGCCGGGCGCGCGCTCAGCATTCCGGCGGCACCGCGCCTCGCCGAACTGATTCGCGCCATCGTCGCCGACAGCCCCGGTCTGAAGATCGTGTCGCTGCGCTCGCTGCCGTCGCGCCCGCTGCCGATGGCACCCAAGGAGGCTGCGGCAGGTGCGAAAGCCGCTGCCGAGGCGCCGCCGCCGATTCACCTGCACGGGCTGGACATCACCTTCAGCGGTGATTACCTGAACCTGCTGTCCTGTCTGGAACGCCTGCAGTCCCATGCCGAACCGCTGCTCTGGGGCGACCTGCAGTTCAGCGTCGTGAAACATCCGGATGCGACACTGCGCGTCACCGTCTTCACGCTGAGCGAGCAGCCCAGCGCACCGCTGGGGAGATGACGATGCGCGTTCTGCTCATCACTTTGCTGTCGATTGCAGCGATAATGCCGGCCTCGGCGCAGACGGCTGCAGCACGTGCCGATCCGACCGCACCCTTGTCCGACACTTCGTCCACGCAGGGCGGCAGCGCCGACTCTGCGCTGCCGCAGGCCGCGGCTGCGGGCGTGCTGCCGCCGCGGCCGGAGCTGGTCCTGGTGTCACCGACCCGCTCGCTGGTATTGCTCGACGGGCAATGGCTGCGCGTCGGCGACAGCTACGGCGAAGCCAGGGTGCTGGGAATCGGGCCCCGTGGCCTGACGCTGCGTGCGGCCGACGGCAAGCGGATCTTGCTGCGACTTCCCGCAGCCGAGAAGCATCGGTCTCATAGTGTTAGCATTCACTCTCCGAGCGGAGACTCCCGATGAAGCAATCCTGTCTTTTTGTGCTGACGATCGTGCTGCTTGCCGGCTGCGGCAGCGCGCCGCGTCATGCGCAAGAAGCGCATCAGGCAGCGCAGGACGCCCTGCTTGCCCCGGACCCCGGGCGACAGGCTGCAGCGCTTCCCGAAGAGGTGAGCGCTGCCTTGCTGCCACCCTTGCGCATCCGCTCGCCGCAAGCCTTGATGCCGGCCGAGGAGCGCTTCAGCGTGTCGGTCGTCAAGTTGCCGGCGCGCGATCTGTTCATGGCGTTGGCCGCCGACTCGCGCTACACGATGCTGGTACACCCGGACGTGAGCGGCAACGTCACCGCCGAGTTGAAGAACGTGACCATGGCCGAGGCGCTCGAATCCCTGCAGCAGATCCTCGATTTCGACTACGAGATCAAGGGCGCGCGCGTCGTCGTCAAGCCCTCCGGCCTGCGCAGCCGGGTCTTCCAGGTCAATTACCTGCTCGGCAGCCGCGAGGGGCGTTCGAGCACCCGCGTCACCTCGGGCTCGATCAGCGCCGCCGGCGTTCCCGGCCGGGGTACGACCGGTGCCGCTGCCCCCATCGCTCCTGCCGTGGGAGGCGCCGCCGCACAGCGGACCTCGCAGATCACGACCTCGGTGGAGACCTCCTCCGAGAGCGACTTCTGGAGCGAACTCAAGGCCTCGCTCGAGGCCCTGGTCGGCGCCGGGCAGGGCGGGCGCAACGTGGTGATCAACCCGCAGTCGGGCGTGGTCATGGTGCGGGCGATGACGCAGGAACTCGATCAGGTGGCGTCCTTCCTCAGGGCGACGCGGATGGCAATCGATCGTCAGGTGATCATCGAGGCGAAGATCGTCGAGGTGCAGCTGAACGGGCAATTCCAGAGCGGGGTCAACTGGGCCGCCTTCAACAGCGCGCGCAACACCTCGCTCGGCTTCGGCCAACCGGGCACCTCGCTCGGCATTTCCGGTCAGAGCATGTCGAGTAACCAGCTCGGCGGCGATCCCGGCACCAGCCTCGACTTCAAGAACGTTTCCGGCGCCGTCGGCTCGCTGTTCGGCCTCGCCGTGCAGACCAGCAACTTTTCGGCGCTGATCTCCTTCCTCGAAACCCAGGGGACGGTGCATGTGCTGTCGAGTCCGCGCATCGCCACCCTGAACAACCAGAAAGCCGTGCTCAAGGTGGGGAAGGAGGATTTCTTCGTCACCGATGTCAAGCCGGGATCGGTGACCGCTTCGGCGACGGCGGTGACGACGCCACCCGCGGTCACGCTGCAGCCCTTCTTCTCCGGTGTGGTGCTCGACGTCACCCCGCAGATCGGCGAGGACGGCTATGTGATGCTGCACGTGCGACCGTCGGTATCCGCGGTGACGACCGTCGACCTGACGGTCGATCTTGGCCAGAAGGATACGGCGCCGATGATCCTGCCGCTGGCGTCGAGCAGCGCTTCCGAAACCGACAGCGTCATCCGCGCGCGCGATGGCCAGCTCGTCGTCATCGGCGGCCTGATGCGTCAGGCTGCCACCGGCGACCGCTCGCAGTTGCCGGGCGCGGGCGATGTGCCCTTGCTCGGCAGTCTGTTCCGCAACACCAACGACGTGACGCAGAAGCGCGAATTGGTGATCCTGTTGCGGCCGCTGGTGATCAACTCCGACGCCGACTGGAACGAGGACCTGGAGCGCACCGGCGAGCGCTTGCGCCAACTGCGGCCACCGGAACGGCGCAGCGGACTACGATGACGGTGATCACGCGGTCGCGCTACACTGCCGCCCCTTGGCCCGTGCTGCGTCCCGGGTTGTGCGCGTTCGTTGAAGACAGATTGAAACAGCTTTTTCCATGAGCCAATCCATTCCCCCGCCGGACACCACCGGCAGCACCGCCAACAACGCGGCATTGCAGCCCTGGCGTCGCATCATGCAGATCGACCTCGACCGTTTCGAGGTCGACCCCGTGCTGGCGCGCCGCTTGCCGGAGCCGCTGGCGCGGCGGCTGCAGGCGCTGCTGCTCGAAGAGCGCGAGGACAATAGCTGTTTGCTGGGAATGGTCAACCCGGACAACCTGCGCGCGCAGGACGAGTTGTCGCTGTTCCTGCGCCGTGCGATCGACGTTGTCAGGGTTTCCGCCGAGCAGTGGTCGGAGACCGTCGACCGTCTCTACGGCAAGTCCGAACAGATCGGCGCCTTTGCCCGCGAGGTGCTGCGCAACGTCGACGAGGTCGACGGCGTCGTCGACCTGGCGGCGATCGGCCAGGCGATCGACGACAACGAGGCGCCGGTGGTGCGGCTGCTGCAGACCATCTTCGACGAGGCGGCGCAGACGGGGGCTTCGGACATCCACATCGAGCCACAGGAAAAGGCCTTGCGCGTGCGTTTCCGGGTGGACGGGGCGCTGCACGTCGAACTCACCGCCGATCTCAAGATTGCCGCTGCCCTCAACGTGCGCCTCAAGCTGATGGCGGGTCTCGACATCGCCGAGCGCCGCGTGCCGCAGGACGGTCGTTTCGCCGTGCGCTCGGGCAAGGACGCGTTCGACGTGCGCATGTCCACGCTGCCCTCGCTGTACGGCGAGTCGGCGGTGCTGCGCGTGCTGCGGCAAGGGCACGGCGTGATCGACCTCGCGGAGTCGGGGATGCCGCCTTCGGTGCTGGGCAAGTTCAGGAACGCGATCAGGGCGCCCAACGGTATCGTCCTCGTCACCGGACCCACCGGCAGCGGCAAGACGACCACGCTCTATGCCGCGCTGCAGGCCCTCAACACGACCGAGGTGAAGATCCTCACCTGCGAGGATCCGGTGGAGTATCGCCTCGACGGTCTCGTTCAGGTACAGGTCAAGGAAAAGGCCGGGCTGAGCTTTGCCCGGGTCCTGCGCTCCTTCCTGCGCCAGGATCCGGACATCATCTTCATCGGCGAGATCCGCGATCAGGAAACCGCACAGATTGCCACCCGCGCGGCGATGACCGGCCACCTCGTCCTGTCCACGCTGCACACCAACGGCGCGGCGAGCACGCCGCGTCGCCTGATCGACATGGGCGTGCCCGCCTACATGATCGCCTCGACGCTGCTTTGCGTGGTCTCGCAGCGCCTCGTTCGCCTGCTCTGCCCCCATTGCAAGCAGAGGCATCGGCCGGTCGCCGAAGAACAGATCTGGCTCGATCGCCTGCTCGGTGCCGCGAGCAAGGATATCGAGGTCTTTCATGGCACTGGCTGCAAGCGTTGCCGGGGAGTCGGTTACAGCGGTCGGGCGGGGGTGTTCGAGATCCTGCAGATGAATCAGCCGCTCGGCGAATCCCTGCACGCGGGCAATGCCGTCGAGTTCGAGCGTGCCGCCACTGCGGAAATGGGCGAGGACACGCTGGCGCGCGGATTGCTCAAGCGCATCATGGCGGGCGAGACTTCCGTGGCGGAGGCGATGACGGTGCTGCGCAGCGGCGACGCCTGAATCGCCAGCGCCAGGCCAGACGCTTCTCCCCGCCAGACCCGCCAGCATGGACAACTTCCGCTACGAAGGGCGAAACGCCAAGGGCGCGACCGTGAGCGGGCAGATCGAGTCCGCCAGCGCACAGGCCGTCGCCGCCTGGATGCGCACGCAGGGCCTGTTGCCCATCCGCATCCAGCGGGCCAAGGCTGAGAGCGAGGGCTCGTGGCAGCAGTCGCTCGGGCTCGGCGGCAAGCTGACTCCGCTCGACCTGATGCTGTTCACCCGCCAGCTCGGGATCACGGTGAAGGCCGGCGTGCCGATGCTGCAGGCGCTGGCGGGAATCCAGAAGTCCTCGGGCAACCCGCGCATGGCCGAGCTGATGCGCAAGCTGAACGAAGACCTCGAGCACGGCCTCGACCTCTCCGGCGCCATGGCACGCCGTCCCGAGTTTTTCGACGATTACTATGTCAGCATGGTTCGTATCGGCGAAAACTCGGGGCAGCTGGAAGAGATCCTCGACCGGCTGTACGAGCAGCTGGAATTCGAGGCGGATACCCGGAAGAAGATCAAGAGCGCGCTGCGCTACCCCAGTTTCGTGATCATCGCCCTGGTCATCGCGGTGGGCCTCCTGAGCATCTTCGTCATCCCCGTCTTCGGCAAGCTGTACGCAAGCATGAAGATGGAGCTGCCGCTGCTCACCCGCGTCCTCATCGGCGTTTCCGACTTCGCCGTCGGTTACTGGTGGACGGTGCCGCTTGCCGCCGGGGTGGCGATGTACGGCGTGCGCCTGATCCTGGCGACCAGCGCCGGGCGCCTCGCCTGGGACCGCTGGAAACTCAGGCTGCCGGTGATCGGCAGCATCCTCTCCAAGGCGGCGATGGCCCGTTTTTGCGTGAGTTTCTGCATCGCCAGCCGCAGCGGCGTGCCGATCGACAAGGCCCTGTCGCTGGTCGCGTCGGTGGTGGATAACGCATACTACGCCGGCAAGGTCCAGGAGATGCGCGCCGCCATCGAGCGCGGCGACAGCATCCTCAAGACCAGCCAGGCCGCGGGAATTTTCAAGGCGCTGGAGCTGCAGATGATCGCCATCGGCGAGGAGTCCGGGTCGATCGATGACATGCTCGAGCAGGTGGGGAGCATCTACAAGAAGGAAATGGACTTCGAAGTCGCGCGCCTCGGCGAGAGCATCGAGCCGATCATCCTTGTCTTCATCGGCGGCATCGTGACGGTGCTGATGCTCGGCATCTTCATGCCGCTGTGGGACATGGGGCAGATGGCCAAGCAGCATTGAGGCGCTGGCAAACCCCACCTGCGCGCGTTCGTCAGCGGCTGCCTATCGGCAGTCAGGCATCCGTTCTCCTCGACTCGTCGCCTACGGGCGCCAGCGCCAGCCTGTCCACCACCATGCTGCCGATCATGTCGCCTTCGACATTGACCGCGGTGCGCACGGTGTCTAGGATGCGGTCGATCGGCAGCAGCAGCGCGATCGCCTCGGTCGGTAGTCCGACCGACTGCAACACGAGGACCATCGACAGCATGCCGACGCTGGGAATTCCCGGCGCGCCGACGGCGCCGAGCATGGCGACGAAGACGATCACCAGTTGCGCGCCGAGGTCGAGGTCGATGCCCGCCAGCCTGGCGATGAACAGCGCCGCAGCCCCCTCGTAGAGCGCTGTTCCATCCGAGTTCAGCGTCGCCCCGAGCGGAATCACGAAGTTGCCGACCTCGCGGCGGACGCCCAGGTTTTCGCTGACGCAACGCAGTGCGACCGGCATCGTCGCCGCGCTCGAACTGGTGGCGAAAGCCATCACCAGTGCGTCGCGCGCGCCGTGCCAGAAGCGCCACGGCGTCATTCCTGTGACGGCGTAGAGCAGGAGCGGCAGGACGAGGACGCCGTGGAAGAGCGTCGCGCCGACGACGACGGCGATGAAGTGGGCAAGGCTCACCAGCACGCCGCTATCCTGGGTCGCCACCAGGCGCAAGAGCAGAGCGCCGACGCCGAGCGGCGCCAGCCACATGATCCAGCCGACGACGAGGAGCGCGAGTTGCTGCAACTCCTCCATGCTGCGGCGCAGATGCGGGTAACGCCCGCCGCCACCGGCGAGCGCGATGCCGAAAACCAGCGCCACCGTCACCACGGCGAGGATGTCGCCCTGCGCCAGCGCGGCGAAGGGGTTCTGGAAGATCCCGTGCAGGAACCTGGCGAAATAGTCGGCGAAGGGCAGTTGCTGCGCCTGATGGTTCTGCGTCGCCTCGGCGAACATGGCGAGCTGCATACCCTCGCCGGGGCGGAAGACGTTGGCCGCAGTGAGCCCGATGGCGACCGAGAGTAGCATCGAGGCGACGAAGAAGCCGAGGGTCCACCGCCAGACGCGCTGCATGCGCTGATGCGCGCCGAGGCTGGCGACGCCGCAGACGATCGACGCGAAGACCAGTGGCACCAGCACCATGCGCAGGAGGTCGAGGAACAGCGTTCCGACGAGCTTGGCGGCGTAGAGCACGGCCTCGGCGAGTGGCGTCGTCACGCCGTACGCGGCCAGCGCCAGACCGGCGCCGGCACCGGCGAGGGCGCCGATCAGGATCAGCGTGTTGAGGCCGCCCGCCGGACGGCCGTAGCGGGCTTCCCGGCGGCTGGCGCTGGCAGGCGACATCGGGTGGACCTTGGACTCGGCGTACGGCTACTCGCCGCTGAACTGTGGCGGGCGCTTTTCCTTGAACGCCCGGATGCCCTCGGCGTAGTCGCGGCTCTTGTAGACCTTGTGCCGCAGTTCCTGGATGCGTTCGAAGATTCCCGGTTGTAGCGGCGCCGAATCGCCGAGCATGCGCAACTGCTCCTTGATTGCCGCCACTGCCAGCGGTGCCTTGGTGGCGATCCCTTCGGCCAGCGCCAGCGTGAACTGGAGCAGTTCCGCCTGCGGCACCAGGTGGTTGAGGATCATCCACTCCTCGGCCTCCCTCGCCTTGATCGGCCGCGCCGTGAACAGCATTTCCTTGGCCACGTGCAGGGGCAGGCGGCGCATGAAGTTGAGCGTGCCGGAGATGTTGTAGGGAACGCCGAGATTCACCGGGGTCAGCGCGAACGAGCTGGTCTCGTCACCGATGATCAGGTCGCAGGAGAGGACGAGTTCGCTGGCGCCGCCCCATACCGAGCCGCTGACCATCGCGATCACAGGGGCCGGGAAATGCTGCACGGCACGCACCAACTGCTCGAGCGAGTCCGAGTAGTGCAGCGGGTCCTCGCCGAGCGGCAGTTCGTCGATGTCGTGGCCGGCCGACCATACCCTGGCGCCGACGCCGGCGGTCAGGATCAAGGCGCGCACGCGCGCGCCGGCCAGCTCGTCCATCTTCTCGATCAGCTCCGCGACCAGCGCGCGCGACAGCGCGTTGCGCTTTTCCTGGTGCTTCAGCGTGAGGATGCCGATGTTGCCCTGCCGTTCGCTGCTTACGTACATGCGTTTTCGTCCCTGATGTCCAAGCCCGATTATCCGTCATTCCATGCGCCAGCGTCGGCCTAGGAACGGCGGACCTTCTCCAACAGCGCGGTGGTCGAGGTCTGGTGCAGGAAGGGTATGGAGACGACGCGACCGCCGCTGGCCGTGACTTCGGGCGCGCCGACGATCTTGTCCACGGTCCAGTCGCCGCCCTTGACGAGGATGTCCGGGCGGCAGTCGCGGATGCGTTCGATCGGCGTGTCCTCGTCGAACCAGGTGACGAGCGCGACGCTCTCCAGCGCGGCGATCACCGACAGCCGGTTGGCCAGCGGGTTAACCGGGCGGTCGTCGCCCTTGCCGAGGCGGCGCACCGACGCATCGCTGTTGAGCGCGACGACGAGCGACGCGCCGAGCGCTGCCGCCTGCGCGAGGTAGGTGACGTGGCCGCGATGCAGGATGTCGAAGCAGCCGTTGGTGAATACCAGCGGCCGCGGCAGCGCGGCGATGCGCTGCGCGAGTTCGGCGGGGGCGACGATCTTGTCTTCGAAGGCGGGGGGCGGCAGGTTCATGGCTGGCAGGCTAGGGTGAGGGCAGCCGCCAAGTCTATCACCGTCGCTGCCGCCATTCCTCGAGTGCGCTCAGCGCGCCCTCCAGCGTCGGCAGGATGCGCAGCCCCGCGAGCGGGCGCAGGCGCGTGCAGCCGCCGCCTCCGATCCACAGTTCGACCTCCGGCGGCAGCAGCTCGCGCAGCTTGCCGACCAGCGGCTGCAGTTGCCGCGTCGGAAACGCCGCCGAGAAGGAGAGCGCGACGATGTCGGCACGGTGCGCGATCGCCGCCTGGCGGAGGTCGAACAGCGGCAGCTGCGTTCCCAGCGGGATGCAGCTCGCGCCTTCGAGGGCGAGCAGCGCCTGTACCATCAGCAATCCCAGCGTGTGCAGTTCGTCGGGGACAGTGGTGAGCAGCACGCGCGGTGGCTGGCCACTCGGCGCCAGTCCTGCGAGCGCCTGGCGCAGCAGCGTGGTGATCTGCTCGGTGTACAGGTGCTCCTCGAACACTTCGATCTCGCCGCGCATCCAGGCTTCGCCGACGGCGATGTTGAGTGGCCCGACCGTATCGATGACGAAGCGCTGCAGGCCCTCGCGCAGCAGCGCCTGGCTGAGCGTCTGTTGCAGCGCGGGCAGGTCGTGCTCGCGCAACTCCCCGAGCACGCGCTCGATCAGCGGTGCCGCCTTCTGTGGCGCAATCTCCTCGCCGTCCGTTGTCGCCGCGACCGGCATCGACTGGGCGCCGAGCAGCGCCAGTTCCTCCTCGCCGGCGCCGACCAGCTTGCCCGGGCGGTAACCGAGGTCGATCAGTCGCTTGATCAGGCGCAGCCGATCGACCTGCTCGGCAGGATACAGGCGCTCGCCGTGCTCATCGCGGTCCGGCGTCGGGAATCCGTAGCGACGCTCCCAGGCGCGCAGGGTGTCCTTGCCGAGGCCGGTATCGCGCTCGACCGAGCCAATGTTCAGCGGCGGACGTGGAGTGTTCATTTTGTCCTGTACAAAGCGAGGTGATGACAATGGTTGACGAAATGCCTTTGCGTTGATAGTTTAGCAAAAAAGACGATTCTGTCCAGGACAAGATGCTCTTTCGCTGTGTTGCGGGGTGTGGCACCACTTCTTCCGGCCCTTCACGTGTCCAGGCAAGGCGGCCACCCTTGCCGGAGACTTACGGCGAGGCTATTTTGTCCAGGACAAATCGAAGAATTTCTCGTTTGCATAGAACTCTGCATCTTGCTGCTTGTCCAAGGTGTCAAGCTTGGACAAATTTGGCGTCTGCAGCCTTGCCTTGATTGCCACGCTGCCTGCCATTTTCGACCTCTGTATTCATTTTCCGGAGACTGCCTCATGAATGCCCCCGACACTTTCTTCCTTCCCGACGTCCAGGCCAGTCTCGACACGCGCCGGCTCGCGATCCACAAGGTCGGCGTCAAGGGCCTGCGCTATCCGCTGGCGCTGGCCGATGCCAAGGGTGGCATCCACCATACCGTCGCCCAGGTGTCGATGTCGGTCGGTCTGCCACCCGACGTCAAGGGAACGCACATGTCACGGTTCGTCGAAATCCTCGAACAGCCGCGCGCGCCGCTCGACGCCAACGGCTTCCTGGCCATGCTCGATCAGACGCTGGAGCGCCTCGATGCGGAGAGCGGCTGCATCGACTTTTCCTTCCCGTACTTCATCGCCAAGGCGGCTCCGGTTTCCGGTGTCGAGAGCCTGCTCGACTACGACGTTCGCCTGATCGCCGAGAAGCGCGAAGGCGAGCGTGCCGAACTGTCGATCGAGGTCGTCGCGCCGGTGACCAGCCTGTGCCCTTGCTCGAAGAAGATCAGCGAGTACGGCGCGCATAACCAGCGCTCGCACATCACCATCCGCGCGCTCTTGCGCGGGCCGCTGACGCCCGAGGCGCTGGTGCGCCTGGCCGAGGAAGAGGCCTCGTGCGAGGTGTTCGGCCTCTTGAAGCGTCCCGACGAGAAGTGGGTGACCGAACGTGCCTACGACAACCCGAAGTTCGTCGAGGATCTGGTGCGCGACATCGCGCTGCGCCTGATGCGCGAGCCTTCGATCGCCGAATGGACGGTGAAGTCCGAGAACTTCGAGTCGATCCACAACCACTCGGCCTACGCCGAGATCAGCGGCATCAACGCCTGAGCAGGGGGCTCGGCGTCGAATAACATTCATCAACAGGGAGAATAAAATGCGGGGAATGCAAAGGATTGCGGTCGTCGGCTCGGGAATCTCGGGGCTGTCGGCGGCGTGGCTGCTCGGGCAGAAGTACGAGGTGACGCTGTTCGAGTCCGCCGATTACCTGGGCGGGCACACCAACACCGTGGACGTCACGCTCGACGGGGTGACGCACCCGGTCGATACGGGTTTCCTCGTGTACAACACGAAGACCTACCCGAACCTGACCGCCATGTTCGCGCAGCTCGGCGTCGCCAGCGTCGAGACCGAGATGTCCTTTGCCGTCAGCCTCGAAGAGCCGCGCCTCGAATGGTCGGGTTCCAGCCTGGCGACGGTGTTCGGGCAGAAGCGCAACCTGCTGCGCCCCGACTTCCTGCGCATGCTCACCGACATCCTGCGCTTCAACCGCGAATCGGTCGATTGCCTCGAACTGAACCCGCACGACGAGCGCACGCTGCGCGAGTTCCTCGCCGAGAAGGGCTACTCGAAGAGCTTCCAGGAGTGGTACCTGCTGCCGATGGCGGCGGCGATCTGGTCGTGCCCGGCCGGCCAGATGCTCGACTACCCGCTGATCACCTTCCTGCGTTTCTGCCGCAACCACGGCCTCCTGCAGATCAACGACCGGCCGATGTGGCGGACCGTTCGCGGTGGCGCGCGCGAGTACGTGCGCCGGTTGGCGCTGTTGATCGACGAGGTGCGCCTGTCGTCGCCGGTGAGCGCGCTGCGTCGCGTCGCCGGTGGCGTCGAGATCGTCTCGCCGCGCGGCGTCGAGCGCTTCGACCAGGTCGTGCTCGCCTGTCACAGCGACCAGGCGCTGAAGATCCTCGGCGAGCACGCCTCCGCCGACGAGCGCGCGCTGCTCGGCGCGGTCCGCTACCAGCAGAATCGCGCCGTGCTGCACTGCGACGAGACCCTGCTGCCACGCGACCGCTCGCTGTGGGCCGCGTGGAACTACCTCTCCGCGAAGGGCGAACTCGACCAGCGCCCGGTGGCCGTTTCCTACCTGCTCAACCGCCTGCAGCCGGTGCCGTTCAAGCAGCCGGTGCTGGTCACCCTGAACCCGCCGCGCGAGCCCGCTGCCGACAAGGTGTTCGCCGAGTTCGAGTACGCGCACCCGGTGTTCGACGCAGCGGCCGTCGCCGCCCAGGAGAAGCTGGCCGCAGTCTCCGGCAGCGACCGGGTCTGGCTGTGCGGCGCGTGGACCGGCAACGGCTTCCACGAGGACGGGCTCAAGTCCGGCCTCCTCGTCGCCAACGCGCTCGGCTGCCGCGCGCCCTGGCAGGGCGCCGAGCGCGTCGAGGAACTGCCGCCGCTGCTCTATCCCGGCTACAGCGAGGCGGCGCCGGCATGAACGCCCCGGTCGCCCGCATCGGCTTCGGCGAAGTGATGCACCACCGGCTGCGGCCGGCGCAACATCGCTTCGTCTATCCGGCCTACTTTTTCCTGCTGCCGCTTTCAAGGCTGCAGGAGGCGGGCGGCGGACTGTTCTCGATCAACGCCTTCAACCTTTTTTCCTTCCGCTTTGCCGACTATGGTGCGCGCGACGGCTCGCATCCGCTGCCGTGGATCCGGCGCCAGCTGGCCGACGCCGGCATCGACGCCGACGGCGAGGTGTGGCTGCACACCTTCCCGCGCGTGCTCGGCATCAACTTCAACCCGGTCAGCTTCTGGTTCTGCCACGACGCCGCCGGCGAACTGGTCGCGGTGCTCGCCGAAGTCAGCAACACCTTCGGCGAACGCCACAACTATCTGCTCACCAAGCCAGACGGCGCGCCGATCGCTAACGGCGAGCGCCTCGGCTGCGCCAAGGTCTTTCACGTCTCGCCGTTCAACCAAGTCGTCGGCGGCTATCGTTTCCGTTTCCGGCGGCGCCTGCCCGGCGGCGCCGTCGCGTCCGGGGCGACGCCCGAGCCGGAAGAGCTGCGTCTGGCGCGCATCGACTACGCCGACGACGAAGGCGACCTGCTGCTCACTTCGATCTCCGGACGCGTCGAGCCACTCACCAGCAGGACCCTGCGCAAGGCTTTCCTGCGTTACCCGTGGCAACCGCTCGGCGTCCTCGCGCGCATCCACTGGCAGGCGCTGGCCTTGTGGCGCAAGCACGTTCCCTTCTTCCACAAACCCGCTCCCCCGCTTGAGGAGACGACGCGATGAATTCCGCCAACAGCTCGCTCGCCCTGGATTCAGTCGGCCCCGTTCCACTGTCCTCTGCGCCACTGTCCGAAGCAAGTTCCGCCGAACTGCCGCGCAGCGCGGCCTTGATCCTGCGCCTGCTTGCCGGTATCGAGCACGGCCGCCTCGAACTGCAACTGCCCGACGGCAGCGTGCACCGGGCCGGCAGCGACGAGACGCAGGAGGCACGGCATGCAGTGCTGGCGATCGGTGATTGGGAGGTATTCGACGAGGTGCTCGCGCGCGGCGACGTCGCCTTTGCCGAGGCCTACATCGACGGGCGCTGGCAGACGCCCGACCTGGCGGCGCTGCTCACCCTGCTCGCCGCCAATCGCACGCTGATCGAGCGCGCCGTCTATGGCAACTGGCTGAGCCTCGCCTGGGACCGCCTGCGCCACCTGCTGCGCGCCAATACCCGGCGCGGATCGAAGCGCAACATCATGGCACACTACGACCTCGGCAACGAGTTCTACCGGCAATGGCTCGACCCGACGATGAGCTATTCGAGCGCGCTCTACACCAGCCCCGGTCAGCCGCTGGCCGACGCGCAACTGGCCAAGTACCGGCGCATCCTGCGCCGCCTCGACGTCCAGCCGGGGCAGCGGATCCTCGAGATCGGCTGTGGCTGGGGTGGCTTTGCCGAGGTCGCGGCCGGCGAATTCGGCGCGCAGGTGCATGGGCTGACGCTGTCGCCGGCGCAACTCGAGTTTGCGCGCGCGCGCCTCGATCGCGCCGGACTCGGCGGACAGGTCGAGCTCGAACTGCGTGACTACCGCGACCTCGCCGGTCCGGGTGTCGACCACAGCTACGACCACATCGTCTCGATCGAGATGTTCGAGGCGGTCGGCGAACGCTGGTGGCCCGCCTACTTCAAGGGGCTGCGCCGCCTGCTCAAGCCGCAGGGACGCGCGCTGGTGCAGACGATCACCATCCGCGACGATCTGTTCGCGCGCTACCGGCGCGGCACCGACTTCATCCAGCAGCACGTCTTCCCGGGCGGCATGCTGCCGTCGCCATCGGTGTTCCGGCAGCGCGCCGCCGCCGCCGCCGGACTCGTCGTCAGCGACGCGCTCGCCTTCGGCGCCGACTACGCGCGCACGCTCGCCGAATGGGCCGACAGCTTCGAGCGCGCGCAGCCGGCGATCCGGGAGCAGGGCTTCGACGAGCGCTTCGCGCGCCTGTGGCGCTTCTACCTCGCCTACTGCGAGGCCGGTTTCGCCAGCGGCTCGACCGATGTCTACCAGTTCGAGCTGAGCGCGGCGTAAGCAGCGCCCGGCCGCCATGAGCGCGCTCGCCTCTCCATCGCCGACCATGCCTGCGTCTCCGGCTCCTCCACTCGCAGCGAACGCGGCGGCTGACTGGCGGCGGCGCCTGGCCTACGGCGCGCTCGGCCTGCCGCTGGCGATGGCCGCGCTGCCGGTCTACGTGCATGTGCCGCGCCTCTGGGCCGAGGTCAGCGGCATCAGCCTCGCGCTGCTCGGCGGCCTCCTGCTCGCCTCGCGCCTGCTCGACGCCTTCGTCGATCCGCTGCTCGGGGCCTGGAGCGACCGTGCCGCCGGCCGTCGCCGGCTGATCGTCCTCGCGCTGCCTTTCCTCGCTGCCGGCTTCTGCGCGCTGCTGATGCCTCCCGCCGACGGGCCTGCCGTTCCCTGGCTGCTCGCCGCGCTGCTCGCCACCTACTTCGGTTTTTCACTGGCCAGCATCGCCTACCAGGCCTGGGGCGCCGAGATCGGCGCCAGCGCCGGTGAGCGCACCCGGCTCGTCGCCAGCCGCGAAGCTTTCGGCCTCGTCGGCGTCATGCTCGCCGCCGCCTTGCCGGGTCTGCTCGCCACTCCCGGTAGTCCGCCGGGAGCGGGGCTGGCGATGCTGGCCTGGCTCTTCGTTCCGCTGCTTTTCCTGCTCGCTGCGATCTCGCTGCTCGGCGCCGCACCGGTGCGCGCCGCGGTGCCGGCGGCCGCGCCGATGGGCGAAGCGCTGGGCGCCGGACTGCTGCAGCCGCTTTCCGATTCCCGCTTTCGCCGCCTGCTCGCCGTCTATGTCGCCAACGGCATCGCGGCTTCCCTGCCGGCGACGCTGGTCCTCTTCTTCGTCGCCGACGTGCTGCACGCCGAGCAGTGGAGCGGCGCTTTCCTGGCGCTCTACTTCGTCAGCGGGGTCGTCTTCCTGCCGCTGTGGGTCGCGCTGGCGCGGCGCATCGGTCGCGTCGTCACCTGGGTGCTGGCGATGGCCGTGGCCTGCCTGGCCTTTACCGGTGCCGGGCTCCTCGGCAGCGGCGATGTCTGGCCGTTCGCGCTGGTCTGCCTGCTCTCCGGCGCTGCGCTTGGTGCCGACCTGTGCCTGCCGGCTGCCTTGCTCGCCGAGATCAGCCAGGGCAAGGCGCAGGGCACCGCGGCCGACGCCGGCGGCTATTTCGGCTGGTGGAACCTGGTCGGCAAGCTCAACCTCGCGCTAGCCGCGGGGCTGGCGCTGCCGCTACTCGAATTCACCGGCTACCGGCCGGGCGGCGCCGCGGGCGAGGTTTCATCGGTCGCCGGCCTGATCCTGATCTACTGTGGCCTGCCCATCGTTTTCAAAACCGTCGCCGCCGTGCTTGCCTGGCGCTGGCGACATCTGCTGGAGGAGGAAGAATCATGAAATCCATTCGTGGCCTGCTGGCTTTCTGCCTGTTGCTGCCGGCGCTGTCCGGTTGCGCCGGGAGCAGCGTCTCACAGTACCGCGCCGAGCAGCCGAAGCTCGACCTGGCGACCTATTTCGACGGCGTCATCGACGGCTGGGGGATGTTCCAGGACCGCTCGGGCGAGGTGAAGAAGCGTTTCCACGTGGTCATCAACGCCACCTGGGAGAAGAAGGACGGCGTCGATGTCGGCACCCTCGACGAGCACTTCGACTGGTCCGACGGAACGACCTCGCGGCGCGTGTGGACGATCACGCGCCTGGGCGACGGTCGCTACAGCGGTCGTGCCGACGACGTCGTCGGCGAGGCCGAGGGCGAGGCCGCCGGCAACGCGCTGCGCTGGCGTTACGTGCTGGCGCTGCCGGTCGATGGCAAGGTCTGGAACGTCGATTTCGACGACTGGATGTACCTGATGGACGACTCGGTGATGCTCAACCGCTCCGAGATGAAGAAGTTCGGCTTCCGTCTCGGCGAAGTGACGCTGAGCTTCAAGAAGCGCTGATCCCCTCATTGTCCACTGCTGATCCTGCCAACGGAGGCCGCACCATGAGCGCGCTCAACCCGACCATCGACGACTGGCGCGGCCTGCGCGTCTGGCTGTTCGGCGCCTCGACCGGAATCGGCGCGGCGCTGGCGCGCGAGCTGGCCGCACGCGGGGCACGCCTCGCGCTGTCGGCACGCAGTGCCGACAAGCTGGCCGCACTCGCCGGCGAACTGGGCAGCAAGCTCGCTGCCGGGCCGGCGCCCTTGCTGCTGCCCTGCGACGCGAGCAAGGACGACAGTCTCGCCGCGGCCTGGGGGAGCCTGCTCGACGCCTGGGGGGGCGTCGACGTCGCCATCTACCTCGCCGGCGACTACACGCCGATGCGCGCCGACGCGATCGACATGGCGGTGGCGCGGCGGCTGATCGACGTGAACCTGGTCGGCGCGATCGCCTTCACGGCGCTGCTCGCGCCGCAACTGAAGGCGCAGCGCGCCGGACAGATCGCGCTGACGGCGAGCGTTGCCGGCTACTGCGGCCTGCCCAAGTCGCTGGTCTATGGCGCGAGCAAGGCCGCGCTGATCAACTTCTGCGAGACGCTCTACCTCGACCTGTCGCCCTACGGCGTCGGCGTGCGCGTGATCAACCCCGGCTTCGTCGCCACCCCGCTCACGGCGCAGAACGACTTCACGATGCCGGCGCTGCAGACGCCCGAGCAGGCGGCGAGCGCGATCGTCGCCGGATTCGCCTCGGGTGCGTTCGAGATCGATTTTCCCAGGCGCTTCACGCGCGTGATGAAGACCCTGGCGCTGCTGCCCTACCGCCTGTTCTTCCCGCTCGTCCGCCGCTTCACCGGCCTCTGAAGGAGTCCTCGTCGATGTCGCATCCGGAAATAGCGCACGCCGAGCAGATCGCCGCCAACCGGCAGGCGGTCGAGCGCCTGGTGCCCTTCTTCGAGGATTTCTCGCCGGACAGCCTGGCGCGTTTCGCCGAGCATTACAGCGAGGACGCCTGGTTCAAGGACCCGTTCAACGAGGTGCGCGGGATCGACGCGATAGAGCGCATCTTCGCGCACATGTTCCTCCAGGTCGACGCGCCGCGCTTCGTCGTCGTCGAGCGGATCGTCGACGCGGGTGGCGCCGTCCTGGTCTGGGATTTCCACTTCCGCCTGCGCGACTGGAAGCGCAACGAGACGCAGACGATACGCGGTGTCTCGCACCTGAAGTTCGCTGCCGATGGCAGGGTGTGCTGGCACCGTGATTACTGGGATGCGGCCGAGGAACTGCTGGCCAAGCTGCCCGTGATCGGCTTCATCGTGCGCGCGCTGCAGCGCCGGCTGTCGGCGCAGTGAGCCGCCCCCTGGCGAGAGGCAGGCAAGGGGGAATGCCCCCTGCGCCTGGCTGAAGTTTCAAGCCGGGTTGCCGCTCAGCCGGTGACCTGGGCTTCCGGCTGCTTGCGCTTCTCCGGTGGCGGCGGGTCGAGTTCCCTGGCCTTCGCCTCGCTGATGATTTCCATCACGTTGACCACCTTCATCACCCCGGAGGTCGTGCGCGCGAGCTCGATCGCGGCGTCGGCTTCGCGCTGGGTCACCAGTCCCATCAGGAAGACGGTGTTGGCTTCGGTGACGACCTTGACCAGGTTCACGTTGAAGCGGTTGGCATCGATGAAGCGCGCCTTCACCTTCGAGGTGATGTAGGCGTCGTTGCTGCGCGCCGAGAACGAACTGGCGCCGGCGATCGCCAGTTCGTTGTATACGCGGACGACGTTGGGGATGGCAGCGACGGAACGCTCGATCTCGGTCTTGATCTCCGGCGATGCGGCTTCGCCGGTGAGCAGCAGCTTGCGGTTGAAGCTGGTCGCGTTGACGTGCGCCTTGTCGCCGGCGCGTTCGGAGGCGCGGGCGACCGCCTTCCATTCGATCGTCTCGTCCTCGGTCTGCGCACCGACGCTGCGCCGGTCGATTGCCGCCAGGACGCCGGTACCGACGCCGGCGGCGACCACCGGGAAGCAGCCCTGCAGCGACGGCAGCAAGGTGCTGCCGATGAGCAGGCCGACGAGCAGGCGCTTGCCGATGCGGGTCCGCGTCGAGCGCACGAGGTTCGGCGTGGTGTTCATTCTTCAACTCCCAGGAGCAGGCAATCGATCCCGTCGCACAGGCAGTGGATGGTCAGCAGGTGGGTTTCCTGAATGCGTGCGGTGCGCTGCGCCGGGACGCAGATGTGGATGTCGTCGTCCTTGAGCATCTCGCCGATGCGGCCGCCGTTGCGGCCGGTGAGCGCAACGACGCGCATGTCGTGTTCGTGCGCGGCACGGATCGCCTCGATCACGTTGCCCGAGTTGCCCGAGGTCGAGATCGCCAGCAGCACGTCGCCGGGCTGGCCGAGCGCCTGCACCTGGCGCGCGAAGACGAGGTCGAAACTGTAGTCGTTGCCGACCGCGGTGAGGATCGAGCTGTCGGTGGTCAGCGCGATCGCGGCGAGTCCCTGCCGTTCGGCCTCGAAGCGACCGACCAGTTCGGCAGCGAAGTGCTGCGCGTCGCCGGCGGAACCGCCGTTGCCGCAGGCCAGGATACGGCCGTTGTTCACCAGCGCGCCGACCATCGTCTCGATGGCGCCGGCGATCGGGGCGGCGAGGAGTTCGAGTGCTTCGAGCTTGGTCCGGGCACTGTCCTCGAAGTGTTGGCCGATGCGGCTGATCAGATCCATGTGTGTGGTGGCGAAGTGGGTTCGGAAAGTCAAGGATTCTAACATCACAGAGTCAGATAGACGGCGAAGGCGATCCTGCGCCAGGGGTCGCGATCCTCGCGCAGTGCCGTGATGCGCGCTTCGAGACGCTCGCCGCGGTCGAGCGCGGCAGCGACGGCGTGGTTCTCGGCGCGCGGCAGGTAGCCCAGGACATGTCCGTTCCAGTCGACGCGAACCGCCTTGCGGTCGTGCCGGTTGTCGGGTTCGCGCACCAGCGTCAGGCGGTCGCCGACCCGCAACTGAGGCCAGACGGTGCCGGCCTCATGAAACTGGCTGCCGGCGAGCGGCGAGTCCTGGACCATGATCTGCACCGAATCGGCCACTGCACCGGGGGCGGCGATGGCGAGCATCAGCGCTGCCGCCAGACCTGCGCTGCCGCTGGACGGGCCACCGAGCCGAAGCCGCATCGTGATCAGTCGGTGCTGAAGGCGCCGCGCAGCCAGGTGATCCGCGACGGGTCGAGCTCGTCGAGCAGCACGCAGTCGAAGCGACAGGGGCTGGAGAAGGCATGCTGGCGGGAGAGCCAGTGACGCGCGGCGAGGATGACGCGTCGCTGCTTGATGGCACCGATGCTGGCGCCGGCGCCGCCATAGTCGGCGTTGCGGCGCAGGCGAACTTCGACGAAGACGATGGTCGCGGCGTCGCGGCAGATGAGGTCGATCTCGCCGCCACGGCAGCGGAAGTTGCGCGCGAGCAGCGCGAGGCCGTGCGCGGCGAGAAATTGCGCCGCCAGTTCTTCGGCCTGGCGACCGCTGGCATGGCGTGGGTCCGCCGGCTTCTCTGCGGCGCGCGCGCTGCTTGCGCTGCCGTCAGTCCGTCGCTGCGTGGTATCTTTGCCGCTCACCGGAGCCTCGCTGATATGACGGAAGAATTGCCTGCATTATATGTTGCGCCGACGCCGCTGGGTAATCTCGGCGACATCACGCTGCGCACGCTGGAGGTGCTGCGCGCCGTGCGCTGGGTTGCTGCCGAAGACACGCGCCACAGCGCGCCCTTGCTGGCGCGCTTCGGCGTTTCGGCGAAGCTGATCGCCTGTCACGAGCACAACGAGGAGGCCGCTGCCGAGCAGGTGATCGCGCGGCTTGCTGCCGGCGAGTCGGTGGCGCTGGTGTCCGACGCCGGCACCCCGGGCATCTCGGATCCCGGGGCGCGGCTGGTCGCGCGCGTGCGCGCGGCAGGCCTGCGCGTCGTTCCGCTGCCCGGTCCGTGTGCGGCAGTGACCGCCTTCTCGGCTGCGGGGCTTGCCGACGCGCATTTCCTTTTCTACGGATTCCTGCCGGCGAAGGCGGGGCAACGCGAGGCAGCGCTGCGTCAGCTGCTCAGGCTGCCTTACGCGCTCGTCTTCTACGAGGCGCCGCACCGCATCGTCGACACGGTCGCTGCGCTGGCAACTGCGTTCGGCGGCGAGCGGACGCTGGTCCTGGCGCGCGAACTGACCAAGATGTTCGAGCAGATCCATCGTTGCCCGCTGGCCGAGGCGAGCGCCTGGCTCGCCGCCGACGCCGACCGCCAGCGCGGCGAATTCGTGCTCATCGTTGCCGGCGCGCCGGAGTCTGCCGACGAGAGCGATGCGGAGGGCGAGCGCGTGCTGCGCCTGCTGCTCGACGAAGGCCTGCCGGTGAAACAGGCGGCGAAGCTCGCGCACGCGATCACCGGCAAGGCGAAGAACGCGCTCTACGCGCAGGCGCTGGAATTGCGCCAGCAGCCGGGCTGAGCCGGCGCACCCGGCGCAGGATAGCGCTCAGCGCCTGTACTGGGCTTTCAGCAGCGAGCGCACCGTATCGTCCTTCGGCAGCGCGTAGTCGTGGACGGCGATGACGACATTGCTGCTCGGGGAAATGACCTTCAGGTTCACGAAGACGAAGTCGCTGCTGTCGGCGTAGGTGCCGACGATGACCGCCTGCGCGCTGTGGTTCTGCGCGACCTCACGGATTTCGCGGGTGAGCAGCAATTCGCCCTGGTCACGCTTCATGTAGATGTTGTTGCGGATCTTCGTCTCGATCATCGTCAGCCCGGCTTGTGAGAAACGCGCCGATATCTGCTCCGAGACCAGTCGACCGAAGGTGGAGGATTGTTCGAGGGCGTCGATATTGACGACGGTGGCGATGATCAGCGGCTGCGTGTTGCCCAGCTTGCCGTTCAGTTGCGCAAGCAGCGCGTCGGCTGCCGCGTAGTTGGCTGGGATGAACGGGTTGGCGGCGGCCGTGGCGTAGCTGGGGTCGGGCCGGCGCCCGTTGTCGTTGGCACAGCCTGCAATCGCGAGCGTGGAGCCGACTGCAAGCAGCGCAACGAGTCCGGAGAAACGGCGGGCTGTCATTGTCAGTCCCCCTTCACCACGAAGCTCTTGCTCGTGACCGTGAGGTTGCTGCCGCTCTCTTCGTAAAGTTTCCGGTCGCTGTCGCTGACGTAATAGACCGTGGTCGATCGCGCCAGGTAGCGATCTTCGTCGGCGACGGAAAGGTTGAGGATGATCTCGGTCTGCGGCGTCTCACCGTTCGCGAATTCGGAACGCGCCCACGAATACGCGTCGGCGCCGGCGATCATCGCGGTCGCTGCACCGGCACCGGTGACGCTCGGCCCGCTCAGCGCCCAGGCGCCGGCTGCCAGCGCCGTCGGTACGCCGGCGTAACGGGCTTGTGCACGGTCGGGCGAGAAGGCGACGACCTGCGTGTCCACGTCGACCTTGATGAACTTGGCTCCGTTGGCCGGCGAGCGGGTGACGGCATGGCCGTTATTGACGAGCCAGGTGATCAGCTGGTTCGTCACTGCCCGGTTGAAGGCGGTCGGCGTCACCGGCTCGACGTACAGCGGATGCGTCAGCGCCGCCGGCAGTGTCGCGCTCAGTCTCAGTGCCGCGTCAGCGGTGATCGTCTGCCAATGCGACGCTGCCTGGAGTTTTTCCTGCTTGCTGGTAGGAAAGTTGGTGGCGAGCGGCGTCTCGCTGAAGGGCGTCGCACAAGCGCTTACAAGCGCGACCGCCAGCAGAAGCGGAACTGTTCTGGGGAAAGACATCGATGGGTCCTTTGCGGAGTGATGAGCGCCACGCTGGCGTCCGGATACGCGGGCTGTCGGTAATTATTAGGTATTTACAGGGCTTGTCAATTCGCGATGTTCCCGGCATCACGGGGCTGTCGGGCAGGGCTTTCGTCACCGGCGTGCAGGGGCTCCGCCGCCAGCGGCGAAGCAGGAGGGCTGCTTCGTCTCGCCCGACGCCCGGATACCAGCAAGCACGAAATCCACTAAAATCCGGCAATCGAACCCTGGGGCTTCTCCATGCAGATCACGATCACCCGGCCAGACGACTGGCACCTCCACCTGCGCGACGGCGAAGCGCTTGCCGCCGTGCTGCCGCATACGGCGCGCCAGTTCGCGCGTGCCATCGTCATGCCGAACCTGAAGCCGCCGGTGACCACCGTCGCCGACGCAGCCGCCTATCGTGAGCGCATCCTCGCCGCGCTGCCGGCGGGGCTCGACTTCGAGCCCCTGATGACGCTCTATCTCACCGACCGCACCTCGCCCGACGAGATCAGGCGCGCTGCCGACAGCGGCTTCGTCAAGGCGGTCAAGCTCTACCCGGCCGGGGCGACCACCAATTCGGACGCCGGCGTCACCGACCTCGCCCACTGCGCGGCTGCACTCGCCGAGATGGAACGCCTCGGCCTGCCGCTCCTGGTGCACGGCGAGGTGACCGACCCGGAAATCGACATCTTCGACCGCGAACAGGTCTTCATCGAGCGCGTCCTGCAACCGCTGCTGGCGCGGCATCCGGGCCTGCGCGTCGTCTTCGAGCACATCACGACCGCCGAAGCTGCCGCCTTCGTCAGCGAGGCCGGCGACAACGTCGGGGCGACGATCACTGCACATCATCTCCTCTACAACCGCAACGCGATCTTCGTCGGCGGCGTCCGCCCGCACTATTACTGCCTGCCGGTGCTCAAGCGCGAACGCCATCGCGAGGCACTGGTGCGCGCGGCGATCTCGGGTAGTCCGCGCTTCTTCCTCGGCACCGATTCGGCCCCGCACGCGCGCGGCGCCAAGGAGGCCGCCTGTGGCTGCGCCGGTTGCTACACGGCGCATGCGGCGCTCGAACTGTACGCCGAGGCCTTCGACGCCGCCGGCGCGCTCGACCGCCTGGAGGCCTTTGCCAGTTTCAACGGTCCCGATTTCTACCGCCTGCCGCGCAACCGCGGGCAGGTCACGCTGGTAAGGGAAGGCTGGACGGCGCCGCCCGCGTACCCGTTTGGCGGCAGCGAGACGATCGTTCCGCTGCGTGCCGGCGAGGCCATGCACTGGGTCATGCGCTGAGCGCCGTCGTCGGCGCGCACGCCGTGCGCAGGCGCTGCGCACGGCCGTCGCGGACGAACAATCTCGCGGCGAAGGACGGCGGCCGCGTATAATCCGCGTCGGGGAAGTCGTCCAGACAGCCGCCGGGCGCGTCAAGCGCCGGGAGGAAAGTCCGGGCTCCACAGAGCAGGATGCCGGCTAACGGCCGGGCGCTATAAGCCGCAAGGCGAAGGCGACGGAAAGTGCAACAGAGAGCAGACCGCCGATGGCCCGCCGCGCAAGCGTCGGGATCAGGCAAGGGTGAAACGGCGAGGTAAGAGCTCACCGCGGACGCGGCAACGCGGACGGCACGGTAAACCCCATCCGGAGCAAGGCCGAATAGGGAAGCATTGGCGCTGCTCGCGTCGCTTCCGGGTAGGCTGCTTGAGCGTGCCGGTAACGGTACGCCTAGAGGAATGGCTGTCCACGACAGAACCCGGCTTATCGGGCGGCTTCCCCCCCCTTTTCCGTCCCGGGCGACCAGCCCCTCCGGCGGGCCGCACCCGTCCTGCTTGCCGGGATTCCATTTGTCATGGATCCCGTATGCGTCTGGCAGGCTCCCCCAGTCCTTCCCGTTCATTACAAAGCACTTTAACAGGCCGCCTGTTGGCCTTGTTTTTTATGGAAAAAAAATCTCGGGGTCTGCTGTGGAAATCGCGCATAAGTCCTTGTCGCGATTGACAAAAATCCCGTTTGATTCTTGCCTTCGCAAGCGCTTTGTCGTAAAGTGGGAACTTGTGGGGAAAAGTGGGAGAAATTTTCGTCTCCCGTACGACAAAGGAGTGCGGACGTGTTCCAAGGGGCAGCAGCGCTGAGCATCGACGCCAAGGGTCGGCTCGCCATTCCGGCGCGCTACCGGGGCGCGCTCGCGGCTGTGGCCGAAGGACAGCTGGTCCTCACCGCGCACCCGCACCGCTGCCTGCTGCTCTATCCCGAACCGGCCTGGTTGCCGATCCGTGCGAAGGTGCTCGCCGCGCCGAGCTTTCAGCAGCAGTCGGCACTGATCAAGCGCCTCCTCATCGGTTTTGCGCGCGAGGAGACGCTCGATTCGGCCGGGCGTGTGCTGGTCGCCCCCGAGTTGCGCCAGTTCGCCGAGCTGGACAAGGACGTGTGGCTGGTCGGGCAGGGCGATCACTTCGAAATCTGGTCGGATGCCGGCTGGCGCAAGCAGCAGGAGGCGCTCTTTGCGCTGGGCGACAACTTCCTGCCGCCGGGTCTTGAGGATCTCGCGCTGTGAGCCAGGAATCCGTTCACCAGACCGTCATGCTCGGGGAGGCGGTCGAGGCGCTGGCGATCCGGCCATCGGGTTGCTACGTCGATGGCACCTTCGGTCGCGGCGGGCACAGCCGGGCGATCCTGGCGCGCCTCGGGCCGGCGGGGCGGCTGCTCGCGCTCGACCGCGACCCGCAGGCGGTCGCCGCCGCGCGCGCGATCGACGACCCGCGTTTCGTCCTGCTCCACCACCGTTTCGGCGACCTGGCGCTCGCCTTGCGCGAGGCGGGGATGTCCGCGGTCGACGGGGTGCTGCTCGACATCGGCGTCTCCTCGCCGCAACTGGATGAAGGCGCGCGCGGCTTTTCCTTCCGCTTCGACGCGCCGCTCGACATGCGCATGGATACGACGCGCGGCGAGACCGCCGCCGAGTGGCTGGCGCGCGCCGACATCGGCGAAATCACGGAGATCATCAGGAATTATGGCGAAGAACGGTTTGCTTTCCAGATTGCAAAGAAGATTGTGGCTGCTCGGGACGAACGGCCTGTTGCAAGCACCGGCGAGCTTGCCGCGCTCGTACGCGAGGCCGTGCGCACCCGCGAACCTGGCCAGGACCCGGCGACGCGTACCTTTCAAGCTCTACGGATTCATGTCAATCAGGAACTCGAACAACTTGCGCTAGCCCTGCCGCAGGCGGTGGACGCGCTGCGTCCCGGCGGACGGCTGGCGGTGATCAGCTTCCACTCGCTCGAAGACCGCATCGTCAAGCGTTTCCTGCGCGAGCAGGCGTCGCCGGACTCCTTGCCGAAGGATTTGCCCTTGCGCGCCGACGAGTTGCCGCAGCCGCGCCTGCGCCTGATCGGCAAGCCGCTGCGTGCCAGCGCCGCCGAGGTCGCCGCCAATCCGCGCGCACGCAGCGCCGTCCTGCGCGTCGCCGAAAAGCTGGCCGGGGAGGGTGCCTGAGATGCTGCGCGTGAACATCTTCCTGCTGTTGGTCGCCGTCGCCTGTGCGCTGCTCGTCGTCACGGCCCAGCACAAGGCGCGCAAGCTCTTCCAGGAACTGGAAGTGGCGCAGCAGCACGAGCGACAGCTCGAGGTCGAGTTCGGTCAGCTGCAGATCGAAATCTCCACCCTGGCCACCGCATCGCGGATCGACCGGATCGCGCGCGCGCAACTGAAGATGGAGACGCCGTCGGCGGCACGCATGCGCCTGCTCGGTGGAGCGACACAGTGATGCGCACGAAACCACCTGTCTCGCACAAGTTTGCCGAAAGTCCGGTGCTGCTGCTGCGCCTGCCGGCGGGGCGCTCGCGCCTCATTTCCCTATTGCTGCTCGGCGCCTTCATCGTTCTCGTCGGGCGTGCCTTCTACCTGCAGGTGCTGAACAACGATTTCCTGCAGGAGAAGGGGGACTCGCGCTATCGCCGCGACATCGACATTTCGGCTTCGCGCGGGCGCATCGCCGACCGCAATGGCGAGGTGCTCGCCGTATCGACGCCGATGAAGTCGATCTGGGCGATCCCGGCCGACGCGCGACTGAACGAGGCACAAGTCGCGCAACTGGCCGGCCTGCTCGAAATCGACGCCGGGGAGCTGCGCCGCAAGCTCGCCAGCGAGAAGAGCTTCGTCTTCCTGCAACGGCAGATCCCGCCCGAGCTCGCGCAGAAGGTCGCCGACCTGAAGTTGCCCGGAATCGGCCAGAACACCGAATATCGCCGCTTTTACCCGAGCGGCGAGATGAGCGCGCATCTGGTCGGCTTCACCGGCATCGACGACCAGGGACAGGAAGGGGTCGAGCTCGCCTTCCAGAACCAGTTGCTCGGCCGCCCCGGCAGTCGCACGGTGATCAAGGACCGGCGCGGACACGTGGTCGAGGACGTCGGCGCGATCCTGCCGCCACAGGACGGTCAGGACATCAGGCTCGCGCTCGACTCGAAGATCCAGTATTTCGCACTGAGCAAGCTCAAGGAGGCGATCGCCGAGCACAAGGCGAAAGCCGGCGGCATCGTCGTCGCCGATGCGCGGACCGGCGAAGTGCTGGCGCTGGCCAACTGGCCGACCTACAACCCGAACAACCGCGAATCGCTGACGGGCGGCAGCCTGCGCAACCGTGCGGTCACCGACACCTTCGAGCCGGGTTCGACCCTGAAGCCCTTCAGCATTGCGCTGGCACTGGAGAAGGGCAAGTTCCGCGCCGATTCGGTCATCGACACCTCGTCAGGCCGGCTGACCATCGGCAGGGCGACGATTTCCGATGCGCACCGGCATGGCCCGCTGACCGTCGCCGAGGTCATCCAGAAGTCGTCCAACGTCGGCACGGCCAAGATCGCGTCGACCTTCGCGCCACAGGAAATGTGGGAGATGCTCGACTCGGTCGGTTTCGGCCAGGTGCCGGGTCTCGGCTTTCCCGGCGAAGTCGCCGGCCGGCTGCGCCCGTGGCAGCGCTGGCGCCCGATCGAACAGGCGACCATCTCCTACGGGCACGGCATCTCCGTTTCGCTGATCCAGCTCGTGCGTGCTTACACCGTCTTCGCGCGCGACGGTGAGCTGATCCCGCTGTCGCTGACGCAACTCGACGCGCCGCCGGCAAACGGCATCCAGGTGTTCAGCCCGCGCACCGCCCGCCAGATGCGCAGCATGCTCGAAATGGTCGTCGAGCGCGGCGGTACCGCGCCGCAGGCACAGGTGCCCGGCTACCGCGTCGGCGGCAAGACCGGCACCGCCAACAAGCTCGAGGGGGGACGCTACACCAACCGCTACGTCGCCTCCTTCATCGGCATGGCACCGATGTCGTCGCCGCGGCTGATCGTCGCGGTCATGATCGACGAACCGCAGGGCAAGTACTACGGCGGTAGCGTCGCCGGGCCGGTTTTCTCGGCGGTGATGGGCAGCGCGCTGCGCACGCTCGGCGTCCCGCCCGACGCACCGCAGCAGCTGATCGCGCGCGCCGGCACGCAGCGGGAGGCGTTGTGAGCCGCGCCCCGATCCGTTCCGGCGACCTGCACGGGGCAGCCGCCGCCGTCCTGGCGGCACTGGCAGCCCAAGGCGTCGTCGCCGGTGGCGCTGCCGACGACAGCCGCAGCGTGCGCGCCGGCGACCTCTTCCTCGCCTATCCCGGCGACTTCGCCGACGGCCGCGACTTTGTCGCCGATGCCGTCAGGCGCGGCGCCATCGCCGTCGTCTGGGAGTCCGCCGACGCCTTCGTCTGGCCCGCGTCGGTGTCGATTCCCAACCTCCCGGTGAGCGGCCTGCGTGCGCTGGCAGGTCCCTTGGCGCACGCGGTCTGCGGCAGCCCGGCCGAACGCCTCTCGCTGATCGCGGTCACCGGCACCAACGGCAAGACCAGCGTCAGCCAGTGGCTCGCCCATGCCTATCCGGCGCCCTGTGGCGTCATCGGCACGCTCGGCGTCGGCCTGCCCGGCCGCCTCGTCGACACCGGCTTCACCACGCCGCAGGCGGCGACGCTGGCGCGCACGCTGGCCGACCTTGCCGGCGCCGGCGCGGCGGCCTGCGCGCTGGAGGCGAGTTCGATCGGTGTCGAGGAGGGGCGTCTCAACGGCGCGCAGGTGGACATCGCGGTGTTCACCAACCTGACCCGCGACCATCTCGACTACCACCGATCGATGGCCGCGTACGCCGCGGCCAAGGAAAAGCTCTTCCGCTGGCCCGGCTTGCGCCTGGCGATCGTCAACATGGACGATGCCTTCGGCCGCGAACTGGCGGCGCGCAGCTCGGCCCGGCGCGTGATCGGCTATGCACAGTCGGCCGCCGCGCGCGCGGCGGCGCCGCAGCTCGGCGAATGGGTCTGCGCCGAGGACGTGGTCGCCACCGGCGCCGGGCTCGCCTTCCGCCTGGTCACGCCGTCCGGCTCGGCGCAGGTCGACACGCGGCTGATCGGCCGCTTCAACGTCTCCAACCTACTGGCCGTCGCCGCGGTGCTGCATGACGCCGGCTTGTCCGCGGACTCAATCGCCGCGCGCCTCGCCGCGCTGGCGGCGCCGGCCGGCCGGCTGCAAGCGGTCGGCGGCGATGGCCTGCCGCTCGTCGTCGTCGACTACGCGCACACGCCCGATGCACTCGACAACGCGCTCGGCGCGCTGCGCGACGTGGCCCGCGCGCGTGGCGGTGCACTGCATTGCGTGTTCGGCTGCGGCGGCGACCGCGATCCCGGCAAGCGTCCGCTGATGGGCGAGGTCGCCACCCGTCTTGCCGACTCGGTCGTGCTGACCTCGGACAACCCGCGCAGCGAAGACCCGCAGGCCATCATCGACCAGATTCGCCAGGGAGCGCCGGGCGCTGCCGTCGAACTCGACCGGGCTGCGGCGATTCGCGCGGCGATCCTTGCCGCCGCTCCGGCCGACCTCGTCCTCGTCGCCGGCAAGGGGCATGAACCGTATCAGGAAATCAGCGGCGTGCGCCGCCCGTTCTCGGATCTCGCCGAGGCGCGCGCTGCGCTCACCGCTCGTCAGGAGTCTTTTCTGCAATGATGGATATTTCCGCCGCCGCGCGTGCCCTTGGTGGCCGCCTGCTCGGCGCCCCGGCCGTCGAAGCGCCCCCGGTGGTGTTCGGCGAAGTGTCGACCGACAGCCGACGCATCGGGAAGGGGGCGCTGTTCGTCGCCCTGCGCGGTGAAAAATTCGACGGACACGATTTCGTCGATACCGCTGCCGCGCAGGGCGCTGCCGCCGCGCTCGTCGACGAGGCTGCCGCCGCGCGCTGGCAGCAGCCCCCGCTGCCGCTGATCGTCGTCGCCGACACCCGCCGCGCGCTCGGCGCGCTTGCCGCCGACTGGCGTGCGCGCTTCACGCTGCCCTTGATTGCACTCACCGGCAGCAACGGCAAGACGACGACCAAGGAGATGATCGCCGCCATCCTGCGCGCCGCCTACGGCGACACGGTGCTGGCGACGGTCGGCAACCTCAACAATGACATCGGCCTGCCCCTGACCCTGCTCGGCCTGCGCGCGACGCACCGCGCGGCGATCGTCGAACTGGGCATGAACCACCCCGGCGAGATCGCCGCACTGGCGGCGATCGCCCGGCCGACGGTGGCGCTGGTGACCAACGCGCAGCGTGCGCACCTGGAAGGGATGGGTTCGCTCGACGCGATCGCCGAGGAGAAGGGGACGATCTACGACGGCCTCGGCGCCGACGGGATCGCCGTCGTCAACGCCGACGAGCCGTGGGCCGATCTGTGGCGCGCACGTGCCCGTCGCGTCCTCGGCTTCGGTCTGGAGCAGCCGGCGGACGTCGCCGGCTCCTGCCGCCTGCACGGGCTCGACAACCACCTGACGCTCTCCTTCCAGGGCGAGCGCGGCGAAGTCGAGCTCTGCCTGCCCGGCCGCCACAACGCGCGCAACGCGCTCGCCGCCGCCGCCGCGACCCTCGCGGCCGGCGTTCCCTTCGCCGCCGTCTGCGCCGGACTCGCCGCCTTCCGCGGCGCGCCGGGACGCCTGCAGAAGAAGGCGGCGATCGGCGGCGCGACGCTGCTCGACGACACCTACAATGCCAACCCCGATTCGGTGCGCGCGGCGATCGACGTCCTCTCGGCGACGGTCGGCCGGCAGATCCTCGTGCTTGGCGACATGGGCGAAATCGGTGAAATGAGCGGGCAGTTCCACGACGAGATCGGCGGCTACGCCAAGAGCCAGGGCATCGACCGGCTGTTCGCGCTCGGCGAAGCGAGCGCACTCGCGGCGCACAACTTCGGTGCCGGCGGCCGCCACTTCCGCCGCGTCGACGAACTCGTCGCCGCCTTGAAGCACGAACTGACGCCGGAGACGACGGTGCTCGTGAAGGGCTCGCGCTTCATGCGCATGGAACGCGTCGCCGACGCCATCGCCGCTCCTGCCACTGCCGCGGAGGTGCACTGATGCTCCTGATGCTTTTCCAGTGGCTGGGCGAGGACATCCGCGGCTTCAACGTCTTCAACTACATCACGCTGCGCGCGGTGCTGGCGGCGATGACCGCGCTGATCATCTCGTTTGCCGCGGGGCCGCGCGTGATCCGCTGGCTGGCGGCGAAGAAGATCGGCCAGGCGGTGCGCACCGACGGTCCGCAGACGCACCTGAAGAAGTCGGGGACGCCGACCATGGGCGGCGCGCTGATCCTGATCGCGATCGCCGTCACCACCTTGCTCTGGGCCGACCTGTCCAACCGCTATGTCTGGGTGCTCTTGATCGTCACCCTCGGTTTCGGCGGCATCGGCTGGTACGACGACTGGAAGAAGGTCGTCTATCGCGACCCGAAGGGGCTCGCCAGCCGCTGGAAGTATTTCTGGCAGTCGGTGATCGGGCTCTGCGTCGCCATCTACCTCGGCCTGACGGCGACGGTGCCGGCGCAGATGGAAGTGATCGTTCCGTTCTTCAAGAGCGTCGCCTACCCGCTCGGGGTGATCGGCTTCATCACGCTCACCTACTTCGTCATCGTCGGCACCAGCAACGCGGTGAACCTCACCGACGGCCTCGACGGGCTGGCGATCATGCCGACGGTGATGATCGCCGGTGCGCTGGCCATCTTCGCCTACGTCGCCGGCAACAGCGTTTACGCCAAGTACCTGCTGCTGCCCTACATCCCCGGCGCCGGCGAACTCGCGGTCTTCCTCGGCGCGATGGTCGGCGCGGGCCTGGGCTTCCTCTGGTTCAACGCCTACCCGGCCGAGGTGTTCATGGGCGACGTCGGCGCGCTGGCGCTCGGCGCCGCGCTCGGCACGGTGGCGGTGGTCGTGCGCCAGGAAATCGTGCTCGCGATCATGGGCGGCGTCTTCGTCGCCGAAACCCTGTCGGTCGCGGCGCAGGTGCTCTACTTCAGGTTCACGGGCGGCAAGCGCATCTTCCGCATGGCGCCCTTGCATCACCATTTCGAGCTCGGCGGCTGGAAGGAGACACAGGTCGTGGTCCGCTTCTGGATCATCACCCTGATGCTGGTCCTCTTCGGCCTGTCGACGCTCAAGCTGCGCTGAGGGGCCGACCGTGCACAGGAATGAAGGAATCCAGCTCATCCTCGGCCTCGGCGAGAGCGGGCTGGCCGCAGCACGCTGGCTGGCGCGCGCCGGCGCGCGCATGCGCATCGCCGACAGCCGCTGCGCGCCGCCCGGCCTGGCCGAACTCAGGAAAACCGCACCGGACGCGGAGCTCGTCTGCGGCGCGTTCGCCGACAGCCTCCTGCACGGTGTCGCGCGCGTCGTCCTGTCGCCGGGAATCGCGCTGGCGACGCCGCTGGTGCAGAAGGCGCTGGCAGCCGGGATTCCGGTCGTCTCCGAGATCCAGCTCTTCGTCGACGCGCTCACCGAACTCGACCCGGAGGCGCGCATCCTGGCGATCACCGGCAGCAACGGCAAGACGACGACGACCGCCCTCACCGCCGCGCTGGCGAGTGCCGCCGGCCGGCCGGCCATCGCCTGCGGCAACATCAGTCCGTCGGCGCTCGACGCGCTGCTGGGCGCGCTCGCTGCGGGCGCCTTGCCGGCGGTGTGGGTGCTCGAACTGTCGAGCTTCCAGCTCGAGACGACGCCGGCGCTCGGCGCCGACGCCGCGGCCCTGCTCAATGTTTCCGAGGACCACCTCGACCGCCACGCGGGAATGGATGGCTACGCCGCGGCGAAGTACCGCATCTTCGCGCGCGGCCGCGGCCGGCGCTGCACCATGGTCCTCAACCGCGACGACGAGCGCAGCCTTGCCGCCGCCCGCTGCGGCGAGCGCATCGTCACCTTCGGGCTCGACGCGCCGCCGCGGGCGCTCGACTACGGTCTCGTCGACGGCGCCATCGTGCGCGGCAAGGAAAGGCTGATCGGGCTCGATCGCCTGCGCCTCGTCGGTCGCCACAACGCGGCCAACGCGATGGCGGCACTGGCGCTGTGCGAAGCGATAGGCATCGACCCGCAGGCGACGCTGGCGGGACTCGCCGGATTCGCCGGCCTGCCGCACCGGGTCGAGGCAGTCGCCGAGATCGATGGCGTCACCTGGTACGACGATTCGAAGGGCACCAACGTCGGCGCGACGCTGGCTGCGGTCGCCGGTTTCGAGCGGCCGCTGGCGATCATCCTCGGCGGTGACGGCAAGGGCCAGGACTTCGCCCCGCTTGCCGCCGCCCTCTGCCGGAACACGCGCGCGATCGCGCTGATCGGCCGCGATGCCGGGCTTATCGGTGCCGCACTCGATGCCGCCGGCGTCGCCGCGCCGCGCCGGACCTGTGCCGACATGGACGCGGCGGTCCGCTTCTGCGCCGCGCAGGTGCAGGCCGGCGACGCGGTGCTGCTGTCGCCGGCCTGCGCCAGCCTCGACATGTACCGCAACTACGCGCACCGTGCCGAGGTCTTCATCGCCGCCGTGCGCGCGCTGGCGGCGCTCGGGGAAGGGCGGTCTTGATCATGCGCGTGCCGGGCACGCAGGCCGAGATCGATCACGCGCTCCTCTGGAGCGGCGTGTTCCTGCTCGTCTTCGGCCTCGTGATGGTGTACTCCTCGTCGATCGCGATCGCCGAAGCCGGACGCTTCACCGCACAGCAGCCGACCTATTTTCTCGTCCGTCACGCGCTCTTCCTCGGTCTCGGCCTGCTCGCCGCCTTCGCCGCCTTCCAGGTGCCCCTGAAGACCTGGCAGCAGATCGCGCCCTGGCTGTTCCTGGCCGGCGTCGTCCTCCTCGCGCTGGTGCTCATCCCCGGGGTCGGGCGCGAGGTCAATGGCGCGCAGCGCTGGCTACCGCTCGGCTTTGCCAACCTGCAGCCGTCCGAGCTGATGAAGCTGTTCGCCGTCCTCTACGCTGCCGACTACACGGTGCGCAAGATGCCGTACATGGCCGACCTGAAGAAGGCCTTCATGCCGATGGCGGCGGCGATGATCCTGGTCGGCGTGCTGCTGCTCAAGGAGCCCGACTTCGGCGCCCTCGTCGTCGTCGTCTCGATCGCCATGGGCATCCTCATCCTCGGCGGCATGCGCACGCGCCTGTTCGTGATCCTCGTCGCGCTGCTGCTCGCCGCGTTCGCGGTGATGATCATCGTCTCGCCGTACCGGCGCGACCGCATCTTCGGCTTCATGGATCCGTGGGCCGATGCCTTCGGGCGCGGTTACCAGCTCTCGCACGCGCTGATCGCCTTCGGCCGCGGCGAGTTGTTCGGCGTCGGTCTCGGCGGCAGCGTCGAGAAGCTGTTCTACCTGCCGGAGGCGCATACCGACTTCCTGCTCGCGGTGATCGCCGAGGAACTGGGTTTCTTCGGTGTCGTCACGGTGATCGCACTGTTCGCGCTGATCGTGCATCGTGCCTTCCTGATCGGCCGCCAGGCGGTGATGCTCGACCGCATCTATCCGGCGCTGGTCGCGCAGGGGATCGGCCTCTGGATCGGTGTCCAGGGCTTCATCAACATGGGAGTGAACATGGGGCTGTTGCCCACCAAGGGGCTGACCCTGCCGCTGATGAGCTTCGGCGGGTCGGGGATCGTCGCCAATTGCGCGGCGCTGGCCATCCTGCTGCGTGTCGATTGGGAAAACCGGCAGTTGATGCGGGGGAACAAGCGATGAGCGCGGGCAAGCGCCCGACCCTGCTGGTCATGGCCGGCGGCACCGGCGGCCACGTCTTTCCGGGGCTCGCCGTCGCCGAGGAACTGCGCGGTCGTGGCTGGCGCGTCGTCTGGATGGGCAACCCCGAGGGCATCGAGGCGCGGCTGGTGGCCGCGCGCGCGCTGGAGTTCGCGCCGGTCTCGTTCAAGGCCCTGCGCGGCAAGGGGCTGGGGCGCAAGCTGGCGCTGCCGTTCGCGCTCGCCTCGGCGCTCTCCCAGGCACGGCGCGAGATCGCGCGCATCGCGCCCGACGTCGTCCTCGGCATGGGCGGCTACATCAGCTTCCCGGGCGGCGTCGCCGCGAAGCTTGCCGGCATCCCGCTCGTCATCCATGAACAGAATTCGATCGCCGGGCTCGCCAACCGCGTCCTCGCGCGGCTCGCCCGCCGCGTCTGCTGCGGCTTTCCCGATGTGCTCGCCCGCGGGCAATGGACCGGCAACCCGGTGCGCGCCGAGATTTCGGCCTTGCCGCCTCCCGCCGAACGTTTCGCCAGGCGGGAAGGGCGGCTGCGCCTGCTCGTGCTCGGCGGCAGCCTCGGCGCGGCCGCGTTGAACGAGGCGACGCCGCAGGGTCTGGCGTTGCTGCCGCCGGAACAGCGGCCGCAGGTCCGCCATCAGGCCGGCGAAAAGCACATCGACGCCCTGCGCGCGGCTTACGCGGCCGCCGGCGTCGACGCCGAATGCGTCGCCTTCGTCGACGACATGGCCGCTGCTTACGCTTGGGCCGACCTCGTCCTCTGTCGCGCCGGTGCGCTCACCGTCGCCGAACTCGCGGCGGCCGGCGTCGCCAGCGTGCTCGTCCCCTATCCGCACGCGGTCGACGACCACCAGACCGCCAATGCGCGTTTTCTGGCCGAAGCCGGCGGTGCGTTCTTGCTGCCACAGCAGACCCTGACCGCGCAGACGGTCAGCCTGATCGGCAATTACCAGCGTGGCCAGCTCCTGCAGATGGCCGAAAAAGCGCGCGAACTGGCGCGGCCCGAAGCGGCCGCCGCGGTGGCGCGCGCGTGTGAGGAAGTCGTTGCATGAAACACAAGGTGAAGAACATCCATTTCGTCGGCGTCGGTGGCGCCGGCATGAGCGGCATCGCCGAGGTGCTCGCCAATCTCGGTTACGCGGTCAGCGGCTCCGACCTCGCCGACAACGCGGCGACGCGCAGGCTTTCCACGCTCGGCGTCCGCGTCCTGCGCGGCCACGCGGCCGAGAACATCGCCGGCGCCGACGCGCTGGTGGTGTCGACAGCGGTCGCCGCCGACAACCCGGAAGTGCTCGCCGCGCGCGCCGCGCACATCCCGGTCGTCCCGCGCGCGCAGATGCTCGCCGAGCTGATGCGCCTGAAGCGCGGCATCGCGGTCGCCGGAACCCACGGCAAGACGACGACGACGAGCCTCGTGGCCTCGATCCTCGGCGAGGGCGGCATGGACCCGACCTTCGTCATCGGCGGCCGCCTCAACGCCGCCGGCGCCAACGCGCGCCTGGGCAGCGGTGACTTCCTCGTCGCCGAGGCCGACGAGTCGGACGCTTCCTTCCTCTGCCTGTCGCCGGTGATCGCGATCGTCACCAACATCGACGCCGACCACATGGAGACCTACGGCCACGACTTCGGCCGTCTGAAGCAGGCGTTCGTCGCCTTCCTGCAGCGACTGCCCTTCTACGGCGTCGCCGTCCTCTGCGCCGACGACGCCAACCTGCGCGAACTGATGCCGCAGATCGGCAAGCAGGTCGTCAGCTACGGCCTCGACCCTGCCGCCAACATCCGCGCCGAGGACATCGTCGCCGACGGCGGCCAGATGCGCTTCACCTGCGTGCGTGTGAACGGCAGCGAGAGCCGCTTTCCGGTCACGCTCAACCTGCCCGGCATGCACAACGTGCTCAACGCGCTGGCGGCCATCGCGGTGGCGACCGAGGTCGGCGTCAGCGACGCGGCGATCGTCAAGGCGCTCGCCGAGTTCAAGGGCGTCGGCCGCCGCTTCCAGCGTTACGGCGAGGTCGCGCTGCCCGACGGCGGACAGTGCACGCTGATCGACGACTACGGCCACCATCCGGCCGAGATGCGTGCGACGATCGCCGCGGCGCGCGGCGCCTTCCCCGGTCGCCGCCTGCTGCTCGCCTTCCAGCCGCACCGCTACACGCGCACGCGCGACTGCTTCGAGGACTTCGTCGGCGTGCTCTCGTCGGTCGACGCCTTGCTGCTGACCGAGGTCTATGCCGCAGGAGAAGCCCCGATCGTCGCCGCCGACGGACGCGCGCTGGCGCGCGCCGTGCGCGTCGCCGGCCGCGTCGAGCCCGTCTTCGTCGAGGACGTGGCGACGCTGCCGCAGGCGATCCTCGCCGCCGCGCGCGACGGCGACGTGGTGATGACCATGGGCGCCGGCTCGATCGGCCAGACCGCGGCACGCCTCCTGGAGCTTGCATGATGGGCGCCCCGATCGTGAAACCCGAAAACTTCGCACACCAGGATTTCGGCCGCGTCGCAGTGCTGCTCGGCGGGCGTTCCGGCGAACGCGAGGTCTCGCTCGCCAGCGGCGCCGGCGTCCTCGCCGCACTCAGGCGCCAGGGCGTCGCTGCCGAGCCCTTCGATCCGGCCGAGCGCAGCCTCGACCAGCTCGCCGGCTTCGACCGCGTCTTCATCGCGTTGCACGGCCGCCACGGCGAGGACGGCGCGATCCAGGGTGCGCTCGAACTGATGGGCATCCCCTACACCGGCAGCGGCGTCCTCGCTTCGGCGCTGGGCATGGACAAGTGGCGCAGCAAGCTGGTCTGGCAGGCGGCCGGCCTGCCGACTCCCGAGTGCGTGGTGCTCGATGCGGCCAGCGACTTCGCCGCGATCGAAGCGCGCCTGGGGCTGCCGCTGTTCGTCAAGCCTGCCTGCGAGGGCTCCTCGATCGGCGTCGCCATGGTCGCCGAGCCGGGCGGCCTGGCCGCAGCCCATGCCGAGGCGGCGCGCGCCGCGGCGCCATCCGGCGGGCTGGTGATCGCCGAGCGTGCCGTCCTCGGTGGCGAATACACGGTGGCCATCCTCGGCGACGAGGTGCTGCCGATCGTCAAGATCGAACCGGCGACCGCCTTCTACGACTACGAGGCCAAGTACAGCCGCGACGACACGCGTTACCTGTGTCCGTGCGGGCTGCCAGCCGAGCGCGAGGCCGCACTGCGCGCGCAGGCACTGAAGGCGTTCCGTGCATTGGGTTGTCGCGGCTGGGGGCGCATCGATTTCCTGATGGAGCGCGGCGACAGTGGCGAAGCCGCGGCCTTCTTCCTCGAAGCCAATACCTCGCCCGGGATGACCGACCATTCACTGGTGCCGATGGCCGCCCGCGCCGCCGGTATTTCCTACGACGAACTGGTGCTGCGCGTGCTCGCGCTCGCCACCACGGGATGATCGATGTGGGACAGTCCACGCCTGCTGAACCTGGTCGCCGACCTGCTGCTCACCGCGGCAGCGCTGGTGCTGCTGCTCGCGGCTGCGTACTGGCTCGAGCCGCACTTTCCGGTGCGCGAGGTGGTCGTCGTCAGCGAGCTGCGCGAGGTGCAGCGCAAGGATGTCGAGCGCGCGCTCGGCGGACGTCTGGGTGCCAGTTTCTTCCGCGTCGACCTCGAAGGCCTGCGCCAGTCGCTCGAGCAGCAGCCCTTCGTGCGCCGGGCGCAGGTTCGCCGGCAGTGGCCGTCGCGGCTGGAAATCGTCATCGAGGAGCACCGCCCTGCCGCCTGGTGGGGCGAGGACGCCGCGCAACTGGTCAACGACCGGGGCGAGGTGTTCGCGGCGGGCTACTTCGGCGACGAGAACCTGCCCATGTTGATGGGGCCGTCCGGCACCTCGGCCGAGTTGCTGCGCCGCTACGCGGAGTTTGCGCAGCAACTCGCGCCGACCGGCCTGCGCCCGCAGCGCGTGCTGCTGTCGGAGCGACTCGCCTGGCAGATATGGCTCGACAACGGCATGCTGATCGACCTGGGGCGCGAGCAGGCCAAGGTGCCGATCAGGATGCGCCTGGCGCGCTTCGTCGCCCACCATGCACAGGTGACGACGGGCAAAATCCCGCTGGCAGTGGACGTCCGCTATCCGAACGGATTCGTTCTGCGTTACGACAGCAGTGCAGAGAGTAAAGGCAGAGGAAAGCAATGAGCAAGGAGAGTAAGGATCTGATCGTCGGCCTCGATATCGGCACCTCGAAGATCGTTGCGCTGGTGGCCGAGATCATGCCGGAGGGCAAGCTCAACGTCATCGGCATCGGCGCGCAGGAGTCGCGTGGCCTGAGGAAGGGCGTCGTCGTCAACATCGAGGAAACGGTGTCGGCGATTTCGCGCGTGATCCAGGAAGTCGAGCTGATGGCCGACGCCAAGGTGAAAGAGGTCTATACGGGGATCGCCGGCAGCCACATCAAGAGTTTCAACTCGAACGGCATGGTCGCGATCAAGGACAAGGAAGTATCGGCGATGGACGTCGATCGCGTCATCGAGACCGCGCGCGCGATGCCGATCCCGGCCGACCAGGAGATCCTGCACATCCTCACGCAGGAATTCATCATCGACGACCAGGATGGCATCCGCGAGCCGATCGGCATGAGCGGCTTCCGCCTCGAAGCGAAGGTGCATATCGTCACCGGTGCAGTGTCGGCGGCGCAGAACATCGTCAAGTGCGTCCGCCGCTGCGGCCTGGAGGTCAATGACCTGGTCCTGCAGCCGCTCGCTTCGTCCTACGCGGTGCTCTCCGACGACGAGAAGGATCTCGGCATCTGTCTCGTCGATATCGGCGGCGGCACCACCGACATCGCGATCTGGACCCAGGGCGCGATCCGCCACTCGTCGGTGATCCCGATCGCCGGCGACCAGATCACCAACGACATCGCGATGGCGCTGCGCACGCCGACGCGCGAGGCCGAAGAGATCAAGATCAAGTACGGCTGTGCGCTGTCGCAACTCGCCGACCCGGAGGAGGTGCTCGACGTGGCCGGGGTCGACGATCGTCCGTCCAGGAAGCTGTCGCGGCGGGCGCTGGCCGATGTCATCCAGCCGCGCGTCGAGGAATTGTTCGAGTTGGTGCAGGCCGAACTGCGGCGCTCCGGACTCGAGGAAGTGCTGTCGTCCGGCATCGTCATCACCGGCGGTTCGTCGGTGCTGCCGGGAATGATCGAGCTGGGCGAGGAAATCTTCCACATGCCGGTACGGCTCGGTGTCCCGCGCTACCGGGGCGCACTCGCCGACGTCGTGCAGAGTCCGCGTTTCGCGACGGCCTGCGGTCTTCTACTCGAGGCGCAGACGCAGCGCAGGCGCGGCATCAAGGTGCATCAATCGGGCGGCTTCAAGCAGGTGCTGCAGAGGATGACGTCGTGGTTCGAGAAGAATTTTTGATTGCATGCGGTATATTCCCTATTTGCAGAGGAGGCGGCAATGTTCGAATTGATTGAGAAGGAAGAAGTGCGTGCCGATGGCGACAGCGGCACCGTGATCAAGGTGATCGGTGTCGGCGGCGCCGGCGGCAACGCGGTCGAGCACATGATCCGCGAAGGGGTCAACGGCGTCGAGTTCATCACCGCCAATACCGACGCCCAGGCCTTGAAGCGCAGCAGCGCGCAGAACAAGCTGCAGCTTGGCCGTTCCGGTCTCGGCGCCGGCGCCAAGCCGGAAGCCGGCCGCGCCGCCGCCATGGAAGAGCGGGCGCGCATCGCCGATGCGATCAAGGGCGCGCACATGGTGTTCATCACCGCCGGCATGGGCGGCGGCACCGGCACCGGTGCCGCACCGATCGTCGCCGAAGTCGCGCGCGAACTCGGCGTGCTCACCGTCGCCGTGGTGACCAAGCCCTTCTCGTTCGAAGGCAAGCGCCAGCGCGTTGCCGAGGCCGGCATCCTCGAACTGCAGAAGCATGTCGACTCGCTGATCGTGATCCTCAACGAGCGCCTGATGGAGGTTCTCGGTGACGACGTGAGCATGGACGAGGCCTTCCAGGCGGCCGACAACGTCCTGCGCAACGCCGTCGGCGGCATCGCCGAAATCATCAATTTCCCGGGCCTGGTCAACGTAGACTTCGAGGACGTGCGCACGGTGATGGGCGAAATGGGCATGGCGATGATGGGGTCGGCGCTCGCGTCCGGCGCCGATCGTGCCCGCGTCGCTGCCGAGCAGGCAGTCGCCTCGCCGCTGCTCGAAGGCATCAACCTCTCCGGCGCGCGCGGCGTGCTGGTCAACATCACGGCGACGCGCAGCCTGAAGATGAAGGAAGTGCACGAGGTGATGCGCACCGTCCGCGAATTCGCCGCCGAGGACGCGTCGGTCATCTTCGGCGCCGTCTACGACGAGACGATGGGCGAGAACATCCGAGTCACCGTCGTCGCTACCGGACTTGGCCAGCCCCAGAAGCGGCTGGAGGTGGTGCAGGCCGCGACCGGCACCGACGGCGCCTACGCGCAGGCCGTGCAGGAGGGCGCGATCGACTACGGCCAGTTCGACACGCCGGCGGTCATCCGCAAGGGGCGTAACGCCACCACCGTCGAGGCGCTGGTCAACAGCGGCGTCGATCGCTACGACATCCCGGCCTTCCTGCGCAAGCAGGCCGACTGAGCCTGGAATTCGCGTCCGCCGTCGCCTCCGGCGGGCGCGCCTGCGCGAGCGCCGGCTTTCCGGATCCCGGGGAGTCGGCGCTTCGTGCTAGAATGTCAAGACTTTTGACATATTGTCAGGCACATGCTCAAGCAACGTACGCTCAAATCGCTGATCCGCGCCTGCGGCGTCGGCCTGCACTCCGGGGTCAAGGTGACCATGGTCCTGCGCCCGGCGGCACCGAATACCGGCATCGTCTTTCGCCGAGTCGACCTCGATCCGGCGGTCGAACTGCCGGCGTCGGCGTTTCTCGTCGGCGACACGCGCATGTGTTCGTGCCTCGAAGCCGATGGCGCGCAGGGCAAGGTCCGCGTCGGCACCATCGAGCACCTGATGTCGGCGTTTGCCGGGCTCGGCATCGACAACGCCTGGGTCGATCTCGATGCCGCCGAGGTCCCGATCCTCGACGGGTCGGCGTCTCCCTTCGTCTTCCTGATCCAGTCGGCAGGCATCGAGGAGCAAGCGGTCGCCAAGAAGTTCATCCGCGTGCGCGAACCCATCGAGGTGCGTGACGGCGACAAGTGGGCGCGCTTCGACCCCTACGACGGTTACCGGCTGGCGTTTTCGATCGTCTTCAACCACCCGGCGATCGACCGCAGCGGGCAGAAGGTGGTGATCGATTTTGCCGAGAATTCCTACGTGCGCGAGGTCGCGCGTGCGCGCACCTTCGGCTTCATGCAGGAAGTGGAATGGCTGCGCGAGAACGGCCTGGCGCTCGGCGGCGGCCTGGACAATGCCGTGGTGCTCGACGAGTACCGCGTGCTCAACGCCGACGGACTGCGCTACGGTGACGAGTTCGTCAAGCACAAGGTGCTCGACGCCATCGGCGACCTGTACCTGATCGGTCATCCCCTGCTGGCTTCATTCACCGCGCACAAGTCGGGACATGCGCTGAACAACGTCCTGGCACGCGCCCTGCTCGACAATCGCTCGGCCTGGGAGTTCGTCAGCTTCGAGGACGCTGCCACCGCGCCCGCCGGCGTCACCCGCTGGCTGGCGCCGCCCGCCGCACAGCCCGCCTGAGCGTCCGCGATGTGGCTGCTGCGCCTGCTGGCAGTCCTCACCGCCATCGTCGTCGCGGGCGCCCTGCTGGCCTGGCTGCTGACCCGCGACCGGCGCTATCTCATGCTCGCCAGGCGCTCCTCACTCTTCATCCTGATCGCCGCTGCGGTCTTCCTCGCGCTCCTTGCGCTGGAGCGCGTCGCGCTCATTTCTCCTTAGCCGAGCGCGCGAGCAGCGTCGCCAGCGCACTGCGCAGGGGAGAATCGGGCAGTCGGTCCTGCAGCCCGGAGAGTTCCCGGCGCGCCCCCTCGGTCAGTGGCTTTGCCTCGCAAGTCCTTGACTGGGAAGGGGATTCTGGTGCTTGTACTTTGACGAGAACGCCGCTACACTCCAGCCCCCGGCGCGCGAACTCGTTCGCCAGGGTCGGCCCCATCTGCCGCAGCTTGGCGGCGACCGCGCCGTTGGCGGCATGGATGACGACGATTCCCGAGCGGTAATTGGCCACCTGGCTGGCGTCGCGCAGGTGCGCGGGCACCACGTCCGCGAAGATGTGTGCCAGTTTCAGCAGCAGCCTGGCGTGGGCCATGAGCCGGCCGGCGCCGTCCTCGGCCGTGAGGAAGTTTTCGATCGAGTTGTGCATCGGGAACGCAAAGGAGAGTTACTTGAGCCTCTTTCAAAACGCTAAATTCGGCAGAGCTTAAGCGGCTAGCTCACGCCTTTTGCGTGAATTTTTAAAAGCAAAACGCTTCGAACAAGCTTTTCTTAGCTAAATGGCATTTTCAGCAAAATTC
>NZ_NHRX01000011.1 GCF_016653115.1 Rhodocyclus purpureus
ATGGCGCTCGACGGGCAAATTGCGTCCTGAGCGCGGGAAATGGGGCGAAAAAGGGCTGAAAAGCACGGATTCAGGGGGAAAAATCGGAAAATTGACCGATAATTTGCTTAAAAAATAGGCAATCGCGCAATTTGCGAGGCTCACCGGCTCAGATTGGCGCTTTATTCAGCGTTTCCTTAGGGAAACGCTGATCTATTCGTTCCCGTTCGGGCTGAGCTCGTCGAAGCCCTTGATTTGTATGCTGGCGCCCTTCGACAGGCTCAGGGCGAACGGATTTATTCAGCACTTCCCTAAGCAAACTGCGCTCACCCCGCCGTCCCGATGAACACCTGATGTATCTCGCTGCCGTAACGGCGGACGAGCTCCAGCTTGGCTGCGTGATACGCGTCGATGTCGTCCTTGCGGCCGGATCTTTCGAGCTTCCGGCGCGCGAGTTCGTCGGCGATGACGTCCATGAACAGTTCGGCGAGCAGGAGCCGCGCCGAGTCGCGGAAGTGGCCGTGGCCGTCGACGTAGAGCTGCACGGTCGGGGCGCCGGTGTTGATGATGATCTTGCGTTCCTCGCGGCTGTAGATGGCGCGCGCCGAGGAGTTGGCGAGGTTGCGGAATTCGTAGCCGGCGAACATCGCGAGGCCGTGGTCGCGTGACAGCGCGGATCTGGCCGGCGCTGCGGCGGGGGCGGCAGGCTGGAAATGGGCCGGCGCAGCGTGTCGCTGCCCGACGGCGTGCTCGGCGATGACTATCTCGCACCAGGCCCAGTAGTCGCCGGCGCGCACGGTGATTTCGCCGCGCTCGCCGGCAGTCTCGCCGGTGACGCTCCATTCGATGCGTTGCCCGTCGTTCAGCGTCGAGAGCGGGATGGCGACCGGTTCCGGGTCGATGCGCAGCGAGTCGGGCAGGACGTAGTCGAAGCGCAATTCGCTTTCCTGGGCGAAGCGGCCCGGATCGACGAGCAGCGCGACGTGGAACGGGTGGCCGGGCTTGCGATAGTAGAAGGGCGTGCTGAAGCGCAGTGCGGCAGGCTGGTTGCCGGCGGCGACCGTGTCGGCGCCGGGTGCCGGCAGCCCCAGGTCCTGCAGCGCCGCCCGGCTCATCCGCTCGAGCAGCTGCTCGATCATCTGCCCGGTGCGCCCGGAAATGCTCGCGCGTGCCAGATGCTTCAGCTTCTCGCGCTCGGCGAGGACGAAGGGGGCGAGCAGCCGGCTGACCGCGTGCGCGAAGGCGGCGACGAAGGGATCCTTGCGGTTCAGGCCCTCGCGCTCGTCGCTGATGACGGCAAGCCCATCGCCGAGCTTTTCGATCAGCGCCGGACAGGAGACGGTGCCGAACAAATACTCTGTTCCCAGCTGCTTCTCGAAGTCGAAGAACTGGCAGTCGAGCACCGCGCTGCCGGAGACGACGAGCAGGCCGTTGCTGCGCTCGTCGCCGACCGTCGTCAGCTCGGCGTCTAGCGCGCGCTTCAGGGTGATCGTGAAGGGGTATTGTTCCCCGGCATGGACGAAGAGGGCGGCGTGCTCCGGGCCGAGCAGGTCGGCGGCGCGTGGCGCCTCGTAACGCAGCAGGGCGCTCTTCTCGAGCTCGCTGCCGTGGCGCAACTGCGTCAGCTCGACCTGGCGGCGCGCGAGGATCTCGCGCAGGTAGATGTTGTTGCCGAGGGCCTGGGCGAGGCTCGCGTGGTGCGGGATGTTGGCGAGCGGGTTGTCGACGACGATGCTGACGCGCGTGCCGCCGTCGGCGATGCCGAGCCGTTGCCGGTCCCCGGCGGTTGCTGGCCGGTCGCCGCCGCCATCGTCGTAAAGGTAGCCGCCGTTCTCGGCGCGGAACAGCTCGATGCGCGAAAGTCGGTCGTGGTGGATGGTCTCGATCCAGCCGTGGCCGAGGCCATAGATCGCCTGCTTGAGGCCACGCCCGAAGTAGCCGCGACCGCCGCGCTCGCCGCGCGCCAGCGGGCTGTGCGCGCCGCCATAGGCGAGGACCTGACATGCGCGCGGGAAGGACAAGCCTTCGGCCTCATCGGTGACGACGAGCAGGGCGCCGCCCTGGTGGCGCTCGTAGGCGATCGCGATGCGGCCGCTCACCGGATCACCGGTCTTTTCCAGCCGCGAGTAGCTGTCGTCGCTGTTGGTGATCAGCTCGACCAGCGCTTTCTCGATCACCGCGAAGCGCCGTGAATCGACGTCGATGACGCGCTGGTCGACCGGGATTTCCTTGATGGCCATGTCCTGCCTCCCTCTTCTACGCCTCCCCCGCCTTCTTCAGCAGCGCCTGCTCGATCCGGTCGGCCCAGCCGACGCCCTCGCCATTGCTTGCCCGCGCCTCGCGGATCAGCGCGAGGTTACGCGCGGTGGTCTCGGCTTCCCAGGCCTCGCGCACGGCGGCGAGCGCGCTGGCTGCGGCTTTCATGGCGGCGCCTGCGTCCCTGGCGAGCACCGCGAGTTCGAGCAGGGTGGCGTGGTCCCAGTAGTCGGGCGTCCCCCTGGCGATCCGGCGTTTGACGGCATAGGTGACGACCGGCAGCAGCTCGACGCGGCGCGGGTCGGGCGGGCTCGTGAGTTCCATCAGCGTCACCGCGTTGATTCCTGGGTAGGCATCGCGCCAGTCGGCTTCGAAGCCTTGCAGGTAAGTTTCGATCGCGAGTTCCAGAAAGCCGCCTGCGGCGATGACGTCGCCTTCCCTCTTCGCGGCTTCCCAGCGATCCTTATAGACGCGGCCGAGCAGCCCGTTCGTCTCGCTGCTCGGACCGCGGCTGGCGATGATTTCCCTGAGCACGTTCTCGGCTTCTTCGCCGCGGCCGAGGCGGTTGAGCGCGAAGCCGTACTGCTCCTGCACCAGCGTCGTCCTGGCGAGCAGCTTGGGCATCCTGGCGACCAGATCGACCATGGCCTGCCAGTCGCTGACCGCGCGGTACGAGAGCAGGAGGTCGATCAGCACGCCGGATTCGAGCGGGGCGAGGTCGCCGAGCCCGGCCGCCGCAGCACTGACGGCGTCCTTGCCGCTACGGCGGGCTGTGGCGAGCTTCTTCTTCGCGTCGAGCGCGTACTGCGCCTGCTCGCGGAAGACGTCGGTCTTCAGCCGCGCGATGTCGGGAGGCTGGTAGCCGTCGAGCAGCTGGAAGAGCGGGCTGTCCTGTGCCGGCTCGCCCTGCGCGCGCTTCGCCTCTTCGAGGAAACGCGTGACGCCTGCCGCTGCCACTCCTGCATCGGCCGGCCTGCCGTCGGCGCCGAGTGCGTAGCGCAGCGTGCGCAGCGGAGCGACATCGAAGGGAAGCGGGCCGTCCTCGCCGAACAGCATCACCGTCGTCGCCGGGCGCACGCCGTGACGCAGCCCGAGTTCGTAGAAGACGTTGGCGTTGGCACCGGTGAGGTCGGCGACTGCGAAATCGCAGAGGATCAGCCGCTCGTACATCGGCTTGTGGATAAGTCCGCCGACCACCTCCGCGTCGGCGCGCAGCGGCTCCATGCCGGCGGCGACGATCCCGGGCTGTATCAGTTCCGCATAGACTGCGTCGAAATCGACGCTCTGGCCGGAGGCGATGGTCTTCCTGCCGAAAGGCATCAGGACGAAGCAGAGCGGTTTCATGGCGGGTCCTTGTCAGTTGAGTCGGCAGCCTGTGCTGGAAGCGTGGTCCTGGCCGAGCTTGGGTGTCCGGCCGGCTGTACGTATTTACGTACGCGTCCGGCAGCACCGAGCATGCGCGGCGGCCCGTCCCCGGCGCTCTCCATGTTATCTGATTATCGGCGCGGCGATTCATCGGCGCTGCCCGAGCGCGCCTTCCGCTAGAATGCGCGTCCAACCTCAAACCCCCGAAAGCCCATGAGCACCGAAGCCCGCCCCATCGTCGATTCGCTTGCCGCGCTGGCGGATGCGGCCACGCAGAAGACCGCTGCGCAAATGGCCCAGGACGTCTTTGCCGGGACCTTCCGGCTGACCATGGATCCCGCTGCGGCCGACGCGGGCCAGGTGATGTCCGAGGTCGAGACGCGCTGCCGCAACTGGTGTCTGGCGGGTGCCGACGAGGACGCACGCGCCTTGCGCTTGGCGCTGTTGATCAGTGGCCTCGACCAGTGGGGACTCGCCTACAGCCAGGCGTTCAAGCTGTCGGCGATCCCGGCCTTGTCGGCGCTGATCGGCGCCCTGCGCAATCGCCTCGACGCGAAGGCCGACGCGCGCTTCCAGTGGTTCTTCAGCCAGATCGGCGAGATCGAGAGCGACGCGATCGACTTCAAGGTCGAACTGCGGCGCAACATGCACCTCGCGCTGTGGCACGCGATGGCCGCCTGCGACAGCGACGACGAGGCGCAGGCGATCGTGCAGCACCTCGGCAGCATGCTGCTGGCGCTCGACAAGCGCATGCCCGAACTCGGCTGGCGGCTGGTCGCCGATGCGCTGGCCAACATCCAGATCGTCCTGCTCGCCAACCCTGCGCTGTCGACGTTTGCGCAGGAGGGGACGCAGCAGCTGTTCGCCGCCCTGCGTGGGGCGCTGCCGCAGCAGCGTTACCAGGAAATCCTCGCGCACTCGGCGCAGGCGGTGCTCGCCTGGCAGCAGGCAAGACGGCCCGGGCAGGCGGGTTGAAGTTGAGGTGAACGTCGCCGGTCTTGTCGGCTTACGCGGCTGTAGGACGATCGATGTGATGTCTTGTCGGGTTACGCCGCGCTAACCCGAGCTACGCGGCTCGCTGCCGGCCCTCCCACGCGAGGTGGCTGCTGGAGTGCTTGGGTGGGAGCGGCGGCAGCCGCGAATGGTGCGCGTTTCCTGATCGGCCGCCGTCTGCGCTAAAGATCATGGCGAGTCGTGCCAGCCCTGAGCATGAAACGCAGCGATTCGCTGCCGTCATTGCGAGGCGCGTAGCGCCGTGGCAATCCAGTGCGTTCTTCTGTCTCCTCGCCTTTGCCAGCCATCCACGGGCGACCCGATGCGAGACCTACGCACTGGATCGCCACGCCCTGCGGGCTCGCGATGACGCGTCGCTATCCCGTCATTGCGAGGCGCGCAGCGCCGTGGCAATCCAGTTTGTTCTTCTGTCTCCTCGCCTTTGCCAGCCTTCACGGGCGACCTGATGCGAGCCCTACGCACTGGATCGCCAAACCCTTCGGGCTCGCGATGACGCGTCGCGATCCCGTCATTGCGAGGCGCGTAGCGCCGTGGCAATCCAGTTTGTTCTTCTGTCTCCTCGCCTTTGCCAGCCATCAACGGGCGACCTGATGCGAGCCCTACGCACTGGATCGCCACGCCCTTCGGGCTCGCGATGACGCGTCGCTATCCCGTCATTGCGAGGCGCGTAGCGCCGTGGCAATCCAGTGCGTTCTTCTGTCTCCTCGCCTTTGCCAGCCATCAACGGGCGACCTGATGCGAGCCCTACGCACTGGATCGCCACGCCCTGCGGGCTCGCGATGACGCGTCGCTATCCCGTCATTGCGAGGCGCGCAGCGCCGTGGCAATCCAGTTCGTTCTTCTGTCTCCTCGTCTTTGCCAGCCATCAACGGGCGACCCGATGCGAGCCCTACGCACTGGATCGCCAAACCCTTCGGGCTCGCGGTGACGCGTCGCTATCCCGTCATTGCGAGGCGCGTAGCGCCGTGGCAATCCAGTTTGTTCTTCTGTCTCCTCGCCTTTGCCAGCCTTCACGGGCGACCTGATGCGAGCCCTACGCACTGGATCGCCACGCCCTGCGGGCTCGCGATGACGCGTCGCTATCCCGTCATTGCGAGGCGCGTAGCGCCGTGGCAATCCAGTTTGTTCTTCTGTCTCCTCGCCTTTGCCAGCCATCAACGGGCGACCTGATGCGAGCCCTACGCACTGGATCGCCACGCCCTTCTGGCTCGCGATGACGCGTCGCTATCCCGTCATTGCGAGGCGCATAGCGCCGTGGCAATCCAGTGCGTTCTTCTGTCTCCTCGCCTTTGCCAGCCTTCACGGGCGACCTGATGCGAGCCCTACGCACTGGATCGCCACGCCCTGCGGGCTCGCGATGACGGGGTGCTGCGGGAGCGGCGGCGGCCGAGAATGCGCGCTGGCTCACATCGCGTCGCTGCAGCTGAGGGCGCCGGCGCGTGGCGTCGCGTCGCCGCGCTGCCAGCAAAGCCCCTCCTCGGCAGGCGCGGGGTGCGGGGTGCCGCGGCGGTCGATGCGTGCGACGAAGATCTGCCAGCCGACGACGCCTGCGCGGTCGAGCTGCAGGCGAAAGAGCCAGCCGGTGTTGTTGGCCTCATTGTCGTAGCCGTCGAAGACGAAGTTGCCGAGGCTGTAGATGATCGGCTTGCCGCGATAGTGTTCGATGTCCTGGGTGACGTGGGGGTGTCCGCCGACCACCGCGTCGGCGCCGGCGTCGATCATCAGGCGGGCCAGCTGGCGCTGGCGCGGGTTGGCCAGGCGCTCGTTTTCCCAGCCCCAGTGCATGAACGGGATGACGAGGTCGGCCTGCCTGCGCGCTGCGGCGATGTCGAACTTCACCTGCTCGTCCTCGCTCCAGGCGATTCCGGGGCGGTCGACGTCGGCCTCGAAGCTGCGCGGGAAGTACTCGTTGTAGGAGAGGAAGGCGATGCGCAGGCCATTGCGCTCGACGATCAGCGGCGCGTGCGCGCTGGCGAGGTCGCTGCCACCGCCGAACCAGCCCAGTTGGTGCCGTTCGAGGAGTCCGAGCATCTGCGCGAAGGCCTCGGGGCCGAAGTCGCCGGAGTGGTTGTTGGCCAGCGCCAGCGCGTCGAAGTGGCGTTGTAGCAGCTTCAGCGCGCGCGGGTGGGTGCGGAAGGAATAGATCTTCTTCGGGTCGGGCTTGCCGATGGTGGCGACGACGCATTCGAGGTTGCCGACGCGGATGTCGGCGCTGTCGATCAGGCTGGCAAACGGCGCGAAGGGATCGCGGCCGCGCGCGATTTCCCGGCCGGGCGTCTCGGCGAGCATTAGGTCGCCGACGAAGGCGACCGAGACGCGGCCGCCGCTAGCGCTGGTTGCAGCGGCTGCGGCCGGCGTCGTCTCGGCGCCCGGTGCGATCTGTGCCAGCGCGCTCAGGAAAAGCCCGAGCGCGATGCTCAGGCAGCGGCGGAAGGTGCCGTTCATGGTGCCGACTCGTGCAGCGCGCAGGCGTAGCGCAATTCCCGCTCGCGGTCGCCCGAATACAGAGAATGCCAGCCGCCGAGCGCGTCCGGCGAAGGATTGGCCTGGGCGACGGGGGCGCGATGGTGGGCCTGGTGCAGCAGGATCGGCCGCTCCTTGTTCCAGTCCCAGTAGTAGGCGTACAGCTTGACGTACTCGATCGCCTGCGCGTCGCCGATCACCACCGCCTTGAAGCGGAAGCGCTCGTCGATGTCGATGGCCTTGGCCCGGTACGGGTCGCTGACCGGCGCGAAGTCATGCACGGTGGTGACGCCGACGTGCTCGATCTGGCAGCGCAGGAGCGGCGACGCCAGCAGCGGCGGCGAGCACAGGATCGCTCCGAGCACGCCGAGTGCGAGCTGCGGGCGGAATGGGGGCATGAGGTTATGAAACGGCAGGGCTGAAAAGAAACTGCCGGAGCACCGCAGGGCGGCGATCCGGCAGTCCCCGATGCGCTGCTAAGCTGGCTTAGCCGAGGGCGGCCAGCGCGGCGTCGTAGTCGGGTTCGTTGGCGATTTCGCCGACGAGCTGGCTGTAGACGACCTTGTCGTTTTCGTCGATGACGACGACCGCGCGCGCGGCGAGGCCGGCCAGCGGGCCGTTCTCAAGCGCCACGCCGTAGTCCTTGAGGAAGGCGGCGCCACGCATCGTCGACAGGGTGACGACGTTTTCCAGGCCTTCGGCGCCGCAGAAGCGGGCTTGCGCGAACGGCAGGTCGGCCGAGATGCAGAGGATGACCGTGTTGGCCTTGTCGTTCGCCTTCTTGTTGAACTGGCGCACCGAGGTCGCGCAGGTCGGCGTGTCGATCGACGGGAAGATGTTCAGGACCTTGCGCTTGCCGGCGAAGTTCGCCAGGCCGACGTCGGCGAGATCCTTGGCGACGAGCGAGAAGGCGGGGGCCTTGTCGCCGGCCTGGACGAAGTTTCCGGCGACGTTGAAGGGGTTACCGCCGAGGGTGACAGTGCTGGGCATGCTTGACTCCTGAGTGGTTGGTTGAAGCCTGGTATTCGTTATTGGTGGCGCATTTTCCTGAGCGGACGCCTTCGCCGTGCGAGCTGCCAGCGTAGACGATTTGTCGGCCGGACTCAATTGTCGCGCCCGGAGTATTCCGACAACCGCCTGCCGGCCGCTGACAGCGCCGCCATTGACCGGAGCCCTTGCGCTTTGGTTCCCTCGGCAAGCGGGCTTGCCCGATCGATATCCGTGAATGTCTGTCGATGGAGCAGCCAGCCTCCGGGCGGATGGGAACGTGCTACGCTTCGATCCTTGCGATCACTTCGACTTCGGCTGCATCCCGGAGGCTTTGGCGCTCGCCAAGCCGGGCGCCGAAGGCAAGCTGCCGGTCTGCGACCCTGACCATGAACTTCCGGCCGACATCCTCAACCATGATTTCCTCAAAAACGAGCCCCGCCCCGGCAGCAGCTGCGACGGCGCACGCTTCTCGACTGTCTGCGCCTGGCGCATCGGCGATCCAGGGGAGGCGGCCATGAAGCTCGACCGCCTGTTGCAGACGCAGGGCTTCGGCAGCCGGCGCGAGTGCCGCGCACGCGTGCTCGCCGGCCGTGTGCTGGTCGATGGCGTTGCCGCCGACGATCCCGACCTCGAGGTCGATGCCGCCAACTGCCGCTTCAGCGTCGATGGCGTCGAGTGGCGCTACCGCGAGCGCGCCTATCTGGCGCTGAACAAGCCGGCCGGCTACGAATGCTCGCACCGGCCACAGTTCCATCCGAGCGTGTTCTCGCTGCTGCCGCCCTCGCTGCTGGCGCGTGGCGTGCAGGCGGTCGGCCGCCTCGACGAGGACACCACCGGCCTGTTGCTGCTCTCGGACGACGGCCAGTTCATCCACGCCTACAGCTCGGGCAAGCGCCGCGTGCCTAAGGTCTATGAGGTGAGCGCGAAGCATGCGGTCAGCGACGAACAGGTCGCCGCGCTGCTCGCCGGCGTTCAGCTCAACGACGAGCCGGAACCGATCGCCGCCGCCGACTGCGTCCGCCTCGACGAGAAGCGCATCCGGCTGACCGTCACCGAAGGCAAGTACCACCTCGTCAAGCGCATGGTCGCCGCCGCCGGCAACCGCGTCGAAGCCCTGCACCGCGTCGCCGTCGGCCCCTACGTGCTGCCACAGACGCTGGCCCCCGGTCAGTGGCAGTGGATCGAGCCCGCCGCGCCGGCGCCGGCCTGAGCTGATGCCGCTTTCCGTGGGAACGGCGGCAGCCGCGAACGATCACGCTCGACACCGTCTTCCCGAACTCATTTGCAGGAGTCCGTCTTGACCCTGACCGAACTGCGTTACATCGTCATGCTCGCGCGCGAGCGCCACTTCGGGCGCGCCGCCGAGAAGTGCCATGTCAGCCAGCCGACCCTGTCGGTGGCGATCAAGAAGGTCGAACAGCGTTACGGCGTGATCCTGTTCGAGCGCTCGGCGGCCGAGGTGCGGCCGACCGCGGTCGGCGAGCAGGTCGCGGCGCAGGCCGAGCGCGTCCTCGCCGAGGCCGGCAAGCTGCGCGAGATCACCGAGCAGGGGCGCGACCCGCTGAACGGCCCGCTGCGCGTCGGCGTCATCTACACGATCGCGCCCTACCTGCTGCCGCGGCTGATCCCGGCACTGCACCGGCGCGCGCCGCGCATGCCGCTCTACCTGCAGGAGAGCTTCACTGCCAACCTCGTCCCCGAACTGCGCCGCGGCGACCTCGACGTGATCATCATCGCCACCCCGCTCGAAGAGGCCGGAATCGTGACGCGCGCGGTCTATGACGAGCCGTTCAGCGTCGTCCTGCCGCCGGACCATCCCTTGGCGGCGCAGGCGACGGTCGACCGTCAGCAGATCGCCGGCGAGCAATTGCTGCTGCTCGGCCAGGGCAACTGCTTCCGCGACCAGGTGGTGCAGGCGTGTCCGCCGTCGCCGCGCGATGCCGACGACGAAGGTCTGTTCGAGGGCGGCTCGCTGGAGACGGTGCGGCACATGGTCGCCAGCGGTGCCGGCCTCTCGGTCGCCCCGGTCTCGGCCGCCGAGGCCTGGCGGCGCGACGAGAAGCTGCTCGTCGTGCGTCCCTTCACCGAGCCGGCGCCCGAGCGCCGCGTGCTCGTCGCCTGGCGCGCCAGCTTCCCGCGCCCGCCGGCGATCGACGTGCTGCACGCCGCGATCGCAGACGCACCGCCGCCAGGGGTGAAGCTGCTGCCTTTGCCGCGCGGGCTGGTCTGATCCAGATTGAGCTCGATTAACCCAGGTTTAACAGCTTTCCCCCGATTTTGCCGATTTTCGGGGGGTGACACCCCGCAAACCCGCATGGTTGCTAGGGGTGGTCGCCGAAATCGTTTTGTAGTGACATAATATTTTAATCGGGGCGGCACAAACCCCTTGACTTCG
>NZ_NHRX01000012.1:0-22500 GCF_016653115.1 Rhodocyclus purpureus
TCATTTGAGCGGGCAAAGTGATGATGACTTAGACAATCTCATCATGCCAGAAATGGCAGCCCGCTCCTCATTTTTTGCCGCTCGCGCAAAAGAATTCTGCATGGAGCGGGCCTTTTGAAAGAGGCTCACTTGCATATTATTCTCGTCTCCAACCGACTGGCAACTGCCAGGACGGTGGTCGTCACCCGGCAGGCGGTCGTCGCTGCCGTCGTTTCCTTCTTCGCGCTCGTGCTGGCCGTGGCCTGGCTGATGTCCTGGGTCGGCGTGCACTTCCGTCTGCCGTTCGCCGAAAGCCTGGCGCTGTCGGTGCAGCAACGCCAGGAGCAGCAGGCGCAGGCTTACCTCCGCGACAACCTCAACGCGATGGCAGAAAAGCTCGGGCAGTTGCAGGCGCAACTCCTGCGCCTCGATTCGCTCGGCGAGCGCGTTGCGGTGCTTTCCGGCCTGGACAAGGAGAACCCGGCGAAGCCTGCGGGCGGGCAGGGGGGGCCGCTGATCCCGGCGCCGCTGCCGCCGGTGCTGTCGGCCGCCGAGTTGAACCGGCAGGTCGAGCAGCTGGCGGCGGTGGTGGACCAGCGCAGCGACAGCCTGGCGCTGCTCGAGTCGCAACTGATGGACCGGCGCCTGAACGCGATCCTGCTGCCCACCAGTGTGCCGGTCAGGAACGCCGCGATCGGTTCCGGCTTCGGCTACCGCAGCGATCCGATCGCCGGTGTCCATGCCATGCACGAGGGACTCGACTTCAACGCGCCGGCGGGCACGCCCGTGGCGGCGGCTGCCGGCGGCGTCGTCCGCTTCGCCAGTTTTCATCCGGAATTCGGCAACCTGGTCGAGGTCGAGCACGGCAAGGGCTTCCTCACCCGCTACGCGCACCTCGCCACCCTGGCGGTGCATACGGGGCAGGTGATCAGGCGTGGCCACGAGCTCGGCACGGTCGGCAACACCGGTCGCTCGACCGGGGCGCACCTGCACTTCGAGGTGCGCTACAAGGGGGTTGCGCAGAATCCGGCCCACTTCCTGCGCCGCGACGCGCAGCTGGCCAGGCTCGATCGCTGAGCGCGGCGCCAGCGTTTTCGAAGCTTCCCGCCGGGCAGGGGGCCGGCCTCCTGCAGCCGGCAGCACTTCGCCATTCCCGTGGCGGTCGCGGCTGCGTGCTAGAATCGGCGTCTTTCGGCGACACTCCTTGCAAAGAATGATTTCCGGCCTACTCAAGAAGTTTTTCGGCAGCCGCAACGACCGGCTGGTGAAGCAATACGGCCAGACCGTGCGCAAGATCAACGCGCTCGAGTCCGGGATCGCAGCCCTCAGCGACGAGGCCCTGCGCGCGAAGACCGACGAATTCAAGGCGCGCGTCGCCGCCGGCGAGAGCCTCGACGCGCTCTTGCCCGAGGCGTTCGCCGTCGTCCGCGAAGCCGGAAAGCGCGTGCTCGGCATGCGCCACTTCGACGTGCAGATGATCGGCGGCATCGCGCTGCACGAAGGCAAGATCGCCGAAATGCGTACGGGCGAGGGCAAGACCCTGGTCGCGACCCTGCCTTCCTACCTCAACGCGCTGTCCGGCAACGGCGTGCATGTCGTTACCGTCAATGACTACCTGGCCAGTCGCGACGCGGAGTGGATGGGACGCCTGCACCGCTTCCTCGGTCTCACCGTCGGCGTGAACCTGTCGCAGATGGCGCACGACGCGAAGCAGGTCGCCTACGCTGCCGACATCACCTACGGCACCAACAACGAATTCGGCTTCGATTACCTGCGCGACAACATGGTGTACACGGCCGGCGAGCGCGTGCAGCGCCGGCTGTCCTACGCGCTGGTCGACGAGGTCGACTCGATCCTGATCGACGAGGCGCGCACGCCGCTGATCATCTCGGGCCAGGCCGAAGACCACACCGAGCTGTACGTGCGCATGAACCAGGTCGCACCGATGCTGACGCGCTGCCAGCAGGAAGACGGCCCCGGCGACTACTGGGTCGACGAAAAGGCGCACCAGGTGCTCCTGACCGAAGCCGGCCACGAGCGCGCCGAAGAGGTGCTCGCCCAGGTCGGGCTCCTCGCCGAGGGGACGAGCCTCTACGATTCCTCGAACATCCTGCTCATCCACCACCTGTACGCGGCCCTGCGCGCACACACGCTGTACCTGAAGGATCAGCACTACGTCGTGAACAACGGCGAGATCGTCATCGTCGACGAGTTCACCGGGCGCATGATGCCGGGACGGCGCTGGTCCGACGGCCTGCACCAGGCGGTCGAGGCCAAGGAAGGCGTGCGCATCCAGAACGAGAACCAGACGCTCGCTTCGATCACCTTCCAGAACTACTTCCGCATGTACGGCAAGCTCTCCGGGATGACCGGAACGGCCGACACCGAAGCCTACGAGTTCCAGCAGATCTACGGCCTGGAGACGGTGGTCATCCCGACCAACCGGCCGATGCAGCGCAAGGATCTCAACGACCAGATCTTCCGCACCGCCGACGAGAAGTACGCGGCGATCATCGCCGACATCCGCGCTTGCCGCGAGCGCGGCCAGCCGGTGCTGGTCGGCACCACCTCGATCGAGAACTCGGAACTGCTGTCGTCGCTGCTCGACGCGCAGCAGATCCCGCACCAGGTGCTCAACGCCAAGCAGCACGCGCGCGAAGCCGAGATCGTCGCGCAGGCCGGCCGCCCCGGCGTCGTCACCATCGCCACCAACATGGCCGGTCGCGGTACCGACATCGTGCTCGGCGGCAACGTCGAGAAGACCATCGCCGCCTTGCAGGACGACGAGACGATCGGCGCCGCCGAGAAGGAGGCGAAGGTCGCCGAACTGCGCGCCGAATGGCGCAAGCTGCACGAGCAGGTCGTCGCTGCCGGCGGCCTGCACATCATCGGTTCCGAACGCCACGAATCGCGTCGCATCGACAACCAGTTGCGCGGTCGTTCCGGCCGCCAGGGTGACGCCGGTTCATCGCGCTTCTACCTCTCGCTCGACGACCAGTTGCTGCGCATCTTCGCCGGCGACCGCCTGAAGGCGATCATGGAACGCCTGAAGATGCCCGAAGGTGAGCCGATCGAGCACCCGATGGTGTCGCGTTCGCTCGAATCGGCGCAGCGCAAGGTCGAGGGCCGCAACTTCGACATCCGCAAGCAGCTGCTCGAATACGACGACGTCGCCAACGACCAGCGCAAGGTCATCTACCAGCAGCGCAACGAGTTGCTCGAAACCGAGGATATCAGCGAGACGATCACGGCGATGCGCCACGGCGTCATCACCGACATCTTCCGCGTGCACGTTCCCGAGGACACGGTCGAGGAGCAATGGGACCTGCCCGGCGTCGAGAAGATGCTCGCTGCCGAGCTGGCGCTCGAGGTGCCGGTGGTCGCCTGGGCGGCCGCCGAGAAGAACCTCAACGACGAGGCGATCCTCCAGGGCATCATCGCGGCTGCCGACGAGGCCTATGCGGCCAAGGTCGAGCAGGTGGGGGCGGCGAGCTTCCACCAGTTCGAGCGCAACATCATGCTGCAGAGCCTCGACACGCACTGGCGCGAGCACCTGTCGGCGCTCGACCACCTGCGCCAGGGCATCCACCTGCGCGGCTACGCGCAGAAGAATCCGAAGCAGGAATACAAGCGCGAGTCCTTCGAGCTGTTCGAGGCGCTGCTCGACCGCATCCGCGGCGAGACGACCCGCCTCCTGATGACCGTCCAGGTGCGCGCCGAAACGGTCGAGGAAACCGCGCCGCAGCTCGACGTGCACAACGTCGAGTACCAGCACGCCGAGTCGGCCGCGGTCGCGGGCGAGGGCGCAGCGCCGGCGGCAGAGCCGGCAGCGCCCAAGCCCGGTCGCAACGATCCCTGCCCCTGCGGTTCGGGCAAGAAGTACAAGCACTGCCACGGAAAACTGAACTGAGTTCAACCGTCAGCGGGCTGCGGCGGGAGCGCGACTGTGCTCCCGCCGTTGCCGCGTCTGGCTGCGAGGATCCACCATGCCCGTCAATTACGCCACCCCCGCCGCTGAACAACTGCACCCGGTCGCCGGTGTCCGCCTCGGCATTGCCGAGGCCGGCATCCGCAAGCTCGGGCGCCGCGACCTGACCCTGATCGCGCTCGACCCCGGCTGCCGCGTCGCCGGCGTGTTCACGCAGAACCGTTTCTGCGCAGCGCCGGTGCAACTGTGTCGCCGCCACCTCGAACTCGGCAGCGAGATCCGCGCGCTGGTGATCAACACCGGCGTCGCCAACGCCGGTACCGGCGAGCCGGGGATCCAGGCTGCCTGGCAGACCTGTGCCGCGGTCGGTCGCCTGCTCGGCATCGAGGAGCGCCAGGTGCTGCCGTTCTCGACCGGCGTCATCCTCGAACCGCTGCCGGTCGATCGCCTGGTCGCCGGCCTGCCTGCCTGCGTCGCCGATCTGGCGGCCGAGCGCTGGCATGCCGCCGCGCATGCGATCATGACCACCGACACGGTCGCCAAGGCCGCCTCGCGCCGCATCGAGATCGACGGCCGGACCGTCACCATCACCGGCATCAGCAAGGGTGCCGGCATGATCAAGCCGAACATGGCGACCATGCTCGGCTTCGTCGCCACCGATGCGGGCATTGCCGCGCCGCTCCTGCGCCGCCTCACGCGCGAGGCCGCCGACGAGTCGTTCAACTGCATCACCGTCGATGGCGACACCTCGACCAACGACTCCTTCGTCGTCGTCGCCAGCGGCCGGTCGGGCGTCGAATTTGCCGATGCCGACGCACCTGGCTACGCGGCCTTCCGCGAAGCGCTGATCGGCGTCGCCGTCGAACTCGCGCAGGCGATCATCCGTGACGGCGAGGGCGCAACCAAGTTCATCTCGGTCGCCGTCGACCACGGCCGCGAGCGCGACGAATGCCGCCGCGTCGGCTATGCGATCGGCCACTCGCCGCTGGTGAAGACCGCCTTCTTCGCCTCCGACCCCAACCTCGGCCGCATCCTCGCCGCGATCGGCTACGCCGGCATCGACGACCTCGACGTTGCCGGCATCCGCGTCTGGCTCGAATCGGGCGACGACAAGGTGCTGGTCGCCGAGAACGGCGGGCGTGCGCCGAGCTACCGCGAGGAAGACGGCGCGCGCGTGATGCAGGCGAGCGAGATCACCGTGCGCGTCGACCTCGGCCGTGGCAATGCCTCGGCCAAGGTCTATACCTGCGACTTCTCGTACGACTACGTTAAGATCAACGCCGACTACCGTAGCTGAAAAGCGCACTTCCATGGCTTTTCGCGCCAGAATGTCCGCCACAGAGCGGGCATTCTGCCGAATGTAAGCAGCCCGCCCGAATCGTCTCTCTGCCGTCCTCGTTCGCTTCGGCGACTGCCGCCAAGGCCTGATAAACTCCGTCTTTACCGACACGATCGACGTGCGCAACCCTCTTCGCGGAGCCGACAGTCATGCGTCTGCTGCACTATCTTGAAATCGAAAATTTCAAGCGTTTCGGCGACAGACAGCGTATTGAACTCGATCATCCGGCCGTCCTGATCGGACCCAACAACTGCGGCAAGACCAGCACGATCCAGGCACTGGCGCTGTGGTCGCAGGCGGTCAAAACATGGTACGACGTGCGCAAGGATTCTTCAGCGAAAGAGCGTACTGCAACGTCGATCAACCGCCTGAGTATTGTCGCCGTTCCGGTACAGCGTACTCGTTTTTTCTGGCACAACACGCAGGTCCGTACCGGCAACAGGGACATCCCGTTGGTGATCACGGTCGGCGTCGAATTCCGGGGGCAAGTCCATGCCCTGCCGATGCGTTTTCGCAACCAGGGCGACGAGTTGGTGTACTGCTCTCCGGACGCCACCGTCGCCGGTAATCTGGATCTGATTGGTCATGCAGCTGCCCTCAGGGTCGAGTTGCTGTACCCGATGTCGGGTCTGGAGACCGAAGAGCCGATCCTGCAGCCGGGACGTATCGACGTGCTCCTTGGACAGGGACAGACGGCGCAGGTGCTGCGGAATCTTTGCCTGATGGTGGTCAGGGACTCTCCCGAGGACTGGGGAAAGATCGCCCGCCTGATGGAGCGGTTGTTCGATGTGCAACTGAACAAACCAGTCGAGACCTCTCGCGGCAGCATCGAATTGCAGTATCGGCAGCCAGGCGTGAAGGAAGCGCTCGATCTGTCATCGTCGGGGCGTGGCTTCCAGCAGATGTTGCTGATCTTCGCCTACCTGTATTCGCACAAGGGCAGCGTGCTGATGGTCGACGAGCCCGATGCACACCTCGAAATCCTGCGACAGAAACAGGTCTATGTGCTGTTGCGCGACATCGCCAGCGAGAATGGCTCGCAAGTGGTGATGGTGACGCACTCCGAAGTCATCCTCGACGAGGCTCTGGACAACAACCTGACTTTGCTGCTCGACGGCAAGGCTGACGATCTGGCCAAGAAACACGAGATCCGCAACAGTCTGAAGCACTACGGGGCAGAGCATTACGTCAAGGCGCGCGAGCGCGGCTATGTGCTTTACGTTGAGGGTGGGACCGATGTCGATATGCTGAGAGCTTTGGCCCGGCAGCTTGGTCATCCGGTTTTCAAGCACTGGGACGAGCGCATCAATTCGTTTTATGTGCAGAACAATCATCCGGCGCAGAGCGCCGATAGCGAACTGGAGCGCGTCGAGGGCGGCTTTGGTTTGACGCCCCGCGAGCATTTCAACTCTCTACGCAATCTGTTGCCGCAACTGAGGGGGTTGGCCATTCTCGACAACGATGGGCGCGAGCGACCCGGCGTTCAGGATGGGCCACTCAAGATCGCTTACTGGAGGCGCTACGAGGCCGAGAACTACTTCATCACACCCGACGTGCTGCGCAGCTTTGCACGCGGGCGCTACGTCGACCTCGACCTGTTCGGCGGTTTTCAGAGCGATATTGACGAGGTGCTCGATACGCTCATCCTTGAGCAGGTTTTCGATGGTATCGCCAGCGATTTTCACGCATGGAAGCAGGCGCCGACCGAGGTAGGTAGAATCCTCTGGGAAGCCAAAACCGAGCGCCGTAAGATGAGCGGCTTCGCCGAGGAGTTTTTCCGCAGATTGGCGCGCAAACTCGGTGACCAGATGTTGCTCAAGAAAGGTGAACTGCATCGTCTGGTCGAATGCGTCGATCCGCAGTCGATTTCCGCCGAAGTTACCGAGAAGCTAGACCTGCTCGCGGAGTTGTTCAGTACTGCCGTTCCTTCGGAGGAAATGAGCAATGCCCCTGATGCCGATGATCAGAGATGAGTCTCGCCGAGCGAAAGGGCTCCTAGTCCTAAGGCGAACGGCTGCGGGCGTATGGTGGGCTGAAACCCGGCGCGCTTGCCGAAGCGGAGGCGCTGCTCAGTGCAGCACGCGCGGCGCGGCGAGGACGAATTCGGGGATCTCGGTGGTGAACGAGGTGCCGTCCTCGGCGACCATCTGGTAGCTCCCGTGCATCGTCCCGACCGGCGAGGCGAGTTGGCAGCCGCTCGTGTATTCGAACTTCTCGCCGGGGCGCAGCAGCGGCTGCACGCCGACGACGCCGAGGCCGCGCACTTCCTCGGTCTGCCCGTCGGCGTGACTGATGATCCAGTGGCGCGAGATCAGCTGCGCGGCGACGGTGCCGGTGTTCTCGAGCGTGATCGTGTAGGCGAATACGTAGCGATCCTCCTCCGGTGACGACTGTGCGCCGACGTACTGCGGCAGCGTGCGGACGGCGATTTCGTACTTCTTGCTTTCGGCCATGACTGGTTTCCTCGGGTGGTCGGGGGCGGCGGCGGCTACCCATGCCTCGCTTCTGACAAGCGCCGCGCGCGCAGGTTCTGCCTGCGAAGCGCGCACGTTGCCATCCCTTCAAGTAATATCTGGCTTTTTCTCCCCGGGGTTCCTCATGTACGTCATTGCGCCGAGCATCCTCTCCGCCAACTTCGCCAAGCTCGGCGAAGAGGTCGTCAATGTCGTCGCCGCCGGCGCCGACTGGATCCACTTCGACGTGATGGACAACCATTACGTCCCCAACCTGACCATCGGCCCGCTGGTGTGCGAGGCGATCCGTCCGCTGACCGAGGCGCCGATCGACGTGCACCTGATGGTCAAGCCGGTCGACCGGATCATCCCGGACTTCGCTCGCGCCGGCGCCAACATCATCACCTTCCACCCGGAAGCCTCCGATCACATCGACCGCAGCCTGTCGCTGATCCGCGAGCAAGGCTGTCAGGCGGGGCTCGTCTTCAACCCGGCGACGCCGCTGGCTTACATGGACCATGTCATGGACAAGCTCGACGTCGTCCTCCTGATGAGCGTGAACCCCGGCTTCGGTGGCCAGAAGTTCATCCCGGCGACGCTGGCCAAGCTGAAGGCGGCGCGCGAGCGGATCGACGCCTACGAGCGCGAGAGCGGTCGCCGCATCCGCCTGGAGATCGACGGTGGCGTCAAGGTCGACAACATCGCCGAGATCGCGCGTGCGGGCGCCGACGCCTTCGTCGCCGGCTCGGCGATCTACGGCACCCCCGACTACAAGGCGACCATCGACGCGATGCGTGCCCAACTGGCCACCGTCGCCTGAGACGATGATGAAGATACGCTCTGTCACCATCGACCTCGACGGGACCCTGCTCGACACCGTCGGCGACCTCACCGTCGCCTGCAACGCGATGCTCGCCGACCTCGAGCGGCCGCCCTTCGCCGAGCACGAGATCAACGCCTTCGTCGGCAAGGGCATGGCGGTCCTGGTCGAGCGCTGCCTCGGCGCCGCTGCCGCCGACGCGCAACTGCTGGCGCATGCGATCGAGCGCTTCCGCGTGCATTATGCCGAGTCGAACGGCCGCTCGACTCGCATCTATCCGGGCGTGCTTGAGGGCATCGCCGAACTGCAGCGGCTGGGCCTGCCGCTCGGCTGCGTCACCAACAAGCCGGCGATGTTCACCGAGCCGCTGCTCGAACGCATGGGCCTGGCGGGGCATTTCAAGGCGGTGGTCAGCGGCGACACGCTGCCGTTCAAGAAGCCGCGTCCGGAGCCGCTGTGGCACGCCTGCGCGGCGCTCGGCTCGGCGCCGGAGAGCAACCTGCACATCGGCGACTCGGCCAACGACATCGCCGCGGCGCGTGCCGCCGGCTGCCCGGTGCTCTGCGTTCCCTACGGCTACAATGAGGGAACCCCGGTGGACAGCGCCGAATGCGATGCGCTAGTATCGGACTTGGTCGAAGCCGCTGCCTGGGCGGCTTCATTCGTTTGCAAAACGGCATAATTGCCGGCCGGCCCTGCGTGAATGTCATGATGTCGCACGAGAACTTCGTCGAGCGGAAGGAGAACGTCCCGGTGAGCGCCCTCATGGAGTGGCGCTGCCGGTATTCGTGGCGGGGCTGACTGCCGCCTGCACTATCTTCCTTCCGCATTGCTGCCAAGTCCTCATGAGATGTCAATGAACGAAACCGAATTCAACGCGCTCGCCGCGCAGGGTTACAACCGCATCCCGGTCACGCTCGAAACCTTCGCCGACCTCGACACGCCGCTGTCGATCTACCTCAAGCTCGCCAACGGTCCCTACACCTACCTGCTCGAATCGGTGCAGGGCGGCGAACGTTTCGGCCGTTACTCGATCATCGGCCTGTCCAGCCCGACGCGCGTCGTCGTTCATGGCCACCAGGTGCTGGTGCTCACCGGCAACCGCATCGCCGAGCGCGAGGACGACACCAACCCGCTCGATTTCATTGGCGCCTTCCTCAAGCGCTTCCGCGCGGCGCCATCGACCGGCCTGCCGCGCTTCTGCGGCGGCCTGGTCGGCTGTTTCGGCTACGATACGGTGCGCTACGTCGAGACGCGGCTGACGCGCACGCAGAAGCCCGGCGACCTGGGCACGCCCGACATCACGCTGCTGCTCTCGGAGGAGATCGCCGTCGTCGATAACCTGTCGGGCAAGCTGACGCTGGTCGTCTATGCCGAGCCGGGGGTTCCCGGAGCGCTGCAGAAGGCGAAGGCGCGCCTGAAGCAACTGCTCGCCAAGCTGCGCGAGCCGGCGCCGATCCCGGCGGAGACGCCGAAGCCGTCGCAGCCGGCGGTGTCGGTGTTCGGCGAGGCGCAGTTCCGCCAGGCGGTGCTGAAGGCCAAGCGCTACATCACCGAGGGCGACATCATGCAGGTCGTCCTCTCGCAACGCATGAGCAAGCCCTACGCCGCCAGCCCGATGGCGCTGTACCGCTCGCTGCGTTCGCTGAATCCGTCGCCGTACATGTTCTACTTCGACTTCGAGGACTTCCACGTCGTCGGCGCCTCGCCCGAGATCCTGGTCCGCCTCGAAGGCGACACGGTGACGCTGCGTCCGATCGCCGGGACGCGCCGGCGGGGGGCCTCGTTCGAGGAGGACCAGGCGCTCGGCGAGGAACTGCTCGCCGACGAGAAGGAGCGCGCCGAGCACGTGCAGCTGCTCGACCTCGGCCGCAACGACGTCGGCCGCGTCGCGGCGGTCGGCTCGGTGAAGCTCACCGAGAAGATGATCATCGAGCGCTACTCGCACGTGATGCACATCGTCTCCAACGTCGAGGGCCGCCTGCGTCCCGGCCTCGACGCGCTCGACGTGCTCAAGGCTTCCTTCCCGGCCGGAACGGTGTCTGGGGCGCCGAAGGTGCGCGCGATGGAGATCATCGACGAACTCGAACCGGTCAAGCGCGGCATCTACGCGGGTGCCGTCGGCTACCTGGGTTTCCACGGCGAGATGGACCTGGCGATCGCGATCCGCACCGCGGTGGTCAAGGACGGGCAGATGCACGTGCAGGCCGGCGCCGGCATCGTCGCCGATTCCGACCCGTCCGCCGAGTGGCAGGAAACGCAGAACAAGGCACGTGCGGTGCTGCGCGCCGCCGAACTCGCCGAACACGGGCTCGACACCCGGCTCGATTGACGCCAGGCTGCGCGGGAGTGCGGCGCACTCCCTGTGGCCGCCGCGCATCATCCTGTGCTTGATCTGCCTCCCCGGAATGGACGTATTCCAGGCGTGCATGGAGAGGGGCTGAGACCGTAAGCGTCATCGCGAGCCCGCAGGGCGTGGCGATCCAGTGTGTAGGTCTTGCAGCGGGTCGCGCGGCTTTCAGGGGCGCTGATACACGAACTGGATTGCCACGGCGCTGCGCGCCTCGCAATGACGGCAGCGGGCGATTTTCATGCCCTGGGGGGGCGCAACCGGCGCCGACACTCAGCGCGAGGCAATGGTCTGGCGAGGATAGTGCCAGTTCTTCTGCCAGGCTGCGCGCACCATGTTCGGATACTCGGGCTGGCCCAGGCTGCCGTTGTAGCGCCCGAGGGCGCGGTAGAGGTCACCCTGCTCGATGTCGAGGTAGTGGCGCAGGATGGTGCAGCCGTAGCGCAGGTTGGTGCGCAGGTGGAAGAGGTTGTCCTCGCTGCCGCCGATCAGCTGTACCCAGAACGGCATCACCTGCATGAAGCCGCGCGCGCCGGCGGAGGACACCGCGTACTTGCGGAAGCCGCTCTCGACCTGGATCAGCCCGAGCACCAGTTGCGGATCGAGCCCGGCACGCGACGCCTCGTAATGCACCGCGCTCAGGAATTCGGCCCGGCTGTCCGGGTCGGGGATGCGCCGTTCGAGCCGGCGCGACATCTCGCCGAGCCAGTTGCTGGCCTCGGCCGAGTCGACGAAGGCGCTGCGCGGCGGTGCGCGGTCGGAGACCGTGCGCGACAGCGCCGCCTGGACGCTGGCGGCGAGCGGTTCGTATTTCTGGGCGCCGGCCTGGGCGGCCGGCGCGGCCAGCGCCAGACACAACGCGGCAGCGCAGGCGCGGGCTGCCCGTGCCTGCGCTGCCGGGCGACTCAGGCGGCGCACAGCCTTTCCCTGAGGAAGGCCACCATCGCGCCGACCGGGATCATCTGCGCGTCGGCATCGCGCCGGCCCTTGTATTCGAGCTTGCCTTCGGCCAGCCCGCGCTCGCCGACGACGACGCGGTGCGGAACGCCGATCAGCTCCATGTCGGCGAACATCACGCCGGGGCGCTCGTTGCGGTCGTCGAGCAGGACGTCGATGCCTGCGGCAGCGAGTTCGTCGTGCAGCTTCTCGGCAGCCTCGCGCACGGCGGCGCTCTTGGCCATCCCCATCGGCACGATGCAGACCTGGAAGGGCGCGATCGCCGCCGGCAGGACGATGCCGCGCTCGTCGTGTCCCTGCTCGATCGCCGCGGCGACGATGCGCGAGACGCCGATCCCGTAGCAGCCCATCTCCATCACCTGCGACTTGCCGTTCTCGTCGAGGAAGCTGCAGTTGAGCGCCTTGGCGTAGGTCGTGCGCAGCTGGAAGATGTGGCCGACCTCGATGCCGCGGCAGAGTTCGAGCGATCCTGCGCCGTCGGGCGAGGGGTCGCCGGCGACGACATTGCGCAGGTCGATGCCGGCGCCGGGGTCGGGCAGGTCGCGTCCCCAGTTCGCGCCGGCGAGGTGGAAGCCTTCCTCGTTGGCGCCGCAGATGAAGTCGGCGAGGGCGGCTGCGCTGCGGTCGACGAAGAGGCCGACGCGCGCAGGATCGACGCCGACCGGGCCGATGTAGCCGGGGCGGCAGCCGAGGTGCTCGATGATCTCCTCTTCGTGCGCGAAGCGGAACTCGCCGATCGCCTTCTGCGCCTTGATCTCGTTGAGCTCGTGATCGCCGCGCAAGAGCAGCAGCGTGAATGCAGGTTCGCCTTCGCCCGGTTCGGCGCGCATCACCGCGACCGCCTTCAAGGTCTCTCCGAGCGTCGCGCCGAGCAGCTCGGCGACGTCCTCGCACTTGGTCTTGCCGGGGGTCGGCACCTTCTGCAGATCCGCCGTGGCCGCGCCGCGCGGAGAGGCCGGCGCCAGCGCTTCGGCGAGCTCGACGTTGGCCGCGTAGCCCGAGGCCGGGCAGTAGGCGAGCGCGTCCTCGCCCGAGTCGGCGAGGACGTGGAATTCGTGCGAGCCGGTGCCGCCGATCGAGCCGGTGTCGGCGGCGACGGCGCGGAAGGCGAGGCCGATGCGCGTGAAGATGCGCGAGTAGGTGTCGTACATGTTGCGGTACTCGCGCTGCAGGTCCGCGAAGCTCGTGTGGAACGAGTAGCCGTCCTTCATCAGGAACTCGCGTCCGCGCATGACGCCGAAGCGCGGGCGGATCTCGTCGCGGAACTTCATCTGGATCTGGTAGAAGTGCAGCGGCAGCTGGCGGTAGCTTTTCACCTCGCGGCGGACGACGTCGGTGATCACTTCCTCGTGCGTCGGGCCGATGACGAAGTCGCGCAGGTGGCGGTCACGGAAGCGCAGGAGCTCCGGCCCGTACTTTTCCCAGCGGCCCGATTCCTGCCACAGTTCGGCCGGCTGCACCGCCGGCATCGACAGTTCGATCGCGCCGGCGCGGTCCATTTCCTCGCGAACGATGCGCTCGACCTTGCGCAGCACGCGCAGACCGAGCGGCATCCAGGTGTAGATGCCGCCAGCCATGCGCCTGATCATGCCGGCGCGCAGCATCAGCTTGTGGCTGACGACTTCGGCGTCGGAGGGGGCTTCCTTGAGCGTGGACAAGAAGAATTGCGAAGTGCGCATGGTGTTCCATTTCGGTGGGCAAGACCATAAATTCTACAAGACGGCGGGCGCCGGCGCGACGCCCCCGTAGGGAAGTGCGGCCGCACCTGGCGCGAACGCTTGCGGCGTTCCGCTGTCCCACCTGCACGGTCCGGAAGCTGGCCGGTGCCCTGGCCCGCACTGTGGCGCGTCGACGCGCGCCGGCCGCGCTTTTCAAGGGGGCCGAATTATGGAAGAATGCTTGTAATCCAATCAATTGCAGGTTTTTCAAATGCTCGACCGTGAAGGCTATCGCCCGAACGTCGGCATCATTCTTTGCAACGCCAGGAACGAGGTTTTCTGGGGCAAGCGCATCCGCGAGCACTCATGGCAGTTTCCGCAAGGCGGCATCAACCGCGGGGAGTCCCCCGAACAGGCGATGCTGCGCGAGCTCTATGAGGAGGTCGGTTTGCGCCCCGAGCATGTACGCATTCTCGGCCGGACCCGGGACTGGCTTCGCTACAATGTGCCGACCCACTGGGTCAGACGCGAGTGGCGCGGCAGCTACAAGGGGCAGAAACAGATCTGGTTTCTGCTGCGTTTGCTCGGCCGTGACAGCGACGTCTGCCTGCGCGCATGCGATCATCCGGAGTTCGACGCCTGGCGCTGGAACGACTACTGGAGTCCGCTCGACGCGGTGATCGAATTCAAGCGCGGCGTCTATGAAATGGCGCTCAACGAACTGGCACGCTACCTCGACGCCGACCAGCCTGGCGGTCGACGTGCGCCGCCGGTGCGTCGCGAGAAAGTCCTGAAGGTCGAAGGTGGCTGATCTGTTCGCTTCATGCACATCCCCCTGGCAGCAAGCCCGCGCCCTGGTCGTCGGGCTGCTTGCCTGTTGCGCGCTGGTCTCTGCCGCCGCCGCTGCCGAGAGCTTCGAGAACGACTACGAAGAGAAGCCCTGGGAGGAAATCGAGCCGGCCTTGCCGGCGGCGCTGAATCCCGATGCGCTGATTCCCTTCTACGTCAGCGCGGTGACCGAGAACCGCTTCTTCGTCGATGGCGATTCGATCAGCGTCGGCGCCGATGGCGTCGTCCGCTACACGCTGGTCGTCGTCAGCGCAACGGGGGCGCGTAACGTGAGCTACGAGGGGATTCGCTGCGATTCGGCCGAGCGCAGGCTGTACGCCTTCGGCCGGGCCGATGGCAGCTGGTCGAAGGCGCGCGGCAACGCGTGGGTGAAGATCCAGAACAGTACCTTCAACCGCCAGCACGTCGCGCTGTTCGCCGAGTACTTCTGCCCGGTGGGGAGCAGGGTGGCCGATGCCGACGAGGCGCGCCGGGCGCTGCGCGCCGGTGGCGTGCAGCGCCCCTAGTCCGCCTCTCCTCGCCGTTCGTCCTGCGCCGTTCGTCTTTTCCGCGTACGCCGCTGCCCGCTTGGCGCAGCGCCGGCCGTCAAGCGCCTTGCCCATGGAGTCGCCATGTCCGTCGATCGTCTGATCATCGAATTCGACCGCGCCTTGCGTACGGTCTTTGCCGCCGCGCCGCTGTCGCGCCCGGTTCCCGGCGCCGATCTGCCCGAAGCCGAATTGTCGGATCCGGAGCGCCTGCAGGCGGCTGCCCTGATGCGGGTCAATCACTGCGGTGAAGTCTGCGCGCAGGCCCTGTACCAGGGGCAGGCGTTGACCTGCCGGCAGCCGGCGCTGAAAGAGGCGCTGCAGAAGGCTGCGCAGGAAGAAACCGACCACCTCGCCTGGACCGAGAGGCGGCTGAGCGAGCTGGGTGGGCGCAAGAGCCTGCTCGATCCCCTCTGCTACGTCGGTTCGCTGTCCTTCGGCGCCCTTGCCGGGGCAGCCGGCGATTCCTGGAACCTCGGCTTTCTCGCCGAGACCGAGCGCCAGGTCGAGGCGCACCTCGACGGGCATCTCGCACGGTGGCCCGAGACCGACCGGCGTTCGCGTGCAATCATCGAACAGATGCGTGCGGACGAGGTTGGCCACGCGCACATGGCGGTCGCGCTCGGCGCGCGCGAATTGCCGGCGCCGGTGAAGGGGGCAATGCGCCTGGTGGCCCGCCTGATGACGGGCGGCGCCCGCTACGTCTGAGCCGCGGCGCCCCAGGCGCCTGCGCCGGGGCCGTGCTGCGGACGCGGGCTCAGGCCTCGACGATTTCGAAGTCGTGCGTGATCGCCGCGGTCGCGCCGAGCATCACCGACGCCGAGCAATACTTGCTGTGCGACAGTTCGATGGCGCGGGCAACGATTTCGCGGCGCAGGCCTTTGCCGCTGACCCGGAAGTGGAAGTGGATGCGGGTGAATACCTTCGGGTCGGTCTCGGCGCGATCGGCGCTGAGGCTGACTTCGCAGCCGGTAACGGCATGGCGCCCCTTCTGCAGGATCAGAACGACGTCGAAGGCCGTGCAGCCGCCGGTTCCCGCCAGCAGCATTTCCATCGGGCGCGGTCCGAGGTTCCGGCCTCCGGCCTCCGGCGCGCCATCCATCACCAAAGCGTGATTGCTTCCTGTCTCGGCGATGAAGGACATTCCTTCGCCGCTCCAGCGAACCCTGCATTCCATGGTCTGTTCCAGTCAGTTGGGGAGGGGGGATTCTAACGGAGAAGGCCTCTTCCCCGCATTCCGGAGCGATCCGGGGCAGCGGTGCGTGCTTTTGGCATGTTGCGGTGCACGATGGTGATCCGTCCTGCCATGCTCTTGCTGGTCGCTCTGTCTTTTACGATTGGTGAATGGCTGTCTCGAATAGTTCGTAAGTGCATGATTAAAAATTGATCAATGTCGATCTGACGGGTTTTTCTACGACTTTGTAAGTATTTGTCGCAACGCACAAAACGGACTTGATCTTTCGTTTTTGAAAGGCCATAATGAATTCAGTTCGGATGTCTGAGCCACTCGACATCCTCCGCTTTGTCTCCTCCACCCTCCTCCTTTGGTGTGGATTTAACGCGACTCTATCGAGTCGCGTTTTTTTTTGGGTGCGCCAGGCATGGCGCGTGGCGCCGTGACTGGCGCTGTTTTCTCCGCTGTGGTGGCGGGGAAGATGACTAGAAGGTGAAAGTCCTTTACACACCCGGCAAGGGGAAGTGTTAGCCGAACGGCAAGGGTGTTCCGGGCGACTGGAAATCTGAAGGAAGCCGCAGGCAAAGTGCTGGCCTGACGAACAGGAAACGGATAGAGGCGGCGTAGCGGGGTGAGCAGGCCCATATCTGTAAAGCCCGATACTTGCACGGAACGCTACGACGTAGATCCGACAGGCATAAGCATGAAGGTCACGCGAATTACTCTGGGAGGCCCATCAGCCTGCCTTGTGCTACTGACATCGCGAGGTGTCGGGATGGGATGATGGGAGTCAGCCGAGGCCATAGTAGTGGCTCTGACCAAGTCGCGAAGGGCTGAACCTGCCATGAGCGGAAAGGTGGCTATCTCTCCGTGAAGTCTGGACAGTTGTCCCGTAAGGGAGCTGGCGACAGAGCAATAGGGGCCGGAAGCCCCGAGGGCGGTCGCAGCGTCTATAGGCTAACGGGCGAATAGTCGTCGGGACGTAAGCTCAACCTGGAGACGGGAGGCAGGAACCGCCGGATACGTGATCCGTACGTCCGGTGGTGTGGGAGGACGGCGGGGGTGACCCCGCCTCCTACCCGATCTGGCGTTGGCCGCATGTTCGGTGTCAGGTCCGCAGCAGCGGCGAAGAGCGTTCGCTGCGCCGTCTCACCCCGGATCCGGCGCGCCGCTGCCAGTCGCGCAAGATTTGCTCATCCGCTGATTGACACGCGCGGCCATCTTGACATACACTGCGCGGCTTTCCGTTATCAGGCATAAAAGGACGGCGTTCCCAATGAAGACTTTCTCCGCCAAACCCCACGAGGTGAAGCGCGAGTGGCTGGTAGTCGATGCTACCGACAAGGTGCTCGGTCGCCTCGCCACCGAAATCGCTCGTCGCCTGCGCGGCAAGCACAAGCCCGAATTCACCCCCCACGTTGACACCGGCGACTTCATCGTCGTGACCAACGTCGAAAAGCTGCGCGTTACCGGCAACAAGGCGCTGGACAAGAAGTACTACCGCCACACCGGTTTCCCCGGCGGCATCTACGAGACCAGCTTCGAGAAGATGCAACAGCGCTTCCCGGCTCGCGTTCTCGAAAAGGCGGTCAAGGGCATGCTTCCCAAGGGCCCGCTTGGCTACGCCATGCTCAAGAAGATGAAGTGCTATGTCGGCGATTCGCATCCGCACGCCGCCCAGCAGCCCAAAGTTCTGGAAATCTAAGGCATCCACATGGCTGACAATTTTTACTACGGAACCGGTCGCCGCAAGAGCGCGGTTGCCCGCGTCTTCCTGCGCCGCGGCACGGGCGCCATCGTCGTCAATGGCAAGCCCGCCGACGAATTCTTCTCGCGCGTCACTGGCCGCATGATCGTTCGCCAGCCGCTGGAACTGGTCGAGCACACGACGACCTTCGACATCCAGGTGAACGTCTCAGGTGGCGGTGAGTCCGGTCAAGCCGGCGCCGTCCGTCACGGCATCACGCGCGCGCTGATCGAATACGACGCAGCGCTGAAGCCCGCGCTGTCCCGCGCCGGATTCGTCACGCGCGATGCGCGCGAAGTCGAGCGCAAGAAGGTCGGTCTGCACAAGGCACGCCGCCGCAAGCAGTTCTCGAAGCGTTAAGACTTTTCGATGTCGAAAAAAGCCGCCTCCGGGCGGCTTTTTTCTTTCCGGAGGGCGCTTTAAGATGTCGCCTTTCCTTAGGAGAACACCATGATCAAGGCTGGAGTCGTTGGCGGTACGGGCTACACGGGGGTCGAACTGCTGCGCTTGCTGGCGCAACATCCGCAGGTGGAACTGGTCGCGATCACTTCGCGTGCCGAGGCCGGTACGCGCGTCGCCGACATGTACCCGAACCTGCGCCGTCGCGTCGACCTCTGTTTTTCCGATCCGGCCAGTGCCCGCCTCGACGCGTGTGACGTCGTCTTCTTCGCCACGCCGAACGGCGTCGCCATGCAGCAGGCGCCGGCGCTGCTCGATGCCGGCGTGCGCGTCATCGACCTCGCTGCCGACTACCGGATCACCGATATCGCCGAGTGGGAAAAGTGGTATGGAATGCGCCACGCTTCTCCCGAATGGGTGGCGCGCGCGGTCTATGGCTTGCCCGAAGTCAATCGGGCCGCGATCGCTGGCGCCCGCCTGGTGGCCAACCCCGGCTGTTACCCGACTGCGGTGCAACTCGGTTTTGCGCCGCTGGTCGAGTCGGGGGTGATCGACCTCGCTCATCTCGTCGCCGACGCCAAGTCGGGCGTTTCCGGCGCCGGGCGCAAGGCGGAAGTGTCGAGCCTGTTTGCCGAGGCGTCCGACAATTTCAAGGCCTACGGTGTCCCCGGCCACCGCCACCTTCCGGAAATTCGCCAGGGGCTCGGACGCATGGCGCAGCAGCCGGTCGGGCTGACCTTCGTTCCGCACCTGACGCCGCTGATCCGCGGCATCCACGCGACGCTCTACGCGCGCGTCGACCAGGAAGCGGACTTCCAGGCCTTGTTCGAAGCGCGCTATGCCGGCGAGCCCTTCGTCGATGTGCTGCCGGCCGGTTCGCATCCGGAGACGCGCTCGGTGCGCGCGGCCAACGTCTGCCGGATCGCCGTGCACCGCCCGCAAGGCGGCGACACGCTGGTGGTGCTGTCGGTCATCGACAACCTGGTCAAGGGGGCAGCCGGACAGGCGGTGCAGAACATGAACATCATGTTCGGCTTCCCCGAAACCGAAGGGCTATGCCAGCTGCCCGTGCTGCCCTGAGGCTGCGCCGCGTCCGCCAGCGCTTCGGCATCAACGCCCCGCAGCTTGCGGTCCGCGCGCAACTCGCGTGGCACTGGCGCTTGCTGGCGCTGGCGGCAGCACTTGCGTTCCCCCTCGCTGTCGCGCTCGCCGCCTACGAGTTCGGGCGACGCGGGGCCGGCAACTTCCGTCTGAGCGTCGCCAGCGAGGTGGCGGAGCTCGAGCGGCGAGTTGCCGTGCTGGACGAGGAAATCGTGCGTCTGCGTGCGCTCTCGGCAGCCAGCGAGAGCAGTCTGCAGATCGAGCGCGTCGCGCAGCAGCAACTGGCCGGGCAGGTAAGGGCGCTCGAAGCGGAGAACGACGGCTTGCGGGACGACCTGGCGTTTTTCGAAGGCTTGATTCCGGCCTCGGAGGCGGCGCCGGACACGGGACCGCGCATCCATCGGCTGCGCGTCGTCCGCGATGGCACGAGCGATCGCTATCACTACCGCATGCTGCTGGTGAATGACCAGCGCAAGGCCGACAAGGAGTTTCGTGGCAGCCTGCAGTTCCGGGTGGCCGTGCGACGCGCAGACGGAGATGCTATGATCCTGCTCCCCGCCGACGGGGCTCAGCCCGATGACAGGTTTCGCGTCGTTTTCAGGCGTTTTCAGCGGCTCGAGGGCGAGTTTGCGATGCCGGCGGGAACTGCAGTCACGGCCGTCGAGGCGCGCCTCGTCGAAGGCGGCGAAGTGCGCGCCAGGCAGTCGGCCAAGCTCTAGCGGGAGACGACGCATGTTTGGCAGAAAGAAGAGCGGTAGCCAACCGCATAACAGGATCAACAGCTTGATCGGCGCCGATACGCGCGTCGAGGGGAACATCGCCTTCTCGGGCGGCTTGCGCGTCGATGGCCAGATTCGCGGCGACGTGCGCGCCGAAGGCGAGCATGGCGGCACCCTGGTGATCAGCGAGAATGCCCGCATCGAAGGTCGCGTCTCCGCCTGCCACGTGATCATTAACGGCACCGTGATCGGTTCAGTCTGCGCCGCAGAGTCGCTGGAACTTCATCCCGGCGCGAGGGTCACAGCCGACGTCGAGTATCACCGGCTGGAGATGCAACTCGGCGCAGTGGTGCAAGGGCGTCTCGTGCACCGGGCGCGATCGAGATCCGTCGAGCTCAAGCTGGCGAGCAGTAACTGAAAATCCACCCATGCCTGGTCAGCCAGGCCCATCAGGAGTCAATCGATGAGTGTAGCAACCGAACTTCCTTCGCCCTTCATCTTTACCGATAGCGCCGCCAACAAGGTCCGCGAACTGATCGAAGAGGAAGGAAATCCCGATCTCAAGCTCCGCGTTTTCGTTTCCGGCGGTGGTTGCTCGGGCTTCCAGTACGGCTTCACCTTCGAGGAGGTCGCCAACGAAGACGACACCGCGATGGAGAAGAATGGCGTCACCCTGCTGGTGGATCCGATGAGCTACCAGTATCTGGTCGGCGCTGAGATCGACTACTCGGAGGGGCTCGAAGGCTCCCAGTTCGTGATCCGCAACCCGAACGCGACCTCGACCTGCGGCTGCGGCTCGTCTTTCTCGGTCTGAGGCTTTCACCATCCCGTTCCCGGGATGCAAAAAAGGCGGCTTCGGCCGCCTTTTTTGTCGCCGTTCGCCGGTCAGTGCGAACGGCGCGGCCGGGATGAATCCGTCGCCCCGCTCGATGACGGTGGCGGAATGCGCTAGAATCAACGCCTTTTGGCGACGATCGCGGCTGCGATCGCGCTCGCGTTTTCATGGTCTGCCGCGGGAGGGGTGTCCCTGCGCGGCCGGCAGCCCTCGCCATTTACCGCCTGGGCGTTGAAGAGGTCTTTTTTATGATCGATGTCGAGAATAGTCTGAGCCTGATCAAGCGCGGCTGCGAAGAACTGCTGGTCGAAGCCGAACTGGTCGAGAAGCTGAAGAGCGGGCGCCCGCTGCGTGTCAAGACGGGCTTCGACCCGACCGCGCCGGACCTGCACCTGGGGCACACCGTCCTGATCAACAAGATGCGCCATTTCCAGGAACTCGGGCACCACATCATGTTCCTGATCGGCGACTTCACCGGCATGATCGGCGACCCGAGCGGCAAGAACACGACGCGCCCCCCGCTGACGCGCGAGCAGATCCTGGAGAACGCGCGCACCTACCAGGAGCAGGTGTTCAAGATTCTCGATCCCGAGAAGACCGAGATCTGCTTCAACTCGACCTGGATGGATCCGCTCGGTGCGGCAGGGATGCTGCGCCTCGCGGCGACGCATACCGTCGCGCGCATGCTCGAGCGTGACGACTTCGCCAAGCGCTACGCCAACGGCCAGTCGATCGCGATCCACGAGTTCCTCTACCCGCTGTGCCAGGGTTATGACTCGGTGGCGATGCGTGCCGACATCGAGCTCGGCGGCACCGACCAGAAGTTCAACCTGCTGGTCGGTCGCGAACTGCAGAAGCACTATGGTCAGGCGCCCCAGTGCGTGCTGATGATGCCGCTCCTGGTCGGTCTCGACGGCGTGAACAAGATGTCGAAGTCGCTCGGCAACTATGTCGGTATCAACGAGCCGCCGCGCGAGATCTTCGGCAAGCTGATGTCGGTGTCGGACGACCTGATGTGGCGCTACTACGAGTTGCTCTCGTTCCGCAGCGACGCCGAGATTGCACGCCTGCGTCAGGAGGTTGCGGAAGGGCGCAACCCGCGCGATGCCAAGGTTGCCTTTGCCCAGGAAATCGTCGCCCGCTTCCACGGCCAGCAGGCTGCTGCCGACGCGCTCGCCGATTTCGAGGCGCGCTTCCGGCATGGTGCAATCCCCGACGACATCGAGGAAGTGTCGCTCGCGGGTGAGGGGCCGTGGACGATCGCGCAGGTCTTGAAGCAGGCGGGGCTCAGTGCCAGCACCTCGGAGGCGCTGCGCATGATCGACCAGGGCGGCGTCCGCATCGATGGCGAAAAGCTCAGCGATCGCGGGCTCGTTCTCGAAGGCGAGGGTCCGTTCGTCCTCCAGGTCGGCAAGCGGCGTTTCGCCCGCGTGCGCATCGCCCGCTGAGGGCGGTGCAGCCCCTCCAGGAAGCCGGAGGCCGCGTTTTTGCAGAATCTGGCAGAAAGTGCTTGACGCGGTTTTCGGTGGCTGTATAATTCGCATCTTTCGCAGCAGCGCTAGCGAAAAACGTCATAAAAATCAAAAACTTAGCAATAAGTGCGCGATTTTTGCGGCGAAGCGGCAAGAAGTGATCAAGTTTGCAAACGGTTTTAAAAGTTGTTGA
>NZ_NHRX01000012.1:24761-60422 GCF_016653115.1 Rhodocyclus purpureus
AAAGAGAGCACAAGGTTATAGGATCAAGCGAATAAGTGCATGTGGTGGATGCCTTGGCGATTACAGGCGAAGAAGGACGTGCAAGCCTGCGAAAAGCTCTGGGGAGCTGGCAATGAAGCTTTGATCCAGAGATGTCCGAATGGGGAAACCCACTCCGCAAGGAGTATCCCATCCTGAATAAAATAGGGATGAGGAAGCGAACCCGGCGAACTGAAACATCTAAGTAGCCGGAGGAAAAGAAATCAACCGAGATTCCCAAAGTAGTGGCGAGCGAAATGGGACCAGCCTGCAAGTGATAGTCAGATCGTTAGCGGAAGCCTCTGGAAAGTGGCGCCGTAGTGGGTGATAGCCCCGTACGCGAAAACGAACTGATGGTACTGAGCTTGCGACAAGTAGGGCGGGGCACGTGAAACCCTGTCTGAACATGGGGGGACCATCCTCCAAGGCTAAATACTCGTAATCGACCGATAGTGAACCAGTACCGTGAGGGAAAGGCGAAAAGAACCCCGGGAGGGGAGTGAAATAGATCCTGAAACCGCATGCATACAAACAGTGGGAGCCCCTGCACAAAGCATCTTCAGGGTTCTTTCGACGAGGCGAAGCCGAGTCAAAAGAATACTGTATGAAATAGGGAAGTGCAGGCAAAGAACCCGGAGGGTTCTTTGTGCAGGGGTGACTGCGTACCTTTTGTATAATGGGTCAGCGACTTACGTTTTGTTGCGAGCTTAACCGAATAGGGGAGGCGTAGGGAAACCGAGTCTGATAAGGGCGAAGAGTAGCAAGGCGTAGACCCGAAACCAAGTGATCTATCCATGGCCAGGATGAAGGTGCGGTAACACGCACTGGAGGTCCGAACCCACTAATGTTGAAAAATTAGGGGATGAGCTGTGGATAGGGGTGAAAGGCTAAACAAACTTGGAAATAGCTGGTTCTCTCCGAAAACTATTTAGGTAGTGCCTCAAGTATCACCGACGGGGGTAGAGCACTGTTATGGCTAGGGGGTCATCGCGACTTACCAAACCATTGCAAACTCCGAATACCGTTGAGTGCGAGCTTGGGAGACAGACATCGGGTGCTAACGTCCGGTGTCAAGAGGGAAACAACCCAGACCGCCGATTAAGGTCCCCAAGACATAGTTAAGTGGGAAACGAGGTGGGAAGGCTCAGACAGCCAGGAGGTTGGCTTAGAAGCAGCCATCCTTTAAAGAAAGCGTAATAGCTCACTGGTCGAGTCGTCCTGCGCGGAAGATGTAACGGGGCTCAAACTATGCACCGAAATCGCGGATATGCGTGCTCCTTTAAGGGCATTCGAGGAAAGTCGCTTGTCGTCGAGCGAAGCGAGACGACAAAGCGTTTACAAAGTCGAGTGTTATTAAAGGAGCACGCATATGGTAGGAGAGCGTTCTGTAGGCCTGCGAAGGTGTCTCGTGAGGGATGCTGGAGGTATCAGAAGTGCGAATGCTGACATGAGTAGCGATAAAGGGAGTGAAAAGCTCCCTCGCCGAAAGCCCAAGGTTTCCTGCGCAACGTTCATCGGCGCAGGGTGAGTCGGCCCCTAAGGCGAGGCTGAAAAGCGTAGTCGATGGGAAACAGGTTAATATTCCTGTACCTCTTTGTAATGCGATGGGGGGACGGAGAAGGTTAGGTCAGCCGGGTGTTGGACGTCCCGGTTCAAGCGTGTAGGCGTGCTCCCTAGGCAAATCCGGGGAGCTGAGCTGAGGCGTGATAACGAGCGATTTTATCGCGAAGTGATTGATACCATGCTTCCAAGAAAAGCCTCTAAGCTTCAGTTACAGAGAGACCGTACCGCAAACCGACACAGGTGGGCAGGATGAGAATTCTAAGGCGCTTGAGAGAACTCAGGAGAAGGAACTCGGCAAATTAGCACCGTAACTTCGGGATAAGGTGCGCCCTGGTAGGTTGTAGTCCCTCGCGGACGAAGGCCGAAGGGGTTGCAGTGAAATGGTGGCTGCGACTGTTTAATAAAAACACAGCACTCTGCAAACACGAAAGTGGACGTATAGGGTGTGACGCCTGCCCGGTGCCGGAAGGTTAAGTGATGGGGTGCAAGCTCTTGATCGAAGCCCCGGTAAACGGCGGCCGTAACTATAACGGTCCTAAGGTAGCGAAATTCCTTGTCGGGTAAGTTCCGACCTGCACGAATGGCGTAACGATGGCCACACTGTCTCCTCCTGAGACTCAGCGAAGTTGAAATGTTTGTGAAGATGCAATCTCCCCGCGGCAAGACGGAAAGACCCCATGAACCTTTACTGTAGCTTTGCATTGGACTTTGAACCGATCTGTGTAGGATAGGTGGGAGGCTGAGAAACCGGGACGCTAGTCTCGGTGGAGCCGACCTTGAAATACCACCCTGGTTTGTTTGAGGTTCTAACCATGGCCCGTGAATCCGGGTCTGGGACCGTGCATGGCAGGCAGTTTGACTGGGGCGGTCTCCTCCCAAAAGGTAACGGAGGAGTACGAAGGTACGCTAGGTACGGTCGGACATCGTGCTAATAGTGCAATGGCATAAGCGTGCTTGACTGCGAGACCCACAAGTCGAGCAGGTACGAAAGTAGGTCATAGTGATCCGGTGGTTCTGTATGGAAGGGCCATCGCTCAACGGATAAAAGGTACTCTGGGGATAACAGGCTGATACCGCCCAAGAGTTCATATCGACGGCGGTGTTTGGCACCTCGATGTCGGCTCATCACATCCTGGGGCTGTAGCCGGTCCCAAGGGTATGGCTGTTCGCCATTTAAAGTGGTACGCGAGCTGGGTTTAAAACGTCGTGAGACAGTTTGGTCCCTATCTGCCGTGGGCGCTGGAAGTTTGAAGGGACCTGCTCCTAGTACGAGAGGACCGGAGTGGACGAACCTCTGGTGTACCGGTTATGACGCCAGTCGTATCGCCGGGTAGCTAAGTTCGGAAGAGATAAACGCTGAAAGCATCTAAGCGTGAAACTCGCCTTAAGATAAGACTTCCCTGGGGACTCGATCCCCCTCAAGGGTCGTGGAAGACCACCACGTTGATAGGCAGGGTGTGGAAGCGCAGTAATGCGTTAAGCTAACCTGTACTAATTGCCCGTGAGGCTTGATCCTATAACCTTGTGCATGCCACAAGAATACAACTCAACACAATCACAACGACAACCTTCCTCCATCAACGCCTAGTCGAACCCTCGACTAGCCGCAAGTTTTGCTTGGCGGCCATAGCGCTTCGGACCCACCCCTTCCCATCCCGAACAGGACCGTGAAACGAAGTTGCGCCGATGATAGTGCACATCCGTGTGCGAAAGTAGGTCACCGCCAGGCTCCCCATTCCACAAAGCCCCGTCCAGGTTCCTGGTCGGGGCTTTGTGCTTTCTTGGGACACTATGTTCCATAGTGTCCCGCTGCATGCTTTCCCCGGCTTTATCTACGTCATTGCGAGGCGCCTCCCTCCGTGGCGCAACGACTTCGTCATTGCGAGGCGCGGAGCGCCGTGGCAATCCAGTTCGTTCTTCCGTTTCCTCGCTCTTGTCGGCTATCGACGCGCGAGGCCATATCAGCCCCACCCACTGGATCGCCACGCCCTGCGGGCTCGCGATGACGCGTCGCCCTCCGGTCAGTGCGAGGCGCCTCCCTCCGTGTCGCAACGACGCCGTCATTGCGAGGCGCGGAGCGCCGTGGCAATCCAGTTCGTTCTTCCGTCTCCTCGCTCTTGCCGGCTAGCCACGCGCGCGCCGATATCAGCCCTACGCACTGGATCGCCACGCCCTGCGGGCTCGCGATGACGGGTTGCAGCTCCGGGCAGCGTCTTTCGTCCCTTCGCAGTTTCATGTTAAGCCGATCGACCTGCGCCAGGCCGATCGACAGCCCGCACCGCGCCGATGCCATTCGAGAGACCTGTGGTATAGTTCCAAGATTTGGCTGACGGGGCGCGCATGCCTGCCGGCGGTGCCGAGCTTCGTCATGTCGACGGCACTTGTCCAGGCGATGGAACCTGCGGCCTTTTCCTGTGTCAAAGGCAACTTGATTCCAGCGGGAGAGTTTTTCGATGTCGTATCCAGCCCCGGACGTTCCAGCTGCTTCTGCGAACGTCGATCGCTTGCCCCGCTATCCGCATGCGCGGTCGCCGGCACCCGGGGAGATGCTCGAAGTTGCGCCCGGCGTGCGCTGGCTGCGCATGCCGCTGCCTTTCGCCCTCGATCACATCAACCTGTGGCTGCTCGAGGACCAGGACGAAGTCGGTGCCGGCTGGGCGATCGTCGATACCGGCTTCGCGCTGCCGGTGGTACGTGAGTGCTGGGAGAAGATCCTCGCCGACCTCGCCGCGACACCGCGTGGCGGGCGCATCACCCGCATCATCGTCACCCACTTCCACCCGGACCACATCGGTCTCGCCGACTGGCTGAGTGCGCGCACCGGCGGGCCGGTGCAGATGACACTCGGCGAATATCTCACCGCCCACGCCGTCTGGAACGAGATCGGTGGCCACGGCACCCAGCCGATGCTGGCACAGTTTCGCGCTCATGGACTTTCCCGGGATCGCTGTGCCGCGATCGAGGCTGCCAGCGGCAACTACAACCGCGGCGTGCCGAGCTTGCCGACGAGTTTCCGTCGTCTGTTCGCCGGCGATTCCCTGGTGATCGGTGATCATTGCTGGGAGGTTCGCATCGGTTTCGGGCACTCGCCGGAGCATGTCGCGTTATACTGCGCTGCAACACAGCTTCTGATTTCGGGTGACATCTTGTTGCCAAGAATCTCGACTAACATCAGCGTCTATGCAGTGACGCCGCATGCCGACTCGCTCGCCGACTACCTCGGCTCGCTCGACCGCCTGCGCGATCTGCCCGAAGAGACGCTGGTTCTTCCCTCGCATGGACTCCCCTTTCACGGCCTGCATGCGCGTGTCGACGCGCAGCATGCGCATCATGCGGAGCGCCTTGCCTTGCTCGAATCGGCGTGCACGCAGCCCAGGTCGGCAGCCGATCTCCTGCCGACGCTGTTCGAGCGCGAGCTCGACCCGCACCAGACGATGTTCGCGATGGGCGAAGCGATCGCCCATCTCAACCGGCTCGAGCGTTCCGGTCGCCTGCGTCGCCAGGCCGGGAGCGACGGCGTCACTCGTTTTGTTCGGGTTTGAATGCAGCATCCGTAGTCAAAATTTCATCACCGGGGCGCAAGCTGATGGCGCCGCCGGCAAGGCCGCTTAACTAACGCACCAGGAGTCATGCATGACGAAGACTGTCACCCCCGCTGAAGAGAAACAAATGCCCAATCCCGCCGAGATTGCACAAGCCTACGCCGATGTGGCGCAGCGTGCCTCGCGCATCCTGACCCAGCATCTCGAGAAGACTGCCAAGCAGGGCATCGCCATGCCCACCGATGAACTCGGCGTGGCCAAGGCGTTCATGGACCTGTCCTCGCGCCTGCTGGCCAACCCGGTCAAGCTTGCGCAGACGCAGATGAACATGATGTGGGACTACTTCTCGCTGTGGCAGCACACGACGATGAAGATGATGGGGGTCCCGCTCGCCAATCCGGTCGCCGCGCCCGCCAAGGGCGACAAGCGCTTCAAGGACGAGGACTGGGAGCAGCACTTCCTGTTCGACTTCATGAAGCAGTCGTACCTGATCACCGCGCGCCACCTGCACGATACGGTCAGCTCGGTCGAAGGGATCGACGCGCACACGCAGGACAAGATCAACTTCTTCACCCGCCAGTACATCGACGCGCTGTCGCCGTCCAACTTCGCGCTGACCAACCCGGAAGTGTTCCGCGAAACGGTCAAGAGCAACGGCCAGAACCTGCTGAAGGGCTTCAAGAACCTGCTGCACGACTTCGAAGCCGGCGACGGTCAGCTGCGCATCCGCATGACTGACACCGAAGCCTTCGAACTCGGCAAGAACGTCGCGACGACGCCGGGCAAGGTCGTCTTCCAGAACGATCTGATCCAGCTGCTGCAGTACAACCCGAGCACCCCGGACCAGTTCAAGCGTCCGCTGCTGATCGTTCCGCCCTGGATCAACAAGTACTACATCCTCGACCTGCGCGAGAAGAACTCGTACATCAAGTGGGCGACCGACCAGGGGCACACGGTGTTCGTCATGTCCTGGGTCAACCCGGACGAGAAGCTCGCCGACAAGAGCTTCGAGAACTACCTGACCGAAGGCACGCTGGCCGCGCTCGACCAGGTTTGCGCGATCACCGGCAGCAAGGAAGTCAATACCGCCGGCTACTGCCTCGGCGGCACGCTGCTGATGACGACGCTGGCCTGGCTCGCGGCCAAGCGCGACAAGCGCATCGCGTCGGCGACCTTCTTCACGACCATGCTCGACTTTTCCGATCCGGGTGAACTCGGCATCTTCCTCGACGAGCAGTCGGTCTCCGGGCTGGAGAAGAAGATGGCCGACCGCGGCTACCTCGAAGGCTCGGAAATGGCCGGCACCTTCAACATGCTGCGCGCCAACGACCTGATCTGGTCCTTCGTCGTGAACAACTACCTGCTCGGCAAGGATCCGTTCCCGTTCGACCTGCTCTACTGGAACTCCGACTCGACGCGCATGCCGTACGCGATGCACAGCTACTACCTGCGCAACATGTACCTGAACAACAAGCTGCGCGAGCCGGGTGCGCTCGAACTGGCCGGGGTCAAGATCGACATCACGAAGGTGAAGACGCCCTGCTACTTCATCTCGGCGATCGAGGACCACATCGCTCCGTGGAAGTCGACCTACATGGGCGCGCACCTGCCGTCCGGCCCGGTCAAGTTCGTCCTCGGCGGTTCCGGCCACATCGCCGGCATCGTCAACCCGCCGGCGGCCAACAAGTACGGCTACTGGACCAACGACGAACTGCCCGAGCAGGCCGACGACTTCCTCGCCGGTGCGACGCAGAACCCCGGCTCGTGGTGGACCGACTGGCAGCAATGGGTGACCGCGCTGCCCAAGGGCGACGAGAAGGTCGAGGCGCGCGTCCCCGGTGCCAACGGCTGGCCGGTGCTCGAAGACGCGCCGGGCTCCTTCGCCAAGTTCCGCCTCGACAAGCAGAAGAAGGCCTGAGCTTGAGCTGAGGTGCACCGGAGGGGCTCGCTCCTCCGGAAGTTACGCGGGCGGCAAGGATCTTCCTTGCCGCCCTTTTCCATTACGGGGACGGTACACTTGAAGCGGAAGAATTGAGCATGCCGTTCCGGTAATTGCGCCCATTCGCGGCTTACGCCCCTCCCACGAAAACGCTCTGCGGCATTGGACTGTCGTGGGAGGGCCGTGAGGCCCGAATAGGGGGCGCTTCGATGCCGTCACTGCGAGGCCGTCATTGCGAGGCGCGTAGCGCCGCGGCAATCCAGTTCGTACCTCCATCTCTGCGCCCTTCGCGATGCGAGACCTACGCACTGGATCGCCACGCCCTTCGGGCTCGCGATGACGATCACGCTCTCAGCCCCTCTCCATGCACTCCTGGCTCCGCCGTCATTGCGAGGCGCGTAGCGCCGCGGCAATCCAGTTCGTACCTCCATCTCTGCGCCCTTCACGATGCGAGACCTACGCACTGGATCGCCACGCCCTTCGGGCTCGCGATGACGGGTTGCCGATCGCGACGTCCGCTCACGGCAGCGGCCTGCCGTGGGACGGCCGATGAGGCCCGAACAGGGGACGCTTCGATGCCGTCATTGCGAGGCGCGTAGCGCCGTGGCAATCCAGTTCGTACCTCCATCTCTGCGCCCTTCACGATGCGAGACCTACGCACTGGATCGCCACGCCCTTCGGGCTCGCGATGACGGGTTGCCGATCGCGACGTCCGCTCACGGCAGCGTCCTGCCGTGGGAGGGCCGATGCGGCCCGAATGGGGGACGCTTCGACGCCGTCATTGCGAGGCGCGTAGCGCCGTGGCAATCCAGTTCGTTCTTCTGTCTCTGCGCCCTTCGCGATGCGAGACCTGCGTACTGGATCGCCACACCCTTCGGGCTCGCGATGACGGGTTGCCGATCGCGACGTCCGCTCACGGCAGCGTCCTGCCGTGGGAGGGCCGTGAGGCCCGAATCCGTGACAGCCCACCTCACGCTGACAGATGGGCACCCGGGTAATCTCGCTCCGCGTTCATCCCTTTCGCGACGCGTTCGAGTAAGCTTGCGCCATGAATGGCCAGATCCTTCCGGACTATTCAGGTGGCGGCATCGTCAACCTGATGCAGAGCATCGGCGTCGCCTGCGGCGCGACGCCTGCGCTGCCCGTCCATGCGCAATGCCGCGCGCTGCCGGCGGCGCAGCTGGCCGAAGCGCGCTCGATCGTCCTCGTCGTCATCGACGGCCTCGGCGCCGAGCTGCTGCGCTCGTCTGCTGCCGAGTTTCCGAATCTTGCGCGCCATGTCGTCGGCGAACTCAGTTCGGTCTTTCCATCGACCACCGCCAGCGCCGTCGGCGCCTTCATGAGCGGGCTGGCGCCGCAGCAGTCGGCGCTCACCGGCTGGCGCATGCATCTGGAAGAGATCGGCCAGACGCTGGCGATCCTGCCTCTGGCGCCGCGCTGCGAGCCGCCGAAGTTCCCGGCCGCCGAACTGCCGCAGCGGCTGTTCGACCATCCCTCGTTCTTCTCGCGACTGTCGCGGCCGAGCGTCGTCTTCTCGCCGCGCGCGATTGCCGGCAGCCCGTTCAACGCCTGGCATACGCAGGGCGCCGAAAACCTCGCCTACGCGACGCCCTGGGCGATGTTCGCCGGACTCGCCGAGCGCCTGCGCGCGCCCGGTCCTCGGCGCTATTTCTACGCCTACTGGGGCGACTACGACACCGTCGCCCATCGCTCGGGCCGCAGCAGCGAGGCCGCGCGGCGGATCCTTGCCGATTTCGACGCCGCCTTCGGCGCCTTTCTCGCTGCGGTGCAAGGCAGCGACGCCTGGATCGTCGCCAGCGCCGACCACGGTTTCATCGACGCGCCGAGGGAGCACCTGATCGCGCTCGACGAACACCCCGACATCGTCGGCCTGCTCGAACGGCCGCTCTGCGGCGAACGCCGCGTCGCCTACGCCTATGTCGCCGAGCCGAACCGTGCCGTCTTTGCGCAGCTGTTGCGCGAGCGTTTCGGCCACGCGCTCGACCTGCTGCCGAGCCAGGAGTTGGTCGCCGCCGGCTGGTACGGCCAGGGCGAGGCGAACCCGCGCCTGCACGCGCGCATCGGCGACTTCGTGCTGGTGATGAAGGACGACTGGACGATCGTCGATTGGCTTCCCGGCGAGAAGCGCTTCGACATGATCGGCGTGCATGGCGGCCTGTCCGCTGCCGAGATGCGCGTGCCGCTGATCGCGCTCCGGGTCTGAGCGGGACGCCGATCATGCGCAGCTTCCTTTGCTCGATGATCCTGCTGCTGGCCTGTCTGCTCAGCACCGCGTCGATGGCGCAGCAGATCCTGCCCGATAGCGGCAAGGTGTCGCTCGGGGAACACTGGGCCCTGCTGCTCGACCCGGACGAAGCGCTGACCGTCGCCGATCTCGCCCAACCGGAAGTCGCCGCCCGTTTCGCGCCGCAGTTGGCGCCGCCGGCGCTTGGCTACATCAGGGGCGCGGCATGGCTGCGCATCACCGTGACGCGACCGGCGACTGCCGAACCCGAGTGGTGGCTCGAACTGCATGCGCCGACGCTCGATGAAGCCATCCTTTATCTGCCGCGTGCCGACGGCAGCATCGACACGCGCGTGGCGGGCGACGCCCATCCCCGGGAGCGGCGGGATGTGGATTTCCGCTCGCCGCTCTTCAAGCTCGACTTGCCCGCTGATACTCCGCTCACCTTCTACGTCCGGATCAAGGGGGTCAATTCGCTCAGCTTTCAGCTGCTGCTGTGGTCCCCGGAGACCTTCGTGGAGGAGCTCGCGCGCGAACAACTGCTCCTGGGGTGTTTCCTGGCCATCCACCTGCTGCTCTTCCTCAGCAGTCTGTGGCTCTTCCTGGTCACGCGCGAGTGGTCGTACGGCATCCTGAGCCTGTTCACCCTGGATTTCTTTCTGACGGCCCTCGCTGCCGAGGGCTTCTTGTCGCAGTACCTGCTGTCGGGAATGCCCGCCCTCAACGAAGCCTTGGTGGCCGGCAGTTGGGTCCTGAACACCCCCATCGGCGTGCTTTTCATCGCCTCGTACGTCGGCCTGTTGCACCCGCCGCGGCCGCGCTGGGTCACTGCATTCGTCGCCGCCACCTGGGGGGTGGCCTTGCTTGCCTTCTGGCTGTTCCTTGCCACCGAGCAGACCTGGGCACGCCCGGCCTACATCCTCTGGCAGAGCCTGACCACGGCGACGATCTTGTTGATTGCGCTCAGGCTCGCGCAGCAGGGCAACCGGCGCGCCAGAGTTCTGTTGCTGGCACTGCTGCCTTTCGTGCTTGGCGCATTTGCTCGCCTGGCGCGCAACAGCGGTCTGATCGACGCCAACGAACTGGTCGATAACGCCTATTACCTGGGGACGTTTTCGTATCTGTTGCTGGCGAATCTGGCAGTCAGCGCGAGTTATCAGGCCATGCGCCGGGAGAAGGAGGCTGCGCAGTTGCAGGCGCTCGAGGCCTCGCGTCTGGCCGCGCAGGAACTGGAACAGCGGGTGAGTAGCCGCACACGTGAACTGCACGAGTCGATGAAGCAGTTGAGTGCTTCGCTCGACAGCGAACGGCGCGCGCAGGCCGAGCAGAGGGAATTCCTCGCCACGGTGTCGCATGAATTGCGTACGCCGCTGACCATCATCGACACCACCGCGCAGAACCTCCTGCAGGAGGCCGAAACCGATGCCGAGTCGGGGGAGTCACGCTTCGATGCCGTCACCCGGGCCCGCTACGAAAAGATCCTGCGCGCCACCCGGCGCCTGGCCGACACGCTGGAAGACCATCTCGACGACAAGCGCTTCAGCCTGCTCGGTCGTGGCGCCCAGCGCCAGCCCTGCGATCTGGCTGCACTCCTGCGGGAGGCCGCCAGGTCGGCACAGATGTTGAGCGAGCAGCACGTCTTCCGCGTCGATGCCGAAGATCTTCCCGCTGTATTCGTGTGTGATCCCGACCTGACCCGACTGGTCCTGCTCAGCCTGGCCGACAACGCGGTGAAATACAGTCCCCCGGACAGCCTGATTTGCCTGCGTGGCGAACGCGCCGGCAGACGCAGCAGCGACGGCATTCGACTCGAGGTGATCGACTCCGGCCCGACGATTCCGGCGGACGAAGCCGGGCAGGTCTTCGCGGCACACTTTCGGGGTCGCAATGCGGCCGGCCGCACCGGCTCCGGCATGGGGCTGACCCTGGCGCGGCGCATGATCCAGATGCAGGGCGGAACGCTCAGCCTCAAGCAGACAGGCGTGCAGGGGAACTGCTTCAGCATCTGGTTGCCGTACTTGAGTGTCCCGGATGGGTCCGCCGCAGCCGACGTGCCAGTGACCGAAGTCACCCGGAGGTGATCGATTGCGGGCAGGTACAGCCGCCAAATCGTGCCGGACATGGGCTTCGCTCTTGACTGACCCGGCGCGCTCCGCTGAAATGTCCGTTCGAAGTGAAAAGCTCTCTTCAGCCACGAAAGAAAACATAGGGTTGCCGTCGTTCAGGGGCTAAGCCAGCACCTCATATCCGCTCGGCGTCTGACCCGATCGATGATTTCGTCTTTTTCGTGCATTTCGTGGCCAATTCCTTTTTCCAGGTTCAACGCGCAGCGGACCGGGCATGAAAATCATCGTCGTCGAAGACAATCTCGATCTGCAGCAGGAGTTCCTGTTCCTGTTGCACAAGAACGGGCACGAAGCCGTCGGCGCGAGCTCGGCCGCCGAACTCGATGCCCGCATCGCCGAGGATCGTCCCGACGTGATCCTCCTCGATGTCGGCCTGCCCGGCGAGGATGGCTTCTCGATCGCGCGGCGCCTGTCCGGCACGCCCGGACTCGGCATCGTGATGCTCACCGCGCGCGGCAGCGACGAGGACCAGGTTCTCGGCATCGAAGGCGGCGCCGACAACTATCTGGTCAAGCCGGTGAATAATCGCGTTCTGCTGGCGGTTCTCGACCGGGTATACCGGCGGCTGCATGCGCCACCGAGCAGCGGGAAGTCCGTCTGGCAACTCAGGCGACAGGAACGCGTACTGCTTTCCCCCGCCGGCAAGGAAGTGGTGCTGACCGAGACCGAGCAGGAACTCATCGCAACCATGGTCCGCTGCAGAGGCAAGGCCGCCAGCCGGCGCCAACTGATCGAAGCCCTCGGCCACGATTTCCTGCTCTATGACGAGCGTCGCATCGAGGTCAAGATCAGCCGTCTGCGCAAGAAGATTCGCGACGCCGCTGACGGCGAGGACCCCCTCAAGTCCGAATGGGGGGTCGGTTACGCCTTCGCAGCGCCCTGTCTGCTCGTCTGACTTGACGGCGCGGGGCGTCCCCCGCCGTGAAACGCGTGCGGCTGTCGCCGCTCCTGCGAGAAACCCTGCTGCGGCAAGCTGCCGCGGGCAGGCCGGCCCGAATCCTTGCCCGATAAATATCAGATGCTTGCAGGGACGTCATCGCCCGGCGACCGGGTTTTCGGGGCTCCCCTCAAGATATGCCAAAAAATTATTCATCGAAGCGGTTGAATCGTATGGCATCGATTGGTGTTGCCTGCGTAGGATGATTGCAAAGATTTGCAAGCTTTTTTCGCTTCTGAGTGGCTATCTTGGGTTACGAGTTGTAAAAGCGACCGTCTGATTGTGACAATCTGGGCGCCTTCGGTGTTCAGCTTGCTTATCCGGCGGTGAGCCATCGATAAAACCTCGCTCAACGTAACCGGACTGCCACCATGACTGCCTCGAAATCGACGTTTTCGGCGCCTGCGCCGAAAGCACCTTCCGCTGACCGCCATTCGCGCAGGCTGGCCCTGTCGATTGCCAGCCTTGCCCTCATCGCTGCCGGGGGCTGTGCCGGCCTGAAGCCGGCACCGCTGACCAGCGACGAGATCAAGGCCTTCGAGGCCGCCGACCGCGAGTTGATCCAGCGCGACGTCGAGGCGCTGCAAGGGGCCTTGTCGCTTGAAGAAGCGATCGCCCGCGCGCTCAAGTACAACCTCGACCGGCGCGTCCGGGTCATGGAAGAAGCCGTCGCCCTGGGGCAACTCGATGTCGGCAGCTACGACATGCTGCCCAAGCTCGTCGCCAGCGCCGGTTATCGCGAGCGCGACTCGGATCTCATCAGTCGCAGCCGCGATTCGATAACGGGCGAGCCCTCGAAGAGCAACCCTTACATATCCTCCGACAAGCTGGTGAACACGCAGGATCTCTCCTTCACCTGGAGCCTGCTCGACTTCGGCCAGAGCTACTACGCGACCAAGCAGAACGCCGACCGCGTGCTGGTCGCCGCCGAGCGGCGGCGCAAGGCAATGCATCTGCTCATCCAGGACGTGCGCACCGCCTTCTGGCGCGTCGCCAGCGCGCAGAAGCTCAGGGGTGACGTGAACGCGACGATCGCTGCCGCCGAAGACGCGCTCAACGATTCGCGCATGGCCGGCGCCTCGCGTCTGCGCAATCCGCTCGACGCCCTGCGCTACCAGCGCCAGGTGCTGGAAAACCTGCGCCTCCTCGAAGCGATCGACCAGGAACTGTCGACGGCACGGGTCGAACTCGCGACGCTGACCAACCTGCCGCTCGCGCAGAACGTCACCGTGATCGAGCCCGACAGCCCGCCCAATGCCAAGTGGCTCGACATCCCGGTCGAGCAGATGGAGGAGCAGGCGCTCGCCCAGAACGCCGACCTGCGCGAAGCGTTCTACAACGCCCGCATCGCCAGCCAGGAAACGCGGCGTGCGCTGCTGCGTGTCTTCCCCGGCCTCTCCTTCAGCTACGCCAACAAGGTCAGCGACGACAGCTACCTGATCAACCAGCACTGGCAGGAGACGGGGATGCAGATCTCGCTCAACCTGCTCGGCATCCTCTCCGCACCGGCCCAGATGCGTCTCGCCGAAGCCGGCATCGCCGTCGCCGACCAGCGGCGCATGGCCACGCAGATGGCGGTGCTCAGCCAGGTGCATATCGGTCGCCTGCAGTACGCCAACGCCTTCCGCCAGTACGAGCGCGCCGACGCCATCGCCAGGGTGGACGGCGAGATCTCCGCACACATCGCCAACCGCGAGCGCGCGCAGACGCAGACCAAGCTCGACCGCGTCGCCAACCAGACCAGCTTCATCCTCAGCCAGCTGCGTCGCTATCAGGCGCTCGCCCAGGTCCATGCGGCGGCCAGCAAGCTGCAGGCGACCCTGGGCCTCGAGCCGGTGATCGACGGCAGCCGGGACATGCCGCTGGCCGCGCTGTCGCAGGTCGTGGCCAATTCCCTGAGCGGGATGGATCAGGCGCGTCTCCCCTCGCCGGCAGCAGCGGTTCCGGCTGCCGAGGAAGCCGTTCAAGTCGTTCCGGTCGCAGCGGGCGAGACGGATCCGGCTCCCGCGGAAGCCTTGACGCCGGCGCCGGTGGCCCTGCCGCAGGAAAGCGCCGTGCCCACGCCGGTCGTGACGGCTGAAGAAAACGTCGCGCCCGCGTCCGCCGTCGAGGAAGCCGCGGCGCCTGCGGTTGCCGAGGCAGTCGCCGCGCCGGAGGCAGTTCTTCCGCAGGCAGCCGAGCCCGCTCCCGTCGTCGCGGTCGAGGAAGCTCCCGCCCCCGCCGAAGCGCTGGTCGAGCCAGCCGCGGCGCCTGCAGCGCCCGAGGCAGCAGCCGCGCCGGCAGCGGTCGAAGCTCCGGCGCCGGAGGCCCTGCAGCCGCAGGCAGCCGAGCCCGCCCCTGTCGTCGCGGTCGAAGAAGCTCCTGCCCCCGCCGTCCCGGCGGTCGAGGAAGCTGCGGCGCAGGTGGCTCCCGAGGCAGCCGCCGCGCCGGTGGCAGTCGAAGCGCCGGCCCCTGCGCCCGTCGTCGCGGTAGAAGAAGCTCCGGCCGCCGCCCCGGCGCTCGACGTGGTGGTCGAGGAATCGGTCGCGCTTGCCCCGGCGGTCGTGCTGCCGGACGCAGAAGGCACGCCGGAGATCGTCGAAGGACTTGCCGCTCCGGCGCCCGATTCGGAAAGTTGAACATGTCGCAACGGCACTTCGGGCTCGCGTCCCTCGTTCCGATCCTGACGGTGTTCGTGCAGCCTGCACTGGCTGCCGAACCCGTCAAGGTGCCCGGCGCCGCGACCGTCGTCGCGCCGGTTTCTGCCGTCCCGGTCACCGGCGCGAGCACGGCCAGTGCCGGACTCGACAAGCGCGAGATCCGCGCCCAGCTCCTGCCGCGGCGGTACACGACCCTGGCCGCCGAGATCGGCGCCAAGGTGAACCGCCTGCCGGTTCCCGAAGGCGGGAGCTTCAAGGCAGGGCAGGCCCTGATCAGCTTCGACTGCTCGTTGCAGCAGGCGCAGCTCAACAAGGCGAGGGCGGCGCTGGTGGCGGCCGAGAAGACCTGGAACGCCAACAAGCGTCTCGCCGAGATGAATTCGGTCGGCATGGTCGAACTCGAGGTGTCCGAGGCCGAAGCCGCCAAGGCGCGCGCCGAGGTCGCCTCCAATGCCGCAGTGCTCGGCAAGTGCAACGTCCCCGCGCCGTTTGCCGGTCGCGTCGCCGAGCAGAAGGTGCGCGAGCAGCAATACGTGCAGCCCGGTCAGGCGCTGCTCGACATCATCGACGACAGCGTCCTCGAACTCGAATTCATCGTTCCGTCGTCCTGGCTGGTCTGGCTGCGTTCCGGACAGAGCTTCAAGGTCGATATCGACGAAACCCGCAAGTCCTACCCGGCGAAGTTCATCCGCATCGGCGCCCGGGTAGATCCCGTCAGTCAGTCAGTCAAGGTGGCCGCAGCGATCGACGGCAAGTTTCCGGAACTGATCGCCGGCATGAGCGGCAAGGTCCTGATCACCCCGCCCTGATACCGCCCAATCGGACAAGCAGCGGCAGTCTCCTGCCAACCAAGCTGCGCATCGGCACCACCCCACACCGCATGAGGTGAAACATGAAAAACGTCAATAAGTCCCACAAGCCCCATCACCCTGCCGCCCGTCGCCTGGTGCGCCGCGGCCCCAACCCGATGGCCCTTGAGCAGCGTTTCATGTTTGACGGGGCAGCCGTCGCCGATGCGGCGCACGCCGCCGATGCACCAACCGACAATCCGCTGGCCGACGTGCCGCTGACGCCGGCACCGGCGCCGGATGCCTCCGCGCCCGAAAAGGCCCCGGCGCCCGGAACGACCCCGAGCGAAGCGCTGATCGAGGCGCAGCGCCTTGCCGAACAGGTCGGCGTCGTGCGCCCGGTTGCCGGCGCCAGGGAAGTGCTCTTCATCGACAGCGCGGTCGCCGACAAGGCCACGCTGATCGCCGGCACGCGTGAAGGCGTCGAGATCGTCGTCCTCGACGCCGGCCGCGACGCCTGGGTGCAGATGACCGAGGTCATCGCCCAGCATCAGGATCTGGACGCCGTGCACCTCGTTTCGCACGGCAGCGAAGGCACCCTCCTGCTCGGCGGCCAGGCCTACGACGCCGCCGCGCTGCAGGCCCAATCGGCCTCCCTCGATGCCTGGCAGTCGCACCTCAGCGAAAACGCCGACATCCTCGTCTACGGCTGCGACGTCGCCGCCGGCGCCGACGGGCAAGCGCTGATTTCGTCGATCGCGAAGCTGACGTCGGCCGACGTCGCCGCGTCGACGGATTCCACCGGAGCGGCGGTGCTGGGTGGGGACTGGGTGCTGGAAAGTCAGACGGGCGCCATCGAAGCCAGATCGCTGGTATTCGAGCGCTATAGTGAGACGCTTGCCAGCAACTCTGCCCCGGTTCTGGACACGTCGTTTAGCCCGACGTTACCGTCGATCAACGAAGACATTGCCAGTGCCGACAATACGGGAACCACTGTGGGCGCCATGGTCGTTGATGGCTCGATCACTGATCTCAATGCGTCAACGGCACCCGAGGCGATTTATGTCACGGCGGTCGACAATACCCACGGTACTTGGCAATTCAAGACGGGTTCGAGGTGGACGGATTTTGATTTCAGCAGCAATCTTGGCAAGGGCTTGTTGCTTGACAGCACGAACTCGATCCGTTTTGTTCCAGATGCCGACTGGTCGGGCACTGCGACGCTTACATTTGGCGCTTGGGACAAGAGCAACGCCAACTCTAAGATCAAGGCAGGAGCTTATGTCAGTGTTGCCAACAAGGGCGGCACCTATGCCTACTCCAGTACCACTGACACAGCCAGCATTACGGTGAACTCCGTCAACGATGCCCCTGTGCTCGGTGGTGCTGGCTGGAAGCTTTCCTTTACCGAGGGGGATGCTGCGAAGGCGATCGATAGTTCGCTCACCCTTACCGATGTTGATGACTCCAATATTGAGTCAGCGACGGTGAAGATCAGCGGTGCTTACTTGAGCAGCGAGGACGTGTTGTCCTTCACCGATGTGGACGGAATTACGGGAAGTTGGAACAGCGGCACCGGTGTACTGACTCTGACTGGTAGTGCTACAAAGGCCCAATATCAATCAGCGCTTGAGAGCGTCAAATACCAGAATACCAACAACGACAATCCCAGCACCAGCGACCGCACAGTTACCTGGGTTGTGAATGACGGGACTGCCAACTCTGCGAGTGTCACCAGTACGATCAGCGTCAACGCGGTCAACGACGCGCCGACGCTGACGGCGACGGCGGTGAAACCGACCTTCACCGAAGGCGGGACTAGCAGCCAGAGCGTCCAGGGTGCGGCAGTAGCGGTTTTCAGCGGTGTGAAGGTATCGACGGTCGAGTCCGGCCAGTCGATCGAGGGGATCACCTTCACCGTCAGCGGTCTGGTCGACGGGGCCAACGAATCGATCGTGGTCGACGGCAAGACGATCACGCTGGGCAGCGATAGCACGGGAACGACCAAGACGAGTGGTCGGGGGTACAGCTACACGGTCAAGTTGTCGGGCACTACCGCAACGATCGTGTTGAGCGCCGGATACCTCAACACGCTGAGCACGATTGAAGCTGCGACGCTGATCAACGGGATCACCTACCAGAACACCAACATCGACAATCCGACGGCCGGCGAGCGCGTATTCACGCTGACGGTCAAGGAGAGTGGAACGTACTGCGGCGAAGCTGACACGTCCCTGCCGATCACCTCGACGCTGACGGTGGCGCCGGTCGACGACGCGCCGGTAGTCTATCTGGGTGGGCCTGCACAGCCGCAAGTCACCACGATCGCCTTCAACCCCACCGGCTACGACGTGGGCGACAAGGTGTCGATCACGGTGGATGGGGTGACGTACAGCTACACGGTTACGAAGGGCAATACCAGTGCTGAAGACGTCTATGACAAACTGAAGGAAGTCAGCGTCAGCGGCGTGACCTTGGCCGACAAGTTGGCCGCCAAGGGCGTGACCTGGGCGGATAACCTGACCGACAACGCGGTGACGCTGACCAGCAGGCCGGGGCTGGCCAACGCATTCACGATCGAGACCGCGGTCGATAACGGCGCGGATGTCGGGGTGCCATGGATCTACACCGTTGATTTTGACGGCTGGATATCTGGCTTCTCCAGCGGCAGCGCCTCGAAGATCACCATAAGCATCAATGGCACAGAGTATTCATGCAGCTACTCCGGCGCCTATGATAGCTATTGGCATAGCAATGGGAATTTCGACAGCGCCGCGTCGAACCTGGTTTCCACGTTGAACGAGGTGCAGGGGGTGTCGGCAAGCTACGATTCCTATTGGAATACCTTCACCATCCAGACGACGTTTGACGCAACGATCACGGCGACCTCGACGTCGTCTGACACCACGGGGTCCGTAAGCACCAAGCAGACGGGCTCCCTGCCCAGCGAGCAGCCGAACTTGACGGTCACCACGACGAGTCTGGCGGCCGATCCGATCGTCAACCGGACGGTCACTTTCACCGAAATCTATGGTACCGACAACCGGACCGCAGCGGTGGCCTTCACCTCGGGTGACATCAACATCAGCGACGTCGACAGTGCGAAGCTCGCCAATCTGAAGGTCAGCATCGACAAGACCACGCTGGAGGCTGGCGACCAGTTGCTGCTCGGTACCACCGCCATCGACATCACCGGGACCGCAGCCAAGGGGGAGGTGCTCTACAACGGCACCCGGTTCAGCTACGAGATTAACGATGCCGAGATCGGCGACACGCGCACGGTCACCTTCACCAGCGTTGATGGGGAAGGCGAGTCCGCTCCGGCCTTCAAGGCAAGCTACGAGAATCTGCTCGACAACCTGAAGTTCAACAGCACGTCCGACAACTTCACCAAGCCGACGCGTATCTTCGACGTGACGGTCAACGACGGCGAGTTGAACAGTGAGGTGGCGAAGCTCACCGTCAATATGGTCGCGGTCAACGAGGCGCCGGTCGTGGACCTCGATACGACGGACGGTGTTCGCTCGGGTCGGCATCAGGAAACCACGATCAGCTTCAATGCCGCTGGCTATGACGTCGGCGACGTGGTCTCGATCGCAGTGGATGGTGTGGTCTACAGCTACACGGTCGCGGCCGGACACACCAGTGCTGAGGAGGTCTACGACGCGCTGAAGGAAGTCAAGGTCAATGGCGTCAGCCTTGCCGACAGCCTGCCGAAGCAGGGTGTCACGCCGAATGGAGTCGCTTGGGCGGCCAACTTGGACGATAACTACGCGGTGACGCTGGTCGGTGGAGACGGAGAAGACAAGGCCTTCACCATCGCCACCGCGGTCGACAATGGCTCGGATGTCGGCGTTCCCTGGGTATATCGCGTTGCCTATAGCGCCCCCGGCGATTTCGACGCAGGTGCGGTCATCTCGATCACGATCGATGGCGTCGAGTACAAGGCTGTTGGCGACAAGCAGTCGATCGGTCGGTATGAATCGGATCAGGATGCCAGCCGTTTCGAGCGCGCCAAGGATAGTCTGCGTGCCACCCTTACCGCTGCAGGCTATACGGCCAGTTGGAACGGCAATTATTTCGACATCAGCACTTACCCTAGTGCCACCATTACCGGAGAGATAGATCCCGAGGAGTGTGGTGAGAATATCGTGGTTGCAGCCGTGACGACCCAGACGACCGGTTCCCTGGCATCGGATCAGCCCGCGCCAAAGGTGACTACGGTTGTGCTGCCGGCGGTGCCGATCGACCGGAGCGTCAGCTTCACCGAAGTGGAGGGGCCTGACGACGGTACCCACGCGGTGGCTTTCACCGAGGGTGGAATCAACATCAGCGACGTCGACAGTGAGAACCTCGCGAATCTGAAGGTCAGCATCGACAAGACCACGCTGGAAGAGGGCGACCAACTTCTGCTCGGCACCACCGTCATCGACATTACCGGCAATACGGGCCAAGGAGAGGTGACTTACAAAGGCACTTGGTTCAGCTACAAGATTGCCGACGACGGCAACACGCGCACGATCACCTTCACCAGTCTGAAGGAGACTGGAGGCGACTCCGCTGCGGCGCCCAAGGCAAGTTATGAAAGCCTGCTCGACGCACTGAAGTTCAACAGCACGTCGGACTACTTCACCGACCAGAGCACGCGTATTTTCAACGTCACGGTCAATGATGGCAGCCTCGACAGTGCGGCGGCCGTGTTCACGGTGACGATGAACGAGGTGGACGATGGCTTGAGCGTCAACGACATCTCGGTCAACGAAGGGTCACCGTACGCGGTGTTCAAGATATCCGCAGCCGGTGGCAGTTGGTTGCAGCTTTCCTTGAAGGATGGGACTGCCATCAATAGCGCCAACAGTCCTGCAACCGATGGTGCGGTTGACTTCGGACCGACGCTTCAGGTCTTCGACGGCAAGAACTGGGTCGATTACGTCCCCGGCAGCCGGGTACAGGTTCCCGCAGGCGGTTCGCTGCTGATGGTGCGCACTCCGATCATCAACGATACGCTTTATGAAGGTTCCCAAACCTTCACGCTGAGGGCGGATTCCTACTCGACTCAAACTTCGGGAACCCGGATCGCATCCGCCAAGGGTACCGCCACCATCCACGACGACGGTACCGGTGACGTCTTCAACAACAGCGGCGAAGCCAACCCTAATGCTGCGAAGAACGACGATCGCCCGCTGCAGGTTGATAGTCCGACGGTTAACGAAGGCTCCGATTACGTGGTGTTTACGGTCACTGGTGTTCCCGGCAGGGTCGATCTGTCGCTGGCTGGCACTGCCACAGACAACACGAATATCGTCAGCGGAGGACCGGCTTACATCCCAGCCACCGTCAAAGACTCGCAGAACAACGACGTGCAGAACCTGGAGTTCTGGAGCGGGACAAACTGGGTGCGTTACGATGGAAACAATGCCTCCATCGTCGATGCGGGTGGCGGAACCGGTAAACTTTTGGTTCGCGTCAATATCGCGTCCGAGCACGACACCTTGCGTGAAGTTGCCGAGACATTCAAACTGGTCGCGCAGCAGAGCGCCGACCCATCGTCCGGTACTGCCACGATCAGGGATGACGGGACTGGCAGCTACTGGATCGGCAATAACACTGCTCCTGCGACCCCCGCCGAGTTGGCTGCCGCCAAGATCTCGCTCGACGATGACCTCGACAAGGACGGCATCACCCCCAACACCGAAACGGCGCTGGCCGACATGCTGCGCAGCCAAGGCATCTCGACGAGTGGGACTGCCGGTGATGCGAACGGTGACGGAACACCCGATGCCGAGCAGAGTGGCGTGGCGACCCTCGCCTGGACGGACGTCAAGAGCTTCACCGCCGGTAACGACGGCACGCTGACCAGCGTCAAGCCCGTGATCACCATGGTCGTCACCAGCGGTTCCACGGGTGGTGCCGCGGAGCAGACGGCCCAGTTGGAGAACATCCAGGTCGCCGATTACAACGACCCGACCGTATTCGGGGAAACCGCACCCGGTACCGCCACCACCGACGAGAACGGGATCAGGACGGTCAAGTTGGGCGACGGCAGTACCGCGACCACGCCTTGGGATCCGATCCGCTTCGCCGTGACCTCGCAGAAAGATACGCTGCTCGAAGACGTCTTCAACGGCAAGGATGGCGCACCGAATATCGCCGGTACCCAGGTCCGCGTCGTGATCGACGTCAGCGCGGCCGGGCTCGATGCCGCGATGTTCACCGGCTACATCAAGTACGTCTCGCAGGAGGCGGTCGACAAAGGCGTCAAGGATCTCAACGGCAACACGATCACCAAGGTGGGCTGGTACGACTTCACGGCCAAGCTCGACGCCAATGGCAACCGTGTCGTCAATGCGGCCGGCAACATGGACGGCGCCAGGTTCATCGTTGACCCGGCTACCGGCAAGATCACCGCGATCGAGCTGATCATCACCGACAACGCCTTCGGTGACAACAACATGGCGGAGAATTTCGTCTATGACCCGGGCGTGCCGGTGGCGCGCATCGTCGAGGCTCCGGCCACGGTCCCGCCGCCTATCCTCCGTCCCCAGGCCGCTCCGGAAGCGCCGCGAGCACCCGCGCCGTTCGAGTTCCAGCCTTCCGAGCTGTGGAAGCCGATGGACTTCCTGTCTCCGGAGGCGTCCCGCTACACCGACAGCATCCTCGACCTGCGCGACATTTCGGACATCCTCACGCGTCCGGGCGACAAGGCCTTCCGCATCACCGTGGTCAAGGCCGACGATCCTTCGCTGTACACCTTCTACGGGGTGTCCGACCAGGTCTTCGACGTCGGTTCGGAAGTCATGTTCCAGTTGCCGAGCGACACCTTCGCGCATACCCGCGAGAACGAGACCGTCCGCCTGATGGCGCAGTTGGCCGATGGCGGTGCCTTGCCGAAGTGGCTGCATTTCGATCCGGCTACTGGTATCTTCTCGGGCAAGCCGCCGGTCGGCACGCCGCGCGATCTGGCGATCAAGGTGACGGCTCTGGATACCGAGGGCAGGAAGGCGACGACGACTTTCCGCATCAAGCTCGTTCCCGCAGAAAACCAGCGTGCGCTCGGTCGTGCGGGCTTGAGCGAGCAGATTCGCGCAGTCGGTCAGCGCAGCGTGTCCATGGAACGTCTGGGCAAGATCGAGCGGCTCGAGCGTGTCCAGGCGGTGAAGCGTGCTGCTTAAAGGTTATAGGGTTTGACTGAACAAAATCCTCTTCTCGTCCTCCTGGAACTCGCCCGCCGCGCAAGGCGGGCGGGCAGTTCCGAAGAACTGGCATTTCTCGTAGTCAACGACACGCGCGCACTGGCGGCTTACCGGCAGTGCGCGTTGTGGTTTTCCCCCGGCGGCGTCAAGGCATTGTCCGGCGTGCTGCAACTGGAGGCGAACGCGCCCTACGTCCAGTGGCTGAACCGGGTCTGCAGCCATCTCGCCGGGGGAGAGGGGGGCGCCCGCCAGGTGACGGCGGCGGACCTGCCCGGCGAGGATGGCGACGAGTGGGCGGAGTGGCTGCCCGAATTCGGCTTCTGGCTGCCTTTCGCAGGCCAGGTCGGCGAGCAGGCCGCGGGCGGCATGCTGTTCGCCGCCGACCGTCCGTTGAGCGAGTCGTCGGCGGCCGTGCTGCAGGAGTGGCTCGACCTCTGGCACCATGCCTGGCTCGCGCGCGTCCCGGCGTCGCGCTGGCACTGGCGCGACCTGCGGCGCAAGCTGCGCGACTGGCTGCTGCCGCATCCCGGCCTGCCCTGGTGGAAACAAAGGCGGGCGCAGGTGGCCGGCGTCGCGCTGGCCGTGCTGCTGTTTCCGGTTCGCCTGACGGTGCTCGCGCACGGAGAGCTGGTTCCGGCCAATCCGGCGGTGATCCGCGCGCCGCTCGACGGCGTCGTCGGCCAGTTCCATGTCCAGCCCAACGAGCAGGTCAAGGCCGGCCAGCCGCTGTTCGGCTTCGACGAGGCGTCGATCGCCGCCCGGCTGGAGGTGGCGGCGCAGGCCCAGTCCACGGCCGAGGCGGAGTATCGGCAGATCACCCAGCAGGCGCTCTCCGACAGCAAGTCGAAGGCCCAGTTGGCCATCCTCCTCGGCAAGATCGAGGAAAAGCGTTCCGAGGCCGATTACCTGCGCGGCCAGCTCGAACGCTCGCGCGTGCTGGCGCCGCAGGACGGCATCGCGCTGTTCGACGATCCGACCGAGTGGGTCGGCAAGCCGGTGCAGACCGGCGAGCGCATCATGCGCATCGCTGCCCCCGGCGACGTCGAGGTCGAAGCCTGGATCCCGATCGGCGATGCCATTCCCGTCGCCGCCGACGCGCCGGTGAGCCTGTACCTGGCCGCCAACCCGCTCTCCTCGCTGCCGGCCAGGGTGCGTTACATCGCCCATGACAGCGTCGCCCGCCCCGACGGCACCTATGCCTACCGTCTGCGCGCCAGGATCGAGGGCGGCACCGACCAGCGCGTCGGTCTCAAGGGAACGGCCAAGGTCAGCGGCGGCTGGGTGCCGCTGGTCTACTGGATCCTGCGCCGCCCGCTGGCGACGGTGCGGCAGACCCTGGGCGTGTGATGGCCCTGCCCCCGCTGCGCGAGGAGCTGTCCCTGCTGCCGGGCCCGCCGCTGGTCGACGGCCAGCCGAGCCATACGCTGCACGACCCGGTGCGCAACCTCTTCTTCCAGATCGACTGGTCGACCTTCGAGGTCCTCTGTCGCTGGGACCTGGGCGACCCGGCAGCCATCGCCGCGTCGATCGCTGCCGAGACGACGCTGCAACTGGAGGCGGCCGACGTCGAGGCGGTCGTCCGCTTCCTGCACGAGAACCAGTTGCTGCAACCACCGCCGGGGTCGGCCGCCGACTTTGCCAAGCGGCTCAAGCAGCGCAAGGGCAGCTTCGGCAAGTGGCTGCTGCACAACTACCTGTTCTTCCGCATTCCGCTGGTTAAACCCGACCGCTGGCTGGGGCGCTGGGCCGGTCGTCTCGATTTCCTCTATTCGCGCAGCTTCTTCCTGCTGACGCTGGCGGCGCTGGGCGTGGGGCTGGTCGAGGTCTATCGCGACTGGGAGAAGTTCACGGCGACGCTGGTCGATACCCTGACCTGGTCGGGGATGGCGAGCTACGGCGTGGCGCTGGTCGCCGTCAAGACCCTGCACGAGTTCGGACACGGCTTCACCGCCAAGCGCTTCGGCTGCCGGGTGCCGACCATGGGCGTCGCCTTCCTCGTCCTGTGGCCGGTGGCCTATACGGACACCAACGAGGTGTGGAAGCTCACCGATCGCCGCCAGCGCCTGCAGGTGGCCGCGGCCGGCGTCGCCACCGAGCTGATCATCGCCGTCTGGGCGACGCTGGCGTGGGCGCTGTTGCCCGAGGGCATCCCCAAGTCGATCGCCTTCCTGCTGGCGACGACGACCTGGATCACCACCGTCACCATCAACGCCAGTCCCTTCCTGCGTTTCGACGGCTATTTCCTGATGTCCGACTGGCTGGGCATGCCCAACCTGCACGGCCGCTCGTTTGCGCTGGCGCGCTGGGACCTGCGCGAACGGCTGTTTGCGCTCGGCGAGCCGGTCCCGGAAAGCTTCTCGCGCCGCCGCCACGTCGGCCTGATCCTCTTTGCCTGGGCGACCTGGATCTACCGGCTGGTGCTGTTTCTCGGCATCGCGGTGCTGGTCTACACCTTCTTCATCAAGGCCGTGGGCATCCTGCTCTTCCTGGTCGAGATCATCTGGTTCGTCCTGCTCCCGTTCTGGCGCGAATTCCAGGAATGGCAGAAGCGCTGGCCGGCATTGCGCCGGAGTTCGCGCGCCCGGCGCAGTGCGGTGATTGCGCTGGCGGCCCTGTCGCTGCTGGCGCTGCCCTGGCCGACGCGGATCAGCGCGCCGGGGCTGCTGCGGCCGCTCGAACAACTGGTCATCTACGCGCCGCAGCACGCGCAGGTGGTCGCCCTTCCGGTCGCCGAGGGCAGCCGGGTCGCCGCCGGCACCTTGCTGCTGCAACTTGCGTCTCCCGACCTGCACAGCCGCGAAGCGTCGGCGGTGGCGCGCGTCAATCGCCTGCGCTGGCAGGCCTCCGCCGGCGCCTTCGACGCCGAGCAGCGCGCGCAGTGGCAGGTCTTGCAGGAGCAACTGGCGACCGCGGATGCCGAGCTGGCGAGCGTCCAGGCCGACGCCGTCCGCTACGCGCCGGTCGCGCCTTTCAACGGTGTGCTGCGCGACCTCGATCCGGACCTGCGCCCGGGTGTCTGGCTGGGCCAGGGGGAGGTGATCGCGCGTCTGGTGGCCGAGGACGGGCAGCAACAGGCAGTCACCTACCTCGACGAAGAAGAGATCGGACGCGTCAAGGTCGGTGACCGCGCACGCTTCTACGCCGACGGACTCGAAGGGCCGTTCCTCGCGCTGCAGGTGCTGCGCATCGACCCGGACGCTGCGCGCACGCTGCCGGAGCCCGAACTGTCCACGCTCTACGGCGGCGGCCTGCTGGTGCGCGAGAAGAAGGGCGTGCTCTATCCGGAGCGGGCGCTCTACCGCGTCACCCTGAAGGCCACCGCGCCGGCCGGCGACCTGGCGGGAACGGCTTGGCGCGGCAAAGTGGTCATCGCCGGCGACTGGGCCGTTCCGGGCTGGCGCTTCCTGCGCTCGGCGCTCAGCCTGTTCTGGCGCGAAGCGGGGTTCTGAGGCGGCGCGTGACCCCGGCGTCCCGGGGCCGGAAACTGCATGCCGCGCTGTCCGCGGCCGGTATTCCCTCGCTGAATCCGCTAGCGCCAAGGAGCTTGCTCCGCGCGGGCAAGCCGATGGTATGCTCGCGCCGAGCCGGAGTGTCCCCGCTCCTGCGCAGGGCGGTGCCCTGGACATTGAAAACCCTTTTCAGCCACGAAAGCCACGCAATGAGACATCGACGTTAGTCGCTGGCTTATAACCCTTTGGGTTATGAGCATCTATTTATCTTCCGTTTCGTGGCAACTGCTTCTTCCCAGGATGAAATTCCTTAACTTCCCGCTGCTGCTCGTCGGACCCGGCGTCGGCCTTCGCGCCCTGCAGGCGCAGCGACCGGTCCGCCTGCACGAGTTCGCCCGCCGATGACGCCCCAGACTCAGTCCTCGGGCGAACTTTCGCGCGCGCTGACCGCGCTGTCGCCGCTTGCCAAGCGGGCGCTGCTGTTCAGTCTGGGCGTGAACCTGCTGATCCTGGCGCCCACCGTCTACATGCTCGAGGTCTATGACCGGGTGGTGAACAGCCGCAGCGAGGAAACGCTGCTGATGCTGACGCTCTTCGTGCTCGGCTGCTATGCGCTGATGGAGGCCTTCGAGTGGGTGCGTCGGGAAACGCTGGCGGCTGCCGGCGAGGTGCTCGACCGCAAGCTCGGCGGGCGCCTTTTCGCTGCCGTTTTCCAGGCCAACCTGCGCAAGCTGCGCGTTGGCGGGCCGTCCGTCTTCGGCGATTTCCGCGCCTTGCGCGAGTTCGTCTCGGGGCCGGCGGTGCTGGCCATCCTCGACGCGCCGGCATCGCTGCTCTTCCTCGTCATCATCTTCCTGATCAATCCGATCCTCGGCTATGCGGCAAGCGTGGTCGCTGCCATCCAGTTGCTGCTGACCTGGGTGACCGAGCGCAGCACCCGCGCCGCACTCGGCGAGGCGAGCAAGGAGGCCGTCCGCGCGCAGTCGTATGCGACCGCCACGCTCAACAACGCCGAGGTGGTGCGCGCGATGGGAATGCGCCCGCAACTGCACGACCGCTGGATGACGATCCAGCGAAAGCACCTGCAACTGCAGGCCGACGCTTCGCGGCAGGTTGCCGGAACGATGGCGTCGAACAAGTTCTTCCAACTCCTGCAGGGCTCGCTGATGATCGGGCTCGGCGTCTGGCTGACGCTGATCGGTGCCTTCCCCGGCGGCGAGGCGCTGTTCGTCGTCGCCTCGATCATCGCCGGCAGGGCGATCGCCCCGCTCGGCCAGCTCATCGGTTCGTGGAAGACGATCAGCGCTGCGCGCCAGTCTTACGCCCGGCTCGACAATCTGCTGACGGCGCTGCCCGAACAGAAGCCGGGAATGCCCTTGCCGCCGCCCTCCGGCAAGCTTGCCGTCGAGTCCGTCTCGGCGGCGCCGGCGGGCTCGAACGTGATCCTGCTGCGCAACATCAGCTTCTCGCTGAATCCTGGGACCGTCCTCGGCGTCGTCGGGCCGACGGCCAGCGGCAAGTCGACGCTCGCCCGCCTCCTGGTCGGCCTGTGGACGCCGCAGAGCGGTCGCGTCAGGCTCGACGGTGCCGACGTCGCGCAATGGAACAAGAGCGAACTCGGCCCGTACGTCGGCTACCTGCCGCAGGACGTCGAGATCTTCGCCGGAACGCTGGCCGAGAACATCGCCCGTTTCGGTGACACGGACCCGGCCCGGATCGAGGACACGCTCGCGCGCGCCGGTCTCTCGGGCTGGGTGCGGACGCTCGAAAACGGCATCGAAACGCTGGTCGGCGAGGGCGGCGAGACGCTCTCCGGCGGCCAGCGGCAGCGCGTCGCGCTGGCGCGTGCAATCTACGGCAGGCCGCGCCTGCTCGTCCTCGACGAGCCGAACGCCAGCCTCGACGAGGAAGGCGAGGGAGAGCTGGTGCGCACGCTGCTGCAACTGAAGGCTGAAGGCGCTGCGGTCGTCGTCATCACGCACCGGACCAGCATTCTCGCCGCGGTCGACCAGCTGCTCGTGCTCAAGGACGGGACGATCGCCAAGATCGGGCCGCGCGACGAAGTCCTCGCCGCGCTGGGGCAGGTACCCGGCGCCACGCCGAGGCAAACCCGATGATGCGCAAGCTGTCGGCTTATTTCCTTGCCCGCTGGGTCGGCGACAGTCCCTTGCGGCAGCCCTTGTGGACGATGCGGCGCGACTTCGGCACCGCGATCGCGCTGAGCGCGACGATCAACCTGTTCATGCTGGCGCCTTCGCTGTACATGCTGCAGGTCTTCGACCGCGTCATGTTGAGCCAGAACACGCTGACGCTCGCCATGATCTCGCTGATCACCGTCTTCTTCTTCGCGCTGATCGGCATTTCCGAGTGGTTGCGCACGCGCCTCCTGGTGCAGGTCGGACTGCGCTTCGAGACCCTGCTCAGCAGCCGGGTCTTCAACGCCGCCAACCAGGCGCGGATCGCGCGCGGCGTGCACCGTCCCGACGACGCGCTGGTCGACCTGGCCGGATTGCGCCAGTTCCTCACCGGCAATGGCCTGGCCGCACTGTTCGACCTGCCGTGGGCGCCGATCTACATGATCGTGCTGTTCCTGCTGCACCCCTTGCTCGGGCTGCTTACGCTCATCGGTGCGCTGCTCCTGGGCTGGCTGTCGCACCTGCAGCAGAAGCAGACGCGCGCGCCGCTCGCGGCTGCGCAGGACGCGGCCAGGCAACTCAACCGCTTCGTCCTCGGCAAGCTGCGCAACTCCGAAGTGATCGAGGCGATGGGGATGCAGGAAAGCCTCGGCCGGCGCTGGCTGCAGCGCCACCGGGCGCACTCGGGCTTGCAGCGTGGCTCGCAGCAGGTCGCGAACCGTGTCGACACCTTCACCAAGTTCGTCCGCTACTCGCTGCAGTCATTGAGCCTAGGCGCCGGCGCGCTGCTCGTCATCCACGACGAGCTCACCATCGGCGGCATGTTCGTCGCCAGCATCCTGCTCGGCAAGGCGCTGCAGCCGATCGAGCTCATCATCGGACAAAGGCGCGCGCTGGGGACTGCGCGCGAATCCTTCGCGCGCATCGAAGCGCTGCTGAATGCCCATCCCGCTGCGCCCGAGGCCGCAGCGGCCTGGCTGCTCGCTGCGCCGATCAGGCAGCTGCAGCTGCAGGGCGTCGCCGCCTGGACGCCGGAGCGCAAGCGACTCATCGTGCAGCCGCTCGATCTGGAGTTCGTCGCCGGTCAGGTCACCGGGATCCTCGGCCCGTCGGGCTCGGGCAAGTCGACGCTGGCGCGGGTTCTCGTCGGCGTCTGGCCCGCCGTCGACGGCGAGATCCTCATCGACCGCCGTCCGCGCGGCGACTACGACGAGATCGACCTCGGCCGGCGTGTCGGTTATGTGCCGCAGGACATCGAACTCTTCGACGGGACCATCGCCGAGAACATCGCCCGTTTCGGCGAGGTCGATGCAGAGGAGGTGATCCGCGCCGCGACCGTCGCGCAACTACACGACTACATCCTGCACTTCCCGAACGGCTACGACACGCCGATCGGCGAAGCAGGGTCGAAGCTTTCCGGTGGCCAGCGCCAGCGTATCGCGCTGGCGCGCGCGCTCTACGGCGACCCCGACCTGATCGTCCTCGACGAGCCCAACGCCAACCTCGACGAGGTCGGTGATCGCGCGCTGGCCGCAGCGGTCGCGCAGCTGAAGGCGGCCGGGAAGATCGTCGTCTTCATTTCGCATCGGCCCGGCCTCATGAAGAGCGCCGATCGCCTCGTCATCCTGCAGGCGGGCAGCGTCGCCTTTGCCGGCAGACCCGCCGAATTTGTCGCCAAACGCCAGGAGGCACAGACCTCCGCGAGGAATCAACATGTCGAATGAAACGCTGCCGGTAGTGCAGGCCGGCGCCGCCGAGGACCCCCTGGAGCATTCCGATCGCGTCCTCAAGATCGGCCTGCGCGCGCTCGCGGCAGGTCTCGCCGCCTTTTTGCTGTGGGCCTGCTTCGCCCCACTCGACGAGGGGGTGCCCACCGTCGGCAGCGTTTCGATCGACACCAAGCGCAAGTCGGTGCAGCACCTCTCGGGTGGCATCGTGCGCGAGGTGCTGGTCGGCGAGGGGCAGTTCGTCAAGCAGGGCGACGTGCTGCTGCGCATCGACGAAGCTGCGACGCGTGCGAACTACGAAGGTGGACGGCAGCAATACCTCGGCGCGCGTGCCGCCGAGAGCCGGCTGCTGGCCGAGCAGGCGGGTGAGGCGAAGATCGCCTTCCATCCCGACCTGATCGCTGCCGCTTCCGAACCGCTGGTCAGTGAACTCGTCGCCAACCAGGAAATGCTCTTCCGCTCGCGCAAGGCCGCGCTGCAGGCCGAACTCGCGTCGATCGAGGAGTCGATCGCGGGAACCGAGGCGCAGATCCAGGGCTATGCAGGCCTGCTCGAAAGCCGCCGCCAGCAGCAGGCGCTGCTCAAGGAGGAACTCGTCGGCGTTCGCGAACTGGTCGGCGAGGGCTACGCGCCGCGCTCGAAGCAACTGGAACTCGAGCGCAACCTGGCCGATGTCTCGGGCAGCATCGCCGACGTCGGCGGCAATCTCGCGCGCGCGCAGAAGACGGTCGGCGAGTTGCGACAGAGGGCGATCCAGCGCCGCCAGGAGTTCCGCCGCGAGGTCGACAAGGAACTGGCGGACATCAGGCGCGAGGCGCAGGCCGGTCAGGAGAAATACAAGGCGCTCGCCGACGAACTCGGGCGCACCGAAGTGCGCGCGCCGGTCGCCGGGCAGGTGGTCGGACTCGCGATCCAGACCGTCGGCGGGGTGATCCAGGCCGGGCAGAAGATCATGGACATCGTTCCCGAGAACGAGGCGCTGCTCGTCGAAACCAAGGTGCCGCCGCAGTACATCGACCGCGTCAAGGTCGGCGACGAAGCCGACATCCGCTTCTCGGCCTTCGCCCACTCGCCGCAGCTCGTCGTCAGCGGTCGCATCGAGTCGCTGTCGCGCGACCTCGTCCAGGACCCGCCGAGCGGCGGGCAACCGCTGCCACCTTACTACCTGGCGCGGGTGTCGGTGACCGCCGAAGGCCTGCAGAAACTCGGCGATCGCGTCATGCAGCCGGGGATGTCGGCCGAAGTGATCATCAAGACCGGTTCGCGCAGCCTGATGACCTACCTGCTGCACCCGCTGCTGCGCCGTCTGTCCTTCTCGCTGAAGGAGGAATGAGGTGCTGCGCACGACCCTGAAGGTGCTGCTGCTCGGGCTGTCGCTGCCCGCCCTGTCGGCGCAGGCGATGGACCTGCTCGGCGCCTATCGTGCGGCGCTCGTCAACGACGCCACCTTCCAGTCGGTACAGGCGGCTTCCGGGGCGACGCGCGAGACGCTGCCGCAGGCGCGCGCGCAGTTGCTGCCACAGCTGTCGGCGAGCGCTACGAAATTCAGGAACCGCACCGACAAGAGGATCACGAGCGAAACGGGCTCCCCATCGCTTAGAAACGAGCATTTCCCGGACTACGACAGTTCGAACGCCTCGCTCAGCCTGCGCCAGCCGCTCTTCCGCCTGGCCAGCGTCGCCGGCTACCTGCAGGCGCAGGCCCTGGTCGAGGGCGCGGATGCGGCCGAGGAAAAGGGGCGCCAGGACCTCGTCCTGCGCGTCGCCAGCGCCTACTTCGAGGTGCTCTTGGCCCGGGACTCGCAGGCGCAGTTGCTCGCGCAGCAGGAGTCGCTGGCGGCGCAGCTGAAGGCGGCGCAGCGGGCCTTCGCGGCCGGGCAGGGGACGCGTACCGAGATCGAGGAAGCGCAGGCGCGTTTCGACGCGACCGCGGCACAGCTGATCGCCGCGCGCAGCGAGGTCGATTACGCGCTCGAACAGCTGCAGGCGCTGGTCGGCGAGCCGGTCGCCTCGATCGATTCGCTCGTCCCCGAGCGGCTCAAGCTGGTCCCGCCCGACCCGCTCTCGCTCGACGAATGGGTTCGCCTCGGCGAAGCGCGGAGTCCCGAGCTCAAGCGCCTGCAGGCCGAGGTCGATGCCGCCGACAAGGAACTGCTGAAGGCGCAGGCGGGACACTTCCCGACCGTCGATCTCGTCGCCCAGCGTACGCGCAGCGAGAACGACATGGTGACCGCCTTGTCTCCGGATCAGACCACCACCTACCTCAATTCGCAGCTCGGCGTCCAAGTCAGCATCCCGATCTTTTCCTCGGGCTACGTCGGCGCCACGGCGGCCGAGGCACGGCAGCGTCTGGCCAAGGCGCGTGCCGACCTGGAAGCGGCGCGGCGCGCCCTGCGCGTGCAGTTGCGCCAGCAATTCCAGGGCGTCGCCGACGGCATCGAGCAGATCCGCGCGCAGGAGCAGGCGCTGCGCTCGGCCGAGCAGGCGCTCACGGGAACGCGCAAGGGCGTGCAGGCCGGAACGCGAACCAGCCTCGACGTCCTCAACGCCGAGGACAAGCGTGCCGGCGCGCTGCGCGACCTGGGGCAGGTGCGTTACCGCTACCTGCTGTCGCGGATCGCGCTGCAGGCGCTCGCCGGCGGGGACTCGGTCGGCGAAGTCGAACGCATCAACGCCTGGCTGGCGCGCTAGCACCCATGCCGCTACTGTGCTAACGATCATGGCGAGTCGTGCCACCCCTGAACATGAGCCATTCGCTCCGTCATGGCGAGGCGCGTAGCGCCGTGGCAATCCAGTTCGTTCTTCTGTACTGGCGGCGTTCCAGATAGACGCGAGTGAATCTGGAACTGCCCCACGAACTGGATCGCCACGCTCTTCGGGCTCGCGATGACCGACTGCTGCTGATCGCGACGGCTTCGGCAGATCAGCTCGGCCGATGCTTCACGAAATTGTTCCACGTTTCACGTTAACCAGGAATTCCGATGTCCAAGCGCCTCCCGTCGCCCGCTCCGCGGCCCGATGCAAGCCTCAGCCGCACGCTCTACAGTGGCCTGCAGCAGACGACCCGACAGATGGAGAAACTGCACGGCGTCGTCGCCGCGAGCGGCTTCGGCCTGCTGCGCCGGTTGCCCCTGCTCGACAAGCCGGTGCGCCTGGCCGAGACGCTCCACGACACCGTCGCCGGTGGCGTCTTTGCCGCGCTGCGCCAGGGCGGCGGCGCTCTGCTCGAGGTCGCCGAGGTGGTCGAGGACATAGCGCGTGCTCCCGGCTCGACAGCTAATCGCGGCACCGGCGCCTTGCGCGCAGCGCTCAACGCGGTCGCCGGCGAGGAACTGGCGACGCGCGGTAATCCGCTGGCGATCGCGATGGGCCTGTATGCCGACGGCCAGCGGCTCGAACTCGATGGCGCCTCGCTGGCCGCGGCGCAGCCCGGGGCTACAGGCGAGATCGTCGTCTTCGTGCACGGCTTTGCCTGCGACGAGAAGGTCTGGCTGCAGCGAGGCACCGCCGCTGCCGGCGAGTCGGCGCAGCCCTTCGGCGAGCGTCTCGCCGTGGAACTCGGGGTGACGCCGCTCTACCTGCGCTACAACAGCGGGCTGCCGATCGCCGACAACGGACGCGCGTTCGGCGAGTTGCTGGAAGCGCTCGTCGCCGCCTGGCCGTTGCGTTCGCCGCAGCTGACGCTGATCGGCCACAGCGCCGGCGGCCTCGTCGCGCGCTGTGCCTGCGAAGTTGTCGACGACGCCGGTGTCTGGCCGCGCTGGTCCTGGCAGCGGCAGACGCGCATGCTGATCTGCCTGGCGACCCCGCACAGCGGGGCGCCGATGGAGAAGATGGCCGACCTGGCGACGCAGGCGCTGACGCTGTCGCCGCTCACTGCCGCGCTCGGCCGCTCGGCGGCACAGCGCCGCGAACAGGTCGAGGCCTTGCGCCGCGAGCTGTCGGGCACGCAAGCAGCAACCCGCGGGATCGCCTACCGCCTGCTCGGCGCGAGCCTGGCCGAGGACGTCGACCACCCCCTGGGCGAGCTGATCGGCGACGGCGTCGTCACCCTGTCGGGTGCCACCGCGCACCCGGCTAGCGGCGACGTCGACAGCCGGCGCTTGGGCGGCGTCGGCCACCTGGGGCTGCTCGCCGACGAGCGCGCCTACCGGCAGATCAGGGAGTGGATGGGAGCGGTACTGAAATAATTACGGGGACGATAATTCGTCCCCGATTCGGGGCTCACGGCCCTCCCACGACAGGCCGATGTCGTGAGCGTGCGTCGAGAGCAGCACCACGTCATCGCGAGCCCGAAGGGCGTGGCGATCCAGTGCGTAGGGCTGCTATCGGGTCGCCCGGGTTGGCGAGGGCAGCGAAACTTGGCGAACGAACTGGATTGCCACGGCGCTACGCGCCTCGCAATGACGGCATCGAAGCGTCCTTGTCGGGCCTCACGGTCCTCCCACGACAGGCCGATGTCGTGAGCGTGCGTCGAGATCAGCACCACGTCATCGCGAGCCCGCAGGGCGTGGCGATCCAGTGCGCAAGGGCTGCTATCGGGGCGCCCGGGTTGGCGAGGGCAGCGAAACTTGGCGAACGAACTGGATTGCCACGGCGCTACGCGCCTCGCAATGACGGCATCGAAGCGTCCTTGTCGGGCCTCACGGCCCTCCCACGACAGGCCGATGTCGTGAGCGTGCGTCGAGATCAGCACCACGTCATCGCGAGCCCGCAGGGCGTGGCGATCCAGTGCGTAGGGCCGCTATCTGGGCACCCGGGTTGGCGAGGCCGCGAAGCTTGGCGAACGAACTGGATTGCCACGGCGCTACGCGCCTCGCAATGACGGCATCGAAGCGTCCTTGTCGGGCCTCACGGCCCTCCCACGACAGGCCGATGTCGTGAGCGTGCGTCGAGAGCAGCACCACGTCATCGCGAGCCCGGAGGGCGTGGCGATCCAGTGCGCAAGGGCTGCTATCGGGGCGCACGGGTTGGCGAGGGCAGCGAAACTTGGCGAACGAACTGGATTGCCACGGCGCTATGCGCCTCGCAATGACGGCATCGAAGCGTCCTTGTCGGGCCTCACGGCACTTCCACGACAGGCCGATGTCGTGAGCGTGCGTCGAGAGCAGCACCACGTCATCGCGAGCCCGCAGGGCGTGGCGATCCAGTGCAAGGGCTGCTATCGGGGCGCTCGGGTTGGCGAGGCCGCGAAACTTGGCGAACGAACTGGATTGCCACGGCGCTACGCGCCTCGCAATGACGGCATCGAAGCGTCCTTGTCGGGCCTCACGGCCCTCCCACGACAGGCCGATGTCGTGAGCGTGCGTCGAGATCAGCACCACGTCATCGCGAGCCCGCAGGGCGTGGCGATCCAGTGCA
>NZ_NHRX01000012.1:60520-98838 GCF_016653115.1 Rhodocyclus purpureus
CTCGCAATGACGGCATCGAAGCGTCCTTGTCGGGCCTCACGGCCCTCCCACGACAGGCCGATGTCGTGAGCGTGCGTCGAGATCAGCACCACGTCATCGCGAGCCCGCAGGGCGTGGCGATCCAGTGCAAGGACTGCTATCTGGGCGCCCGGGTTGGCGAGGGCAGCGAAACTGGAATAACGAACTGGATTGCCACGGCGCTACGCGCCTCGCAATGACGGCATCGAAGCGTCCTTGTCGGGCCTCACGGTCCTCCCACGACAGGCCGATGTCGTGAGCGTGCGTCGAGAGCAGCACCACGTCATCGCGAGCCCGGAGGGCGTGGCGATCCAGTGCAAGGGCTGCTATCGGGGCGCTCGGGTTGGCGAGGCCGCGAAACTGGAATAACGAACTGGATTGCCACGGCGCTACGCGCCTCGCAATGACGGCATCGAAGCGTCCTTGTCGGGCCTTACGGCCTTCCCACGACAGGCCGATGTCGTGAGCGTGCGTCGAGATCAGCACCACGTCATCGCGAGCCCGGAGGGCGTGGCGATCAAGTGCGTAGGGCTGCTATCTGGGCGCCCGGGTTGGCGAGGGTAGCGAAACTTGGCGAACGAACTGGATTGCCACGGTGCTACGCGCCTCGCAATGACGGCATCGAAGCGTCCTTGATTCGGGCTTCACTGCCCTCCCACGGTAGCTGCTGCGGGAGAGCTTTTCGTGGCCTTGATTTTCAGCGGCGGAACGCGGGGATCTGCGGCAGTTGCGGCAACTCGATCGCGTCGAGCATGTTCTTGACGATCAGGCCCAGCTCGGTGTCGCCTTCGATCGACAGCTCGCGGTTGAAGAACAGCGTGTCGGGGTCTTCCTGGCGGGCGAGCAGTTGCAGGAACGCCGAGAGGTTGGCCGAGAAGGAGAGATCGGGAGCGCCGCTGGCGGCGAACAGCGGGCGGAACAGCCCGTTGCGGTAGGTGAAGCGCGCCTCGCCGCCGGTGTCGTTCACGCGCACGAAGAAGTGGCGGCCTTCGAGTTGCGAGAGGCTGTCTTCGGGCAGCAGCTTCATCTTCGCCGCGGCGTTGAGAGCGGTCGTCAGCGCGACCGCGTGCGGCCATTGCGGCAGTCGGCTGTTGATCGCGGCGACGATGCCGGGCAGCTTGAAGCGGGGGATGGTCGGTAGCGTGCTCATGCTTCAGCTCCTTGCAGTTGATTGAGCGCGGCCTGGTGGCGCGCGGCGATGCCAGCGTCGCCGAACCAGTAGCCGTCGACGAGTCCGTCGGGGTTCCATTCGGCGCGCGACTGTGCCGGCTGGCCCTTGCGCGCGGCGTCGAAGGCGGCGACGATCTCGGCAGTGTACTTCGGTTGCGGGCTGATGCGCAGGATGTCGATGCCCATCTTCTGCATGTCGCCGACTTCGGCGAGCAGATTGTAACTCTGCGCCGACATCGTCTGGATGCCGTTGAGTGCGAGGAAGGCCTGCCCTTCGCGCGTCTTCAGCGTCAGCGCTTCCGGGTGCTCCATGCACTTGAACTGGCAGTCGTCCTTGTTCAGGCCGTAGTGGCGCGCGGTGAAGCAGCGCGCAGAGAACGCGAGCGGCAGCTTGCCGAAGGCGAAGACCTCGGTCTCGACGCCGGCCGGACGCGAGGCGTGCACCGTCTCGATCAGCGCGCGCGTGGCTTCCAGCGGCGGTACCCAGCGCTTCATGCCGAAGCGCGCGTAGGTCGCGAGCGTGCCTTCGTTGTAGATGTTGAGGTGCGGACCGGCGACGAAGGGCTTGCCGCCGGCGAGGCTCACCGCACCGAGGTCGTTGGCCTCGATCATGCAGCGGTCGCCGAGTTCCTCGATCTGCCGGCGCAGCGCCTTCAGGTCGCTTTCCGATTCGAGCAGCGCCTGCGCCGAGATGACGACTTCCTTGCCGGCGTCGGAAAGGTCGCGCGCCAGGCCGATCCAGTCGGCAAGACGCAGTTGCTGGCGCCGCGAGCAGACGACCTCGCCGAGATAGACGATGTCGATTGCGGGGTTTTGCGCGATCTCGGCGTAGAAATCGAGCACTTCCTGTTTCGGCCAGAAGTAGAGCAGGGGTCCGAGGGCGATTTTCATCGGTGGCTTCTTTGAGTGCCGTCGCCGCGCGGGCGACGGATGTTCTGATGGAGTCTGGGCAGGGCCGGCGGCGGGGGGGCCGTCCGGCCACATGCAGGGCACGGCGCGCGGCGGAGGTCCGCGCGCCGGCCGGCGTCAGCGCCAGGGGCGGTTGTACGCGCCGAGCGTCGCCTGCGAGCCTTCGGAGACCTTGGCCAGTTCGGCCTGCCAGGCCGGCTTGACCGAGAAGCGCTCGCGCTCGCGGCCGAACGCGTCGAGTGCCGCGCGCAGCGTGCGCGTCACCTGTGCGACGTAGGTCGGGCTGCGCTGGCGGCCTTCGACCTTGATCGCGGCGACGCCGATGCGCACGATCTCGGGCAGGATCTCGAGCACGTTGAGGCTGGTCGGCTCCTCGATCGCGTAGTAGGTCTCGCCATTCACTTCGTAGCGGCCCTTGCACAGCGTCGGGTAGCCGGCCGGCTCGTCGTCGCTGAAGCGGTCGATCAGGATGCCATTGAGGCGCGTCGACATCTCGCCGGCGCCCTTTTCCCATTTGACGTACTTGGCCGGCGAGCAGGCGCCGACGGTGTTCGGGCTCTCGCCGGTGGCGTACGAAGACAGCCAGCAGCGACCCTCGTTCATCACGCACAGGCTGCCGAAGCCGAACACCTCGATCTCGACCGTCGTGTTCTTGATCACGTGCTCGACCTGCGCCAGCGTCAGCACGCGCGGGAGCACGGCGCGGCGCACGCCGAATTCGCGCTGCGCGAAGTTCACGGCCTCGTAGTTGGTCGCCGAACCCTGGACCGACAGGTGCAGGCGCAGGTTCGGGTGGCGCTTGCTGGCGTAGTCGAGCAGCGCGACGTCGGCGAGGATCACCGCATCGACGCCGGCGTCGGCAGCGCCGTCGACGGCGCGCTGCCAGTCGGCGAGGCGTCCGGGCTGGGCGAAGGTGTTGATCGCCATCAGCACGTGGCGGCCGCGCGACTGCGCGTAGCGGATGCCGTCGGTCATCCCCTTCAGGTCGAAGTTGAGGCCGGCGAAGTTGCGTGCGTTGGTGTCGTTGCGGTAGCCGAGATAGACGGTGTCGGCACCGTTATCGACGGCGGCCTTGAGTGCCGGCAGGCTGCCGGCAGGACAGACAAGCTCCGGGAGTTTCTGGCTGAGCATTGGCAGTTCTCGTCAAGCGAAGCACGAGAGTATAGCCCGCGCGCGCCGTAGCTGCTTGATTTCGGTCAATTGCGGGAAGCCTGCCCGGGCGCTGTCGGCTGCGCCGCTGCGCGTTTACAGGGGCAGTCCGCGCGGCTTGCGCGGCGCCTTGGCGAAGAGGCGGTCGTAGAGCGGGTTCGGCAAAAGGCGCAGGAACTTGGCGACGACGCCCATCTGCCAAGGGACGACCGCGTAGCTGTCGCCGCGCGCGATGATGCGCGCGAAGCGGCGCGCGGCTTCGTCGGCCGGCATCAGGAAGGGCATGCGGTAGGGGTTGATCGCGGTCATCGGCGTCGCGATGTAGCCGGGGCAGATCGTCACCACGCGCACGCCCGATCCGCGCATTTCCAGGCGCAGGCTTTCGAGGTAGGCGATCGCCGCCGCCTTCGACGCGCTGTATGCTTCGGCGCCCGGCAGGCCGCGGATGCCGGCGACCGAGGCGATGCCGACCAGGCGGCCACGGCGCGCTGCGCGCATGGCCGGGATGAAGGGCGAGAAGGTCGCCGCCATGCCATGGACGTTGATGTCCATGACCCGGCGCAGCGCGGCGACGTCCTCGGCGTGTTCGCTCAAGGTGCCGACCGAGACGCCGGCGCTGGCGACGACGACGTCGGGGGCGCCGTGGCGGGCGATGAAGTCGGCAGCGGCGCGGCTCAGGGCATCGGCGTCGGCGACGTCGAGCGGGTAGCAGGCGGTGGTGCCCGGCAGGCGGTCGGCAAGGCCGTGCAGGACGTGTTCACGGCGCGCGACGAGGCCGAGGACGGTGTCGGGCGACGCGTAATGCAGGGCCAGCGCCTCGCCGATTCCGGACGAGGCGCCGGTGATGAATATCTTCATAGAATTACTTGTCGGGTTACGCTGCGTTAACCCGAACTACGCAGCTGCTTACCGTGAAAAGGCAGCGTCGCCGTCCCCGATTCGGGCCTTGCGGCCCTCCCACGACAGGGCGATGCCGTCAGGGTTTTTCGTGGGAGCGGCGTGAGCCGCGAAAGTTACTTCCTGGCTTTCTCGCTGCGCGCCTTGGCGATGATGCGGTCGGTCTGCGTCAGCAGCGATTCGAGGTTGCCCTGCGTCACGACGCGGTAACGTCCTTCGACGGTCAGCGCCGGAACACCGTCGATGCGGTAGCTCTGTACCATCTGGTCGGCGCGACGCACCTTGCTGGCGACACCGAACGAGGAGAAGGCGTCGGCGAACTTCTTCGCGTCGACGCCCTGCGCGGCGACCCATTCCTTGATGCTGCGCTCGTCGTAGAGGCGCAGGCCCTTGTCGTGCAGGGCGGCGAAGATCGCGCCGTCGAGACGGGAGAGATCGCCGGTTGCTTCGAGCGCATAGAAGAGCTTCGACAGGTTCGCCCACTGTGGCCGGCCGAACGACACCGGGACACGTTGGACGACGACGTCGGCGCGCTGGTTGGCGATCCATTTGTCGAGCAGCGGATTGAGGTCCTTGCAATGCGGGCAACCGTAGGAGAAGAATTCGAGCACCTCGATCTTCGCCGGGTTGTCGGTCGGCTGTGCCGGGTCGATCGGCGCGTAGTCGCGCCCCGGCGTCAGTTGTCCCTGGGCCAGCGCCAGCGTCGCGCTCAAGGCCAGCAGCAGTCCCGCCAGCCAGTTCACCATCGTCTGCATCCGCTTCATCGGTCTTTCCTCCTCAATCCTTGCGCACGATCGCCGCGTCGAAGCCCATCCGGGCCAGGTCGCCACGCATGCGCGTGAGCTCGTCGTTCCTGGTGAATGGGCCGATCCTGACCCGGTACCATACCTTGTCCAGCACCATCACCTGCTGGACCGAGGCTTCGATCCCGTTCATCGCCAGCTTCGCCTTCTGGTTGTCGGCGTCACCGGAGTTCTGGAACGAACCGACCTGCAGGAAGGTCGGCTCCCTGAGCGTGTTGTCCTTCTCGGGCTTGGCTTCGCTGCCCTTGGTCTCGGCCGGTGCTTCCTGCACGCCCGGCTCGCCGCCGCCGGGCAGGATCTTGTAGAAGTCGAAGCTCGGCCTGTCGTTCGCCGGCGGCACCGCTTCTCCCGGCTTGCCCGGCAGCGGCGCCGGCGTCACCGGCTGCTCGGCTGCCTTGTCCGACGGCGATGTCTGCGCCGTCGTCGTGATCGGCGTCGGCGTCCGGTAGATGTACCAGACGACGCCGGCGGCGATGACGACACCGAGGACCAGCCCGATGAACAGGCCGAGCAGGGTCCCGCCCGACGACTTGCGCGCCGTGGACGGTTGCCTGCTGCGCGGTTTTTTCAGGTCGCGACTCATCGTCGGGCTTCTCCTACATCGATTCCGGGCAACTGACGCCGAGCAGCGCCATGCCGTTGCGGATCACCTGGCCGACGGCGGCGGCGAGCGCGATGCGCGCCGCGCGCAGCTTCGGATCGTCGACCAGCATGCGCTCGGCATTGTAATAGCTGTGGAAGTCGGCGGCGAGCTCGCGCAGGTAAAAAGCGACTGCGTGTGGCGCCAGGTCGGCGGCGGCGGCCTCGATGACCTCGGGGAACTCGCCGATGCGCGAGGCCAGCGCCACTTCGCGCGGGTTGCTCAGCACTTCCAGGTCGGCGTCGGTCGGCAGCGGCACGGTCTCGCTGCCCGACTGCGCGAGCAGGCTGCAGACGCGTGCATGCGCGTACTGGATGTAATAGACAGGATTCTCGTTCGACTGGCTCTTGGCGAGGTCGAGGTCGAAGTCGAGGTGCTGGTCGGACTTGCGCAACACGTAGAAGAAGCGGCAGGCGTCGTTGCCGACCTCGCCGCGTAGTTCGCGCAGGGTGACGAACTCGCCCGAGCGCGTCGACATCGAGGCCTTCTGCCCGTTGCGGTAGAGCACGGCGAACTGCACCAGCGCCACCTCGAGCCGGTCGCGATCGAGGCCGAGCGCGTCGATCGCGCCCTTCACGCGCGGAATGTAGCCGTGGTGGTCGGCGCCCCAGACGTTGATGATGCGCTCGAAGCCGCGTTCGTACTTGTTCAGGTGGTAGGCGATGTCCGACGCGAAATAGGTGTAGAGGCCGTTGTCGCGCTGGACGACGCGATCCTTCTCGTCGCCGAAGGCGGTCGAGCGGAACCAGCGCGCGCCGTTCTGGAGGTAGACGTGGCCGGCGGCTTCGAGGCGCTCGACGCAGCGTGCGACCAGCCCGGTGTCGAACAGCGACTTCTCAGAGAACCAGACGTCGAAGTGCACACCGAATTCCTGCAGGTCGTCGCGGCAGTCGGCGAGCTGTTCGTTGAGCGCATGCGCATGCACGTAGGGCCAGTCGTCGCCGAGCAGCGCCTTCGCCTGGCCGATCAGACCGTCGAGGTGCAGTTCGCGCTCGCGCTTGGCCTCGTCGTCGGCACGGCCGGCTGCCGGCAGTGGCGGCACGCCGGCCAGCACGGCGTCGGCCTTGCGCACGAAGCGCTCGCCGTGCGCCGCGAGCATCTGCCGCGCCATGTCGCGGACGTAGTCGCCCTGGTAGCCGTTGGGCGGGAAGGGAACCGGCGCGCCGCAGAGTTCGAGGTAGCGCAGCCAGGTCGACACGCCGAGGATGTCCATCTGCCGGCCGGCGTCGTTCACATAGTATTCGCGGGTGACGTCCCAGCCGGCGAAGGCGAGCAGGCTCGCCAAGCTGGCGCCGTAGGCGGCGCCACGGCCGTGGCCGACGTGCAGCGGGCCGGTCGGGTTGGCCGAGACGAATTCGACCTGCACGCTGCGGCGCGCACCGACGGTCGAGCGACCGAAGGCCTCGCCAGCGGCCAGCGCGCTCTTCACCGCGGCCAGCTTGGCCGCCGGCAGCAGGTGGAAGTTGATGAAGCCGGCGCCGGCGATGTCGACCTTGGCGACGTAGGGCGATGCCGGCAGTTCGCCGAGCAGGAGCTGCGCCAGTTCGCGCGGGTTGCGCTTCATCGCGCGTGCCAGCTGCATCGCGATGTTGCACGCGAAATCGCCGTGCGCAGCCTGTTTCGGCCGTTCGAGGACGATTGCCGTGCCGGTTTCTCCGGGGGCGACGCTGGCAAGCGCGGTGCGCAGCAAGTCGGCGAGGTGAAGCTTGATTTCTTGACTCATCGGGATTCTTGGCCGCAATCGGGAGTTTGGCAAGGCGCCGATTATACGCGCAGCAGTGGGCAGCGTATTCGGGCTAAACTCTCGCCTTCCTTCCGAACGACGACCCCGTGCGCCCGGCCTTTTTTCCGACCCGGTCGGCGCAGCGTCCATAGCCCATGCGTCTCTTCCGCCTCATCCGGATTCTCAGCGTTTCCATTCGCTACGGCCTCGACGAGATGATCCTCGAGCACGAGCCGAGCGGTCGCCTCGCCGCGCTGTCGCGGACCTTCTTCTTCTGGCGCCAACTCTCGGCACCGCGCGCGGTGCGCCTGCGTCTCGCGCTCGAAGCGCTGGGGCCGATCTTCGTCAAGTTCGGCCAGGTGCTGTCGACGCGGCGCGACCTGATGCCCACCGACATCGCCGACGAGTTGGCCAAGCTGCAGGACCGGGTGCCGCCGTTTCCGTCCGAGCTGGCACTCGCCGAAATCGAGCGTGCCTACGGGCGACCGGCCGCCGCCGTCTTCGCCGAATTCGACCCGGCGCCGGTCGCCTCGGCATCGATCGCGCAGGTGCATTTCGCGAAGCTGCGCCCCGATGACGGCGGCCATGAGGTCGCCGTCAAGATCCTGCGCCCGGCGATGCGCAGCGTCATCAGGCACGACCTCGGGCTGCTCGACACTTTCGCCGCGCTGCTCGAAAAGGTCTGGTCCGACGGCCGCCGCCTGCGTCCGCGCGAGGTGGTCGCCGAGTTCGCCAAGTACCTCTACGACGAACTCGACCTGATGCGCGAGGCCGCCAACTGCTCGCAACTGCGGCGCAACTTCACCGGTTCGAAGATCCTGCAGGTGCCCGAGGTGTATTGGGACCTGTGCACGCCGACGGTGATGGTGATGGAGCGCATGCGTGGCATCCCGATCAGCCAGACCGACGCGCTGATCGAGGCCGGCATCGACCTGCCGGCCCTGTCGCGCGCCGGCGTCGAAATCTTCTTCACGCAGGTCTTCCGCGACGGCTTCTTCCACGCCGACATGCATCCCGGCAACATCTTCGTCGCCACCGACGCGGCGCATCACGGCAGTTACATCGCACTCGACTTCGGCATCGTCGGCACGCTCACCGACGTCGACAAGAATTACCTGGCGCAGAACTTCCTCGCCTTCTTCCGCCGCGACTACAAGCGCGTCGCGCTGGCCCACGTCGAGGCCGGCTGGGCACCGGCCGACACGCGCATCGACGAGTTCGAGGCGGCGATCCGCGCCGTCTGCGAGCCGGTCTTCGACCGGCCGCTGAAGGACATCTCCTTCGGCAAGGTTCTGCTGCGCCTGTTCCAGACCTCGCGCCGCTTCAACGTCGAGATCCAGCCACAGCTCGTGATGCTGCAGAAGACCCTGCTCAACATCGAGGGACTCGGCCGCCAGCTCGACCCCAATCTCGACCTGTGGAAGACGGCGAAACCCTTCCTCGAAACCTGGATGCACGAGCAGATCGGCTGGCGCGCCTTCGTCGACGGCGTCAAGCGCGAGGCGCCGTACTGGGCGAAGGCACTGCCGGCCCTGCCGCGCCTCGTGCATCAGTCGCTGGAAAGGCCGCAGCACGCCGATCCGTCCCCGCTGCTCGCCGACATCGCCGCCAGCCAGCGTCGGCAGAACACCCTGCTCGGCGTCATCGCGCTGCTGCTCGCGGCGCTGCTGGTCCTGGCATTGTGGGGGCCTCATGCTTATTGACCGGGACTTGAATATTGTTCCTCCGTTCGCCCCGAGCTTGTCGAAGGGCGTTGCCCGCACCGTGCTTCGACAGGCTCAGCCCGAACGGAGGGTGGTGAATTAAAAGCCGGGTTAACAGCCATGGCGACTTGCGCCACACCAGAGCATGAAACGCATCCATTCGCTTCCGTCATTGCCAGGCGCGCAGCGCCGTGGCAATCGAGTTCGTTCTTCTGTCTCCTCGCCCTTGGAAGCTATCCACGGGCAAGCCGATACCAGCCCTACGCACTGGATCGCCACGCCCTGCGGGCTCGCGATGACGGTTACGGTCTCGGCCCCTCTCCATGCACTGCTGGCACCGCCGTCATTGCGAGGCGCGCAGCGCCGTGGCGATCGAGTTCGTTCTTCTGTCTCCTCGCCCTTGGAAGCCATCCACGGGCAAGCCGATACCAGCCCTACGCACTGGATCGCCACGCCCTGCGGGCTCGCGATGACGGTTACGGTCTCGGCCCCTCTCCATGCACTGCTGGCACCGCCGTCATTGCGAGGCGCGCAGCGCCGTGGCAATCCAGTTCGCTCTTCCGTCTCCTCACCCTTGGCAGCCATCCACGGGCAAGCCGATACCAGCCCTACGCACTGGATCGCCACGCCCTGCGGGCTCGCGATGACGAGTTGCTGATCCGGGCTGCGGCCTCATCCCCTCGCATTTTCACGTTAACGTAAGATCCTATGCTCGTCTGGTTCGTCGCCTTCTACCTCGTTGCTTCGGTCGGCGTCGGCCTCTGGGCGGCGACGCGGGTGCATAACGCCAAGGATTTTGCGGTCGCCGGGCGCAGCCTGCCGCTGCCCGTGGTGACCGCGACCGTCTTCGCGACCTGGTTCGGCGCCGAAGCCGTGTTCGGCGTCTCGGCGACCTTCGTCGAGGAGGGCCTGCGCGGCGTCGTCGCCGACCCGTTCGGGGCGAGCCTGTGCCTGGTGCTGGCCGGTCTTTTCTACGGGCTGATGCTGTACAAGCTCAACCTGCTCACGCTCGGCGACTTTTTCCGCGGCCGCTACAACCGTACGGTCGAGGTGCTGACCACGCTGTGCATCGTCGTTTCCTACTTGGGCTGGGTGTCGGCGCAGATCAAGGCGCTCGGGCTGGTGCTCAACGTCGTCACCGACGGCGCCCTCCCGGTCGAGGCCGGGATGATCCTCGGCGCGGCGATCGTCCTCACCTACACGACCTTCGGCGGCATGCTCTCGGTGGCGGTGCTCGACTTCGTGCAGATGGGCCTGGTCATGGGCGGCATGCTGTTCATCGCCTGGCTGGTGTCGGGGATGACCGGTGGCGTCGTCGTCGTCGTCGAGCACGCGGCGGCGGCCGGCAAGCTCGACTTCTTCCCCGAGGCCAGGCTCTCCGAGTGGCTTGCCTTCCTCGCCGCGTGGCTGACGATGATGCTCGGATCGATCCCGCAGCAGGACGTCTTCCAGCGTATCTCCTCGGCGAAGAGCGCCAAGGTCGCGATCTGGGGTTCGCTGCTCGGCGGCGCCCTCTACTTCTGCTTTGCCTTCGTGCCGATGTACATCGCCTACGCGGCGACACTGATCGCTCCCGAGCAGTTCGGCGCGCTGATCGAGTCCGACCCGCAACGCGTGCTGCCGACCTTGGTCATGCAGTACACGCCGCTGTTCGCGCAGGCGATCTTCTTCGGTGCGGTGCTGGCGGCGATCATGAACTGCTCCTCGGCGACCTTGCTGGCGCCGTCGGTCGCCTTCTCCGAGAACATCGTGCGCGGCTTCTACCCCGGCATCAGCGACCGCGCCTTCCTGCGCCTGATGCGCTTCACCATCGTCGGCTTCACCGGCGTCGTCCTCGTCGTCGCGCTCGCCAGCAACGCCTCGATCTTCCAGATGGTCGAAAGCGCGTACAAGGTCACCCTCGTCGGTGTCTTCGTCCCGCTCGTCTTCGGCGCCTTCTGGAAGCGCGCGACGACGCAGGGGGCGCTGGCGGCGGTCGGCGGCGGCGTCGTCTCCTGGCTGCTGCTCGAGGTGCTGGTCGGTGACGAAAGTCTGGTGCCGCCGCAACTGCTCGGCCTGGCGGTGAGCATGCTCGGCATGGTCGCCGGATCGCTGCTGGCGCAACGGGTCGGCCGGCTGCCGCGGGGCGAGCCCGACCGGCAGCGGCATCTCGCCGAGCCGCTGCCGCGCCATCCGGAAATGTGAAGTTCATGTTAGCGGCTCGCGTGCTCTCCCGGTGGCGGGACTGGTGGTTGGGTTCCCTGCGCACCCGACTGGTGGCGCTCAGCCTGACCCCCCTGCTGGTCGCGTTTCCGCTGATCATCGCCATCCTCGTCGCCCTGGGGGGAACCAGTTTCGCGCGCCTCCTGGCCACCAATGCGCTCGACAAGGCCAACGGCGCGCACAACTACCTCGACCAGGTCAGCGAACGTGGAGTGGCGCACCTCAGGCAGATGAGCAGCGCGGAATTGCCGCAGCTGCTCGCAGCCCATCTCGCCGGCAAGGGTCGCAGCGAGGCGCTCGATCAGCTGCTGTCCTTGAAGGCCGATAGCGAGGGTTACGATTTCCTGATCGTCGCCGACGAAGCCGGGAAGATCATCGCTTCGAGCACGGGAAGCGAGGCGGGTGCGCGCCTGCCCGACAGCTTCGTGTTCAGGCAGGCCAGTGCCGGCATTCCCGCCAGCGCCTACGAGATCCTGAACGCCGCCGAACTGAGGACCATCTCGCCGCAACTGGCGAGTCGGGCGCGCATCGATCTGTCGCCGGCTGCCGACAGCGCGGGCGGCGCCGAAGAGCGCGGCCTGCTCATCCAGTTCGCCACGCATCTCCCCTTGTCCGGACGCTATCCTAACCTCGTCGTCGTCGGCGGCATCCTGCTCAACCGGAATTCAGCACTGATCGACCGCATCCGCGATGTCGTCTATCCACTCGACGATCGGGTCAGGCTCGACGCAGGAACGACCAGCATCTTCCTCGACGACGTGCGCGTGGCCACCAATCTCCGCTCGGCTGACGGCCAGCGTGCGCTCGGTAGCCGCGCCAGCCCCGAAGTTAGCGCCGAGGTCCTGGTGCGCGGGGGGGCCTTCGCCAACCCGGGCATCGAGTTCGACGTCCCGCAGATCTCCGGTTGCCGGGCCATCGGCGACGGTGATGCCCGGCGCATCGGCATGCTCTGCACCGGCTTCCCGCGCGCGCCGTATGTCCGCGACCGACTGATCCTGCTCGGCAGTGTCGCCGCCCTGCTGGCGATGACCCTGCTCGCGCTGACGCTGGTCAACCTGCGCAGCACGGGCGCCATCACCCGCCGCATCGGCCAGATCTCCGACGCCATGAGCGCCGTGCGCAACGGCGATCGCTCGCTGCGCATCGGACCGCTCGGCGCGAAGGACGAGATCGCCGGCCTGGCCGCGCATTTCAACGGACTGGTCGACACGCTGGCCGCGAAGGAGCAGCAGCAGCGTCAGGCGGAGGCGGCGATCGTCGCCGAGGCGTCACGCCGCCGCGCGCTGTTCGAACACCTGCGCGAAGGACTCGTCGTCCTCAACGACGACGGCAGCGTCTTCGAAGTCAATCGCAAGTTCGCCGAGATGCTCGGCTACGGCAACGAAGAGGCCTTGCGCCTGCATGTCTCGGACTGGTCGGCTGATACCACGCCGGGAGAAGTGCCCGCCGAGATTCGCGCGGTCGGCACGCAGGGGACGCTTTTCCAGACCCTCTACCGGCGCAAGGACGGCAGCACCTACGCGGTCGAGGTCAGTGCGACCCGCATCGAATGGGACGGCAGGCAATACCTGCTCTGCATCGTCTATGACATCACCGAACGCCTGCGCCTGGCGGGCGAACTCGAACAGCATCGCGACAAGCTGCAGGCCCTGGTCGAGGCGCGCACGCTGGAACTGGCAGTCGCGCTCGACGAGGCGCAGAGCGCCAACCGCGCCAAGAGCCATTTCCTGGCGACGATGAGCCACGAGATCCGCACGCCGATGAACGGCATTCTCGGCATGGCGCAGTTGCTGCTGGAGCCGGGACTCAAGGAAAGCGAACGCCTCGACTACGCCAGGGTGATCATCGGCTCGGGGCGGACGCTGCTGAGCTTGCTCAACGACATCCTCGACCTGTCCAAGGTCGAAGCGGGGAAGGTCACGCTGGAGTCGACCGAGTTCAATGGTGGCGTGCTGCTGCAGGAGGTCGAGGCGCTGTTTGCCGCTGGCGCACAGGCGAAGGGGATCAGCCTGCGGGCGCGCTGGAAAGGCGCCGGCGGCTGCCGCTACAAGGGTGACGCGCATCGCCTGAAGCAGATGCTGTCCAACCTCGTCGGCAATGCGATCAAGTTCACCGTGCGCGGCCAGGTGCGCGTCGAAGCCCGGGAGATCGAGCGCAGCGGCGGCTTTGCCGTGCTCGAGTTCGCCGTCGCCGATAGCGGCATCGGCATCGCTGCCGACAAGTTGCCGCTGCTCTTCAACACGTTTTCGCAGGCCGACAGCTCGACGACGCGCCAGTTCGGCGGTACCGGACTGGGCCTGTCGATCGTGCGCAGCCTGGCGCGCCTGATGGGCGGCGACGTCGGGGTCGCCAGCGAAGAAGGCAAGGGCAGCCGCTTCTGGTTCCGCGTCCGCGTCGAGCGGGTCGATTCGGCCACGGACTGCCGGGAGTGCGAGCTCCCCTGCCGGACGGAGAAGTCGGCACCGGCGCTGCGCTTTTCCGGTCGCGTGCTGGCGGTCGACGACAACCGTGTCAACCGCATGCTGCTGCGCGCGATGCTGGTGAAGATGGGGCTTGAGGTCAGCGAAGCCGAGGACGGCCAGCAAGCCGTCGACGCGGTGACGCGCGGCGCAGAGGTCGATCTGGTGTTCATGGACATCCAGATGCCTGTGCTCGACGGCCTGGCGGCGACCCGGCGCATCCGCGCGTGGGAGCAGGAGAACGGGCGGCAGCCGCTGCCGATCGTCGCCCTGACCGCGGATGCCTTCGCGGAACGTCGGAGGCAGGCGCTGGACTGCGGCATGGACGATCTCCTGACCAAACCCTACGAGATCGACGCGATCCGCGCGCTGATCGCGCGCTGGTTGCCCGAGCAGGCTTCCTGAATCCGGCTGGCGCGCGCGGGCTTGCCCAGCGGCGCGCGCTTCCGTTATTCTCGCCGCCATGCACCTCGTCCTCATCAGCGGGCTGTCCGGCTCCGGCAAGTCGATCGCCCTCCACGTCCTGGAGGATGCTGGCTATTACTGCGTCGACAACCTGCCGCTGCAGCTGCTGCCGGCGCTGGTCGAGCAACTCGCGCGCCAGGGAATCGACAAGTTCGCGGTGGCCATCGACATCCGCGGCGGCGACAGCATCGCCATGCTGCCGCGGCAACTCGAGGCGCTGCGCAGCACCGAACTCGACGTGCAGTTCCTCTTCCTCGACGCCAGGAACGAAACCCTGCTCAAGCGCTATTCCGAGACGCGCCGGCGGCATCCGCTGGCGCTCGGCGAGCGGACGCTGGCCGAGGCGATCGTCGAGGAAAGAGCGCGCCTCGAAGCGCTGGCGGCGCTCGGGCACCACATCGATACCAGCGACGTCAAGCCGAACGCCCTGCGCGAGTGGGTGCGCCAGTTCGTCGCCGCCGAACCCGGCCAGGGGCTGACCCTGCTCTTCGAGTCCTTCGGCTTCAAGCACGGCATCCCGCTCGACGCCGACCTCGTCTTCGACGTCCGCTGCCTGCCCAACCCGTACTACGACGAAGTCCTGCGCCCGCAGACCGGCCGCGACGCGGCGGTGGCCGACTACCTCGAACGCCAGCCCGAGGTCCTGCGCATGCGCGACGACATCGCGCGCTTCGTTGCCGACTGGCTGCCCTCGTACATCGCCGACAGCCGCAACTACCTGACCGTCGCCATCGGCTGCACCGGCGGCCAGCATCGCTCGGTCTATCTCGCCGAGTGGCTCGGCCGCGCCTTCCGCGCCCGCGCCCGCGTCCTCGTCCGTCACCGCCAGGTCACGCCGCTCGGCGCCGCCTGATGTCCTGGCTCGCCTTCGTGCGCCCCGGCGACTGGCTGGTCGCCGCCGCCGGCGCCGCGCTCGTCGCCGTCTCGTTCCCGCTCGCCTGGCAGGCGGGCGTCGCCGAAAAGGCGATCGTTCGCGCCGGCGGTAAGGTCTTCGCCGAACTCGACCTCGGCCGCGAGCAGCGCATCGAGGTTCCCGGTCCGCTCGGGACGACGACAATCGCCGTCGAACGGCGGCGCGTCCGCGTCGTCTCCGACCCCGGTCCGCGCCAGTACTGCGTGCGCCAGGGCTGGCTGCAGCGCCCAGGCGAGATCGCGCTGTGCGCGCCGAATCAGGTCAGCGTGCAGGTGAAGGGCAGCCGGGAGGCGTATGACTCGCTCAATTACTGAGGACGCATGAGCCGACTGACGCTGGCGACGACGCCCGAGGACCACCGCATCGCGCAGCTGGCGGCGGCGGCGGTCGGCCTGTCGCTGATCGACGCGGCGATCCCCCTGCCGCTACCGGGGGTCAAGCCGGGGCTCGCCAACATCGTCACCATGATCGTGCTGGCGCGCTACGGCTGGCGCACGGCGGCCTGGGTGAGCGCGCTGCGCGTTGTCGCCGGCGGCCTGATGCTCGGGCAGTTTCTCGCGCCCGGCTTCTTCCTGAGCCTCTCCGGAGCGGTCGGCAGTCTCGTCGTGCTGGCCTTCGCGTACCGCCTGCCGCGGCGCTGGTTCGGCCCGGTGAGCTGGAGCATCTTCGCGGCCTTCGCACACATCGGCAGCCAGTTGCTGCTGGCGCGGCTGTGGCTGATCCCGCACAACGGTGTTTTCTACCTGGCGCCTTTCTTCTTCGTCGCTGCGCTCGGCTTCGGTATCATCAACGGCCTGATTGCCGCGCGCCTGCTCGCCGAAAGCGAGGGCGAGAGCAGCGGCGCGCCGCCCACCGCTTCCGGAGCCTCCCATGCCTGAAACCGTCTGCCTCGCGCTCACCGGCGCGTCCGGAATGCCCTACGGGATCCGCCTGCTCGAGTGCCTGCTCGCGGCCGGTTGCCGCGTCCAGCTGCTCTATTCGCAGGCGGCGCAGATCGTCGCCCGCCAGGAGATGGACCTCGAACTGCCGTCGCGCCCGGCCGAGGTCGCGGCACTGCTGCGCGAACGCTATTCCGCGCTGCCGGGTAGGCTGGAGGTCTATGGGCGTGAGGAATGGTTCGCGCCGGTCGCCAGCGGCTCGAACCCGCCCGACGCGATGGTGATCTGCCCGTGCTCGATGGGTACCCTGGCGGCGATCGCGCAAGGCCTCGCCGACAAGCTGATCGAACGCGCCGCCGACGTCGTCCTCAAGGAAGGTCGCAAGCTGGTGCTGGTGCCGCGCGAGACGCCGTTCTCGGCGATCCACCTCGAAAACATGCTGCGCCTGTCGCGCGCCGGCGCCGTCATCCTGCCGCCCAACCCCGGCTTCTACCAGCGGCCGCAGAGCGTCGCCGAGGTCGTCGACTTCGTCGTTGCGCGCATCCTCGACCAGCTGCGCGTGCCGCATGCGCTGCTGCGGCGCTGGGGCGAGGAGGGGCCCGCCGCCTGATCCTCCGATCCTGGCGGCGGGAAGGCCGATCAGGCCTCGGTGACGCTAAAGGCGATTTCCGGACCCATCGCGACGATCTCCTTGACCGCGCAGTTCGCGATCGCGTCGAGGACCCTGGCCTTCTGCTCGGCGGAGAAACCTTCGGGGAAGCGCACCTCGGTCTTGAACTTGGCCAGGGTCAGCGGACCGCCGGGCCCGGCGAAAGGCTTGCAGTCGATGCTGATTCCGTCAGGCGAAATCCCCATCTCCTTGCACGCCTTCTTGGCGAAGACGCCGGCACAGCCGGCCAGGGTGGCGTAGAAGCCTTCGAGCGGGTTCATCAGCGAACCATTCACGGCATAGCTGACTTCGTGCTTGGCGGTGGTGACCTTGATCACCGGGGAACTGTCGACCTTCACTGCGTACATGTTGCGCTCCTCAAGAAATAAACGATCCTCACAACGTCTTTTCAGCCACGAAAAACACGAAAGCCACGAAACAAAACATAGGGTTGCGGTAGTTCAGTGTCTAACCGATCGGGTTCTTTCCACTCTGCGTCGAACCCAATGAACGATTTCGTTTTTTTCGTGCATTTCGTGGCCAACTGCTCTGCCTTGGGCGTTTCGATCAGGCATTCGTCGCGCAGGCGGCTGCCTGTGGACGCATCTGCTGCAGCTGGAACAGGCCCATTCCCGCCAGCATCGCCAGCATGAAGACGGCGCCCTGGGTGGAGCCGGCACCGAGCAGGACGAAACCCGCACCGGGACAGATGCCGGCGATTCCCCAGCCGAAACCGAACAGCGCGCTGCCGACGACGAGACGCCGGTCGATGTCCTGCGCGCGCGGCAGCTGCATCGCCTCGCCGAGCAGCGAACGCGTACGGCCGCGCGCCAGGCGGAAGGCGACGACGCCGACGGCAATCGCTCCGGCCATGACGAAGGCCAGCGAGGGGTCCCAGGCGCCGGCGAGGTCGAAGAAACCCAGCACCTTGGACGGGTTGCCCATTCCGGAGACGATCAGTCCGAAGCCGAGGACCAGCCCGGCGAGCAGTGCAGTGAGCACGTTCATGCGTGTTTCCTCAGGCAAAGAGATGGCGGGTCACGAAAACGGTCAGGAAGGCCGCACCCATGAAGGTCAGGGTCGCCACCAGCGAGCGTCCCGACAGGCGCGACAGGCCGCAGACGCCGTGACCGCTGCTGCAGCCCGAGCCGAGGCGCGTGCCGTAGCCGACCAGCAGCCCCGACAGGATCAGTGGGCCCCAGCCGGTTTCGATGCGCCCCTCGGGCAGCAGCGCGACCAACGAGTAGAGCAGCGGCGCAGCGACGATGCCGGCGAGGAAGGCGATCCGCCAGCCGAAGTCGCCGCCCCGCGGGCGCTGCAGCAGGCTGCCGACAATACCGCTGATGCCGGCGATGCGCCCGTTCAGGAGCAGCATCAGCGCGGCAGCCAGGCCGACCAGCAGGCCGCCGGCGAGCGCGCTGTACGGAGTGAAATTGATCCAGTCGATGTTCATCGGTATTTCAATCCTCTTGCGGACAGTAGATGGCGTAGAGCGCCTGCAGCACGGCGAGCACGCGTTGGTCGGCGACCGAGTAGTAGATCCGCTTGCCTTCGCGCCGCGTCTCGACCAGACCCTCGGCACGCAGCACACCGAGTTGCTGCGACAGGGTCGGCTGGTGCAGGTCGAGCAGTTCCTCGAGTTCGCCGACCGATTTCTCGCCCTTGCTCAGCTGGCAGAGCAGGAGCAGGCGGTTCTCGTTGCCGAGGACGTTGAGGACCGAAGTCGCCTGCGCGGCGGCGGCACGCATCGCGTCGATGTTCAGGGGGGTGGCATTCATGGGGGTCGGGATCGGCGAACGGGAAAATTATATCGTAAGATATAATATTTGGAAATATATTGATTGCCTCGGATCGAGCGGCTGCGCGTGGCGAAGGTATGGCGGCAGGTCGGTTTGGCGCTAAAAGCTCGCGCGCAGCGTGCGCCGCGTGGCTCAGCGGGCAGGGGCGCTAGGCCGGGCTGGCGATCCCGTAGTCAGCGAACCACTCGGTCAGCGGCCGGCTCTCGCCCATCCTGGCGAGTCGGCTGTCGATCGCGTCGTGGTTGCCCCAGACCACGTCGGCGAAGTCGCCGCCGGCGACCCGTTGCTCGATGTCCGCGCAGTACAGGCCGAGTTCTCGCTGCACGTAGAAGCCGTAGCTGCGACAGGCGACCGGACGCTGGGCGTAGACCGGGCAGGCGCCGCTCTCGGTGTCGAGCAGCGGGCAGGCGACGCGGCGCCGCTCGCGAATGCCGGCGGCAGCGCGCGTGGATTCAGCGGCGGCGAGTTCGCGGATCGCACGCGCGATCGACTCGCGCCGTGCCGCCGGCAGCGCGGCGAGTCCCGCGCGCAGCAGTTCCCATTCGGGCGCCGTCAGCTGCGGGACTTCGGCGAGTTGCTGGCAGCAGGTGTCGCAGCCCTTGCCGCAGGGCCAGTCCTGACGTTCGTTGCGGATCGCGCTGACGCGCGCGTCGATCTCGGCGTGCAGCGAAGAGAGGGCGGCTGGCAGGGTCTGTGGCACGAGGGGAAGGCTCCGGGGTCTTTCAGCGGATTATCGCAAAGGCGTGCGGGCTGCGCAGCGCGAGCTATTGGGTGGCGGCGAGCGTTGCATCCTGCGCGCCGGAGTTTTACGCCTCCACCCCGGTGCGCAGCATGTCGACCATCGCCGCGGCGATCTGCTCCGGCGTCCGCTTGCCGGCGCGGTACCACAGGTGCACCCAGTTCAAGCCGCCGAGCAGGAACAGCCGTAACAGCGAGCGGTCGGCGCCCGGGCGCAGCGGCAGCTCATTCACCAGTTCACGGAAGACCTGCTCGTAGTCGTTACGGAAGACCTGCACGCGCGCGAGCACGCTTTCGTGGCCGACGAGGGCGAGGCTGGTGCCCGTGATGCGGTCGACAGCCGAACCCTGGACCATTTCGCGCACATGGATCTCGCAGGCGCGGCGCAGGCGTTCCCACGGGTCGGTGATTCCTGCACTGGCGGCGCGGATCCGTTCGAGGACGTGGCGGAAGCCTTCGCGGTGCACGGCGACGTAGATCTCCTCCTTAGACGGGAAGTGGTGATAGATCGATCCGGGAAGCAGTCCGACCCTGGCCGCGATGTCGCGGATCGAGGTGCCATCGTAGCCCTGGCTGCTGAACAGTTCGGCCGCCGCGTCGACGATGATCGCGCTGCGATCGAGGGCGGCGCCGTCCTGCTTGCCGCGCGACCCGCGCGGGCGGCGCAGGCGGGCATTGACCGACTGCCGTTCTAGCAGCTTGCGCTGGTTCCTGGTCAGCGCAGCGACCCCGTCGGCTGACTCGCTCGCCAGTGCCTGCAGGCGTTTCACCGCCGTTTCCAGGTCGTGCTTCTGCCAGATGTAGCGAACGCCCGAGGCGGAGATGCGCAGTCCCTGCTCGGCGAGTCGGCGCGACACCGCAGCCTGGCCGAGTTCAGGTTCGCGGCGCGCCAGTTCGAGGATTGCCGTTTCGCTGTCCGTGTTCGTGGGGAGTGTTTGCCGCTGCGTGTCCATCCTTGAGCCTTTCCTGTCCGGGAACGGAGGCGATCACCATCGATCGGTGCCGCCATTCTATCACTAATTATTTGAACGATCGTTTGACAACTTAGTTTGTTGTCTTTAAAGTGGCGCCACATTGCCGGGAAAGTTCGGCAAGCACGGGGAAAAGAGCCGTTGCAACGGCCGTCCCCATCCACATCGAACGCATGTGAGGAGACCAAAGAATGAGGCAGCGACTGCGTTTTCGCCGCTCCGATCGCTGCTTCCTCCCGGCACGCCGAATCTGCGTGCCAGGCGCACTTGACGGCCAGGGAGGAAGCTGATGGATCTGGACATTGCACTGATCCTGACCCAGGACGGAATCACCTCGGGCGCCGTGTATGCGCTGCTGGCGCTCGCGCTGGTGCTGGTGTTTTCGGTGACACGGGTGATCTTCATTCCGCAGGGCGAGTTTGTCGCCTACGGGGCGCTGACCATGGCCATGCTGCAACAGGGCAAGGTTCCCGGAACCCTCTGGCTGCTGGTGGCGATGGGCGTCTGTGTCGCCGCGCTCGACCTGTTCCGCGTGCTGCGTGGCGCCTCCAGCGACGGACTGGCGAGCAGTCTCGGTTGGTCGCTCGGCTATCCGCTCCTGCTCGCGGCGCTGGTCAATTTCCTGCCGGCGAGCGACTCGCTGCTCGTGCAGGCGGCGCTGACGCTGGCGATCGTGGTCCCGACCGGCCCGCTGCTCTACCGCCTGGCGTTCCAGCCGGTCGCGGAAAGCCCGGTGCTGGTACTGCTGATCGTCTCGGTGGCGATCCACGTGTCGATGGTCGGTCTCGGGCTGCTCTTCTTCGGCGCCGAGGGCGCGCGCACCCAGCCCTTCTTAGATGCGCAGTTCGCGCTCGGCAGCGTCAGCCTGAGCGGACAGCAGGTCTGGGTGCTGCTCGCTTCCGCAGGGCTGATCGTCGCGCTGTGGCTGTTCTTCGGGCGCAGCCTCTACGGCAAGGCGCTGCGTGCCACCGCGCTCAACCGCAACGGCGCGCGGCTGATGGGCTTCTCGCCGGTCTTCGCCGGCAAGCTGACCTTCCTGCTGGCGGCATTCATCGGCGTTCTCTCCGGAATCCTGATCGCGCCGGTGACGACCATCTATTACGACACCGGCTTCCTGATCGGACTGAAGGGCTTCGTGGCCGCGATCATCGGCGGTCTCGCCAGTTTCCCGGTCGCCGCCGGAGGGGCCCTGCTGGTCGGCATCCTGGAGTCGTTCTCGTCTTTCTGGGCCAGCGCTTACAAGGAGGTCTTCGTGTTCACGCTGATCATTCCGGTACTCGTCTGGCGTTCGCTGACGAGCCATCACATCGAGGAGGACGAATGAACACTACCCGTTCAGCCGCCGCCTTGCCGCTGCCGGCTGCGGCGCCGGCAGGCATCTTCTGCGCTCGCAACATCGTGCTCGGCTTCGTCGCGCTGCTGGCCTTCGCGCCGGCGGTGCTGCCCGAGTTCTACGTCACGCTGCTCAACTACATCGGGCTGGCGGCGATGGTCGCACTGGGACTGGTACTGTTGACCGGTGTCGGGGGGCTGACCAGCTTCGGCCAGGCAGCTTTCGTCGGCGTCGGCGCCTACACCACGGCCGTACTGACCACTTCCGCGAACCTGCCCGGCTGGATCGCCTGGGCCAGCTCGCCCTGGCTCGCGCTGCTGGTCGGTCTCGCGCTCACCGCGCTGATCGCGGTGATCCTCGGTTCGCTGACGTTGCGCCTGTCCGGCCACTATCTGCCGCTGGGAACGATCGCCTGGGGAATCAGCCTCTACTTCATGTTCGGCGCGATGGAAAGCCTGGGCGGACACTCGGGCCTGTCCGGAATTCCGCCGATCAGCGTCTTCGGCTGGACGCTCGACGAAGGTCGCGAAATCTTCTACCTGATCTGGGCATTCCTGCTGCTGGCGGTCCTGACCACCCAGAACCTGCTCGATTCGCGTGAAGGTCGCGCCATCCGCGCGCTCAAGGGCGGCCAGGTGATGGCCGAGTCGATGGGCGTCGATACCTCGCGGGCGCGCATGATCATCTTCGTCATCGCCGCCCTGCACGCGGCGACCTCGGGCTGGCTGTTCGCGCACCTGCAGCGCTTCGTCAATCCGACGCCCTTCGGCGTGCATGTCGGCATCGAATACCTGTTCATGGCCGTCGTCGGCGGCGCCGGACAGGTATGGGGCGCGATTGCCGGCGCCGGCGTCATCACCATCCTCAAGCAGTGGCTGCAGGACTGGCTGCCGGCCATCTTCGGGACGGCGGGCAACTTCGAGGTCATCGTCTTCGGCCTGATGATGGTGCTGGTCCTGCATCGCGCCAAGGACGGACTCTGGCCCTTGTTCGCCAGGCTCGTGCCGGCCGCTGCTCCCCTGCGCAAGATCGATGCCGCGGCCAAGCCGCTGCCGCGCAAGCCGATGCCGCCGGCGGGCGAAGTGATCCTCGAGGCGAAGAACGTGACCCGCAAGTTCGGCGGTCTCGTCGCCAACAACGAGATGAGTCTGTCGGTGAAGGCCGGCGAAATCCTCGCGCTGATCGGACCCAACGGCGCCGGCAAGAGCACCATGTTCAACCAGCTTTCCGGCGTCGATACGCCGACTTCGGGCGAGGTGCTGTTCCGCGGCCAGTCGATTGCCGGCAAGGATTCGCGCGCGATCGCCAGGCTCGGCATGAGCCGCAGCTTTCAGCACGTGCGCCTGCTGCCGAAGATGAGCGTGCTCGAGAACGTCGCCATCGGCGCGCACCTGCGCGGCAGCCAGGGCGTCATCCCTGCGGCGTGGCGCCTCGACCGGGCCGAAGAGGCACGCCTGCTGCGTGAAGCCGCCCTCCAGGTCGAGCGCGTCGGCCTCGGCGAGTTCATGCACGCAGAAGCCGGCAGTCTCGCACTCGGCCAGCAGCGTATCCTCGAGATCGCCCGCGCGCTCGCTTCCGATCCATGCCTCCTGCTGCTCGACGAGCCCGCCGCCGGCCTTCGCCTGAAGGAAAAACAGGCGCTCGGCGACCTGCTGCGCCGGCTGCGCGGCGAGGGTATGGCGATCCTCCTGGTCGAGCACGACATGGACTTCGTGATGGGACTGGTCGATCGCGTCGTGGTCATGGAGTTCGGACAGAAGATCGCCGAGGGCCTGCCCGAAGAGGTGCAGAAGAACCCGGCGGTGCTCGAAGCGTATCTCGGAGGAGTCGAGTGATGCGGAACATCCTGGAAGTGAGCGATCTGTGCGTGTCCTACGGCAAGGTCGAGGCGCTGTCCAACGCCAGCATCAAGGTCGGCGAAGGGCAGATCGTCACCGTGATCGGCCCGAATGGCGCCGGCAAGACGACCATGCTGTCGGCGATCATCGGGCTGCTCGGGAGCCGCGGTACGGTGAACTTCGACGGCAGGCTGGAGACCACGCCCGACGTCGAGCACCTGGTCGCCTGCGGCATGAGCCTCGTTCCCGAGAAACGCGAACTGTTCGGCGAGATGAGCGTGGAGGACAACCTCGAGCTTGGCGCCTTCCACCGCTACCGCAACGGCGACCGCAGGTATCGGGAGACCATGGCCGAGGTCTATGAAATCTTCCCGCGCCTGAAGGAACGGCGCACGCAGATGGCCGGCACGCTGTCCGGGGGCGAGCGGCAGATGCTCGCCGTCGGCCGCGCGCTGATGGCCAAGCCCAAGCTGCTGATGCTCGACGAGCCGAGCCTCGGGCTGGCGCCGCTGATCACGCGCGAGATCTTCCGCATCATCGCCGAGCTCCGGCGCCGCGGCGTGTCGATCCTGCTGGTCGAGCAGAACGCGCGCGCCGCGCTGGCGGTCGCCGACTATGCCTACGTGCTCGAAACCGGGGCGGTGGCGATGGAGGGACCCGCAGCAGCCCTGCGCGACGATCCGCGCGTGATCGACACCTATCTCGGCCTCGGCGGCAAGCATCAGGACATGCTGGCGGCCTGAGCGGCGCCGGCGGAGGAGAAGACGAGCGGGCGCAAGAGCCCGTAGCCGAAACTTGAAAAACCAGCGGGCGCACCGACCCGCAGCCACGACTGCCTTGGCGACAAGGCAGCACCCCCAAGGAGAAGACCATGAAGATGAGCAAACTAGCAGCCCTTCTGTCCACCGTTGCGCTGTTTTCCAGCCAGGCGGTGTTCGCCGACATCACCGTCGGCGTCTCGCTGTCGTCGACCGGTCCCGGCGCTTCCCTCGGGATCCCGCAGAAGAACGTCTTTGCGCTGCTGCCGAACAAGATCGGCGGTGAGGCGGTGAAATACGTCGTCCTCGACGACGCCACCGACCCGTCGGTCGCCACCAAGAACGCGCGCAAGCTGGTCTCCGAGGACAAGGCCGACGTGCTGGTCGGCTCGTCGACGACGCCTGCGGCGATCGCCCTGTCGGAAGTCGCCTTCGAGAGCAAGACGCCGCAGCTGGCGCTGTCGCCGATCAGCATCGCCGCCGACCGCTCGCACTGGGTCTTCCGCACGCCGCAGAACAACAGCCTGATGGCCGGCGCGATCGTCGAGCACATGAAGGCTTCCGGCGTGAAGAGCGTCGGCTTCATCGGCTTTTCGGACGCCTACGGCGAAGACTGGCTGACGGCGGTGACGCCGATGCTCGCCAAGGCCGGGATCAAGCTCGCCGCCGTCGAGCGCTACGCGCGCAACGACACTTCGGTCAGCGGCCAGGTGCTCAAGCTGCTGTCGTCGAGGCCCGACGCGGTGCTGATCGTCGGCTCCGGCAGCCCGGCAGCGCTGCCGCAGACGACGCTCTTCGAACGCGGCTTCAAGGGTCAGATCTACCAGACGCACGCCGCCGTCAACCAGTCCTTCCTCAGCGTTGCCGGCAAGGCGGCCGAAGGCGTGATCATGCCGGTCGGCCCGGTGGTGGTGAATGCGCAGATCGACGATTCCTTCCCGTCGAAGAAGGTCGGTGCCGACCTCGTCGCCCGGTATGAGGAAAAATACGGCGCCGGCAGCTTCGTCCCCTTCGTCGGCCACGCCTACGATGCCTGGCGGCTGATCGAAGCCGCGGTTCCGTTAGCGCTGAAGAAGGCAAAACCGGGGACGCCCGAATTCCGCGCGGCCCTGCGCGATGCGCTGGAGAGCAACAAGGACGTCGTCGCCTCGCACGGCGTCTACAACATGAGCGCGACCGACCACTTCGGGCTCGACCGGCGCGCGCGCGTGCTGGTGCGCGTCGAAGGCGGACAGTACAAGCTGCTCGGCAAGTAAGGGGCGCGCCATGGGAAAAATCGATACCCTGGTGGCCGGCGCCACGCGGATGTTCGCGGCGCCGCACGTGCTGATCGAAGCGCGCGACGACGGAACACGCATCCTGCGTTCGGGAATCCCGCTCGCCGACAACTACGCGCGCTGCGTCGGTGAGTGGCTGGAGCATTGGGCGCGGCAAGAGCCCGAGCGACTGTTCCTCGCGCAAAGGGACGCCGCCGGCGCGTGGGTCAGGCTGAGCTACGGCGAGGCGCGCCGGCGCGTGCTGGCGATCGGCACCTGGCTGCTCGGCCAGAACCTGTCGCCCGAGCGGCCGGTGGTGATCCTCTCCGACAACTCGATCGAGCACGCGCTGCTGATGTTCGCTGCGCTGCACGTCGGCGTCCCGTCCTGTGCCATCTCTGCGGGCAACTCGCTGATGTCGAAGGACTTCGGCAAGCTCAAGGACAACATCCGGCTCCTCTCGCCGGGAGTGATCTACGCCGACCCGGTCGAGCGCTTCCTGCCGGCACTCGACGCGATCCGGCCGCTGCATTCGGGAGTCGTCCTCGCCGGCGGCGCCAGCGGCAAGATCGCCGGGACGATCCCCTTTGCCGAACTCGAAGCGACGAGCAACGAGGCGGCGGTGCTGTCGGCTTTCAACCGCGTCACTCCGGACACGATCGCCAAGTTCCTGTTCACTTCGGGTTCGGTCGGCACGCCGAAGGCGGTGATCAACACGCAGCGCATGATGTGCTCGAACCAGAAGGCCAAGGAGCTGATGTGGCCGGTGCTGGCGTGGGAACCGCCGGTGCTGGTCGACTGGCTGCCGTGGAGCCACACCTTCGGCAGCAATCACAACCTCAACATGGTCCTGCGCTGGGGCGGCGCCCTGTACATCGACGAGGGCAAGCCGACGCCTGCCCTGCTCGAGAAGACCGTCCGCAACCTCAAGGAAGTCGCGCCGACGATGTACTTCAACGTCCCGCGCGCCTACGACATGCTCGTTCCCTTGCTGCGCGAGGACAAGGAACTGCGCGACAACTTCTTCTCGCGGCTGAAGTTCATCTTCTACGCCGGCGCCGCGCTGCCGCAGCACCTGTGGACCTCGCTGCAGGATCTGTCGCTCGAAGCCACCGGCCAGAAGGTGCTGATGGTCTCGTCCTGGGGTTCGACCGAAACCGCGCCGATGGCGTCCGACTGCCACTTCGAGGCGGTTCGCTCCGGCGTCATCGGCGTGCCGATCCCGGGGACTGCGCTGAAGCTGGTTCCTGCAGCCGACAAGATGGAAGTCCGCGTCAAGGGGCCGAACGTCTTTCCCGGTTACTGGCGGCAGCCCGACGTCACCGCCAAGTCCTTCGACGAAGAGGGCTACTACCTGATCGGCGACGCGGTCGAGTTCGTCGACGTCGCCCGCCCGACGCAGGGGCTCGTCTTCGACGGCCGCGTCGGCGAGGACTTCAAGCTGCTCACCGGAACCTGGGTACATGTCGGCTCGCTGCGCGTCGCCGGCATCGACGCCTTGAAGCCGGTCGCCCAGGACATCGTCGTCACCGGCCACGACCGCGACGAGATCGGCTTCCTGATCTTCCCGAACCTGCCCGAGTGCCGCACCCTGTGCCCGAACCTGCCGCCGGACGCGCCGGTCGAGCAGCTGCTGTCGAACCCGGCCGTGCTTTCGCGCGTCCGCCAGGGGATGGCGATGATGAAGAACCTGGGCGGCGGCAGCTCGACCTACCCGGCGCGCGCGCTGTTGCTCGCCGAGCCGCCTTCGGTCGAGGCCGGCGAGATCACCGACAAGGGCTACATCAACCAGCGTGCGGTGCTCAACCGCCGTTCCGACCTGGTCGAGTACCTGTACTCGGACCTCATCGACAAGACCGTCATCACCGTCCACGGAGCCGTCTGAATCCCATGAAAATCGACAAGGAAATCGCAATGACCGAACAACTCGTCAGGACCGAGAGTGACGGCTTCATCTACACGATCACGCTGGCGCGTCCGCAGAAGCGCAACGCGGTCAGCGACCGCCTGCTACGCGCGCTCGAAGAGGCGCTGACGAACGTCCCCGAGGGCACCCGCGCGATCATCCTCGCCGGCGACGGCAAGCACTTCTGCGCCGGACTCGACCTCGCCGAACACCAGCACCGCGAGCCCTTCGGCGTCATGCAGCACTCGCAGTGGTGGCACCGCATCTTCCACCGCATCCAGCACGGTGGCATCCCGGTGATCGCCGCGCTGCACGGCGCGGTGATCGGCGGCGGCCTCGAACTGGCGAGCGCCACGCACATCCGCGTCGCCGAGCCGGACACCATCTACCAGCTGCCCGAAGGCCGCCACGGCATCTTCGTCGGCGGCGGCGCCTCGGTGCGCGTCGCCAGGATCATCGGCGCCGGACGCATGGCCGAAATGATGCTGACCGGCCGCATCATCGACGCCGAAGAAGGACAGCGCCTAGGCCTCTCGCACTACCTGGTCGGCGCCGGCGAAGCGCTCGAAAAGGCACGGCAACTCGCCGAACGCGTCGCCGAGAACGCACCGATGGCGAACTGGGCGATGTGCAGCGCGATCGCGCGCATCGACAACATGGCCAGCGACGACGGTCTCTTCGTCGAATCGCTGACCGCTGCAGTGACCCAGACCAGCCCCGAAGTCGCCGAACGCATCGGCGAATTCCTGAAGCGCAAAGGACAAGGACCCCGTACATGAGCCGCAACGACTACCAGAATGACTTCGCCGCGGCGCAGGCGGCGGCGCTGACCGCGACTTACGACGACGTCTGGCTGGTCGCCGGCCGGCGTACCCCCTTCGCCGACTACGCCGGCCCGCTGCGCGATGCCTCGGCGACCGATCTCGGCATCTACGCGGCGCGCTCGCTGTTCGCCGCGAGCGGCATCCCGGCGGGCGAGGTGGGCGCCATCGTCGCCGCCAACATGGCGCAGTCGAGCTTCGACGCCTATTTCCTGGCGCGCCACATCGGCCTCTACTCGGGCGTGAATCCGCTGGCGCCGGCCTTGCTCGTGCAGCGCCTGTGCTGCTCCGGATTCGACGCGATCCTCACCGCCGCCGACCAGATCAGCCTCGGCCGCGCCGGCGTCGTCCTCTGCGTCGGTGCCGAGTCGATGTCGCGCAACCCGATCGCCGCGTACACGCACCGCGCCGGCTTCCGCATGGGGCAGGTCGATTTCCACGATTTCCTCTGGGAGGCGACCAAGGATACGGCGCCGGGAATCGGCATGGGCGACACCGCCGAGCGGCTCGCCCGGCGCTACGGCATCTCGCGTGAGGACACCGACCGCTTCGCCGAGCAGAGTTTCGCGCGCGCCGTGGCCGCCTGGGACAGTGGCTGGTTTGCCGACGAGGTTGCACCGGTGACCAACGCCAAGTGGGAACTCGACGGCTACCAGCCGCGTTTCATCAAGCTTGCCGACCGCGTCGAGCGCCTCGAACGCGACGGCCACGTACGTCCGACCTCGTACACGGCGCTGGAAAAGCTCAAACCGGCCTTCGGTGGCGTCCAGACCGGCGGCAACAGCTCGGCGATCGTCGACGGCGCCGCGGCGGTGCTCGTCGCTTCCGGCGACTGGGTACGCGCCAACGGAATCAAGCCGCTGGCGCGCATCGTCGGCGGCGCCGCAGCGACGGTCCCGCCGGAGATCATGGGCATCGGGCCGGCACCGGCGATCCGCGCCGCCGCCGCGAGGACGGGAATCGCCCTCGGCGACATCGGCCGCATCGAGATCAACGAAGCCTTCGGCGCGCAGTACCTCGCCTGCGAACGCGAACTCGGACTCGACCGCGACAAGGTCAACGTGCATGGCGGTGCGATCGCCATCGGCCACCCGCTCGGCGCCTCGGGCGTCCGCCTGACGCACACCGTCGCGCGCGCGCTCGGGGAATCCGGCCAGCAATACGGGATCGCGTCGGCCTGCGCGGGCGGCGGCCAGGGCGTTGCCATCGTCGTCGAAAACGTCGCCTGAGGAGTGGAACAGCCATGAAATTTGCAGACAACAGCTTCGTCGTCACCGGCGGCGCGTCCGGTCTGGGCGAAGCCACGGTGCGCGCCCTGCACGCCGCCTGCGCCCGCGTCGTCATCGCCGACCTGAACGTCGCGCAGGGCGAGGCACTCGCCGCCGAACTCGGGGCAAAGGCCGCCTTTCACCGCACCAACGTCGCCGACGAGGCCGACGCCAAGGGCGCGGTCGAACTCGCGCTTTCCCGCTTCGGCGGCCTGCACGGCCTCGTCAACTGCGCCGGCATCGGCACTGCCGGCAAGGTGCTCGGCAAGGAAGGCCCGCTGCCGCTCGCCGACTTCGCGCGCTCGATCCAGGTAAACCTGATCGGCACCTTCAACATGATCCGGCTGGCTGCAGAAGCCATGGCCCGGGGAGAAGCGCAGGCCGACGGCGAGCGCGGCGTGATCATCAACACCGCCTCGGTCGCGGCCTTCGAAGGCCAGATCGGCCAGGCGGCCTACGCCGCGGCGAAGGGCGGCATCGTCTCGATGACCCTGCCGATCGCGCGCGAACTCGCCAGATCCGGAATCCGCGTCGTCACCGTCGCCCCCGGGCTCTTCCTGACACCGATGATGCACACGCTGCCGCCCGACGTGCAGGCCTCGCTCGGCGCCGCCGTCCCCTTCCCGCAGCGACTCGGGCAACCCGCCGAGTTCGCCAAACTCGTCTGCAGCATCGTCGATAACGTCATGATCAACGGCGAAACGATCCGCCTCGACGGCGCGATCCGGCTCGCCCCGCGCTAGAAAGGAAAAATGCATGGCCCGCAGCAACATCCACCGTATGCGCATCGCCTTCAGCGACTGCGACCCGGCGCAGATCGTCTTCTTCGCCAACTACTTCAAGTGGTTCGACACCTCCAGCCGCGAATTCTTCACCGCCTGCGGCGTCCCCAGCTGGCGCGACACCACCGCGCAGCGCGGGATCATCGGCACGCCGCTGGTCGACGCGCAGGCGAGCTTCCGCAACTCGGCGACCTACGGCGAGGACATCGAGATCGAAACCTGGATCGAAAGCTGGGGCAGCAAGAGCTTCGTCATGCGCCACGTCGCGCGCCGTGGCGACACCGTCCTCTGCGAAGGCAGGGAAGTGCGCGTCTTCGCGATGCCGGACCCGGAAAACCCGCTGCGCATCCGCGCCATCCCGATCCCCGCGGACTACCGCGCGCTGTGCGAGTGAGGCGACCATGAGAGACTACGTCCCGCCGCTGCGCGACATGCACTTCATCCTCAGGGAACTCGCCGGCCTCGACCAAGTCTCGGGACTGCCCGGCTGCGAGGAAGCCAGCGAGGACCTCGTCGCAGCCGTCCTCGAGGAAGCCGGCAAGTTCGCCGCCGGCGTGCTGGCGCCGATCAACCGTCAGGGCGACGTGCAGGGCTGCCGGCTCGCAGACGGTCGCGTGCTCACGCCCGACGGCTGGAAGGAAGCCTGGGAGCAGTTCCGCGACGCCGGCTGGGTCGGCCTCGGCCTGCCCGTCGAATACGGCGGCCAGGGGCTGCCGAAGCTCGTCGCCACCGCCGTCTGGGAGATGTGGTTCTCGACCAACATGGCCTTCACCATGTTGCCGCAGCTCAACGTCGGCCAAGCCGAAGCGCTCTTGATCGCCGCCAGCGACGAACAGAAGGAAACCTGGCTGCGCAAGGTGGTCAGCGGCGAGTGGGGCGCGACGATGAACCTCACCGAACCGCAGGCAGGCTCAGACCTCGCCGCGACCCGCTGCCGCGCCGAACCCCAAGCCGACGGCAGCTACCACGTCTTCGGCCAGAAGATCTTCATCTCCTACGGCGAACACGAACTGACGCCCAACATCGTGCACCTCGTCCTCGCGCGCATCCCCGGCGCTCCGGCCGGCGTCAAGGGACTGTCGCTGTTCATCGTTCCCAAGTACCTGCTCGACGGCGAAGGCAATCCTGCCGAGAGGAACGACGTTCGCTGTATCTCGATCGAGCACAAGATGGGAATCCACGGCAGCCCGACCTGCACGATGAGCTACGGCGACAATGGCGGCGCCGTCGGCTGGCTGGTCGGCGAGCCGAACCGCGGTCTCGAAACCATGTTCATCATGATGAACGAGGCGCGCTTCGGCGTCGGCGTGCAGGGGGTAGGCCTCGGCGAGCGCGCCTACCAGTACGCGCTCGCCTTCGCGCGCGAACGCGTGCAGGGCCGCGACGCAGTCAGCGGCGAAGCCGGCAAGCCGATCATCCATCACCCGGACGTCAAGCGCACGTTGCTGTCGATGCGCGCGCGCAACATGGCGATGCGCGGCCTCTTGTACACGGCGGCGAGCTGGTTCGACATCGCCCACCACAGCCCCGATCAGGCCGCCGCCGACAAGGCCAGGCGCTACGTCGACCTCCTGATGCCGGTCGCCAAGGGCTGGTGCACCGAAGTCGGCAACGAAGTCTGCGACGACGCGATCCAGGTCTTCGGCGGCATGGGCTTCGTCGAGGAGACCGGCATCGCTCAGTTCTACCGCGACGCGCGCATCATCACCATCTACGAAGGCACCACCGGCATCCAGGCCAACGACCTCGTCGGCCGCAAGATCCTGCGCGAAGGCGGCGCCACCCTGCGCGAACTGCTCGCCGACCTGCGTCTGACCGTGGGCGCGCTCGCGGATGATGACGAACTCGCCGACATCGGCGCCGCCCTCGCCGGATCCGTAGACGCGCTGGAAGCTGCGACCGACTGGATCCTCGCCAACGGCCGCGACCGACTCGCCGACGTCCTCGCCGGCGCCGTCCCCTTCCTGTACCTGCTCGGTACCGTCAGCGGCGGCTGGCAACTCGCCCGCGCGGCACTGGCGGCGCGGCGCAGGCTGGCGGCGGGAGAGGCCGATGGCCAGCGCGGCTATCTCGAAAGCCTGGTCGAACTCGCACGCTTCTACCAGGCGAGCTACGGGGTACAGGCGGCGGCGCATGCGCAGACGGTGCTGACTGCGGGCGGGGCACTGACGCGGTTTGCCGAGGCGGAGTTCTGACGGGGGGGGGGGGCGGCGGATCCCCGGTTTCCCCGCGCCGAATCTGCGTCGAAGTTCGGGAGCGTCGCACGCTATCATTCGGTATTGAACAAGGCGCTCCCGGAATCAGAACGAGATGATCGCTGACCTGCTCGCCGCCGCTCCCTGGCTCTACACGGCGACCTTCTGGACTCACGTCAGCGCGGTGACCCTGAGCATCGTGCTGTTTGCCGCCCGCGGCGCCGGCGTGCTCGCCCACCACGCCTGGCCCATGCAAGCCAACTGGCGGCGGCTCAGCGTCGGCATCGACGTGGTGCTGCTGTGCGCAGGCATCGGCCTGTGGACGCTCGGTCAGCGCAACCCGATCGAAGAGCCCTGGCTGGGGATGAAATTGCTGCTGCTGCCGGTCTATGTCGTCCTCGGTTCCTACGCGCTCAAACGCGCGCGGACGCACTCGGCACGCACCGCCTTCTTCTTCGCCGCGCTGGCCTGCGTCCTGACCATGGTCTCGATCGCTTACACTCGCCAGCCTTGGGGATGGTTGTCGGGCACGGGGTCAGGTCTCGCATTGTTGCATTGAGGCGCCCGATGATGCTCGCCGCGTCCTGCGTCCGGTCACGAAGGGTGCTGGTTGTCACCCGGTGACTCGGCCTTGATTCGCTCGACGACCGCGGTCAGCATGCCAGGGCGGGTGATGCAACAATGCGAGACCTGACCCCGCAAGCAGTTTGGGATGGTTGCCGGGCACTCGCATGCCCGTGACGTACCGGACCGTCTCAGCCCAGCCGCGAATCGTAGCCGAATCGCCGCAGTTTCACCGCAACGATCAACGCGCTGTCAGCGTGGGCCGGATCGATCAGGTAGTTGCGTTCCTCCGGGAGGATCACCGAGGGGACGTCGAGTATCGCGGAACGGCCGCTCAGCAGCCAGTTCGAGGCGGTGTCGATGCTGACTTTACCCGCCGGGAGTGCGTCCCAGCCGACGCGTGCCGAAGCCGCGTTGATATCCTCGAAAGTGATTCTGCGGGCGAAGACGTCCTCCGGAATCTCGATGCGCAAGAGATAGCGATTGAAGGGCAGCGCATGCGCGCCGAGATTGACCAGCGTCTCGAGGCAAGCCAGGGCAATCGAGTCGGAAGCATAGGTGACGGCGATACCTGCTCGGTTCCATCGTCCGCCGGTGATCCTGGCGCCTGTCCCGCTGAGCTCGTCCGCCGTATAGTCGGGCGTGTCGGTGGCGATGCGCCAGACGCATACGGTCACGCGTAGGCTCCGCTTTCTATCTGCGCGAGCAGTCGGCGGACGATTTGTATGCCTTCGTGCGTGTCGAGGTAATCCGACGGTGGCAGGCCATCGAGGGCCGGGTTAGGGGTGTCGATCCATGTGGCAAGCCATTTGGCTGCATCGAAGCCCGTCGCGTCTCCGGAGCGCTCGACCATCTTCTGCACCTGCTCGATCATGTCCATGACGGCAAGCATCAGCTCGGAGTCGGCGGTGTCGAGCGGCAGCCCTGCGCGAATCTTGTTGTTGAGAGTCGATCGGCTGAACTTGAGCGCCTTGATCGCGTGTTCCTTCGTCCAGCCCATCTCGTCGGCGAGGCGATGCCAACGGTCGTGGGCCCGACCCGCATCCGGCGGGGCGCCTGTCCCACGCGCTCTTCGCCGAGCTGCGTGCGCTGCTCGATCAGATCATCCAGCTCGGCGACGCTGCCAGATTGGCGATGCAGGTCAATGAGACCTGAGCCCGTGAGCAGGAGTATGATGAGCAGGCACGAAAATGGCAGCTTGAGACGATGCACCCGAGTCAGGACGACCTGCGGCAGAAGCGCGATGAGTGGCTGAACGGTCTCCCTTCGCCGCACCTGCTTAAGCTGTCGAAAAGCACCCTGACGCTGGCCACGGCGGCCGTGCTTGCCGCCGCGAGTCCCGCTGCCGCGCAATTCGTCCCCGGTCCGGAATACTCCAATCAGCCGGCCTTGGCGACGATCAATCTTCTCCCGGCCTACGACGCCGGGCTGAGCGGGGCGGGCGTCAGCATCGGCGTCGTCGATACCGGGATGAACCCCGATCACCTCGAATTCAGCGGCGCGATCGTCGCCGGATACGACGCAATGACGAGGAAATCCGGGACGAGCGATTTCCCGAGCTTCCTGGTGGATTACCATGGCCACGGCAGCCATGTGGCGAGCATCGCGGCGGCGCGTCTGGATGGGGCCGTGCGTCCAGACAACATGCAGGGCGTTGCCTTTCAGGCCGGCCTGGTGATCGGGGCCTTCAACTTTGGCGCTGAAGGCGCCGATGAGCCGGTGCTGGCTGGAGCGCTCGACTATGTCAGCAGCCAGGGGACCCGGGTCGTCAACAACAGCTGGGGATCGGACTCCGCCGGAGCGGGCGATCCTCGGGCATGGTATGACAGCAACCTTCCCACTTCGGCGCCGATTTTCGCTTCGATCCACACGGCACTGGATCGCGGCAGCGTCATGGTCTTTGCCGCCGGCAACGAAGGCCGCGACGGCAAGGTCGCGATCAACCCTACCCTGGAGTCCACCATTCCGGCCTACGATGCGGCGATGGCGGCCAAGGGCGGTTTCATCGTCGTCGCCGCCACGACCAATGACGGCGTGTCGCTGACGACTTACTCCAACCGCTGCGGCGTCGCCAGCAGTTACTGCATCGCCGCCCCGGGTGGCGGCGCGCAAGCCCTGCAAGCAGGCCAGGACTTGGGCGACCAATGGATCGTCGGTGCCGACGCTAAGACGCCTGATGGCTACGTCCTGATGGCGGGCACGTCCATGGCTACTCCGCTGGTTTCCGGCGCAGTCGCCCTGGTGGCCGAGCACTTCCCCTGGATGAGCAACAAGAACCTGGCCACGACGATCCTGAGCACCGGCAGCAGGGCAGCGCATCCCGATGCCGAATGGGGACGAGGCCTCCTGGACGTCGGCAAGGCCATCCGGGGGCCGGCCATCTTCGAGGAAACCTTCGCTGCCAATGTCACTGCGGGCTACACGTCCGCGTTCGGCAACGACATTTCCGGCAGCGCCGGTCTGAGCAAACTGGGCGCAGGTAGCTTAGCCCTGAATGGCATCAACACCTACGCCGGCGATACCGTCATCGACGGCGGTACCCTCTCAGTCAACGGCGCCATCGTCTCGAACACGACGGTCGAGAAGGGCGGCATCCTCGGCGGTACGGGATTAGTGGCGAACGTGAGCGTGGCGAGCGGCGGTCGGCTGGCTCCGGGGAATTCCCCCGGTACCCTCACGGTAAATGGTTCGGTCGTGCAGCAAGCCGGCAGTGCGATCGACATCGAGATCGATGGCCCGGGTGTCGGCAATGGCGCCGGCAACTACGACCGCCTCGTCCTGAGCGGAGCCTCCAGCACCTACAAGGCCGGTGGCAGTTTGAACGCCGTGCTGCGCGGCATCAGCGCGCCGGCCAGCAACGCCTACAGCCCGCCACTGGGGCAGGGCTTTCAGTTCGTCAGCGCCCCCGGCGGTGTGCTGGGCCAGTTCGAGAAACTGACACAACCGGCCGAGGGCTTGCTGCCCGGAACGCGGATAGATCTCGTCTATGGGACGACGGCCCTGCGCTTCCATGTCACGCCCGCCTCCTATGCCGACATCGCTGCCGCGGGCGCGGCCAGCAACGGCAATCGCCAACAGGTCGGTGCCATCCTGGAAGGCCGGCGGCCGGCGCCCGGCATTCGCGAGGCCGATGTCGGTATCAAGCATCTCTTCGATAGCCTGGCAGCGCAATCGGCCCGCACCCTGCCGGCCAGCCTCGATCAACTCGGTGGCGTCGGCTACGCCCAGTTGATCGGCATGAATCTGGAGAACGTCAAGTTCCTCGTTGATCAGACCATGCAGGCGGTCGCCCGCCAGCGCCGCTGCGAGGGCACGTCCTGGCGCGCTCCGGATCAGCCCGGCCTGCCCGGGGAGCCGCAGGAAGAAGTCTGGGCGCAGGCGATCGGCCGGGCGACGAAGTGGCGCGGCGACGGCCTGGGCTACACCATGGACGATGTGCTGGGTGGTTTCATGGGCGGCTTCCAGAAGCGGCTCGATGCGCGAACGCTGGCCGGCGTCTCGGTGGCCTATGCGGAAAGCAGCCCGGGGATCGAGCGGAACATGGGCGGTGGCCCGCAGCAGAGCGTGCAGCTGATGGGCTATGCCAGCCGCAGCTTTGCCGATGGCCGTTACCTGCAGGGGACGGCCGGCGGTGGTAGCGGCAGGATCGATGCAACCCGACCGCTGGCGATGCTCGATACGCAATACAAAGCCACGATCGACATCGTCAACATGGCCGCTGCGATGGCGGCCGGTTGGGGAACGGGCGCGAGCGACACGCTGCGTTACGAGACCTCGCTCGGCCTGAGCTATCTGTCCATGCGCAGCTTCGGCTTTGTGGACAACGGCAATCAGCCGCTCGGCGCACTGCGTGGCGAGCCGACCACCAACCAGTCCCTGGCGGCAGCGATCGGCGGATCCGCAAGCCTGCCGTTCGTGGCCAAGGGCATCGCCTGGCGCGTCTCGATGCTGGCGAACCTTGCGCACGAGTTTGCCGATACCCGCACCAGGCTCGATGCCCGCCTGCTCGGGCAGTCGCTGGAAGTGAAGAGCGCCGCCATCGGCCGCAACCGGCTGACCCTGGGCGCGAGCCTCGTCGCACAGCTCGGCAGGCTGACGCGTGTCGTACTCGACATCAGCAACGAGTCGGCCTCCAACTGGAATGCCACTGCGCTCGGCGTCTCGGTCAGACGGGAGTTCTGAAATCGCGGCTACAGGCTTAAATTACGGGGACGCTATGCTTAATTCCAAAGAAATAAGCCCCCGAATTGGCGTCGCCATCACGGCAGCTCTGGACACTGGTGCTGCATAGCTGATCCTTGCCGAGTGACGATACGATGTTTATACTTTGTTTAAACAATCGACAGGAAGAGCGGCCATGAACGAAGCGATTCTCGACATCAAGCATTGGGGCAACAGCCTCGGCGTTCGTCTACCCGCGGCCATTGCGCGCGAGGCGCACCTGCACGCCGACCAACGGGTACGCATCTCGGTCGAGGCGGGACGTGTCGTGATCACTCCTGTCCCGGAGGTCCGGCCGACACTGGAGCAACGTCTGGCACGCTACGACGCGAGCCGTCACGGTGGCGAGGCGATGCCAACGGAAGAGAACCTGGGAGCAGAGCGGTGGTAGCGCGGCGCCCGAAGGCCGCCTGGATTCCCGACCGGCAGGAGATCATCTGGATCGACTGCAATCCGCAGGCCGGGCGCGAAATGTGCGATGTCCATCCTTTCCTCGTGCTGTCGCCGCGAGCTTTCAACGATCGGACTTCGCTGGTGATCGGACTGCCGATGACGACAGCCGATTACAATGCGGACAACCCGTTTGCCGTCGCCGTCGGTGCGACCAGGGAATCGGGTGTGGACAAGACCAGCTACGTGCTCTGCCATCAGCCGAAGTCCTTCGACTGGCGCGTTCGTGGGGCCGACCCGCATCCGGCGGGGCGCCTGTCCGACGCACTGTTCGCCGAGGTGCGTGCGCTGCTCGATCAGATCATCCAGCTCGGCGACGCTGCCGGATGAACCAAATTCCGGAGACGTCATGCCGGCGAGCTCGCGGCCTGTCCAGCACCACCGAATCCGCGTCGAATTTCGGGGACGGCGCACCTTATCGTTCGGTATCGAATCAGGCGTCCCCGGAATCGGAACGAGATGATCGCTGATCTGCTCGCCGCCGCTCCCTGGCTCTATACGGCGACCTTCTGGACTCACGTCAGCGCGGTGACCCTGAGCATCGCGCTGTTTGCCGCCCGCGGTGCCGGCGTGCTCACTCGCCACGCCTGGCCCATGCAGGCCAACTGGCGGCGGCTCAGCGTCGGCATCGATGTGGTGCTGCTGTGCGCAGGCATCGGCCTGTGGACGCTCGGCCAGCGCAACCCGATCGACGAGCCCTGGCTGGGGATGAAATTGCTGCTGCTGCCGGTCTATGTCGTCCTCGGTTCCTACGCGCTCAAACGCGCGCGGACGCACTCGGCACGCACCGCCTTCTTCTTCGCCGCGCTGGCCTGCGTCCTGACCATGGTCTCGATCGCT
>NZ_NHRX01000012.1:98937-105269 GCF_016653115.1 Rhodocyclus purpureus
AATTGCTGCTGCTGCCGGTCTATGTCGTCCTCGGTTCCTACGCGCTCAAACGCGCGCGGACGCACTCGGCACGCACCGCCTTCTTCTTCGCCGCGCTGGCCTGCGTCCTGACCATGGTCTCGATCGCTCACACTCGCCAGCCTTGGGGATGGTTGTCGGGCATGGGCTCAGGTCTGTTGCATTGATCGTTACAGGGCGCGGGGTCAGGTCTCGAATTGTTGCATCGATCGTTGTGTCAAGAGGCGCGATGGTGCTCGCCGCGTCCTGCTTCCCTGGAGTTGGCTGATCAGCAGCCGGGCTCGGGCAGCACGGCGACCGCCTTCACTTCGAGAAAGTAACCGGGGGCGCCGCACAGCTGTGCGGCGCCGATCGCCGTCCAGGCCGGGTAGTTGCCGGTGAAGTAACGGTCGCGCACCTTCATGTAGAGCGGCAGATCGCGCATGTCGGTGTGGAAACTGGTCACATCGACGATGTCGGCAAAGCTCGCGCCTGCCGCGTCGAGTACGGTCTTCAGGTTTTCGAAGGTCTGGACGAACTGCGCTTCCTTGTCCTCGACCAGCTGCATCTGCGCATTGCGGCCGATCTGGCCGGAGATGTACAGCGTCCTGCCGACGCGGACGGCCGGCGCGTAGTGAATGTCCCTGTAGACGGCCTCCATCCCCGGCGGGATGATCGCTTGCCTGTCGCTCATAGTCGTGCTCCTCGGTGGGTCATTGTGTCAATTCCGGGGACGTCATACTTATTGACCTCCCGGAATTGGCCGATCTCAATCGTGGCCGGCCACCGGGCGCGGCCGATAGGGCGATTCGAGCAGGGCGACCTCTTCCGCGGTCAGCTGCAATTCGACGCCGGCAACGGCGTCGGCCAGGTGATGCGGCTTCGAAGCGCCGACGATGGGCGCCGTGATGCCGGGGCGCGATGCCGCCCAGGCAATCGCCACCTGCGCCATCGGTACGCCGCGCGCCTTGGCCACATGCTCGACGGCACCGACGATTGCAGTTTCCATCGCCGTCTGGTCGTACCACTGACGCGCCAGTTTGTCGGTCTCGGCCCGCCGGGTCTGCAGTTTCTGCGAGCCGGCGAGCAGGCCGCGGCCGAGCGGCGACCATGGCGTGACGGCGATCCTTTCGTGGCGGCAGAGCGGCAGCATCTCGCGCTCTTCCTCGCGGTAGATCAGGTTGTAGTGGTTTTGCATCGACACGAAGCGGGCCAGCCCGAGTTCGCGCTGACGGGCCAGCATGGCCATGAATTGCCATGCGTACATCGAGGAGGCGCCGATGTAGCGCGCCTTGCCGCTCCTGACGACGGTGTCGAAGGCTTCCAGCGTCTCGTCGATCGGCGTCGTCGGGTCGAAACGGTGGGCGATGTAGAGGTCGACGTAATCGGTACCCAGGCGCTTCAGGGAAGCGTCGATCGAAGCCAGGATGTGCTTGCGCGAGAGGCCGCGGTCGTTCGGCCGGTCGCTCATCGGGTAGAAGACCTTGGTGGCGAGCACCACCTCGTCACGCCGGGCGAAATCGCGCAGCGCGCGGCCCATGATCTCCTCGCCGACGCCACGTGAATACATGTCGGCGGTGTCGAAGAAGTTGATGCCCAGTTCCAGCGCCTGCTTGATGAAGGGCCGGCTGGCCACCTCGTCGAGCACCCAGGGCCGCCACTCGGGCGTGCCGTAGGTCATGCCGCCGAGGGCGACGCGCGACACGCGCAGTCCAGTGTTGCCGAATTGAACGTAATCCATGAGCGAGACCGTGACAAAAGATGTTGGGGGTGATGATCGTTTTCAACGATAAAGACTGCACGTCAGTCAGTGACGTCCCTTTTTCCATCAAGTTCCGCGTGGGGTCAGGTCTCGCATTGTTGCATTGATGACGGAGACTCGGTCGGCCATGCCTGGCCATTGCGGGTTGCGCAGGGGCAGTCGCGCCAATGACGATATACTCGATTGCTCGCGCATCGGTTATGCCTTCAAGGTGATTCCACCCGCCGGCCGGAGACCCTGTGCGTCCTCAAGCCCATTCGGGCAGCGCATGCCCGGCGGCCGGATCGCTGCCCCGAAGTCGCGTCCCCGAATTAGGCTGCCGTCAGTGCGCGTGCTCGAATCGGTGAATTCTCGCCAGCGTGCGGGGTCAGGTCTCGAATTGTTGCATTGGTTAGCGGACGCCGTGAATTTCGGGGGGGGCGTCATGCTTTGTGCAAACGAATTGAGTAGGGCGTCCCCGAATTGACGTCGTGAAGTCAGGCGCTTAGCGCGTCGATGACTGCTCGCGGGTTTCTATCGATGACGTTGAGCAGCACCAGCGCCGCGCCGTGCGGGTTACGGTCTCCGCGTTCCCAATGGCGCAAGGTGGCCGTCGAGAACCCAAAGCGTGAGGCGAACTGCTCTTGAGTCATGCCGATTTTGGCGCGCAGTGCCTTGACGTCGACCGGACGTGGGCGGTGGACACGCGTCTCCGGGGATGCCTCTTCGGCGTGCGCGATGGCCTCTTGCAAGCCGCGCTTGATACTGTCGAATGCGGTACTCATGTTCGTTTCCTTCTCCATGCCTGGACGAGCAGATCAACGAGGTCTGCCAGTTCGTTGCGCTCAGCCTTCGTCAGATTGGCGCGGTCGCCTTTGGCAAAAAGCGTCAGCAGATACAGAGGCATTTCCTCGTCGTGAAAATAGTAGATCACGCGTACGCCCCCGCTCTTGCCTTGGCCGCCTCGCCTCCAGCGCAACTTGCGCACGCCGCTGGTGCCTTCCATCAGATCGCCGGCCTTGGGGTGTTCGGCAAGATAGCGGATGACATCCTGCCGCTCGGCATCGCTCAGCAGTTTTTCTGCAGTGCGGATGTATTCAGGCACTTCAGCGACGGTCAGCATGGCTCGAAGTATAATCCAATGGGACGGTTCAGGCTTGGAGATATCTGAAAACACCAGCGCGGGGTCAGGTCTCGCATTGTTGCATCGGTCGCTGCGTCGAGCGGTGCCCGATGGCGTCCTGCGTCCGGGGCAGGTCTCGAATTGTGACAATACCGATTCCGCTAGCAAATTCATCTCGATGACGGCGTATTCGGCGAGTGAATGCAGACGACGATCCGAGGCTGCACGCTGATGGTCACCCGGAGTCAGCGCTATCTCCAGGGCCTGCTATGGTTCCCGACTGCCAAGAGCACAATTCAGCGATCTTGGCGGCCTCTGCGAGCGGCGCCCATCGCTATGGTGCGATCATGAGGTCGCTCGGTGTCCACTCGCTCGACGACCGCGCTCAGCATGGTCGGGTGATCGATGCAACGATGCGAGACCTGACCCCGCAAGCTTGCCCCGGACCATCACGACGTGGGGTTGAATGCAGGCGGCGCTCGATCTCAATCGTGGCCGGCCACCGGGCGCGGCCGATAGGGTGATTCGAGCTCGACACGAAGCGGGCGAGGCCGAGTTCGCGCTGACGAGCCAGCATGGCCATGAATTGCCAGGCGTATATCGAGGAGGCGCCGATGTAGCACGCCTTGCCGCTCCTGACGACGGTGTCGAAGGCTTCCAGCGTCTCGTCGATCGGCGTCGTCGGGTCAAAACGGTGAGCGATGGAGAGGTCGACGTAATCGGTACCGAGGCGCTTCAGAGAAGCGTCGATCGAAGCCAGGATGTGCTTGCGCGAGAGGCCGCGGTCGTTCGGCAGGTCGCTCATCGGGTAGAAGACCTTGGTGGCGAGTACCACCTCGTCACGCCTGGCGAAATCGCGCAGCGCGCGGCCCATGACCTCCTCGCCGACGCCAAGTGAATACATGTCGGCGGTGTCGAAGAAGTTGATGCCCAGTTCCAGCGCCTGCTTGATGAAGGGCCGGCTGGCCACCTCGTCGAGCACTCAGAGCCGCGACTCGGGCGTGCCGTAGGTCATGCCGCCGAGGGCGACGCGCGATACGCGCAGGCCCGTGTTGCCGAATTGAACGTAATCTATGAGCGAGAGCGTGACGAAAGATGTTGGGGGCTTGAGTCAGAGCAAGTATAAGGCCCCCAATCAGAGCTCGGGATAACAACACGGCACCGCTGAGGGTAGGTGAGGTCCTGCAAGGCTCACGGGAAATCCTGGCTCGCAGCGGCCAGAAGGCCTTCCCTGCATCGACTTTCCGAAACCAGCCGAGACAAGAATTCTTCCAAGGAGAGCTACTCGCCGATCAACTGCTCCTGGCTCGGCGTGACATCATGCTGATCCGGCGGGAGAAGGTGATGCCAGTATGGCCACGAACGGCGAGTGCTGGGGAGCCAGCAAGCTTGCCACTCATTACGTCATCGGAATTACGGCCTGTGGGTTCGCGACGACGCTTAAAGTCCGGGCAGGACGATGGCGCTGTCGCGTTCGAGCGCGTGACGGGCGGCGGCAAGCATCTCGGCAGTGAAGAAACGCAGCCGCGAAGGATCGAAGGGCAGCGCCGGCAGGTGCTTCAGCAGCAATTCGGTGACGAGCAGCGCTTGCGCACGGTCGCGTCCCTTCTTGATCGGCTCGCGGTCGCGGCGATCGGAGAGCCAAGCCTTGTGCAGCGCGAAGGCGCGCGGGTCGGGAACGCGCAGCAGCACCGGGCGCCCGTCGGCACAGATGACGATTGCTTCGAGTTTGGGTGCGTTCACGAGCCAGTGCAGGTTGGGTACTTCCACGGCGACCAAGTCTTCGTTGCCGAAGGTGACCGGCGTTGTTTCGCGGAGATCGCGCTCAGGGACAATGAGATCGACCATGAAGCCCTTGTCGTTGGCGGCCCTGAACGGCTCATCGGCAAGCGCCTGAAAACTGGAGTCGATACGCCTGAGCAGGCCGAGCAGTCCTCTTTCGTCAAGCTTGGCGGTGACGAGACGCAAGGGCCGGCGCGGGTCGAAGAGCAGGTCGACATCGCCCGACGCGAGCAGGTCCATGCGGCAATGCACACCGGCCATTCCTTCGTAGCCGTAGATGGCGTGTGTGCCGACGACGCAGAAGTCGCGATCGAGGCCTGCCGCGGCCAGACCGAGAACGATGTCGCCAACTATGTTGGGCAGACGCCCGAGCCGGGCGGCGCGGTTCAGGCGTGCCTGATCTTGGAGGCGCTTTACCAGCGAGCGCAGCCGTTCCTCCGCGCGGACCTTCCCTTCGCTGAATGATACGTATAGTGCTTCGGTCTGGGCGCTGCGCGGGCCGAGTGACTTGCCGTTGCCGCGCGCGTCGTGCAGTCGGACAAGGTATTGCCGTCCCTTGCTGCTCGTCCAGCGCATGCCGTAACGATAGCCGCGGGCGTGGCGCAATGCATCGATCCAGGCGCGGTAGATCTGCCCGGATTCGACCATGAAGAGTTGTTGCTGGTGGTCGAGGGCTTGCATGGCAGTTTTCCTGTTTCTTTATGTTTTTCAATTTAACAGGAAAACTCTTTTATAAACAAGATTCTTGTGCGTCGCTGTGGTGGCGTTAGCTGACTCGTCCTGTCGTTGGCCGAGCTTGTCTGAGGCTCGCCTGAACCTAAGCATCCCTTCTTTATTGCAGGCCCGTCATTCTCTGCGGAAAGTCGTCGACCCTCACGCAAGATGATCGCGCCGCAGTTGCCAGTCGGTCGCCAAAAACCGGAAACAGTGCATCAGACGCCCACTCAAGTCGTCCCCTTGGAAGCGCTCCAGAAGGCCGCAGGGGAATTCCCGCGGATCAATGGTCGGCATAAACCGCGCCTGCCCGAGAATCCACCGCGGTGTCTTGACGAAATCCTGTTGCCACCACCGGCGCCAGCGCTCCAAGCTGCGTTTGGGCACCATCAGTGCCTCGCACAGCGGCATCGCCGTAGCAGCCGTCAGGCGACCCGGCGTCGTTCGCCGGCGGCACGTCGCGCAGCAAAAGCTCAGCCGCGTCTCGCCGCCGATCTCTGCCACCCCCGCCGGTCAGCCCTTCGGCTGGCGCGGATACTGCGCGCTGTCCAACTTGCCGCCGCAATGAGGACAGCCTCGGGCACGCACTTTGTGCAGCCAACTCCTGGTCGACTTCGAGCAGCGCTCTGTGAAATCGAGCGTCCAATGTTGCATCCATCAACCTCGTCTCCGAAATGCCAGCCACTGGCGGCATCTGAAGTATCGGGTGGAATCAACCAGGAGAAGAAATGGCGATCACTACAGTGGTTCAACGCGGCTACCACGTCTATGTGTACGACGAAAAAAGCCGGCAGACGGCGATCATTCCGGTAGGTAACGGGCCGAATGAAGGGCTCATGGGCTATACGCATAGCGTTACACACAACTCGTTCAGCATGAACCGTGCGTGATGCCAGTCGCAAATCCTGCCCCCAGATTGAATCTTCCGGGCCACTTCTTGCATACTGATCGCCGACTTTGCGAAAGGATGGCGAT
>NZ_NHRX01000013.1:0-34361 GCF_016653115.1 Rhodocyclus purpureus
TCGCCTCGCTTAAAATATTATGTCACTACAAAACGATTTCGGCGACCACCCCTAGCAACCATGCGGGTTTGCGGGGTGTCACCCCCCGAAAATCGGCAAAATCGGGGGGATAGCTGTTAAACCCGGGTTAAGACAAGCGCTTGCCAAGTCCAAGTTTGCATTCCACGAGGATGCGCGTACCCACTGCAGCGTGAGCAGAAGCAAACGAGGCGACGCAAAAACGCAAAAAGCCAACCGGCTGGTTGGCTTTTTTGCTTGATTCTTCAGGTTTCTTGGTGGGTCGGGAGAGACTCGAACTCTCGACCAACGGATTAAAAGTCCGCTGCTCTACCGACTGAGCTACCGACCCGCAAAAACTGAATCCGCGATTCTAGGGACGCGGGGCGCCCGCGTCAAGCGCGAACGGCGTTACGTGCCCGCTCAGCGCGGCTGCAGCCGCGTCGGGTCGGCGATGCCGGCGGCGACGAAGCCTTCGTGGCGCAGGCGGCACGAGTCGCAGACGCCGCAGGCGCGGCCTTCCTCGTCGGCCTGGTAGCAGGAGACGGTGAGCGCGTAGTCGACGCCGAGTCCGACGCCGCGACGGATGATGTCGGCCTTGGAAAGGTCGATCAGCGGCGCGTGGATGGCAAGCCGCTCGCCCTCGACGCCGGCCTTGGTGGCGAGGTTGGCCATGGTCTCGAAGGCGGCGATGTATTCGGGGCGGCAGTCGGGGTAGCCCGAGTAGTCGACGGCATTGACGCCGACGAAGATGTCGCGGCTGCCGAGCGTCTCCGCCCAAGCCAGCGCCAGCGAGAGCATGATCGTGTTGCGCGCCGGGACGTAGGTGACCGGGATGCCGGGCTGCACGCCGTCGACCGGGATGTCGATGCGGGTGTCGGTCAGCGCCGAGCCGCCGAACTGGCCGAGGTCGAGCGTCAGCACGCGGTGCTCGCTGGCGCCCTGCGCCGCGGCGACGCGCGCGGCGGCGTCGAGCTCGGCGCGGTGACGCTGGCCGTAGTCGAAGGAGAGGCAGTAGCAGGCAAAGCCGGCGGCGCGGGCGATCGCCAGCGTGGTCGCAGAATCGAGGCCGCCGGAGAGGAGGACGACGGCGGGGCGGTGGGAAACGGACATGGCGGGGGCGAAGGGAAAGGCGCGCCGGCAGGGCGCAGGTAGGAAATTCAGGAAGCTGCGCGGATCGCGCAGCCGGAAGATGGCTGCAGGCGCTCGCTCATTTGCCGCGCTGGCTGCCCCAGAGCTGCTTGTGCAGCTGCAACTGGAAGCGCGCCGGGACGCGGTCCTCGATCATCCATTCGGCGAGCGTCGTCGGGTCGAGGCTGCCGGCGACCGGCGAGAAGAGGATCGGGCAGCGCGCGGCCAGCCCATGTTCGGCGATCGCGGCGCGCGCCCACTCGTAGTCGGCGCGGTCGGCAATGACGAATTTCAGTTCGTCGCTCTGCCGCAAGTGCTCGATGTTCTGCCAGCGGTTCTTCGCGACCTCGCCGGAGCCGGGCGGTTTCAAGTCGACGATGCGCGAGACACGCGGGTCGACCGCGGCGATGTCGAGCGCGCCCGAGGTTTCGAGCGAGACGTCGCAACCGGCGTCGCACAGCGCGCCGAGCAGCGCGAGGCAGCCGGCCTGCGCCAGCGGCTCGCCGCCGGTGACGCAGACGCGGCTGACGCCGAAGGCGCGCTGCGCGGCGAGGATCTCGTCGAGCGTGCACGTCTCGCCGCCGGTGAAGGCGTAGTCGGTGTCGCACCAGACGCAGCGCAGCGGGCAGCCGGTCAGGCGGATGAAGACCGTGAGCAGGCCCGCGCGCGAGGTCTCGCCCTGCAGCGACAGGAAGATCTCGTCGATGCGCAGCTTTTTCGGCGGCAGCACGCTGACGCCGGTCGTGGGTTTGGCCGGCACGGGTCAGTTCTGCTTGAGCCGCTGCGTCGCGCTCTCGGCCGCGGGAGTACCGGGGTAGGAATCCTTGAGCGTCTGCAGGGTCTTGCGCGCGGCCTTGGCGTCGCCGAGTTCCTTCTGGCAGGAAGCGATGTTGAGCATCGCGTCGGCGGCCTTGGCGTGCTTCGGCCAGCGCGCCAAGAGCTTGTTGTGCGCTTCGATCGACTGCTTGCAGTCGCCGAGCGCGTACTGCGCGTTGCCGAACCAGTACTGGGCGTTCGGCGCCAGCGTGCTGTCCGGATGCGCCTTGACGAAGGCGCTGAAAGCCGCTGCCGCTTCCTTGAGCTTCTTCGCCTTGAACAGGTTCAGCGCTTCCTCGTACGCACGGGATTCCGCGGCGGGGTCGGCGGCAGGCGCCGCCGGGGCAGCGGCTGCCTCATCCGCCACGGGCGCAGGCTCGATCTTGCGCAGGCGCGAGTCGAGGTCGATGTAAAAATCCTGTTGCCGCTTGCTCGCCGACTCCAGTTCGTAGGCGAGCGTCTCGATCTGGCCGCGCAGGCGCGCGTTCTCCTCGCGCAGCGCCTGGATCTGGTTGGCGAGCTCGAACTGCGCCTTGCCGGCGGTGTCGAGCCGCTCGTTGGTCGTCTGCGTCAGTTCGGCGATCTGGCGACGCGCTTCGTCGTCGTCGAAGATGCCGGCCTGCGCGCTCGGCAGGAGCGCGAGGCCGCAGGCCATGCCAAGCGCCGCCGGCGACAGCGCACGCAGGAAGGCGGTCGGGCGGCGGCGCAGCATGTTCAGAACTCGCCGCTGTAGAGGATGTCGGCGCGGCGGTTTTGCGCCCAGGACGACTCGTCGTGGCCTTCGCTCTTCGGCTTCTCTTCGCCGAGGCTGACCGACTCGATCTGGTCTTCACGCGCACCGAGCAGGACCAGCATCTTCTTCAGCGCGTCGGCGCGCTTCTGGCCGAGCGCGAGGTTGTACTCGCGGCTGCCGCGTTCGTCGGTATTGCCCTGGATCAGGATCTTGAACTGTCGATTGTCGGCGAGGAACTTGGCATGCGCGGCGACCAGATCCTTGAATTCGCCCTTGACCTCGAAGCTGTCGTAGTCGAAGTAGACGCTGCGCTTGGAGAGGATGCTCTTCGGATCGGTGAGCACTGCGGGCAGCATCGTGCCCTGGGCGCCGCCGGCGACTACCGGAGCAACGTCGGCCGAGCGCGTCTCGACCGGCGCGCCGCCCTGTTCGGGACCGACCTGGGTCGAGCCGCAGCCGGCGAGCAGCGCCGAGAGGAGGGCCGCGCTCAGGGCGGCCATGCGGAACTGTGAACGATTCATCTTGGTATCTCCTGTGCCCCGTACGCGGGACTTCACTTGAGGAATGGACCCCACGCCGGCTCGCGCACGTTGCCTGCGGGGATGGAAAGTCTTTGCCGGATGCGCCCGTCGGTCGAGACCGCCGAGAGGACGCCACGACCGCCGACTTCGGTGGCGATCAGAATCATGCGGCCGTTCGGAGCGAAGCTCGGCGATTCGTCCTTCTGCGAGTCGCTGAGCAGTTGCACCTGGCGGCTGGCGAGGTCCATCAGCGCCAGGCGGAAGGCACCATCGCGGCGGCTGATGAAGGCCAGCGACCTGCCGTCGGGCGAGACGCGCGGGCTGACGTTGTAGCTGCCCTCGAAGCTGACGCGCTCGGCGCTGCCGCCGGCAGCAGGGATGCGGTAGATCTGCGCGCTGCCGCCGCGGTCGGAGGTGAAGTAGATCGACGCACCATCGGGCGAGAAACAGGGCTCGGTATCGATTCCTGACGAAGTGGCGAGGCGCTGCACGCCCGATCCGTCGGCGTTGATCAGGAACAGTTGCGAGCCGCCGTCCTTGGTCAGCACCACCGCCAGCCGGCGGCCGTCGGGAGACCACGCCGGCGCCGAGTTGGAGCCGCGGAAATTGGCGACGGCCACGCGCCTGCCGCTGGCGAGCGAATGCACGAAGATGACCGGCTTCTTGTTCTCGAAGGAAACATAGGCGAGCCGGGTGCCGTCGGGCGACCACGCCGGCGAGATGATCGGCTCGCGCGAGATCAGCGCCGCCTGCGCATTCTGGCCGTCGGCGTCGGCGACGTGCAGCTCGTAGCGGCCGGCGCCCTTGACCACGTAGGCGATCTTGGTCGAGAAGACGCCGGGTTCGCCGGTGAGCTTTTCGTAGATGAAGTCGGCGATGCGGTGGCCGGCAAGCCGCAGCGTCGGCGTCGAGGTGACGTAGGCAGCGCCGCCGAGTGCGGACTGGCGGTTGATGTCGTGCACGCGGAAACGCGCTTCGAGGCGGCCGTCACCGGTACTGGCAATGCTGCCGGCGGCGAGCGCGTCGGCGCCCTTGCTGCGCCAGTCGCCCCAGGCCGGGGCCGAATTCTCGTCGAGGCGGGCGGCGCCCGGATCGACCAGGCGGAACATGCCGCTGCGTTCGAGGTCGCCGCGCACCACCGTCGTCAGCGCGCGCGCGACGCCGGCCTCGCCGGAGAAGTCGGCGATGGCGACCGGGATGCGGTTGGCGCCGGCGCCGGTGATTTCGATCGTCAGTTCGGCGTGCGCCGGTGCAGCCATTTGCGCGACGAGCAGCGTGCCGGCGGCAAACAGGCTCAGGCGACGCGACAGTGCCGGCGCGAGGTGTTCGAGCAGGGATCGCAGCATGGACGGGAGCCAACAAAAAGAAGTGCGAATTATAGCCCTGCTCTCCCGGGCGATCGGTAAGGAAGCGTAATTTCGTGCGACCAGGCCAGACTCAGGGCGCCCGGGGTGGCGGAACTCGCCACGAGGGTTAAACTCTCGCTTTGCCCGTCTTCCTGCCGTCATGCCCAGGAGTCTCCCATGAGCGTCCCGCCCCTTCCTTTCCTCGACGAGTTGATCGGCATCCGCCGCGACATCCATGCCCATCCCGAACTCGCCTACCAGGAATCGCGCACGTCCGACATCGTCGCGCGCGAACTCGCCCGCTACGGGATCGAGGTGCATCGCGGACTCGCCGGCACCGGTGTCGTCGGCGTCCTCAGGAAAGGCCGCTCGGGGCGCTCGATCGGCCTGCGCGCCGACATGGACGCGCTGCCGCTGGTCGAGAAGAACGACTTCCCGCATCGCTCGCAGGTCCAGGGCTGCATGCACGCCTGCGGCCACGACGGGCACACGACCATGCTGCTCGGGGCCGCGCGCCACCTCGCCGAGAACATCGACGCCATCGACTTCGACGGCGTCGTGCATTTCATCTTCCAGCCGGCCGAAGAATCCGAGGGCGGCGCGCTGCGCATGATCGAGGAAGGCCTGTTCCAGCAGTTCCCGATGGACGCGGTTTATGGCCTGCACAACTGGCCGGGCATCCCGGTCGGCGAGATGGTGGTGCACGCCGGCCCGGTGATGGCCGGCACCTGTACCTTCGAGATCCGCGTGCGTGGTCGCGGCTGCCACGCCGGGATGCCGCACCAGGGCGTCGACACCATCCTCGCCGGCGCCCAGCTGGTGCAGGCGCTGCAGACCGTCGTCGCGCGCAACGTCCATCCCTGCGAGTCGGCGGTGCTCAGCGTCACCCAGTTCCACTCGGGCGAGGCGTGGAACATCGTCCCCGACGACGCCGTGCTGCGCGGGACGCTGCGCAGCTTCAAGCCCGAGGTGCTCGAACAGGTCGAGCGCGCGATCGAACGTATCGCCGGCGGCGTCGCCGCGTCCTTCGGCGCGCAGATCACGGTCGAGTTCAACCACCGCTACCCGCCGACCATCAACAGCGCCGCCGAAGCCGAACTCTGCCGCCGCGCCGCGACGGCCACCGTCGGCGCCGCCGCGGTGCGCAGCAACGAGTTGCCGTCGATGGGCGCCGAGGACTTCTCCTACATGCTGCTGGAAAAGCCCGGCTGCTACGTCTGGCTCGGCAACGGCCCGGGCACCGGCGGCTGCACGCTGCACAACCCGCATTACGACTTCAACGACTCGGCGCTGGCGCTCGGCGTCGGCTACTGGGTGAACGTGGTGAAGACCGCGCTCCCCTGCCGTTGATCCGCCTGCCAGGCCCGTTCTTACCCTGTAATCTCCACCTTCACTCATCCTGCGGCCGCTGAGCCGATTCGACCCATGACCCTCACCCTGACTCCTGGCATGACTGCCGGCAGCGAGCCGACTGCACAACTCCACTGCATCGCCGGCAAGGACGCGCCGCTCGAAATCACCATCGCCCGCCTCTCGGCACGCATCGCTGCCCTGGGATTCCGGGTCGAGGAGGTGGGCTGGCTGAACCCGATCGACGGCGTTTTCTCGGTGCACCTGCGCGACCGCGACTGCCCGCTGCTGTTTTCCAATGGCAAGGGCGCCAGCGAACTCGCGGCACGTGCCAGCGCGCTCGGCGAGTTCTGCGAACGCGTCTTCAGCCGCCACTTCTGGACGCACTACGCGCTCGGCCGGCCGCAGGGGTCCGTCTATCACCCCGGCGAGCGCTGGTTTGCGCTGCACGGGGAGGAATGGCCGGACGGCCTGCTGACGCCGGAACTGCGCGACCTCTACGACCCCGAGGGTGACCTCGCCGCCGCGGATCTCGTCGATTTCAACACCGCCGACGCCGGGCGCGGCATCTGCGCGGTGCCGGCGCAGCGCGCGCGTGACGGTGCCACCGTCTGGTTCCCCGCCAACATCATCGGCAATCTCTACCTCTCCAACGGCATCGCCGCCGGCAACACGCTGGCCGAGGCGAAGACGCAGGCGCTCTCGGAAGTGATCGAGCGCCACGTCAAGTTCCGCATCCTGCGCGAAGGCCTGTGCCTGCCGGAGATCCCCGAGGAAGTGCTGGCGCGCCACCCGCAACAGCTCGCCGGGATCAAGGAACTGCGCGCCGCCGGCTTCGGCATCCTGGTGCGCGATGCCTCGCTCGGCGGTCGTTACCCGGTGGTCAACGTGACCCTGCTCAACCCGCGCGACCAGGGCTGCTACGCGAGCTTCGGCGCGCATCCGCTGTTCGCCGTCGCGCTCGAGCGCGCGCTCACCGAACTCCTGCAGGGACGGGCGCTCGACGCGCTGTCCGGCTTCCCCGAACCCGGCTTCGACGCCGAGGAGATCGCCAGCGCGCCGAACATCGAGGCGCACTTCGTCGATTCGAGCGGGATCGTCGGCTGGTCCTTCCTCGCCGACTCGCCCGACTTCGAGTTCCGCGAGTGGAACTTCGCCGGCGACAACAGCGCCGACGCCGACTGGCTCACCGAATGCCTGCACGCCGACGGCCACGACGTCTATTGCGTCGATTACAGCCAGCCCGACGTCGCCGTCTGCCGCATCCTCGTTCCCGGCGTCTCCGAGGTCTATCCGATCGACGACCTCTTCTGGGAGAACAACCGCGTCGGTGCCGAAATGCGCGCGGCGATCCTCTCCCTGCCCGAACTCGACGAGGACGATTGCGCGGCGCTGCTCGACACCCTGAACGTGCTCAACATCGACGACCAGCGACCGGTGGCGACGCTGATCGGGCTCGCCGCCGACCCGGGTTCGTTCTGGGAAGACCTGCGCGTCGGTGAACTGAAGACCCTGCTCGCGCTCGCTTGCGGCGACCTCGCGGCGATCCACGAGGGCTGCGACTGGATCAGGAATTTCGCGCAGGTCGATGCCGGCCGCCGCCGCGTCTACCGCTGCATCGAGGCCCTGCTCGGGCTGGCGGCTGCGGCCGAGGCGGACGAGGACGACGGCGGCGCCGAGGACGAATTCCGCGCGACGCACGCCGGCCAGGCGCTGGCCGGCGGCGAGGAAGCCGACGAGGGGGTGTGGATCGGATCCGCCGAAGAGGAAGAGGCCGAGTTCGCCGACGCAAGCGAGGAAATCCCGGGGCCGGAAGCGTGGGCGCCGTGGCGCGGCGCGCTGCTGCCGCTCTACGGCGAGGCGACGCTGCAAGAGGCCGAAGCCCTGCTCGCCGGCGAGTTGCGTTTCTTCGGCATCGCGGCGCCGGGCGCGGATTTCGCCGGCTGCGAACGCCACCGGCGCCTGCTCGCCGCCTTCGCCCGCGTCTCGGCCGCGGCCGACGCCGGATTCCCTCGCACACAAGCCTGAGGGGCCGGGCGCACCCGTTGCGCCCACTCCTCCATTCCCCCATTCGCTTCGTCCGTCATCCCATGCTTGATCTGCCTCCCCGGAATAGACGTTTTCGAGGAGTGCAGGCAAGGGGGCTGAGACCATATTCGTCATTGCGAGGCGCGTAGCGCCGTGGCAATCCAGCTCGTTCTTTCGCGGCCTTGCCAACTCGGGCGACCCGACAGCAGCCCTACGCACTGGATCGCCACGCCCTGCGGGCTCGCGATGACGAGTTACTGATCGCGACGGCTTCGGCAGATCAGGTCGGCCGATGTTTCACGAAATTGTTCCACGTTTCACGTTAACATTCGGGCCCGGCGCGGCTGGCAAGGTCTGCCACGCAGCGAATCGCTCTCCTTCCAGGATTCCTTCCAGGATTTATCGACCGTGAATTCCCAAACCGAAGCCAAGGCGCCAGCGGGCGTCTGGGCGCCCTTGCCCGGCCCCGCGCTGCCGCGCAGCCTCTGTACCGACTGTGGCGTCTCGCGCATGGCCGAACCCGGCCGCTGCGCGCAGGCCTGCCAGTTCATCGCCCCCGACTACCCCGCGCTCGAGCGGCAGGTGCACGGCCGCGAGCGCGACCCGGCCCGCGCCGACGAGCGCTTCTTCGGGCCCTACCGGCGCATGCTGCGCGCGGCGATGAAGGAGCCGCGTCCGGGCGCGCAATGGACCGGCATCACCACGCGCATCGGCGAGCGCCTGCTCGAAACCGGTGCCGTGGACGCGGTGCTGGCGATGGGACCCGATCCGGAAGACGCTTGGCGTCCGCGGCCGGTGCTGGTCACCGAGGCCGCCGCCATGAAGCACTGCCGCGGCATGCGCATGGGCTACGCACCGCTCTTGTCCCTGCTCGAACCGGCGCGTGAGCGCGGCTTCAAGCGCATCGCGGTGATCGGCGTCCCCTGCCAGGTCTACGCACTGCGCGCGCTCGAAAAGGAACTCGGCTTCGAGCGCATCGACGTGATCGGCATCCCCTGCTCGGACAACACGACGACCGAGCACTTCCACGACTTCCTCGCGCTGCTCGCCGAGGACCCGTCGACGATCACCTACCTCGAATTCTGCGCCGACTACCACGTCGAGCTGCGCTTCACGGACGGCCGCAAGAAGCGCATTCCCTTCCTGCTGCTGCCGCTCTCCAAGCTGCCGACCGACTTCTTCCCGCTCACCTGCCGTTCCTGCGTCGATTACACGAACACGCTCGCCGACATCACCGTCGGCTACATGGGCGGCGAAGGCGAACAGTGGCTGCTGACACGAACCGCCCGCGGCGAGGAACTGCTCGCGCTGCTCGGCGACGAGCTGCGTCTGGCCGAGCCCGGCAGCGCCGGCAAGCGCGCGGGACCGGTGCGCGGCTTCATGAAGAACGTCGAACTCGCCGCCGGCGGCCTGCCCGTGCGCGGCATGCCGAACTGGCTGCGCCCGCTGGTCGGCTGGCTGATGCCGAAGGTCGGCCCGCGCGGGATCGAGTTCGCACGCGCCCGCGTCGAGATGAAGGCCATCGAGTCGGTCCTGCACCTGCGCCGCGAGCAGCCCAAGCGGATGAAGCACATGATCCCGGCGCAGGTCTGGGACCTGGTCGAGCCTTACGGACTGACCGCGCGCGAGGGCGAGCGCAAGAATAATACTTTGGCATAATCGGCAATATCCGCGCAGGCCCGGTGCAGGTATTTTGCCAGGGAGCTCGCAATGCATCAAAAGTCCGTCGCCGATCAGCACCACGCCAGCTTCGAGGGCATCCGCCACGTCGATGAAGAGGGCAACGAGTTCTGGCTCGCACGCCAATTGGCGCGTGTGCTCGACTATTCGCAGTACCGTCACTTCGTTCCTGTCGTCGAACGAGCCAAGGAAGCTTGCCGCAACAGCGCTCAGCCGGTGGAGCACCATATTGAGGATGTCCTCACAATGGTCGACATCGGCTCTGGCGCGAAGCGGCAGGTCGAAGACTTCCGCCTGTCCCGCTACGCCTGCTACCTGATCGTCCAGAACGGCGACCCGAGCAAGCCGGTCATCGCCAACGGCCAGACCTACTTCGCGCTGCAGACGCGGCGGCAGGAACTGGCCGACGATGCCAAAGCCCGACCCAGAAATAACGCCGGGGGCATCAGACAGTATGCTCATTTATGCATACTGTCCCCCGCCGATCCAGCGCGTGATCGCCTCGTCGGTTGCGCTGTCGATCAGCATCTGTTCGCGCAGGCAGAGCGAGCGGACGTTGTTGGCCATCTTGCGCGCGAGCGTCGGCGCGTCGTTGTCGCCGCGGCCGAAGTCGTGGCCGCGTGCGAGCAGTCCGCGCAGGACGAAATTGACGTCGGCGCGGCTGACCGCCTGTCCGGCGTCGCGACATGCGTCGCGCACGCGCTTGGCCGTCTCCCAGGGGTCGAACGCCTGCTGCGCAAGGTCGGCGGCAATCGTCGCGAACAGCGCGCGGTAGCGCGTGGGTGAAAGCAGCGGAACGCCGGTGACTTCGTTGATCTGCCGCGCCAGCGCGCGCAGTTCGACTTCGCCTTCCCAACTGCCGCCCGCCGCGCTGCCCTCGTCGGCGAGCACGTGCCGCGTCGGGTCGTAGGCGTGGCCGCCCGATCCGCGCCAGTTGAAGGCGACGCCGGGCAGGTCGAGCGAATCGACGAAGCGGCGGAAACTGCCCTTGCCGTTCCAGTCATCGGCGAGCGGACCGTAGTGCGCGGCGATCAGCGCGGCGAGGCGGGCGCAGGGCACCGGCTGCGCCGCTTTCGCCACTTCACCGACGATCAGGGCGGCGACCGCCGCCAGGTCGAGCGCACCCGACGCTGTCCGGCGGCATGACTCGTCGCCGGCGCTGCCGGGGAGCGCCGCGACCACTGCTGCGCCGGCTTCGTCGAGTGCCGCTGCCGGCAGCGGATTGCCCGCCGCCTCGATTTCCTCGTGCAGGCCGAGCGCGTGGCGCACGAATTCGTCCTGGTCGATCAGCAGGTCGGCCGACGCGCGGTACGCGGCCGACGGGAAACCGACAGCGAGCACGGTGGTGCGCCGGTCCCAGCGACGCAGCTTGCGCAACACCGGCGTGAAGTCGGCGTCGGCCGAGAAGACGATGAACTCGTCGTAGCGCACCTCGTGCTGCAAGAGGTCGACGATGTCGAGCACCATGTGGATGTCGGTGCTGGTCTTGCCTTCGCTGGTCAGCGCCGGACAGTCGATGATCTCGAAGCCGGCAAGGTTGAACGAAGGGCGGAAGCGCTGGTAGGCCTGCGGGTTGAGGTAGCAGCGGCGGACCAGCACGCGCCGGCGCGCGCCGGCCGGGGCGTGATCGGGCAGTTCGAGCGCGCTCACCACCCACTCCATCCACGCGCTGGGGCTGCGCGCGAACTTCTCGGCGGCGGCCAGATCGAGCTTGCGCAAGGCGGAATAGACGTTGTCGAAGTCGACGAACAGGGCACTTTTCATTGAATCTCTCCGCGTCTTGCCAAGGGTCCGGCGCGCAGGATACCGCGAAGGCGGCAGCCAGCCGAGTTTCTTTGCACGCGCGCCGCTGCGTGCAACCCGCGCGCATTTTCCCGCTGAGCGGACAGTGCAGTCGATTCGCCGGGCCTACTGTTACAATCGCGTGCATCTCAACACCGAGGCCGCACGCTTGCAGCGTCATGGGCGGCTTCCCGTATGGACTTAGTCCTGATCCTCGTACTGATCCTGATCAACGGTGTTTTCGCCATGTCGGAAATCGCCGTCGTTTCCTCACGCAAGGCCCGCCTGCAGAACCTCGCCGACGACGGCAGCCCGGGCGCGCAGTCGGCGCTGTCGCTGCATCAGGAACCTTCGAGCTTCCTGTCCACCATCCAGGTGGGAATCACCTCGGTCGGCATCCTCAGTGGTGCCATCGGCGAAGCCGCCATTTCCGACCCGCTGGCCGCGTGGCTGGCGACGATCCCGGCCTTCGCCCCCTACGCCAAAACCGTCGCCCTCACCTTCACCGTGATCGCACTGACCTATTTCTCGGTGGTGGTCGGCGAACTCGTCCCCAAGCGCCTCGCCCTGCTGGCGCCGGAAAGCATTGCCTCGGCGATCGCCAGGCCGATGATCCTGCTGGCGCGGGTCACCCATCCGCTGGTCGTCCTTCTCTCGTCCTCGTGCAGCGCGATCCTGCGCCTCCTCGGTGCGCGCGCCAAGGAGGAGCCTCCGGTCACCGACGACGAGATCAAGGTGATGATGGAACAGGGATCCGAAGCCGGCGTCTTCCACGAGAGCGAGCAGGAACTGGTGTCTAACGTGCTGCGCCTCGACGAGCAGCCGATCGCGGCAATCATGACACCGCGCCGGGAGATGTTCCTGATCGACCTCGACGAGGGCGAGGAAACGGTACGCCAGCGCATCGCCAACAGCGGCTACTCGCGCCTGGTGGTCTGCCGCGACGGCCTCGAGCACGTGCTCGGCATCCTGCAGACCGGCGACCTCCTGAAGAAGGCGATGTCGGGCGAGAGCATCAGCATCGCCGCGATCGAGGCGGTGCTGCACCCGCCGCTGTACGTCCCCGAGTCGGTGACGACCGCGCAACTCCTCGAAAACTTCCGCCGCGCCAAGCTGCAGTTCGCGCTGATCGTCGACGAGTACGGCGACGTGCAGGGGATGGTGACGATGGCCGACGTGCTCGGCGCCATCGTCGGCGAAATCTCGGGGCCGAAGGCTCCCGAGGACCGCGACATGGTGCAGCGCGAGGACGGCTCCTGGCTGGTCGACGGTGACGTCGGCGTCGAGCGCCTGAAATCGGTGCTCGACATCGGCGACGACCTGCCCGGCGAGGAGGAACACAGCTTCCATACGCTCGGCGGCTTCATCATGCACATGCTCGGCCGGATTCCATCGGCAGCCGATCACTGCCACGCCGCCGGCTGGCGCTTCGAGGTGATGGACATGGACCGTAACCGCGTCGACAAGGTGCTCGTCTCCCTGTCCCCCGACGCGGCCGCAGAGCGTTCCTGACCCGGCCAGCACGGAGCACGGCGGCCGCGCGACCTCAGCCAGTTTCCGAGAAAGACCCGCCATGCGCTCCCCGAACTCACCCAAGCACCTGTCGATCGCGCACAAGCTGCTGCTGTCGATCCTCCTCGTCAGCCTGCTGCTGGTCGCCAACGGCTTCCTGTCGCTGTCGCGCATCGACCAGATCAAGGACGCGACCGGCGACATCGAGCAGAACTGGCTGCAGGCGACGCGCCACCTCGGCGACATCTACCATTCGCTGGCCGAGGAACGGCGCCGGGTCAACGGCCACCTGCTGGCGCCGACCGTCGACGAGAAGGTCGCGCACGGACAGGCGATCGATTCGCTGCACGCGCTGATCGACACTTCGTGGAAGGCTTACCAGCCGACCATCACCGGCCCGGTCGAAGAGCACATGGCGCTCGACTTCTGGGATACCTTCACGCGCTACAAGCAGAAATTGCCGCCGGTGCTGGCACTTTCGGACGCGGGACGGCAACAGGAGGCGCGCGCGCTCCTGCTCGGCGAGGACGAACGGGAGTACATCGCCGCGACGACGGCGCTCGAGCGGCTGATGGAATTCAACCTGCAGAGCGCCGAACAGGCGGCGCAACAGGCGCGCGAACTGAACAGCGAGGCGCAACGCTGGATCCTGCTCGGCAAGGCGCTGACCCTGCTCCTGGTCGTCGGCATCGCGATCGTGCTGCGCGACTCGATCCTCAAGCCGATCCAGCGGATGACCGAGGCGATGTCGCGGATCGCCGCCGGCGACCTCGATACCGTCCTGCCGGCGCACACGCGCAAGGACGAAATCGGCGCCATGACCGAGGCACTGAAGGCCTTGCAGAAGACGGCGCAAGAGCAGGAACGCTCGTCGTGGGTGAAGACGCAACTCGCCGAGATCGTCGCCGCGCTGCAGGGACAGCAGAACATCGAGGATTTCGCGCGCGTGCTGATGACGCGGCTGACGCCGGTGGTCGGCGCCCAGGTCGGCGTCTTCTTCGCCTTCAACGCGGAACGGCAGGAACTGCGTCTCGTCGGCAGCTACGGCTACCGCTCGCGCAAGGGACTGGCGACCTGCTTCCGCCCGGGCGAAGGACTGATCGGCCAGTGCGCGCTGGAAAAGCAGCCGATCGAGATCAGCGAGATCCCCGCCGACTACATCCGCATCAGTTCCGGGCTCGGCGAGGCGATACCGCGCGCGCTGCTGGCGGTGCCGGTGCTGGCACCCGACGGCAGCGTGCTCGCCGTCGTCGAACTGGCGACGCTGCAGCCCTTCGACGCTGGCGGACGCGAACTCGTCGACAACCTGCTCGGGCCGCTCGCCTTGAACCTCGAGATCTTCGAGCGCAACCAGCGCACGCGCCAGTTGCTCGCGGAAACGCAGCGGCAGGCGGTGATCCTCGGCACGCAGACCGAGGAACTGCGCGCCTCGCAGCAGGAAATGCAGGAACAGAGGAACGCGCTGCTGCAGCAGAAGGCCGCGCTGGAGCAGGCCAACGAGGAGATCCGCGCCAAGTCGGCCGAGGTCGAAGCCGCACGCGCACGCGCCGAGGCCGCCACCCAGGCGAAGAGCATGTTTCTCGCCAACATGAGCCACGAGATCCGCACGCCGATGAACGCGATCATCGGCATGTCGCACCTCTGCCTGAAGACAGAACTGGCGCCGAAGCAGCGCGACTACGTGCAGAAGATCCACGGCGCCGGCACCTCGCTGCTCGGCATCATCAACGACATCCTCGACTTCTCGAAGATCGAGGCGGGCAAGCTGAGCATGGAGAGCATCCCGTTCTGGCTCGACGATGTGCTCGGCAACGTGATGACCATGGTCGCCCTGAAGGCGCACGAGAAGGGGCTCGAGTTCCTGATCCACGTCGCCCCGGACGTTCCCGAAAACCTCGTCGGCGACCCGCTGCGCGTCGCGCAGGTCCTCACCAACCTGATCAACAACGCGGTGAAATTCACCGAGCGCGGCCAGATCACGCTGCACATCTCGGTCGCCGCGCGCGACGCCGGCCGCGTGCAGCTGGCGGTGACGGTCGAAGACACGGGCATCGGCATGAGCCCGGAGCAGGCCGATCGCCTGTTCCAGGCCTTCAGCCAGGCCGACGGCAGTACGACGCGCAAGCACGGCGGCACCGGGCTCGGCCTCACCATCTGCAAGCGGCTGCTGGAGATGATGGACGGCCGCATCTGGGTCGAGTCGAGCCTCGGCCACGGCAGCAGCTTCAAGTTCGTCGCTTGGCTCGGCATCGGCAAGGAAAGGCAAAGGCGAACGGTGCCGGTGACGGTGCAGGGGCTGCGCTCGCTGATCGTCGACGACAACCAGGTGGCCCGCGAGATCCTCGCCGAGCAGGTGGTCAGCCTGGGCATGCGCATCGACTCCGTGAGCTCGGGCGAGGACGCGCTGCAGGCCATCCAGCGCGCCGACGGCGTCGATCCGTACAGACTGGTGTTCATGGACTGGCGCATGCCGGTGATGAGCGGCGTCGAGACCATCCGCCGCCTGCGCGAGTTGCCGCTCGCCTCGGGGCAGCCACAGGTGATCATGGTCACGGCCTTCGGGGTCGAGGACATCCGCGAGGAGGCCGAGGCGCTCGGCGTCACCTCCTTCCTCGCCAAACCGGTGACGCAGTCGCACCTGTGGGACGAGGTGGTCGGCAGCCTGGCGCCGGAGGAGCGTGCCGGCCTCGCCGAAGACACGCGGCGCGCCGGCGAAGACTACGACTTCCACGAGCGCGGCGTGCACGTGCTGCTGGCCGAGGACAACGAGATCAACCAGCAGATCGCCGTCGAACTGCTCGAATCGGTCGGCGTCGCGGTGAGCATCGCCAACAACGGCAAGGAAGCGCTCGAACAACTGCTCGCCGCCCCCGAGCCGCTGCCCTGGTCGCTGCTGTTCATGGACATCCAGATGCCGGTGATGGACGGGCACCAGGCGACGCTGGAAATCCGCCGTCATCGTCGTTTCGACGCGCTGCCGATCGTCGCCATGACCGCCCACGCGATGTCCGAGGAACGCGATCGCTGCCTCGCCGAGGGCATGAACGACCACCTCAGCAAGCCGATCGACCCGGCGGCGCTGTACCGCACGATCAGCCGGTGGGCACTGCCCGCGACGGTGGCGCCGGCCGCAGCGCCGGCGCCAGCGCACCAGCACGTGGCCGCGGACAGTTCGCTGCCGGCTGCGATCGAAGGACTGGACATGAGCGCCGGGCTGGCGCGCGTCTCCGGCAAGCCGGCGATCTATCGCAAGCTCCTGCGCATGTTCGTCGGCGAGCAGGAAAATTCGGCAAGCATCATGCGCGGCGCGCTCGCGGACGGCGATCACGAGCTGGCGCTGCGCACCGCGCACACCACGCGCGGCGTCGCCGGCAACATCGGTGCCGAGGCCTTGAGCGCGGCAGCGGCCGAACTCGAAGCCTTGCTCAAGGCGCAAGCCGCACCGGATACGCTCGCGGCCGCGCTAACCCGTTACGAGAGCACGCTCACGCGGCAGCTTGCCGCCTTGCGCACGGCGCTCGGCATCGAGGCACAGCCGGCGCCGACACCCGCGAGCGGCAGCATCGATCGCGCGCGGCTCGCCGCATTGCGGCCACGCATCGAGCAACTGCACCGGCTGGTGGTCGAGAGCGACAACGCGTCGCACAACGCGCTGCGCGAACTCCTGCCGGCGCTGCGTGCGGCAGTCCCGGCGGCCAAGATCGATGCGCTCGCCTACTCGATCGACAACTACGATTTCGACCACGCGCAGGAGATCCTCGAGTCCTGGCTGGAGCACGGGCAATGAAGCAGGCCTGGCTTGCGGCCTGGCTGGCGGCAGGAGCGGCGTCCGCGCAAGCGGCGGACGGCAGCAACTGGCTGGACTGGAGCGGCTGGGCACTGGGCGTCGCCATCGCGCTGGCCGTCTTCCTGCTGGTCAGCACCAACCGGCGCCAGGCGCAGCTGGTCACGGCGATGCGCGAGGCCGAAAGCGAGGCACAGGCCGCTGCCGCACGCGAGTGCGCGCGCGCCGAGCGCGAACGCTTCGGCAAGCGTCTGCTGATGGCGCTGCAGGCGCGCGAGACGCTCGCCGATTTCGGCACCACGCTGCTCGAACAGCTGTGCCAGCGGCTCGACGCCAAGGCAGCGGCTTTCCACTGCCGCGAGGCAGGCTCGGGCGACTACGTCCTCGCCGCGCACTACGCCGGTGGCGCCGCGCTGGTCGAGCGCTATGGACCGGGAGAGGGCGTCGCCGGGCAGGCGGTCCGCGACCGCCGGCGCTGCATCTGCGCGGGCCAGGCCGTCGACTGGCTATCGATCGACAGCGGAACGCAGCGCGCTGCGCCAGCAACGGTGATCGTCGCCCCGCTCGTCGGCCACGACGAAGTTCCCGGTGTCGTCGAACTGGCCTTGTTGCGCGCTGCGGACGCCGACAGCCTGGCGCTGCTCGACGAAGTCCTGCCGCTGGTGGCGCTGAGCCTCGACACGCTGCTGATCAAGCTGCACACCCTCGCCGAATTCGCGCGCTACCGCGAGCTGGAGGCACTGCAGCGGCAGGTCCTCGACCACATCAGCGACGGCATCTTCGGCCAGGACGTCGATGGCCGCGTCACCTTCGTCAATGCCGCGGCGCTGCAGCTGCTCGCTTTCCGCGAAGACGAGCTGCTCGGTCAGCCGATGCACGCGCTCACGCATCATCACACCGCCGACGGCCGCCCTTTTCCGCGCGAAGAGTGCCCCGTCTACCACTGCATGCAGGACGGGCGCACGCGCACCGTCGCCGACCAGGTCTTCTGGCGCAGGGACGGCAGCCCACTGGCCGTCGAATACACGGCCGCCGTCATCGAACAGGGCGGCGTGATCAAGGGCGCCGTGGTCAGTTTCCGCGACCTCGGCGAGCGCATGCGCACGCTCGCCGAACTCGAACGGCGCGAACGCCAGCTGGAAGACAGCGAAGCCAAGCTGCGCATGCTTTTCGAGAGCGCCAACGAGGGCATCTGGTTGATCGACAGTGATGGGCGCACGACCGACCTCAATCCGGCGATGGCCGGGATCCTCGGCAGCTCGCGCGAGGCGCTGCTCGGGCGCAGCATCTTCGACTTCGTAGACGAAGGCAACGAAGCGATCTTCCGCGCGCAGATCAGGCGCCGCCTGGAGGGCGAAACGGGCTCCTACGAGATCGCGCTGACGCGCGCCGACGGCAGGCAGCTTCCCTGCCTGTTCAACGCCAGCCCCTTGCGCGATGCGCAGGGCGTGCAGGTCGGCTCGTTCGCGATGGTCTCCGACCTCAGCCGCCATCGCTGAGGCTGCCAGCCTCGCCTGGCGTGAAACGGCTCAGCGCCGGCCGCTGCGCCAGATCGACAGCAGGACCCAGAGGCCGCCGGCGACCGCGCCGAGAAAGCCGAGCAGGCCGATGCCGCGCAGTCCGACCAGCGCCGGTTCGCGCACGACGGTGATGACGATGGCGGTGCCGATGATCAGCGCGGCGGTGACGATGCCCAGGGTCATGCGGCTGACGGCGCGGTCGAGCTGGTCGATGCTGCGCTTCAGGGCGACGACGACGACCTGGATCTGCAGCTTGCCGCGCCGCCCGCTGCGCAACAGCTCGCTGAGGTCCTGCGGCAATTCGGCCACCCGGTCGACGGTTCCGCCCAGGCTGCGCCAGCCGCGCCGGGCGAGCGCGGCCGGCGAACCGTACGCGAGCAGCGCATGCCGGAGCAAGGGACTGGCCTCGGCGGCGAGGTCGAAGTCGGGGTCCAGTTGGCGGCCAAGCCCTTCGAGCGTGATGAAGGCCTTGATCAGGAGCGACAGGTCGGGTGGCAGTGCCAGACCGTGCCCGCGCAGCAGGCCCATCAGGTCGGACAGCATCTCGCCGAGCCTGAGTCGCCCGAGCGGCACCCCCTTGTACTGGTCGACGAAGGCCTCGATGTCGCGGTCGAGTTTCCCGGGGACGCTGTCGACCTCGCCCTCTTCGTCGCTGCGCCATTCACCCAGCACCCCGGCGACGGCCTCTGCGTCGCCCGAAGCGAGGCCGTAGAGCATCACCGCCACCTCGTGCCGGCGTGCTTCCGGGAGGCGTCCGACCATGCCGAAGTCGATCAGCGCGATGCGGTTGCCGGGCAGATAGAACAGGTTGCCCGGATGCGGGTCGGCGTGGAAAAGGCCGTCCTCGAGCATCATCTTGAGCACCGCCGCGGCGCCACGGCGCGCCAGCAGCTTGCGGTCGAGCCCGGCGGCATCGAGCGCGGCGAGATCGCGCCCGGGGATGCCATCGACGTAGTCCTGGACGTTCAGTCGCTCGCCACACCAGGCCCAGTGGATGCGCGGGATGACGATCTCGGGGTGGCCGACGAAATTGGCGGCGATGCGCTCGGCGTTGCGGCATTCGGCAGCGAAATCGAGTTCACGGCGCAGCGACTGCGTGAATTCATGCACCACCTCACGCGGACGGTAACAGCGCAGCTCGGGCGCTTCGGCCTCGATGATCTCGGCCAGGCGCGCGAGCAGCTTGAGGTCGGCTTCGACCTGCGGCCGGATTCCGGGGCGACGCACCTTGAGGATCACCGCGCTGCCGTCGGGAAGACGCGCGCGGTGGACCTGCGCCAGCGACGCCGCGGCGAGCGGCTCGACGCAGAGCCCGGCGAAGACATCCTCCGGCGGCTGTCCGAGATCCTCGCTCAGCTGCGCATGGATGTCGGACCAGGGCGCGGCCGGAGCGGCGTCCTGCAGCTTGCCGAACTCGGCGAGCCACTCCGGCGCAAAGAGGTCGACGCGCATCGCGAGCACCTGGCCGAGCTTGATGAAGGTCGGCCCGAGGTCCTCCAGTGCGCGGCGAACACGTGCCGGCGCTTCGATGCGGGCGAGTTCCTCCGGCTCCCGCCAGTGCAGCGCCCGACCCGCCTGCTCCAGCGCAGCCCCCATGCCGATGCGGCGCACCAGGTCGCTGAAACCCCAGCGCACCAGCACCGTCGCGATTTCCTGCGCACGCGCCAGGTCGCGCGCGGCGCTGATGGCCTGCCAGAGCATCAGTCGCGCCTCTCCATCATGCCGTGCCGCCGCAGCGCTTGCCCGGGCGCGCGCCCGACCGCCGCCGCGGGCACGAACTCGTCACTGTCGCCGCATCTCGAACAAGAAGGCATGATCATCATCCCCATGGAATGCCAAATGTGGCACGTTCAGGCCGCGCAAGTCCAGCGTTTCGCTGCCTGCGCTGCGCTCGCGGCCGACGACCGAGGCCAGCGCAGGCCGCACCTGCCGCATCTCCGTGGCCAATCCTCGGCATAAAAGGAATTCATATCCTATAGTGCAAAAGTATGCCCATTACCTAAGCCGAATGGAGGTTCTCATGTGTTTCCTGGACTCCCCCTTCTCCGCGTGCGACGTGGTTCATGAGATGGTCCTCACCGACGAGACGCAGGCCGAGTGTGCGCGCGAGCATGGTTGTCAAAAGCACCGCGCCTGTCCGCTGTGCCGCTGCTTCACCGACACCAGCGGCCTGGCCGAATGTCACCCGGAACTCCCGACGCTGCACTGAAGTCACCTACACCCATCGGCACGCTCGGGCGGCGAGACGCCGGCTCCCCGCCCCGCTCCTTCGTCCCTCTCCTTCGTCCCGTTCCTCACTGCCGCAATACCCGCGGCGGCAAGTTTGCCACCGCTCGATCGACGTTCTGCCCGCTTTTCTTTCCTTCCCGTTTGTCGCGCCGAAAAATGAAGCGGATAATCGCGGGCTGCAATCGGTCCGTGAGGAACCCGTTGCTGCATTCAAAACTTCATGGATTCGGGAGAGAGATAGATGGCGCAGGTGAAATTTTTCAGCGGCGAACAGATTCCGCTGGAAATGCATAAGGTCCGCATCGTTCAGAAGCTCAGTCTGCCACCCGTCGAGGAGCGGCTGGAGGCGATCACGGCCGCCGGCAACAACACCTTCCTGCTGCAGAACAAGGACGTGTTCATGGACATGCTCACCGACAGCGGTGTCAATGCCATGAGCGACCAGCAGATGGCGGCGATGATGGTCGCCGACGACAGCTACGCGGGCAGCGCGACCTACACCCGCCTCGAAAGCAAGCTGCAGGACATCTTCGGCATGCAGTTCTTCCTGCCGACGCACCAGGGCCGTGCCTGCGAGAACATTCTGGCGCAGGTGTTCGTCACGCCGGGCTCGATCGTGCCGATGAACTACCACTTCACGACGACCAAGGCACACATCACCGTCAATGGCGGCACGGTCGAGGAGATCATCGCCGACAAGGGCCTCGAAGTGACCAGCGTCGACCCGTTCAAGGGCGACATGGACATCGACAAGCTGGAAGCCCTGATCGCGAAGAACGGCGCCGACAAGATCGCCTTCGTGCGCATGGAAGCCGGCACCAACCTGATCGGCGGCCAGCCCTTCTCGCTGCAGAACCTCTGCGACATCCGCCGCGTCTGCGACCAGCACGGCGTCCTGCTGGTGATGGATGCCAGCCTGCTCGCCGACAACCTCTACTTCAACAAGACGCGCGAAGCCAGCTGCAAGGATCTTTCGATCCGCGAGATCACGCGCAAGCTCGCAGACTGCTGCGACATCATCTACTTCTCGGCACGCAAGCTCGGCTGTGCGCGCGGCGGCGGCATCTGCATCCGCAACGAGGAACTCTATCGCCGCATGCGCGGACTGGTGCCGCTCTACGAGGGCTTCCTCACCTACGGCGGCATGTCGGTGCGCGAGATGGAAGCGATCACCGTCGGCCTCGAAGAGACGATGGACGAGGACATGATCAGCCAGGGTCCGCAGTTCATCGCCTACATGGTCGACGAACTGCAGAAGCGCGGCATCCCGGTGATCACGCCGGCCGGCGGCCTCGGCTGTCACGTCGACGTGATGCGCTTCCTCGACCACGTGCCGCAGTCGCAATACCCGGCCGGCGCGCTCGCCTCGGCGCTCTACATCATCAGCGGCGTGCGCGGCATGGAGCGCGGCACGCTGTCCGAGCAGCGCGAACCCGACGGTAGCGAGGTCTTCTCGAACATGGAACTCGTCCGCCTGGCGATGCCGCGGCGCGTGTTCACGCTGTCGCAGGTGAAGTACGCGATCGACCGCATCGACTGGCTGTACCAGAACCGCAAGCTGGTCGAAGGCCTCGTATTCACCGAGGAGCCGGAAATCCTGCGCTTCTTCTACGGCCGCCTGGCGCCGGTTTCCGACTGGCAGCAGAAGCTGGTGGCCAAGTTCCGCGCGGACTTCGGCGACAGCCTGTAAGGCCTCTCCGCGGAGCCGGTCGCCACGGCCGGCTCCGCGCCCGCCAGCGGACAAGGTTGGACAGCGTGGGGAACGGCGAGTATCATCCGGCCAGACCCCGAGCACAGGTCCTAGCCGGGGCGTCAACGCGCCCGCTCAAGAAAACCCAGCAGATTCCAGGAAATGGCCAGCCTCCGGGACTGGCCATTTTTGTTTGGCGCGTAAGCCCGCGCGCCAGCATCGCTGCGCCAGACGCAGTTCGCGCCACCCCCATACGGCCCGCCGACTCACCCACCGAAACCGCCAGCCGCCCACCCGGGCCGTGCAGGCCCAAGCTTGCCACGGCGGAGGCAGGCCGGCGTCGCCTCCGCATGACGGGGCGAGTCTCGCCACACCGACAAGGAGCCACACCATGGCCAAGGAAGAACTCATCGAAATGAACGGATCCGTCACCGAAGTCCTGCCCGACGGCCGTTACCGCGTCACCCTCGACAACGGTCACAACCTGATCGCGTACTCGGGCGGCAAGATGCGCAAGCACCACATCCGCATCATCGCCGGCGACAACGTCTCGCTCGAAGTCTCGCCCTACGACCTGTCCAAGGGTCGCATCACCTTCCGCCACCTGCCGCCGCGCCAGGCCACCTCGGCGCCGCCGCCGCAGCATCGTCGTTGATTCTTCGTTGATTCTTCGTTGACGATCATGGCGGGTTTCGCCACCCATGCCATGAAACACGCCCATTCGTGGCTGCCGCCACTCCCACGAAAAAACCCTGCGCCAACCAGCTGCCGTGGGAGGTCCGTAAGGCCCGAACGACAGGCGACGCAACCAGGACCCTTGCCGGTTCACGGCTGGTTGCATCCTGCAGTGGCGCGAACGAGTTCGCCCGAGCGCCGGTGACGACGCTCATTGCCCGAGGACAGTGATAGAGTTCGCACGCCATTCAACGCGGGAACGGAGTTCGCCTGCGCTCCCGACAACGAACAGGACCTGTGCATGAAGATAGCGGTGATGGGCGCCGGCGCAGTCGGTTGCTACTACGGGGGGATGCTGGCGCGGGCCGGCCACGAGGTGGTGCTGATCGGCCGCCGGCAGCATGTCGAGGCCGTGCGCCGCGACGGTCTGCTGCTGGAAACCCGGAGTTTCAGCGCACGCGTGCCGCTCGCGGCAGACACAGCGGCGAGCGCGCTGGCCGGTGCCGGATTGGTGCTCTGCTGCGTGAAATCGACCGACACCGCCGACGCTGCCGCCGCGATGGCCCCGCATCTCGCCCCCGGGGCGCTCGTCCTCAGCCTGCAGAACGGCGTCGACAACGCCGCACGCCTGAGCGCCTTGCTGCAACGCCCGGTCGAGCCGGCGGTCGTCTATGTCGCGGTCGAGATGGCCGGCGCGGGGCACGTCCGCCACCACGGGCGCGGCGAACTGGTGCTCGGCCCGGCGGCAGCCAGCCCGCAACTGCTGCAGGCTTTCGCTGCAGCGGACATCCCGGTCGAGGTTTCCGACAACGTCGTCGGCACGCTGTGGGCGAAGCTGATCGTGAACTGCGCCTACAACGCGATCTCGGCAATCACGCAGCTGCCGTATGGGCGGATGACGCAAGGGGTCGGCGTCCTGGAGGTGATGCGCGACGCGGTGGACGAGGCGCTCGCGGTCGCGCACGGCGAAGGCGTGGTCGTCCCCGGCGACGTCTGGCAGGCGGTCGAGCGGATCGCCCAGACGATGCCGCAACAGTGTTCGTCGACGGCGCAGGATCTGGCGCGGCACAAGCACAGCGAGATCGACCAGCTCAACGGTCACGTCGTCGCCCGCGGCGAAGCGCTCGGCATCCCGACCCCGGTCAACCGCGTCCTCCACGCGCTGGTCAGGCTGCTGGAGACGCGCTCGGGCGAGCCCGGCACGACGCCGGCGCTATAATCCGCGTCCTGGCGGCTTGCGCCGGTTCGCGACTGCCAGGGCTGCACGGATCGTAGCGACTGTGGGCGTGGGAGGGGCGTAAGCCCCGAACGGGTCAGTCATTCGCGGCTTACGCCGCTCCCACAAGCCGTTCCCACACGCCGTTCGCACAGCCCGCCCACCGGATCCGCGCGCACGCCGCCGCCCCTCCCGCGCAGTGCTTTCCATACTTGCGCCAGCCGCCTCACCCGTTTCCCCGGAGTAAAACCATGTGGTTCAAGAACCTGCTGATCTACCGCCTGCCCACCGACTGGGCGATCACCGCTGAAGCGCTGTCGGCGCAACTGGCGCAACGCCCGCTGCCCGGCTGCGGCGCGCTCGACGTGCAGACGCAGGGATGGGTGGCGCCGCGCGAAGGCGGCGACCTGGTGCATGCTGTCGGCGGCCAGTGGCTGCTGGCGCTCGGCATCGAGCAGAAGCTTCTGCCCGGATCGGTGGTGACGCAGTTCGCCAAGGACCGCGCCAAGGAGATCGCCGAGAACGAGGGCCGGCGCGTCGGGCGCAAGGAAATGAAGGAGTTGAAGGAGCGCATCACCGAGGAGCTGCTGCCGCGCGCCTTCGTCCGCCGGCGCACCACCTACGGCTGGATCGACCCGAAGAACGGCTGGCTGGTGGTCGATGCCGCCGCGCCGGCCAAGGCCGAGGAATTCCTCGAATGCCTGCACAAGACGCTCGAATCGCTACCGGCGAAGCCCCTGCATCTGGCGCGTTCGCCGGTGGCGGCGATGACCGGCTGGGTGGCCGGCAACGAAGCGCCGGCCGGCTTCACCATCGACCAGGACCTCGAACTGCGCTCGGCGGAAAAGGCGACCGTGCGCTACGCGCGGCACAGCCTCGACGGCGACGAGATCCGCGCGCACATCGGCGCCGGCAAGACAGTGACGCGGCTGGGGATGACCTGGAACGACCGCATTTCCTTCCAGCTCGGCGAATCCGGAGCGATCAAGCGCGTCGTCTTCCTCGACGTGCTGAAGGAAGAGAACGAGACCGAGGTCAGCAACGAGGACGAGCGCTTCGACCTCGACTTCGCGCTGATGACCGGCGAACTCGCCCGCCTCTTCGCCGACCTGATCGAGGCAATCGGCGGCGAGCTGGCCGAGGCGGCCTGAGCCGGCACCGGTTCAACGGTGCCGCTTCACCCGTGACAATTCGCGGCTGACGCCGCTCCCACGAGGAAGCACGCAAGCATCACGACCGAGCGGATTCCTGGCTGCCCCCGACCACGACATCGAGACCGTGGGCGGGGCGGCAGCCGCGAACGGTCCCGATCAGCGGCATTCGCCGCTGCAGCCGGCTCAGACCGGGAAGGCCTCAGCCACCTGCGTCAGCAAGCCTGACGCATGCCACAGCAGCAAGCCCATCAGCCCCGCGGGGACGACACCCCTGACCAGGATCCGCACGAGGAACAAGGAGATGGTCAGGCCGAGGTGAGTCCGCAGCAACTCACGCTCCCGCAGCGAAGCGGCCGATGGGGCATAGGCGGTGGACATTGGCCGCACATTGGCAACGCTGGAGGAAACCAGGTGATCGCCGTAGGCGAAGCGTTGACCGATCCTGTCTTGCATCACGAACTCCAATCCCTACCGATGTCGTCGTAGCCACGGCACCCGCCGTGAGTACCTATAACTTTCGCTGAGAAGCGCCAATGCTCGCGCCGGCTCGTCTTTTTGCCGGTCATCGACCGATCCGGGCGTATTGCGAGACCTGCCGGGAGGGTCGAAGACACGAAATGTGCAACTTATTGCATATTCAGGCAGTGCTTTGGAGCGCCTGACACTTTTCCTGAGCCACTCCATGCCTACAGCGTAGGCCCGAATCTGCCAAAAGGAAAGAATTTTTTATAACTTTAGATATAGAAAATTACACGCTGATGACGACGGCGCCCGTATCAGGGGAATGGCTGCGCGTGAGGAGGCTTGCCAGCGGCCACGCCGGCTCGTTTCAGCGCCCCAAAGAATGCTTTTGGCATGGACGCGACTCCGATCGGCGCGCGCGGCGGCACGACAAGCCGGCGGTCGATGGCCATGGCATTGGCTGCGGGACGCCATGGCTGCGTTTCGTGTGCGGGATCGATGCCAACAGCGGCGCCGGAAAACGGAGGCAAGGATGCGCCGACTATGACTTTAGTCAGTGACGGTGACGCGCTGGTGACATGCGGCACACGCCTGCACGGCCGCAGCGGGCGCTCAGCTCATGCAGTGCATCCGGTCGTGGAATTGCCCGCCGCGAGGCATGCAGGCGGGCGCAACAGCGCTGCCGCAGCCAGCGGCTGTCACTGCCGGGGGGGAGGCGAAGGGAGGGGTACTGCCTGGCCGCGCCGGGCCAGGCAGGAGGGTCGGTCAGGCCGAAGCAAGCCGCGCCTGAGAGAGGCAGACGCGGCCCGCGCGTCAGCGCTTTCCGGTGGACTTTCCGGCGTGCTTGGTGGCTGGCCTTGCGGGCTTGCCGTACTTGCTGAACACCTGGCGGGCGTCCTCGTGCGCGCGCTCCAGCGTGCAGATCGACGGGTCGTCGTCGTGCAGGGTGAAGAAGTCGTCGGCCTGTGCGCGCATCACCATCGCGATCGCCACGTCGTCGGCGATGTCGTATTTCTCGGTGATCAGCGTCGTGACTTCGTCGAGATGCTGCTCGTAGCTCATCGTGGCGCTCATGCTTGCTTCGCCTGTGCGTCGACGACGGTCAGCGCGGTCATGTTCACCAGCCGGCGGACGGTGGCGGTCTGCGTCAGCACATGGACCGGGCGTGCGGTGCCGAGCAGGATCGGGCCGATGGTGATGCCTTCGCCGACGGTCACCTTGAGCAGGCCGTAGGAAATGTTGGCGGCGTCGATGTTCGGCATGACCAGCAGGTTGGCCTCCCCCCTCAGCGACGAATCGGGGTTGAGGCGCGCCCGGACTTCCGGACAAAGGGCAGCGTCGCCGTGCATCTCGCCGTCGACCTCGAGCCCGCCGAGCGGCATCCCGGCCAGCAAGGCAGCGGCGCGGCTCATCTTCTTCGCCGCCGGCGACGAGGAAGACCCGAAGTTGGAATGCGACATCAGCGCCGCCTTCGGCACGATGCCGAAGCGCCTGATCTCTTCGGCGGCGAGCAGCGTGATCTCGGCGATCTCCTCGGCGGAGGGGTCCTGGTTGACGTGCGTGTCGCAGATGAACAGCGAACGACCGGTGAGCATCAGGTACTCCATCGAGGCGAGGACGCTGACGCCCGGACGCTTGCCGATGACGTCGCCGACCACCTTGAGGTGCTGCTCCTGCTCGCCACGGACGCCGCAGAGCAGCCCGTCCGCGTAACCCAGGCGCAGCAGCATGGCGCCGATCAGCGTGTTGTTGCGGCGCATTTCCAGGCGCGCGAGGTTCGGCGTGACGCCGTTGCGCACCATCAGCTTCTGGTAAGCCTGCCAGCATTCGGCGAAGCGCTCGTCGCTTTCGGGATTGACGAGTTCGAAATCGACGCCGGGACGCAGTCCGAGACCGGTACGCGCGAGCTGCGACTCGATCACGGCCGGACGCCCGACCAGCACCGGGCGCGCCAGGCGCTCCTCGACGATCACCTGCGCGGCGCGCAGGACGCGCTCGTCCTCACCCTCGGCGAAGACGATGCGCTTCACCGGCCCGCGCTTGGCGGCGGCGAAGATCGCGCGCATGCCGTAGCCGGTGTGATAGACGAATTCGCGCAACTTGCCGACGTAGGCGTCGAAATCGGCGATCGGCCGCGTCGCGACGCCCCCCTCCATCGCCGCGCGCGCAACCGCCGGCGCGATCCTCATGATCAGGCGCGGGTCGAAGGGCTTGGGGATCAGGTACTCGGGGCCGAAGGACAGGTCCTCGCCCTGGTAGGCGGCTGCCACCTCGTCGGCCAGTTCGGCACGCGCCAGGTCGGCGATCGCGCGCACGCAGGCAAGCTTCATTTCCTCGGTGATGCGCGTCGCGCCGACGTCGAGCGCGCCGCGGAAGATGAACGGGAAGCAGAGGACGTTGTTCACCTGGTTCGGAAAGTCCGAGCGGCCGGTGGCGATGATCGCGTCGGGACGCACCGCCTTGGCCTCGTCGGGCATGATCTCCGGCGTCGGGTTGGCCAGCGCGAAGATGATCGGCCGCTCGGCCATGGTGGCGACCATCTCCGGCTTGAGCACGCCGGCGGTGGACAGGCCGAGGAAGACGTCGGCACCGACGATCGCCTCACCGAGGGTGCGCGCTTCCGTGTCGCGCGCGTAGCGCGCCTTGGTTTCGTCGACGCTGCCGATCCGTCCGCTGTGGATGACCCCCTTCGAGTCGCACACCATCACGTTCTCGCGCCTGACGCCGAGCTTGCACCACAGGTCGAGGCAGGAGATCGCCGCTGCGCCGGCACCGGAACAGACGACGCGCACCTCCTCGATGCGCTTGCCGACGACGACGAGCGCGTTCTGCAGCGCCGCCGCCGAGATGATCGCGGTACCGTGCTGGTCGTCATGGAAGACCGGGATGTTCATCCGCTCCTTGAGCGTCTTCTCGATGTAGAAGCACTCGGGCGCCTTGATGTCCTCGAGGTTGATGCCGCCGAGCGTCGGTTCGAGCGCGGCGATCATCTCGATCAGCTTGTCCGGGTCGTTCTCGGCGAGTTCGATGTCGAACACGTCGATGCCGGCGAACTTCTTGAACAGGCAGCCCTTGCCCTCCATCACCGGCTTCGCGGCGAGCGGTCCAATGTTGCCGAGACCGAGCACGGCGGTGCCGTTGGTGACGACGCCGACCAGGTTGGCTCGCGAGGTGTACAGGCTGGCGCTGGCCGGATCCTCGACGATCGCGTCGCAGGCGGCGGCGACGCCCGGCGAGTAGGCGAGCGCGAGGTCGCGCTGGTTGGTCAGGCCCTTGGTCGGGGTGACCGAGATCTTCCCGCAGGTCGGGTACTGGTGATATTCGAGGGCGGCGGAGCGCAGGTCTTTTTCCATGTTTTTGGTCTCCTGGGACAGCGGACGGCGTCGAGCCGACCTCACCGGTGGAACGGGCAGGACGGCCCCTCCCCGGCAAAGGTTCCAGTATCGCCGCAGCCAACGCCTTCGGCAATCACGTTTGCATCGCGCCGTTCATCGCACCCTTCATGGTCGCCGGCTGCGCGCGGTTTCCAGCGCCTGGCAGAGGCGCTCGGCACCGTCGAGCAGGCGCGGCGTGTGCCGCTGGATCAGTTCCGGCGGCACGAAGAAGAGGTTGTCGCGCGCAACCGCCTGCAGCGATGGCCAGCGCCGCCAGTCGTCGAGCCATTCCGGGCGCGCCGCATCCATGCCGCTGGCGACGATCGCCTCCGGGTTGGCCTTGAGCACGGCCTCGACGCTCACCTTCGGTGCCATCGTCGAGAGGCTGCCGAAGACGTTCTCGCCGCCGCACAGCCGGATCGCGTCGCTGATGATCTGCCGGCCGCCGACGGTCATCAGCGGCTGCTTCCAGATCTGGTAGAAGGTGCGCACCTGCGGCCGCCCGGAATAGCGCGCCGACAGCACCGCCAGCCGCTCGCGGAAACGCTGCGCCGCCGCGCGCCCGGCCGCCGCTTCGCCACCGAGCTCGCCGAAGCGCTCGAGCGCACGCGCGACGTCCTCGATGCGGTCGGGCTGCGAGACATAGACCGGGATGCCGAGCGCGCGCAGGCGCTCGACCTGCGCCGGCGCGTTGCCGCTCTGCCAGGCGATCACCAGGTCGGGCTTGAGGGCGAGCACGGCTTCCGGGTCGATGCGCGTGTAGCCGCCGACCCGCGGCAGGCGGCGCGCGGCTTCCGGGTAGTCGGCGTAATCGACGCTGCCGACGACGCGATCGCCGACGCCGGCCGCGAACAGCGTCTCGGTGACGTGCGGTGCCAGGCTGACGATGCGCCGCGCCGGTCGCGGCAGGCGCAGGGTGTTGCCGGCGTCGTCGCTGACGACGAGCTCCTGTTTGGCAGGCGTGGCCCCGCCGGCGGCTGCGGCAAGCGGCGCCGCGGCAATGAGCGCGCCGGCGAGCCCGGCAGCGACCAGCGTCAAGACTGAAGTTCTCACGGTGACGACTCCTGTTGCACTTCTTCGAGCGCGGCGGCGAGCCGCGACCATTCCTCCTCGTTCCCAGGCAGGCCGAAGCGCAGGCCGCACGGCGCGTCCTCGAACAGGCGCGTGAGCACCGCGCGCCGTGCCAGCGCCGCGTACACACGGCGGGCGTCGGGCAGGGGCAGCCAGCAGAACAGCGCGTTGCGCCGCACCGCACCGAAGGGCGCGAGCAGTTCGGCCAGGCGCTGGCTGTCTTCCGCCAGCCGGAGACGCGTCGCCGCCTGCCAGTCGCGGTCGGCGAGCGCGCCGGCGGCGACCAGCCGCGCCGGTCCGGCGACCGGCCACGGTCCGATGCGCTCGGCCAGCGCCGTGCGCAAGGTCTCGGGCGCCAGCGCGAAACCGACGCGGGCGCCGGCGAGCCCGTAGAACTTGCCGAGCGAGCGCAGGACGACGACGTTGTCGGCGAGCCCGGCGGAGCGAGGATCACCGCCGACCAGGGACAATTCGGGAGTCGCGTCGCCGAAGGCCTCGTCGACGACGAGCCAGCCACCGTGCGCGGCGAGCGTCGCGGCCGCGGCGAGCAGTCGCGCGCGAGAAAACACCTCGCCATCGGGGTTGTTCGGATTGACGAGGACGACGACTTGCGCGGTCTGCGCGACCTGTTCGAGTTCGGCGGCAGCAAAGCGCTGCGGCGTGCGTCCGGCCACGGCGAAGGCGTGCGGGTGCTCGGCATAGGTCGGCGCCAGCACCGCCACCGGCCCCGGTGGCAGGAGCGACGGCAGCACCTGGATCGCCGCCTGCGAGCCGGGCAGCGGCAAGGGCGCCGGGTGGCCGTAGGCGGCTGCGGCGACGGCGACGAGTTCGTCGTCGTCCTCGGGCAGGCGCTGCCAGCAGGAAGCCGGCAGCGGCGGCACCGGCCAGCCGAGCGGATTGATCCCGGTCGACAGATCGAGCCAGTCGGCGAGCGGAATCCCGTAGTGCGCCGCAGCGCGCCGCAAGCGGCCGCCGTGCTCAAGCATGGTCGCCCCGCACATGGAGGCCCGCCGCCGGCGCAACTGCGGAAGACACGTCGTCGCGCCCACCGCTTTCGGGAAGCGCGTCGGTGGCAACCGTCTGCCACCCGGCCGCCAGCAGCGCCAGCGCCATCCAGACCGCCAGCCACAGCAGCAGCGCGCGGCGGACGAGGGCGACGGCGCGACCGATGTCGGTGCCGCGCGGCGGCAGGCCGGCGCCGAGGTCGGGTCGCTCCTCGACGCGGCCGTGGTAGATGGCCGCGCCGCCGAGCCTCACACCGAGCGCGCCGGCGCCGGCCGCCATCACCGGCCCGGCGTTCGGGCTGTCCCACTGCGGCGCCTGTCGGCGCCAGCAGGCGAAGGCGGTCCGGGTCGCGCCGCAGAGCGCGTAGGCGGTCGCGGTCAGCCGCGCCGGGACATAGTTGAGCAGGTCGTCGATGCGTGCCGCCGCCCAGCCGAAGGCGGCGAGCCGCGGCGTGCGGTAGCCCCACATCGCATCGAGCGTGTTCGCCAGGCGGTAGAGCACCGCGCCGGCACCGCCGAACAGCGCGAACCAGAACAGCGCAGCGAAGATCGCGTCGGCACCGTTTTCGAGCGTCGACTCGACGCAGGCACGCGCGACGCCCTCCTCGTCGAGTTCGGCAGTGTTGCGCGAGACGAGGAAGGAGACGTGCCGGCGCGCCGCGTCGAGGTCGCCGGCAACGAGATCGGCGCCGACCCGGGTCGCGTGCTCGGCGAGGCTGCGCCCGCCGAGTGCGAGCGTCAAGAGGAGCACGTCACCGATCCAGCCGAGGCGCGACTCGTCACAGACCCAGGCCGCCAGCGCCACCCAGGGCAGCACCGCGAACGCCCAGGCGAGGACACCGCCGGCGCGCCCGGCCGGGTCGGTCGCCGCGCGCACGCCGGCGGCCAGCGTTCCGCCGCCCGTAGTCGCCGCAGCAAAGGACAGGTTCAGGCGGCGCTCGATGAAATCGGCGAGCTTGCCGAAACCGACCAGCGGGTGAAAACGCGGCGGCTCACCGAACAGGCGGTCGAGCAGCACGGCGGCCAGACCGGCCAAGGGCAGCAGCATGAGGCCGGGGACGGCTGCCACGGCGACCGATGTCGCAGACGCGGGGAAGAATGCGGCAGAAGCTGCAGAAAGCGCAGCGGCAATAACGGACATCGGAGGGAAGGAGCAAAGGATTCGGAAAAGGCGCTGACGCGCGGGCGCTCGCACAGGCGCACCCACGGGCGCCGCTATTCTACGCGCAAGCCGCCCCGCAACTTGCGCTGCGTGAACGGAGGGGAGTGAAGCAAAGGGCCATTTTGATGACGACACTGGATCGCCACACCCTGCGGGCTCGCGATGACGGTTACGCCCTCAGCCACTCTCCATGCACTCCTCGCACAGTTCATTGCGAGGCGCGCAGCGCCGTGGCCGCACCGACGTCATTGCGAGGCGCGTAGCGCCGTGGCAGCACCGACGTCATTGCGAGGCGCGTAGCGCCGTGGCAATCCAGTTCGTTCTTCTGTCTCCTCGCCCTGCACGATGCGAGCCCTACGCACTGGGTCGCCACGCCCTGCGGGCTCGCGATGACGGTTACGCTCTCAGCCCCTCTCCATGCACGCCTCGCACTGCCGTCATTGCGAGGCGCGCAGCGCCGTGGCAATCCAGTTCGTTCTTCCGTATCTGCGACCTTCGCGATACGAGACCTACGCACTGGATCGCCACGCCCTGCGGGCTCGCGATGACGATCACGCTCTCAGGCCCTCTCCATGCACTCCTCGCACTGCCGTCATTGCGAGGCGCGCAGCGGCGTGGCAGCACCGACGTCATTGCGAGGCGCGTAGCGCCGTGGCAGCACCGACGTCATTGCGAGGCGCGCATCGCCGTGGCAATCCAGTTCGTTCTTCCGTATCTGCGACCTTCGCGATTCCAGTTCGTTCTTCCGTCTCCTCGCCCTTCGCGATGCGAGACCTAAGCACTGGATCGCCACGCCCTGCGGGCTCGCGATGACGATCACGCTCTCAGCCTCTCTCCATGCACTTCCGGCACCGCCGTCATTGCGAGGCGCGCAGCGCCGTGGCCGCACCGACGTCATTGCGAGGCGCGTAGCGCCGTGGCAATCCAGTTCGTTCTTCTGTCTCTGCGACCTTCGCGATACGAGACCTACGCACTGGATCGCCACGCCCTGCGGGCTCGCGATGACGGCTACGCTCTCGGCCCCTCTCCATGCACTCCTGGCACCGCCGTCATTGCGAGGCGCGTAGCGCCGTGGCAGCACCGACGTCATTGCGAGGCGCGCAGCGCCGTGGCAATCCAGTTCGTGCCTCCATCTCTGCGACCTTCGCGATGCGAGACCTACGCACTGGATCGCCACGCCCTGCGGGCTCGCGATGACGATCACGCTCTCAACCCCTCTCCATGCACTCCTCGCACTGCCGTTCATTGCGAGGCGCGCAGCGCCGTGGCCGCACTGCCGTCATTGCGAGGCGCGTAGCGCCGTGGCAATCCAGTTCGTTCTTCTGTCTCTGCGACCTTCGCGATGCGAGACCTACGCACTGGATCGCCACGCCCTGCGGGCTCGCGATGACGGTTACGCTCTCGGCCCCTCTCCATGCACTCCTCGCACTGCCGTCATTGCGAGGCGCGCAGCGCCGTGGCCGCACCGACGTCATTGCGAGGCGCGTAGCGCCGTGGCAATCCAGTTCGTTCTTCTGTCTCTGCGCCCTTCGCGATGCGAGACCTAAGCACTGGATCGCCACGCCCTGCGGGCTCGCGATGACGGTTACGCTCTCAGCCCCTCTCCATGCACTTCCGGCACCGACGTCATTGCGAGGCGCGCAGCGCCGTGGCCGCACCGACGTCATTGCGAGGCGCGTAGCGCCGTGGCAATCCAGTTCGTTCTTCCGTCTCTGCGACCTTCGCGATGCGAGACCTACGCACTGGATCGCCACGCCCTGCGGGCTCGCGATGACGATCACGCTCTCAGCCCCTCTCCATGCACTCCTCGCACTGCCGTCATTGCGAGGCGCGTAGCGCCGTGGCAGCACCGACGTCATTGCGAGGCGCGCATCGCCGTGGCAATCCAGTTCGTTCTTCCGTCTCTGCGCCCTTCGCGATGCGAGACCTAAGCACTGGATCGCCACGCCCTGCGGGCTCGCGATGACGATCACGCTCTCAGCCCCTCTCCATGCACTCCTCGCACTGCCGTCATTGCGAGGCGCGCAGCGCCGTGGCCGCACCGACGTCATTGCGAGGCGCGTAGCGCCGTGGCAATCCAGTTCGTTCTTCTGTCTCTGCGCCCTTCGCGATGCGAGACCTACG
>NZ_NHRX01000013.1:34459-83611 GCF_016653115.1 Rhodocyclus purpureus
CTCCTCGCACTGCCGTCATTGCGAGGCGCGCAGCGCCGTGGCCGCACCGACGTCATTGCGAGGCGCGTAGCGCCGTGGCAATCCAGTTCGTTCTTCTGTCTCTGCGCCCTTCGCGATGCGAGACCTACGCACTGGATCGCCACGCCCTGCGGGCTCGCGATGACGATCACGCTCTCAGGCCCTCTCCATGCACTCCTGGCACTGCCGTCATTGCGAGGCGCGCAGCGCCGTGGCAATCCAGTTCGTTCTTCCGTCTCCTCGACCTTCGCGATGCGAGACCTACGCACTGGATCGCCACGCCCTGCGGGCTCGCGATGACGATCACGCTCTCAGCCCCTCTCCATGCACTCCTCGCACTGCCGTCATTGCGAGGCGCGCAGCGCCGTGGCAGCACCGACGTCATTGCGAGGCGCGTAGCGCCGTGGCAATCCAGTTCGTTCTTCCGTCTCTGCGCTCTTCGCGATGCGAGACCTACGTACTGGATCGCCACGCCCTGCGGGCTCGCGATGACGATCACGCTCTCAACCCCTCTCCATGCACTCCTCGCACTGCCGTCATTGCGAGGCGCGTAGCGCCGTGGCCGCACCGACGTCATTGCGAGGCGCGCAGCGCCGTGGCAATCCAGTTCGTTCTTCCGTATCTGCGACCTTCGCGATGCGAGACCTACGCACTGGATCGCCACGCCCTGCGGGCTCGCGATGACTGTTACGCTCTCGGCCCCTCTCCATGCGCGCCTCGAATACGTCCATTCCGTGGTGGCAGATCAAGCATGGGATGACGGGCTGCGCCTTTGCCTCGTCCCTTCGCAGTTTCACGTTAAAATGAAGACCATGCGCGAAATGTCCACTGGCCGTCAGGCAACCTTGATCTTCCTGCTGGCGGTGGCCGTACTCTTTCCCGGGATCTGGGAAGCGACGGGCCTGACCGGCAAGGACGAGTTCTTCCTCGGTCTGCGCACGCCGATGGAAATGCTGGCGCACGATCACTGGCTGGTTCCCTTCCTCGATGGCGTGCCGCGGATCCGCAAGCCGCCGCTGCTTTACTGGCTCGGCCGGGTCAGTTACGAGACTTTCGGCGTCTCGCTCACCAGCGCGCGTCTCGTCGGCATTCTCTTCGCGGCAACGCTTGTCGCCACGACCGCTGCCATCGCCCGACGGCTTTCGGGCAAGCCGGGCACCGCCTGGGTGGCGGCCGCGATCCTGCTGGGCTGCATGGGCATGGCGACCGAATCCCGTCGCTTCATGCTCGACGTCCCGGTCGCCGCCCTGTCGACCGCCGCTTTCTGGGCGTTCCTGGTCTGGCTCGACGGCAAGCGCGTCCTGTGGCTGACGCTGGCGACGTTGCTGCTGGCCGCCGGCTTTCTGACCAAGGGCCCGATCGTCGCCATGGTCTTCGGCGGCGGCGTCCTGGCCTTGCTCTTCGGCCGAAAGCTGACGCTGGCCGAACTGCGCGCGAATGCCTTGCTCCTGATCGGGCACGGACTATTGTGGGCAGCGCTGGCCTTGCCCTGGTTTTGGGTCGTTCGCCAGCTCTATCCGGAAGCGGTCAGTCTGGTGCTCGCCGACGAACTGGAATCCCGGCAGTTCTTCAAGCTGTCGCCGGATATCTTCCTCGGCCTGATCACCATTGCGCTGCCGTGGGGCTTCGTTTTCCTGGTCGCCGCCTGGCAACAGCGGAGTTCGGCCCGCTTTCGGCTGCTGCTCGTCTGGTTCCTGCTGACGTTCCTGCCCTTCCTGCTGGTCAAGACCTTCGATCGTTACCTGATCGGTTCGTTGGTGCCGATGGCCATCCTGCTGTCGATGGCCTTGCCCGAACTCTCCGCGCGCTGGCCTTTCCGCCTGGGCGCGAGCCTGGCCCTGCTCTTCGGCAGCGTGCTGGCCGGCTTCGCGTTCTGGTTCGGGCTTGGCGGCTGGTACTGGCTGGTCGTCCCGGCCCTCTATCTGGGCTGGGCCTGGTGGCGCAGAAGCTCGCTGTTGCATACGCTGGCGGCGCCGGCGGTCTTCTGGATGGCGCTGCTCTGGGGCGTATTTCCGGCGCTGGGCGTCAATGCCGTTCCCGAGAGCGTGGTCGAACTCGGTCGCCGACAGGCAGTCGCCATGTATGACGGCCCGCAACCGGCCATGCTGCCGATCCTGAGCGGGCAGCCGCATCGCCATTACGGGCGTCTCGAGCCTGCGGCGCTGGGCGAACTGATGGCGCAGCAAATGCCCGTCTTCGTCGAGGAAAAGGATCTCGCCAATTTCCGGCAGGACGTCGCTGCGGCCGGATTGTCGGCGGCTGAACTCGGTTCCTACCTGACTCTCGCCTCGCACGGGTCCGGCTTGCGCTTTGCGCGTATCGGCGCCAAGTCAGCCGACTGGCAGGAAGCCTTCCGGCAGCGTTCGCTGGCGCCACTGCTGACCCGCGTGCATTGGTTCGAAATCAGAACGCCGTGAGCTCGTTTTCGCGTTCCGGAGTGCGCAGGCTGGCCCCGGCCCTTTTCCTGTCCGCACTGGCCGCGGCCTACTGGCGTGCGCCCGCCCCCGAACCGACGCTTTTCGTCGCACCGCCGCCCCCTTCCGAGTCATCGCTCCCCGCACGATTCTCCAGCGAGATGTTGCCAAGGGCGGCAGCCTCGGGACACGCTGCCAGCCTCGCGCAACTCGCCGACGGGCGGCTTGCCGCCGCCTGGTTTGCCGGAACGAAGGAAGGTGCGGACGATGTGGCGATCTGGTTCAGCGTCGCGGACAGCGGGCGCTGGACGCCGCCGCGGGCGATCGCCACGCGCGACTTCACCACGCAAGGCACCGGCGCCTACGTGCGCAAGATCGGCAATCCGGTTCTCCACGCCGAAGGCGACAAGTTGCACCTGTGGTACGTCAGCGCTGCCGTCGGCGGCTGGGCCTGCAGTTCGATCAACCACAGCATATCGACCGATGGTGGCGAGACCTGGAGCCCGCCCGTCAGGCTGCAGACTTCACCCTTCATCAACATCAGCACGCTGGTGCGCACCCCACCACTGCCGCTCGCCGACGGAGGGCTGGGCCTGCCGGTCTATCACGAACTACGCAGCAAGCACGGCGAGTGGTTGCGCCTCGCGGCGGACGGGCAGATTGTCGACAAGGTGCGCATGACGCACAGCCGGCGGACATTGCAGCCGGCGGTCGTCGCGCTCGACGCGCAGCGTGCCGTGGCCGTCCTGCGCGACGCAGGCCGGGGGGCCGGCAATGTCCAGCGCATGCTGAGCACTGACGCCGGCAGTCACTGGAGCGAGGCAGTCGCACTCGACGTCCCCAATCCCAACTCGTCGGTCGCCCTGCTGCGCCTGCCTGGCGGTCGACTGCTGCTGGCCGGCAATCCGCAGAACGGACGCTCGGCCTTGATGCTCTGGCTGTCCGACGACGAAGGCGAGACCTGGCAGGCGAGTCGAACGATCGAGACTTCGACCGACCCGAAAGCCGAGTTCTCTTACCCTGCCTTGCTACTGGGAAGCGACGGAATGATCCATCTGGCCTACACCTGGTTTCGGGAAGGCATCAAGCACGCCAGCTTCAGTGAAGCCTGGCTGGACGAGAAGCTGCAATGACCGTCCTGGCGAACTATGGCCTGCTGGCCGACGCGGTGATTTGCGGTGCCCTGGTCGCCTGCCTGCCGCTCGGCCGATGGCGGCGACCGGCGGGGCTGCTGGCGGCGGGCCTGGCACTGGCCAGCGGTCTTGCGATGGCTGTCTACGGTACGTTCAGCACGCCATCGGTCACGCTCCTGCAACTCGCCTTGCTGGCGCTGCTGACGCCGCGCCCGACGCCACTGAGCTTCCGTCCCGCGCTGGTCCTGTTGCTGATCGCTGCCGTGTTCTATCCGCTGGCGCTGGGCTGGACCAGTTTCGACCCCTATGCCCTCGGCTACCAGCCGCGGTTTCTGCTGCTCGCGCTGATCCCGCTCGCTGCCGTGCTCTACTGGCTGCGCGCGGATCGCTGGCTGCTGATTCTTGCCATCGACCTCGCGGCTTATGCGAGCGGAGTTTTCGCCAACCTGTGGGACGTCCTGTTCGACCCGCTGCTGATCCTGCTCGCGCTGTTCATCGTCGTGCGCGGCGCTTTCGGGAAGAAAAGGGAGCAGCAGCGAGGGGCGCTGACGGACTGAGTCCCCGGTTCACTCCGCCTTGGCCGGCGGCACATGCCAGACGCGATCGGACGGCCGCGCTGGAATGCGCACGTAGGAGGCGCCCGAACCGCTGTTGAAGTAGATGCGCGACAGGGTCTCGGCAAGGACGCCGGTGAGCACGCACTGCACGCCAGCCATCAGTGCGAAGAAACCGACCATCAGCAGGGGACGCGAACCGATGTTCTCGCCGAACAGCTTGACGATGCCGAGGTAACCGAGAATCAGCAGGCCGACGCTCGACAGCGCCAGACCGACACCGCCGAAGAAATGGCCGGGGCGGTCGCGGAAGCGCATGAAGAAGTAGACCGAGAGCAGGTCGAGAATGACGCGGAAGGTGCGCGAGATGCCGTACTTTGAGCTTCCCAGCGTGCGCGGATGATGGGCGACCGGCTCTTCGGCGATCCGCCGCGGGGCCGTCACCGTGCTCAGCCAGGCCGGGATGAAGCGGTGCATCTCTCCATACAGACGGATGCGCTGGAGAACTTCGGCGCGGAAAGCCTTCAGGCTGCAGCCATAGTCGTGCAGACGCACGCCGGTCACGCGACCGATCAGCCGGTTGGCAATCTTCGACGGAATCTTGCGCAGCCACAGGCCGTCCTGCCGGTTCTTACGCCAGCCGGAAACCAGATCGAGGTCTTCGTTGAGCAGGCGACCAACCAGCCTCGGGATATCCACCGGGTCGTTCTGCAGGTCGCCGTCGAGGGTGACGATCACGTCGCCTTCGGCAGCATCGATGCCGGCCTGCATGGCCGCGGTCTGCTTGAAGTTGCGCGCCAGTTCGACCGGGCGGATGTGCTCGCCCCAGAGGGCCACCGCCTTGTGGATTTCCTCGGGCGTGCGATCGCTGCTGCCGTCGTCGACGAGAATCAGTTCCCACGGCCAGGGATAGTCGGCCAGACATTCATGAACCCGGGCCGCCAGCGGCGCGACGCACTGCTCCTCGTTGTACAAGGGGATGACGATGGACAGTCGGTGTTCGGGCAGCTTGGAAGGATATTGGGCAGTAGTCATGACTTGGTTTCGGAAGAACGGTCGAGCGCTGCAGTCCGCGCCGGAATCGCGAACCAAGCCAGCGAGCCGGCGATCAGGGCCAGCAACAGGGTGAAGCAGTGAAGTGCGAAGGCGGCGGTGAATAAGGCCAACCAGTTGTCGGAAGACTGGCGCAACGCAAAGGCCACGCCCGCTTCGTAGGTGCCGAAACCGGCAACGCCCTGTATCGGCAACAGCGCCGACACCTCGCCACCGAGCGCACCGCCGGAGGCGGCGGAGAACGACAGGTCGGAGAGCGCGGCGAGGACGACGGCCAGACCGACCAGCTTGGTCGTCCAGTTGGCCAGGCTCCAGCCCCAACTTACCGCCGAGGCGTCGAAGATGTGCCACACGGTATCGACCAGTTTGGCCAGCCGTGTTCGCGCCAGGAATTGGCGCAGGCCATCAAGACGTCGCCGGTTGCCGAAGGCGAAGAAGACGATCCCAGCCAGCATCGCGGCAATACCGGCAACGCGCAGGACGAGCGGAATTCCAGGCCAGAGCGCCAGGGTCATCAGCACGAGGACGAAGGCATCCTGCAGGCGCAGCCACAGCAAGGTGGCAAAGGCCTCCGGAAGACGCAGGCCGATGCCTTGCAGCATCACCGGCAGGGTCAGTTCGCCGCCGCGAAACGGAATCACATTGACGCTCATGTTGTGCAGCAGGCTGATGCGCAGATAAGCAAGAAAACCCAGACGGATGCGCGGATTGAACTGGCTGTAGAGGCGTCCGCCACGACACAGGTACGATGCCGACTGCGTCACGATCAGCACACCGAGTACCGTCCATGGCAGCGCAAAAAGGCTCACCAAGGCCTGTTGCGCACGCGGCTCCGCAAGCAGCCAGGCGAACAGGCCGAGGGCGACCAAGGCAGAGAGCAACTTGCGAATCATCGAGGAACAGCGATTCGGCGCAGCGGCAGGCTGGGCTCGACACTTGCCGCACGGTCAAGGTCTGGATGGGGTAGCAATGAAGCCCTGTCTGGCCAATAAAAGTAAAATTATATAGTTAGCTCCGGCGAATTGCTCCGGCCTGCACAAATACTTGCGTTAAACGCCGGCAAAAGCAGTCCGTCAGCGCCCTGTCTTCCACCTCCCGACGAAAGAATCCCGAGCTTTGGCCACGGCCCTCCCGACCTTCCCCTCCCTCATGGTGCAGGGCTGCACCTCCGACGCCGGCAAGAGCACGCTGGTCGCAGCGCTGTGCCGGATCCTCGCCCGCCGCGGCATCCGCGTCGCGCCGTTCAAGCCGCAGAACATGGCGCTCAACTCGGCAGTGACTGTAGACGGCGGCGAGATCGGCCGCGCGCAGGCGCTGCAGGCGCTGGCCGCGGGACTCGCGCCGCACAGCGACTTCAACCCGGTGCTGCTCAAACCCTCGTCCGACATGCGCGCGCAGGTGATCGTGCACGGCAAGGCACTTACCGACCTCGACGCCAGGAACTACCACGACTACAAGCCGCGCGCGCTCGGTGCCGTGCTCGAATCCTGGCAGCGGCTGCAGGCGGCCTACGACTGCGTGCTCGTCGAAGGCGCCGGCAGCCCGGCCGAGATCAACCTGCGCGACCGCGACATCGCCAACATGGGCTTCGCCGAAGTCGTCGACTGCCCGGTGATCCTCGTCGCCGACATCGACCGCGGCGGCGTCTTCGCGCATTTGGTCGGCACGCTGGCGCTGCTCTCCGCCTCCGAGCAGGAGCGCGTCGTCGGCTTCGTCATCAACCGCTTCCGCGGCGACATCGGCCTCCTCCAGTCCGGGCTCGACTGGCTCGAACAGCGCACCGGCAAGCCGGTGCTCGCCGTCCTGCCCTACCTGATGGATCTCTACCTCGACGCCGAGGACGCGCTGCCGCGCGCGCCGACCAGGGGAGGCTCCGACGGCCGCCGCCTGCGCGTCGCCGTCCCCGCGCTGCCGCGCATCTCGAACCACACCGACTTCGACCCGCTGCGCTTCCACCCCGGTGTCGATTTCCGCTTCGTCGGCCCGAACGAGCCGCCGCCCGCCGGCGAGGACGCCTGCGACCTGATCGTCCTGCCCGGATCGAAATCGGTCCAGGCCGACCTCGCCTGGCTGCGCGAGCGCGGCTGGGATGAAGCGATCGCACGCCACCTGCGCTACGGTGGCAAGCTGATCGGCATCTGCGGCGGCTTCCAGATGCTCGGCACGCGGCTCGACGACCCGCACGGGATCGAGGGCAAGCCGGGCAGCGTTCAAGGTCTCGGCCTGCTCGACGTGACGACGGCCCTGGCCCCGGAAAAGACCCTGCGCCGCGTGCGCGGAACCCTGGCGTTGCCCGGTTCGCCGGAGATCGCCGGCTACGAGATCCATCACGGCGAAACGAGCGGCGCGTCACTGGCACGGCCGGCAGCGTTTCTGGCGGTCGAGAGCGAGGAAGCCGCCGCCCCGGACAGTCTCGATTCGCGGCTGCCGCAGCAAGCTGTCGTGGGAGGGCCGGAAGGCCCGAATCATTCGTGGCTACCGCCGCTCCCGGCGGGTTCCAACACACGGCCGGAAGACGCGCTGCCCGACGGCGCGATCTCGGCCGACGGCCAGATCCTCGCCACCTACTGCCACGGCCTCTTCGACCAGCCAGCCGCCCTCGGCGCCCTGCTCGCCTGGGCCGGACTGCGCTCCCCCAACGCCGCCAGCTTCGACCCGGCAGCGCGCCGCGACCAGGACATCGACCGCCTCGCCGACGCAGTCGAACAGGCACTCGACTGGCAGAAACTCGACACCGCGCTGAAAGGCTTTTCGGGCAGGTCGGATTGACGCGAAACGAGGAACAATTTCGTGAAACATCGGCCGACCTGATCTGCCGAAGCCGTCGCGATCAGCAACACGTCATCGCGAGCCCGCAGGGCGTGGCGATCCAGTGCGTAGGGCTGAATCGGGTCGCCCGTGGATAGCGGGTAAGGGCGAGGAGACAGAAGAACGCACTGGATTGCCACGGCGCTACGCGCCTCGCAATGACGGAATATGCTCCCGCGAACGAACACGGGGTCAGGTCTCGCATTGTTGCATTCTCCCCGACACGGATCACCGTGGCCCAGCCGTGATGCCACAACCTGACCCCACGCCCCTCAACTCCGCCAAGGGTTGAAAATCTCGACCGGCAAGCCGGCGAAATCCTTGACGTTGCGCGTAACCAGCACCAAGTCGTGCGCCAAAGCGGTGGCGGCGAGCAGGCTATCTATCGCCGGCAAGGGTCGACCGGCAGCAGCGACAAGGCGCCCCCAGCGGTCGGCGACAGCAGCGTCTACCGGCAAGATTCGCCACGAGAAAAAAGTCGGCAGATCGGTTTCCAGCCAATCGATCAAACTGCGGCGCCGCGCCTTGTCGGCGACAGCTTCGATCCCCTTGCGAATCTCCCCCAAGGTCAGGACGCTCAAGTAAAGCGTGGCCGGCGAACGCTGAGCGACCCACTCGACGACGGCAGCATCCGGGGACTTGCGCCGCAGTTCCGAGAGTACGTTGGTATCGACGAGGTAGCTCACAAGGGCACTTCCCGCGTGGGGCTACGATCACGCTCGAACTCGATGTCGTCCGCACCATACAAAGGCGATCTCCGCATGAAGTCGAGCAGCGAACCCTGCATCTGCGAAAGCCGATCGAAACTTGCGCGCGAAATGACGACGGCCACGGATTTGCCGTGCACAGTGATCTCCTGCGGCTCGTTTTGCGCGCCCCTGACCACTTCGGACATGCGCGCCTTGGCGTCCTGCATTTGCCATGTCTGCATCACAGCCTCACTGAGTCTGACTAGACAGCTCAGAGTTTAGCCTCGGCAAGCGATTCATTCAAAGGGCACGGGGTCAGGTCTCGCATTGTTGCATTTCTCCCTGACGCGGCTCACCGTCGTACAGCGCGCCCCGGTATTTCCCGCCAGGCAGCCAGGCGGGTGCCGGAGGGCTGCGCCGGGTCTGCCGACGCAGCCGTGATGCTACAAAAAGAGACCTGACCCCAGGCTACTTCAGCGTCAGCGGCAAGCCGGCGGCGACCAGGGTGACGCGTTCGCAGGCGCCGGCGATGCGCTGGTTGAGGCGTCCCTGCTCGTCGGCGAAGAGGCGCGAGACCGCGGCCATGGGGACGATTCCCCAGCCGACCTCGTTGGAGACGATGACGATGCGGCCGGGCAAGGTCGGCAAGGTGTCGACCAGCGCGTCGATGGCCGCGAAGAAGCGCGGACAGGTCGCCGGCGTCACCGGCTCGTCGGCGTCGGCCAAGGTCGCCGCTTCGCTGGCCCACAGTTCGTTGGCGAGCCACAGGGTGAGGCAGTCGACCAGCAGGCAGGCGTCGGGAGCAGCGTGCTTCCTGAGCGTCCCGGCGAGGTCGAGCGGCGCCTCGACGAGGCCCCAGCCGGCCGGGCGGCGCTCCTGGTGCAGGGCAATGCGCCGCGCCATCTCGTCGTCGCTGACGGTGGCAGTGGCGATGTAGGTGACGGGCAGTCCGCTGGCGAGGGCGCGGCTTTCGGCGAGGCGGCTCTTGCCCGAACGGGCGCCGCCGATGATCAGTTCTCTCATGGGCGCGGGAGCTTAGCACGCGGCGCGTATAATGGCAGGCTCTCCCGGACTTGGGCTGCGGCCATCCGGCGCTGCGTGACTGCCCCGGATTGCGCCGCTCGCCGCACGCGCCGCTCGATCGAGTCTACGCGCTCATTGACCCTTGAAACCTATTTTCAGCCACGAAAAACACGAAAGCCACGAAATAAAGCATGTGGTCATAGTCGTATGGAGCCCAACCCATCAGGGTGATGCCCGATCGACATCGAACCCCATGAATGATCCAGTGTTTTTCGTGCCTTTCGTGGCCAACTGATTCTCCCGGTTCGCCTCATTTCGTCACCGTTCGACGCCTGTTCGGCACCTGTTCGTTGTCAAATCGCTGCCAACTCATCACCAATTCGTCGCCTATCAGGCCCCACCCACTCCATCCACGGCCCGCCATGCACTTCTCAGTTCCCCGCGTCGACGACTCTCTCGACGCCGCCCTGCAGCACAAGATCGACAACAAGACCAAGCCCCTCGGCGCGCTAGGGCTGCTGGAAAAGGTCGCCCTGCAGATCGGCCGCGTGCAGAAGACGCTGTCGCCGGAACTCGGGGCGCCGCAGATGCTTGTCTTCGCCGCCGACCACGGCGCCGCCAAAGCCGGCGTCTCGCCGTACCCTCAGGACGTGACCTGGCAGATGGTCGAGAACTACCTCGCCGGCGGCGCGGCGATCAACGTCTTCGCGCGCCAGCACGGCATCCGCCTGCACGTGGTCGACGCCGGCGTCGCGCACGAGTTCGGTCCGCGTGAAGGCTTGATCGACGCCAAGATCAGCCGCTCCGGAACGCGCAACTACCTCGAACAGGCAGCGATGAGCGCCGAACAGCGCGATGCGGCGCTGGCCAAAGGCCACGCGATCGCGCAGCGCATCGCCATTGATACCGGCGCGCGCTTCTTCGCCTTCGGCGAGATGGGGATCGGCAACACCGCCGCTGCGTCGCTGATCACCAGCCAGCTCACCGGAACGCCGCTCGCCGTCTGCGTCGGCCGCGGCGCCGGACTCGACGACCGTGGCCTCACGCACAAGCTCAGGCTGCTCGAAACCGCCGCCGCGCGCGCGGCACTGCCGGCCGGCTTCGGAGCGACGGCCGAGGAGGCGCTCGGCGTCCTCGCGGAGTTCGGCGGCTTCGAGATCGCGATGATGGCCGGCGCGATGCTCGGCGCGGCGCAGAGCGGGGCGCTGCTGCTGATCGACGGCATCATCGTCACCTCGGCGCTGCTGATCGCGGCGCGCATCTGCCCGGAAATCCGCGAGTACTGCATCTTCTGCCACAAGTCGGCCGAACCCGCCTCGCATGCGCAGCTGCAGTCGCTCGACGCCGAAGCACTGATCGACCTCGGCCTGCGCCTCGGCGAAGGCACCGGCGCCGCGCTCGCCTGGCCGCTGGTGCACTCGGCGGTCGCCTTCCTCAACGAAATGGCGAGCTTCGAATCGGCCGGCGTCAGCGGCACGGAGGCGCGCGGGTGAGCGCTGCCGCCAGTTCATCCTGCGGAGCGCGCTCGTGAGCGAGGAACGCACCACGACTGCAGACGCCGGCGAAGTCGCCGGCCAGGCCGCGCCCCAGCAAGGCGCGCTCAAGCGTGAATTCCGCTTCTTCCTGGCCGCGCTCTACTTCTTCACGCGCCTGCCGGCCCCCGCCTGGATCGGCCACGACGCGCCGGCCCTGTCGCGATCGGCGCGCTACTTCTCGGCGGTCGGGCTGATCGTCGGCGGCATCGGCGCCGCGGTGTTCGCCATCGCGTACATCTTCTGGCCGCTGACGCTGGCGGTACTCGCGTCGATGGCCGCGACGATCTACCTCACCGGCGCGATCCACGAGGACGGCTGGAGCGACACCGTGGACGGCTTCGGCGGCGGCTGGACCAAGGAAAAGATCCTCGCGATCATGCGCGACTCGCGCATCGGCAGCTTCGGCGCGACGGCCTTGAACCTGATCCTGCTCTTCAAGTTCTGCGCACTGCTGGAAATCGGCGCCGAACTGATCCCGGCGGCGCTGATCGCCGGCCACGCGCTGTCGCGCTTCTGCACGACGACGCTGATGGCGGTGCTCGACTACGCGCGCGAGGAAGGCAAGGCGAAGGCGGTGGCGAGCAAGCTGTCGGGCCGCGAGATCGTCGTCGGCGCGCTGTTCGTGCTGCCGGCGCTCGTCTTCCTGCCGCCGCTGGCGGCGGCAACCGGGATCGCACTGGCGCTGCTGGCGACCTTCTGGCTCGCGCGCATGTACCGGCGCCGGCTCGGCGGCTACACCGGCGACTGCCTCGGCGCCGTGCAGCAGCTTTCCGAAGTCGCCTTCTACGGCGGACTGCTGTGCGCGTTTTCCTGATCCGGCATCCGCAGCCGCTGATCGAGCCGGGGGTCTGCTACGGGCGGCTCGATGTCGACGCGGATGCGGAACACCTGCGGGCAAGCAGCGAACGGCTCGCTGCACGACTGGCAAGGGAAGTGCTGACTGGCCCGTTAGCGGTTGCCCATCCAGGGAGACAGTATGACTCATGCTGTCCCCGCATCGTCGCCAGCCCGGCCAGGCGCTGCCGCGGACTCGCCGACGCGCTGGCCGCCACACTCGGCGCGACGCCGCACTACGACGCTCGCCTGCTCGAAAAGGATTTCGGCGACTGGGAAGGCCGCCGCTGGGACGACATCGACCCGCAACTGATCGACGCCTGGGCGGCCGATCTCATGCACTTCGTGCCGCCTGGCGGCGAATCGGTCAGCGAGCTCGCCGCGCGTGCTCTCGCCTGCGCCGCCGACCTCGGCGTTCCCGGTGTCGACACGCTGCCCGGAATTCAGCGCGCCACCGGAGCGAGCAGTCAGCCGGCCGCTTCAGGCGACACCCTCGTCCTCGTCACCCACGCCGGTGTCATCCGCGTCCTGCTCGGCCACTGGCTCGGACTGCCGCTCGCCGAGTGGAGCACACTGAAGCTCGAATTCGGCGCGCTGACGCGGGTCGATTTCGTCGCCGAAAATACAGCGCTGGCGGCGAATACCGGTCAGGGCGCGAACGCCGGCGACTGGAAAGCCGTGCTGCACACACTGAACGGCTGAACTCTCAATCCCGGGACGTTATGGTTTTTCGACCAAGCCCTCAGAATTGAGCCTGGCTCCTTTGCTGTGACGGACCTGGGCGCGACAGTATTCACTTGAAGCGCGACACCTTGCGCGACATAATAGTGCCGTGCTTTGTCGCTCCTGCGCGACATTGCGTGACAAATTGCCCCCAGGGAGCCAGCGCAGATGCCACGCGCCACACCAACCGAAGAACTCGAGCTGATCGAATCCATCATCGCGGCGCATCCGTCTGGCATCCGCATTGCCGACATCGAAGCGGAAATAGCGCGACGCCAAGGAGACAAGCTCAACCGTCGCACACTGCAACGCCGTCTGCAGAAGCTCATCGATCAGCAGCACGTGACCACCAAGGGGGAAAGCATCGCCTTGGTCTACAAGTTGATCTCTGGTGCCGTGGTTCAAACCAGCGGCACAGTGACAGCCAATGCAACGGTCGAGGCGGAGCTTTATGTACCAGTATCCCCGCAAGGGGCCACCATTCGCGATCAGGTCAGGCTGCCACTGATGCACCGCCGGCCAGTGGGTTACCAGCGCGAATTTCTGGAGGCCTACCAGCCCGGAGAAACCTTCTACTTGCCTGAATCGCTGCGGCGGCAATTGCACGAGATGGGCCGCACGTCTGCTGATGAGAGACCAGCAGGCACCTATGCCCGAGACATCCTGGGTCGCTTGCTCGTCGATCTGTCATGGGCCTCATCGAAATTGGAAGGTAACACCTACAGCCGGCTCGACACCCAGAACCTGATCGAGTTAGGCCAAGTCGCCAAGGGCAAGGATGTCATCGAAACGCAGATGATCCTGAACCACAAGGCGGCCATCGAGATGCTGATCGAGGATGCCGAAGAGGTGGGCTTTGATGCTTTCACCTTCAAGAACCTCCACGCTGTGCTGTCCCAGGACTTGCTGCGCAACCCGGATGCGAGTGGGCGCTTGCGTCGGCGGCCGGTGGACATCGCTGGCACGGTGTTTCACCCACTTGGGTTGCCACAGGTGATTGAGGACTGCTTTACGCTGCTGCTGGACAAGGCAGCCACCATCCCTGACCCGTTCGAGCAGGCCTTCTTCCTGATGGTGCAACTGCCCTATCTGCAGCCGTTTGAGGATGTGAACAAGCGCGTCTCGCGCATCGGTGCAAATATTCCGCTCATCAAGCACAATCTCTGCCCGCTGTCCTTCATCGACGTGCCGGAGCGTGCCTACATCGAGGCGACTCTGGGCGTGTACGAGCTTAAGCAGATCGAGTTGTTGCGTGATGTGTTTGTCTGGGCGTATGAGCGCTCTTGCCAGCGCTATCTAGCCATCACGCAAACCATGGTCGAACCCGACCCTTTGAAGATCAGGTATCGGGAGGCCCTGATCCTGGCGGTTCAGACAGTGGTCAAGGGGCTGCGGCAGCCCAGTCAAGCTGTCATCGCGGAAGTGGCACGTGATCACGCCGCAGAGGCCGACCAAGCCGCCTTCAGGGAGATGCTAACGGTGGCATTGCACCAATTGCACGAAGGCAGCATCGCCCGGTATCGGCTGCGTCGCTCGGAATACATCGCTTGGCAGCAATTTATCTGATTGGACTGCGCCTTTTTCCTTTTTTGGAGCCTGACCCCTTAATTAATTCGAGCCTGGCCCCTTTTTGATCGACACGACCGACGTCAGGCTGGATATTTCCGGATCATCGTTTCCGTGTATTCGACCACCTTGGGCACCGTCTCAAGGAGAACCGGGGACAGTAGCGCTACGGCAGAATAGATCTCGGCCATTTTCTCTGTAGCATATTCATGCGCGATCAGGTTTCTCAGCTCGCGAATATTGATCAGTTCCGCCGCGTTTGCCCAACCGCGTTTTTCTGCGCGGTAGATTCTGTCGAGAATGGAACCGCCTCCCACAAGCTCGATCTCATCGACCAGGCGGAAAACACGCTGGACGAGCAAGTCAGCCAGTCGAGCAAAGCGGCTGGTCAGCGACTCCAGACGCTCGAGTTGTTCGGGCGGCAATGCCTCCTGGCCGACGAGATTGCGGCATCGCTCCATGGAGTATTGAAGATATCCGGCGGCAAGTTGCAAGCCGGCCAGTTCTTCTTGCAAGAGTTCAAGTTTCACTCGCGTCACAAGCGCACTCCCTCCTGCATGACCATTCTGGGAAAGGGCCTTGAATCATCTGGATACACGGCAATGTCGATCTTTCGCTCACCAAGCTTCTGGTGAAGCTTCGCCAGTATGCCGAGCTTCGTCATGAGCGTGATTTTTTTCGAAAAAACCAACAGGTCGATATCGCCGCCCTTGGCTGAATCATCGATGCGCGAGCCAAAAAGGTAGACCAAAGCCTCGGTATCGGCCTCGCGAATGACTTCGCGGATCGCTGATCGTTCCGTTTCGGCCAATCTCATACGTTTCTCCGGGCGAGGCAGTTTCCTTTGGCCCATTCACTGTAATTAAGTATAACGTCCCCAGAATTTAATTACTTGCGCCCGTACGTGCTGTCATGATCTGCTGCAATCGTCAACAAGCGCATGAAGTCACCCTCGCGGTAAGCCGTCGCACGACGCGCTTGGGTAATCTGCAGTGAGTAGATGGCATCGATACCTCCGGGCGGCTTCACGCTGGTGATCTTTTCCCACTTCAACCCCTGATCGCGATAGACCTGGCTCCAGCTCAACTGCCGAATCTTGTTGAGGGTATCCAAGGCCGCGTGTCGCTCAGGTTTTTGCAGTGTCAGCAGGTTTTCCTGAAAAACGGGGTTGTTCAGGTCAAGCCTGACATGGCTTTCACTCCGACCCATGGCCGACCTTGTGCAGGACGTCATCAACGTTTTCGTCTGACGGGGAATGTGTCATCGACCAAGCCAAGGCGGCCTGCAAATCAGCCGCCGCTCGGGGCTCATGCAACCAACGCTCATTGTCGGCAATGACCGTGGCGGTGCGCACGACCCAAACGCCAGGCTCCCGTTCCTCTACCAAGACTTGCCGCCCAGCGTACTGCTTGCCGAGCGAGATTTGTCCATTGCTTCCGATGACTTTGACCGTTGGGGGATGAATCGATGCAACCATGGCAATCTCCTAATTTCGTGCCGCACTAACTTAGGATTTTAGTTTAAAAATGATTCGAGAGCAAAAGACTCTTCGTTCAACTTGCTGCCCTCGCCTTCGCCAGCGCATCGGCAACGGTCTGGCCGGCGGCCGGCAGGCGGCCTGCGGCGACGAACCGCATCTCGGCCACCGCCGTGGCCGTGTCAAGCGTGGGCCTGTTGTTGCCTGTGGAGGTTCAGCGGCTGGATCGCCAAGCGCATGCCCATCACCTTCAGGATCGCCGACAGGGTCTTGAGTTCGGGGTTGCCCTTCTCGGAGAGTGTCCGGTACAGGGTGTGGGCATTGACATCTGCCTGCCGGGCCACCTCCTGCACACCACCGAACGCCTTGCTCAGGGTGCGCAGGGCCAGCATCAGATCGGTCTCGTCGCCGTCTTCCAGCACAGAGTTGAGGTAGTCAGCGGCCAGTTCCGGATCCTTGCGGAACATCTCGACAGTCGCATCCTCGTGAGTTCGGTGTGTCTTAGCCATTTCGCTTCTCCCAGTCCTTCAACAACTTCACGGCACGTTCGATGTCGCGGCTCTGCGACTTCTTGTCGCCGCCGCTGGTAAGCATGATCACCCTGTTGCCCACGTGCGCGTAGCACACGCGGTATCCCGCACCGACATCGACCTTGAGTTCCCAGACGCCTTCGCGCAAGAGCTTGCAGTCACCAAACAGGACTACCTCCATGCGGGCGACACGCTTGATGATCGCCACTTTCGCAACCCGGTCGCGCAGGGAGTCCAGCCAGTCCAGGTACAGGTCGTGCTCGGCCTCGTCGAGGTAGTGGACGATCTCATGCATGTCTGAATTTTAGCTTTAAAGCGAAACTTTGCATGAATTATTGAGCCTGGCCCCTTTTCATGGGCCCTTCGTGGGAGGACCGGCGGGCCCGAAATATCAGCCGACCTGATCTGCCAAAGCCGTCGCAATCAGCAGCCCGTCATCGCGAGCCCGCAGGGCGTGGCGATCCAGTGCCTGGGGCTGCCGTCGCGTCGCCCGAGTTGGAAAGGCCGCGAAACTGGAAGAACGAACTGGATTGCCGCGGCGCTACGCGCCTCGCAATGACCGCGTAGTCTGACCCCTTTTCACACTCTCGTGGGAGGACCGGCGGGCCCGAAATATCGGCCGACCTGATCTGCCAAAGCCGTCGCAATCAGCAGCCCGTCATCGCGAGCCCGCAGGGCGTGGCGATCCAGTGCCTGGGGCTGCTGTCGGGTCGCCCGAGTTGGAAAGGCCGCGAAACTGGAAGAACGACTGGATTGCCACGGCGCTACGCGCCTCGCAATGACGGCGCAGCCTGGCCCCTTTTCACACTCTCGTGGGAGGACCGGCGGGCCCGAAATATCGGCCGACCTGATCTGCCAAAGCCGTCGCAATCAGCAGCCCGTCATCGCGAGCCCGCAGGGCGTGGCGATCCAGTGCCTGGGGCTGCTGTCGGGTCGCCCGAGTTGGAAAGGTCGCGAAACTGGAAGAACGAACTGGATTGCCACGGCGCTACGTGCCTCGCAATGACGGCGCAGCCTGACCCCTTTTCACACTCTCGTGGGAGGACCGGCGGGCCCGAAATATCGGCCGACCTGATCTGCCGATGCCGTCGCGATCGGCAGCCCGTCATCGCGAGCCCGCAGGGCGTGGCGATCCAGTGCCTGGGGCTGCCGTCGGGTCGCCCGAGTTGGAAAGGCCGCGAAACTGGAAGAACGAACTGGATTGCCACGGCGCTACGCGCCTCGCAATGACGGCGCAGCCTGGCCCCTTTCCACACTCTCGTGGGCGGACCGGCGGGCCCGAAATATCGGCCGACCTGATCTGCCGATGCCGTCGCGATCGGCAGCCCGTCATCGCGAGCCCGCAGGGCGTGGCGATCCAGTGCCTAGGGCTGCTGTCGGGTCGCCCGAGTTGGCGAGGCCGCTCAACTGGGAGAACGAACTGGATTGCCACGGCGCTACGCGCCTCGCAATGACGGCGCAGATTGGCCCCTTTTCACTTTTCAGACCTGGTCAGATCATTTCAGAGAACGCAGCCCCGCATACCTCGAACGGGTAAAATAGCGCCCCATGGTCAAGGATCCCGTCCCGCTCGGCGAGGTGCGCCGCGCGCTCGTCATCAAGCTGCGTCATCACGGCGACGTGCTGCTCAGTGCGCCCGTCTTCTCGGTGCTGAAGGCGCGCGCGCCGCAGGTCGAGATCGACGCGCTGGTCTATGCGGATACGGCGCAGATGCTGACGCTGCACCCGGCGATCGACCAGGTGCATACGATCGACCGCAACTGGAAGAAGTTGGGACCGCTCGGGCAGGCATCCGCCGAGTGGCAACTGCTGCAAACGTTGCGCAGCAGGCACTACGACCTCGTCGTCCACCTCACCGAACACCCGCGCGGCGCGTGGATCGCGCGCCTCGTCGGTGCGCGCTGGGCGGTGGCGCCGAAGGTGCGCGGGCGCGGGCGTTTCTGGAAAAACGCCTTCACGCACTTCACCGGCGCGCCCATGAACGCGCTACGGCATACGGTCGAACGCAACCTCGACGCGCTGCGCCGGATCGGCATCTACCCGGCGCCCGAAGAACGCGTGGTTACGCTCGTCGCCGGTGCCGACGCCGACGCGCGCGTGGCGGCGCTGCTCGCCGGGCACGGTGTCGCCGAAGGGAGCTTCGTCCATGTCCATCCGGCGTCGCGCTGGCACTTCAAGTGCTGGCCGGTGGAGAAGATGGCGGCGCTGATCGATGGCCTGCACGGCGCAGGGCAGCAGGTCGTGCTCAGCGCCGCGCCCGACCCCGCCGAACTGGCAATGATCGACGCGATCCAGGCCCGCCTGAAACGCCCGGCGATCAGCCTCGCCGGCCAGCTTTCGCTCAAGGGACTGGCGGCGCTCGTCGCCCGCGCCCGACTTTTCGTCGGCGTCGACTCGGCGCCGATGCACATCGCCGCGGCGATGGGAACGCCCTGCGTCGCGCTGTTCGGCCCCTCGGGCGACCGCGAATGGGGGCCGTGGCAGGCGCCGGTAGTGGACGCCCCGCTGCTCCACCGCGTCGTCGCCAGCGACCGCCACCCCTGCCGCCCCTGCGGCATCGACGGCTGCGGCGGCGGCAAGGTGAGCGACTGCCTGGCCTCGCTGTCGGTCGAGCGCGTCCTCGCTGCTGCACGGGAGTTGCAATGAGCATCAGACTGGCGATCATCCGGCAACGCTACAACCCCTTCGGCGGCGCCGAGCGCTTCGTCGAACGCGCACTGGAGGCGCTCGGCACCCAGGAAGCTGTCGAGACGACCCTGATCACCCGGCAGTGGGCTGCGAACGCCAGTGTCGGCAGCGGCAGTTTCCGCGAACTGCGCTGCGACCCCTTCTATCTGGGAAGCACCTGGCGCGACCGCAGCTTTGCGCGCGAGGCCTGCCGACTGGTTGCCGAGGAAGGCTTCGACCTGGTGCAGTCGCACGAGAAGGTCGCCTGCTGCGACATCTATCGCGCCGGCGACGGCGTACACCGCGTCTGGCTCGCGCAGCGCCGCAAACAGCAGGGAGCGGCCGGCCGTCTCTGGCTCGACCTCAATCCCTACAACCGCTACGTCCTGGCGGCCGAAGAGGCGCTTTTCCGCAGCCCGCGGCTGAAAGCAGTGATCTGCATCTCGCGCATGGTGCGCGACGAGATCAAGGCCAATTTCGGGATCGACGATGCCCGCCTGCACGTCATCTACAACGGCATCGACCTGGACCGGTTCAATCCCCGCCTGCAGCAGCATCGCCAGGAAGTGAGGTCGCACTACGGCATCGACGCTGCCGCACCGCTGTTCATCTTTGTCGGCTCAGGCTTCGAGCGCAAGGGCCTGGCTGCGCTCCTGCGCAATCTGCCGCCCGCGGCCTGGCTCCTGGTCGTGGGGAAAGACCGCCGCCAGTCGCACTACGAAGATATGGCAAAATCCCTCGGGATTGGCGCGCGTGTGCGTTTTGCCGGCCCGCAGAAGGATGTCGGCAAGCTTTACGGTGCCGCCGATGCCTTCGTTTTCCCGACCATCTACGAACCATTCGGCAATGTCGTCCTGGAAGCAATGGCGACCGGTCTGCCCGTGTTGACGACGACGACTTGCGGCGGCGCCGAGCTCGTCGTCGATGGCCGTAACGGCTACGTCTGCGACGCCTTCGACGACGCCGGCTTGGCGAACGGAATGCGCGCGCTCTGTGATCTGGAGCGGCTTGCCGCGATGCGCCCGGTGGCCCGACAGACCGCCGAAGCCTTCAGCCTGGAGGCCATGGCCACGAAGATGATCGACCTCTACCGCTCACTGCTGCCGCGTCAGCGGCAGACTGCCTGAACCATCGATTTCCCTACCCCCCCGACTGCGGAGGTCAAGCATGCACACTCTCGATACGATCAAGCTCGCCATCGTCGGCCTCGGCTATGTCGGACTGCCGCTCGCAGTCGAATTCGGCAAGAAGCGCACGGTCGTCGGTTTCGACATCAACAGCCGGCGCATTGCCGAGCTGCAGGCCGGCGAGGACCGCACGCTCGAAACCTCGGCCGAGGAACTCGCCGCCGCTCGTCATCTCTCGTACACGACCGAACGCGAGGCCCTGCGCGAGTGCAACGTCTTCATCGTGACCGTGCCGACGCCGATCGACGAGTTCAAGCGGCCCGACCTGACGCCGCTGATCAAGGCCAGCGAGACGGTCGGCAAAGTGCTGAAGAAGGGCGACATCGTCATCTACGAATCAACCGTCTACCCCGGCTGCACCGAGGAAGACTGCGTCCCGGTGCTGGAGAAGTTCTCGGGGCTCAAGTTCAACGAGGACTTCTTCGCCGGCTACAGCCCCGAGCGGATCAATCCGGGCGACAAGGAACACCGCGTCACGACGATCCGCAAGATCACCTCCGGATCGACCCCTGCGGTCGCCGACTTGGTCGACGCGCTGTACAACGAGATCGTCACCGTCGGCACGCACAAGGCCTCGACGATCCGCGTCGCCGAGGCGGCCAAGGTGATCGAGAACACGCAGCGCGACGTGAACATCGCGCTGATCAACGAACTGGCGATCCTCTTCAACCGCATGGGCATCGACACCGAAGCCGTGCTGCAGGCGGCCGGCAGCAAGTGGAATTTCCTGCCCTTCCGCCCCGGCCTCGTCGGCGGCCACTGCATCGGCGTCGATCCGTACTACCTGACGCACAAGGCGCAGTCGATCGGCTACCACCCGGAGATCATCCTCGCCGGGCGCCGCATCAACGACGGCATGGGCGCCTATGTCGTCGCCCAGTTGGTCAAGGCGATGACCAGGAAGCGCATCCAGGTCGACGGCGCGCGCGTACTGGTGCTCGGCCTCACCTTCAAGGAAAACTGCCCCGACCTGCGCAACACCCGCGTCGTGGACATCGTCGACGAACTGAAGGAGTACAACTGCAGCGTCGACGTCTTCGACCCGTGGGTCGACGCCGAGGAAGCCCGGCACGAGTACGGGATCACACCGGTGGCCGAGCCTGAGGCCGGCGCCTACGACGCGGTGATCGTAGCCGTCGCGCACCGGCAGTTCAGGGAGATGGGCGCCGCGGCGCTGCGGGCGCTGGGCAGGTCGGAGCATGTGCTCTACGACCTGAAGTATGTGCTGCCGCAGGAACTGGCGGACCTGCGGCTGTAAGACACCAGCTCACGTCATCATCGGTTACCGCCGCATCCAGCCCAGAGGATCAAGCTTTCTCTTCAATGAGACACTCCGTCCTTGGCCAGTACTTTCACCGCCGTCATCCAAAGTATCTTCAGATCAAATAGTAATGAACGCCGCTGGAGATACTCTGCGTCGAACTGCACCTTTTGCGGAATGGGTAATTCATCGCGACCATTTACCTGGGCCCACCCCGTCAAGCCAGGAAGCAGTTCATGAACACCCTTCTCCGTTCGCAGGGCGATCAGGTCCGCTTGGTTGAATAGGGCGGGCCTAGGCCCTACAAAGCTCATGTCGCCCTTGAGGATGCTCCACAATTGTGGCAATTCATCCAAGCTGGATTTGCGCAGAAACGAACCAATCGGCGTCAGCCATTGCTCCGGGTTCTGTAGCAAGTGGGTGGCCACGGCAGGTGTGTCGATGCGCATGCTGCGGAACTTGGGCATCCGAAAGATACGGTTGTTCGCGCCAACGCGGTCAGACCAGTAGATGACAGGCCCCGCGGACGTCAACCGTACCAAAATCGCGAGTAGCAGGAACGGGATTGCGAGCAATACCGCTGCGACCATCCCGAGAGTCAGATCAAACAACCTTTTCACGATGACAAAAGCCGTCGAAAGAAATCCACATAACCAGCAACAACCTTTCCTTGACTGAACTCCACCTCAACCCTGACGCGCCCAGCGCGAGCCATTCGTTCTCTTAGCGAAGCATCCGTCGACATCTTGGTAATGGCTTCCGCCAGCGCTGAAACGTCGCCAGCACTAACCAGGACGCCCGTTTCATTATCGACGATTGTGTCAGCGATCCCATAAATCAGCGTGCCGATAGAAGGGATGCCGACGGCTGCTGCCTCGATGATAACCATCGCAAATCCCTCTCTGTAACTTGGTAGGCAGAGGAAATCCGCAGCTGCGAGGTAACGCTCCGGGGCATGGGTGAATCCATCGATCAACATGCGCTTCGACACTTCGCCGGCAACACCTTGGCGAAGTTGCTCTCCAACTCCCTCTTCGTCCGGACCCGCCAGAATCAGCCAGAGTTTAGGATTTGCCGCTCCCGACAACGAGAATGCGCGAGCCAAGTCAAAGACACCCTTGTCGGCTGTCAGACGACCGAGAAAGAGGCACAGGATCGCGTCGTCAGGAATGCCACGCTCGCTCCGGAACTCCCGCTGCACCAGCGGATTGGGGCGAAATCGCTCCAGATCCACGCCCGAAATCGACCCTGAACCGAGCACTTCTACACGACCAACCTTTACCACCCCCTGTTCTTCGAGAAATCGTCTTTCGCTCCGGCCCACGGCCATGATATGCGTAGCCGACGTGGCAGTAATGCGGTCCATCGCTTTGAGGAAAACGCGCATCAAGCCAGTTCTAGACGCCCAGACCTCGCCCTGAAATATATGAACACGATATTCCACACCAGCAAACGCCGCAGCCAGCATTCCAAGCAAGCCTGCCTTGGGCGCCACCGATACCACGATATCAAAATGCTCTCTCCGGAACAGTCTCGACAACTCGAGCAAAGTATGTAAGTCACGCAGTGGCGAAATCTTGCGTTTCATCCCGATAGCAATTTGACGCACCGGCAGCTCCAGCGGAGGCAGATATGCGTCGTTGCTTGGGTTGCACACCAGCGTTACATCGAATTCCCGGGATAACTCGACGAGATGAGGCTGCAAGAAAAAATAAATGGTAAGCGGCGTAGCAGCGACTACGCACATTTTCGGCTTTGCAGTCACCGGAGCCCCCGCATGAGCCACAAGCGTCGCAGGAACTTCGCGAAGGACCAAGTAGCCGAGAAGGCAAACATCAACCAACCAATTCTGCCCAAGTTGTACATGGTCCGCAAAGCAGAAATTTCCCCTTTTTCATGCATACGAAGATCCCCGCTCAAACCGCCGGGACTAAATTCCGGACGGAAACAATAAGCCAAGTACGATTCCAAGCGATAAGCAGGATGTCCAGCCAAAATAATCTCTAGCCAAAGCTGATAGTCCTCAGAATATTTTCTTGCGCAGAAACGAAATGGCAATTCCCTCCGCAGCATAACCGACCGCGTCGCTAGGTGATTCGAAATCAGCATTTGCATAGGCGACAGCCGAATAGCGACTGTTGCATCTTTCACTGGAAAGTCGATCCGACCAGCAGAAAATTGCGAAAGATGGCCGCACAGAACCGCTTCTGGATGAGATCTGAGCCAAGTCCATTGAATTTCCAGCTTGCGCGGATGCCAAGCATCATCAGCATCCAGAAACGCGAGCCACGGGCTACTAGCTGCCTCCCAGCCAGCATTACGAGCCAGTCCTGGCCCACCGTTGATTGACATCGCAAGCACCTTCACAGTGGGCGCATACTTCTTCTCAAGACGGTGTAGGAGAGCAAGCGTGTCATCTCCGCTTGCATCGTCAACCAGTATGATCTCAGCAGGGGGCAGCGTCTGATTCAACACCGAATCAAGCGCACGCTCCACCATCCCACTACATCGATAGCATGGAATAATGACGCTGACCGGGGCAGAGCAAGTGGCTTCAGGCATGACTTGACGCAATTTCGTGAGAAGGAGAGCGAGTTGAGGAAAGCCTTGCAGCAGATTCATATCGATACAGAATCATCGCGACAAGCATGAACATGGCGAGTGGTTCCGGGCGCGGGTCGCCCACCATTCCTGCGATCAAAAAGTAGCCAGCGAACGAAATGCCCCCTCCAACCGCCAACCTTTTCAGTCTCGCATCGTGATGCTTACGGAAACGCCAGAACAGCCTACCGAGTTCAGCGAATAGCCAACTCAAAGTCGCCAGAGCAGCCAATCCACCAGCTAGAAAAGCTTGCAGGAAAACATTATGTGGTCCAGCCAGCAAAGGAGTGGCTTGACCAGAAAACTGGGGAGGCACCACGACTTCACTGCCATAGCCGTGACCGATCAAGAAAGAAAAAAAAGAGTCCTCGCTCATCTGTATGGCAGGCAGCCAATGCCCATTTATGCGATTGTTATCACTAAGACCTCTTTCAAGGCTAGCCATTCCTGTTTCATGTGGCATCAACGTCAGAGCGATCGCTATGGCAAAACCAAAAATGGCAATATCGACAAAATACCGGGGCTGGCGTGTCAAAATGCCGAGAAAAGCAATTTCGAGCATGATGGTTCCCCACGCAGTACGCGAACCTGTCCAAGCAGCCAGCAGAAAAAATACTAACAGCCCGACATTGAGTGCTACCTTTCGCCATCCCATCAGAGTATCTCGAAAGAGGATGAGAAATGGCAGAAAAAGGATAAAACCCGTGGCGCGCCAGCGATGGGAAAAGTCGCTGGCAAACTGCCCACTGGTCGCCAAATCGGTGATGTGATGGGCTACATCCGTGGCGGCAAGAAGTCCTCCGCTCCACACCAGAGCAAGAAGCACCCGACGTTCAACGCCCTCCGGCCACGTCATTCTTCCTGCGAGAACAGCGATGAGCACGGGGCTGACCACCGCCAGCAGCAACTCCCTGACCCCAGTTTCCCAAGACGGAGAAATCAGACTCGCTACCAGCAGAGACAGCATGTAGCCGGCAAGTGCCAGCCACATGCCAAGCGGCAGCAGGGTGGCAAATCTCCGCACCATGTTTGAGTCGCGGCGGACAACAACCAGCCAGTACACCGATAACAACAGGGGGAACCAGAACACGAATCGCCGGAAGTAGTGGCTAACAAGTAGGCAGCTAAGTACAAGGAAAATGAACGTAACTACAGCGGCAGGTCTGCCACTGAAAAATGCCCAGCCTCTTGAAAAGAATGTAGCGAGGGAATTCATGGTTTCGCCTCCGTGAAGCGATCCATCGCGCACAGAAAAGCGTCCCTGACAGCAACCGTCTGAAAACGCATCTCCTTCACCGGATGGCGGCGGCCTTGCGACAGAGCCGCTGCCGTCGCCTGACACATGGAGTCAACGCAGTATGGATCAAAATAATGGGCGTAGTCACCGGCCACCTCGCGCATCACCGGCAAATCTGAGCATGCCAATGGCGTTCCTGTATCCATGGCCTCCAAGCAGACCCGCCCGAAACCTTCGCAGAGGGAAGGATAGATCACAGCATCGACAGCGGAGTAAGCTAAGCGAAGATCAGCGTCATCTAGCCTACCGGTGAACACGATCCGTTGACTCAGCACGTTCGGCAGTCCGGCTATGGCCGCGCTCCAGCGGGCATTGTTTTCCCCAGTCACAAGAAGGAAGAGATCATCATAACTCTGTGCAAGTTTGGCGAACACCTGCACTAGGCGCATCATATTTTTACGGTACTCGGCCCCCCCAGGGTAAAACAGCAGACGACCGTGCAGGCCGAAACGTGCTCGAAAATCAATGGTTCCTTCCGCTCCATGATCACCATCGAACGCAGCAGGAGGGGCGTTGTAAACTACTCCCACCCGATCCGGAGGCACGCCGTAGCGCTCAATAAGCTTGCTGCGGCTGGTTTCTGAAACGGTGAGTACGAAAGCCGCCTGCCTCAGGTTGCGCCGCAGCAATGTGAGATAATAAGCACGGATGCGGCGAGGGTAGACGGATTCCAGTTCATCCAAGCACAAGTCATGCACGCTGATAACGCTCGGCACGCCCTTGGGGATACGGACGTCATGATATGGACTCATGACAAAGTCCGGGCGCAGCCGCCTAACGACGCGGGGAAACAGCACATTGTCGTACCACGGATGTCGGAACGAGCGAGGAAGCCATTCGGGCCAAGTTAGACTCACATGCTCCCAATTGCTGCACTCGGGAAGAAAAGCAGTATCGAAAGACGGACCGACCAATAGAAAGCGGGCATCCGGCCGATCTACGATCCAAGCCGCAAGCAGTGGCGCAAACCAATGTGAGATGCCGCCTCCATAGAGGGCGAGGTTCTTTGTGTCAACGAGGATAAGCATGGCTAGACTATCGCCGAAAAAAAGGAGGAAGACCGCGCATCAGGCCGAAAATCCAAGCAAAGGCACCAAATAGCGCGCTGAAAACTAAGGCGCGCATGGCGATGTCCGCCACCAAGGCGATCATGCCATGCTGGGCTACCGGTATCGCTTGGGTGGTGATTCCAGAAAGGGCCAAAGCGACAAACCAACGCGACAGCCACCAGAGCGCGCGGCCGGGAGCGCCGGCAAAATGGCCGCAGGCTCGCGCCAAGAATATCGCCTGAATCGCAAGGCCAGCCGAGTTAGCTAGCAACCAATGAGAAAGAGCCAAGGCTGGGCTGTTTAGGAACTGCCCCATAGCCAAGATGGTGGTGCCGACAAAAGTTGTAGTAAACCCGGCGACCACAATGCCGCGCGCAGCTCCGATAGAAATCAGGGCCCGACCCATGATCATGTTTATCGAAATCGGCACAGCAGCAAATACTGCCATCCGTAACGCGTCTGAGGTAAGAGTGACTGCCGACGCATCAAAAGCGCCGCGTGCGAAGATCAATGTGATCAATGCTGTAGAATTAAGCCAAGTCAATGCACACAAGCAACCCAATACCAAGAAGGTAAACTGTGACAGCGTGGAAAGATCCGCATAGAGGCTGTTCCGATCTTCCGCTGCGACCTGTGCCATGAAGCGTGGCCAAAAGACATTTGCGAGGACGACACCAACCAAGGTAATGAGTACGTTGGTCAAGGAGACGGCGTACTGGAAGGATGACACCAAACCAGCCACAAAGGTGATCAGGGTATGCTTCTCGAACACAGCGTAAGCTTGGCTCGCAGCGTAGGTGGCAAGCAGCGCCCCGCTGACTGCGAAGAAGCGCTCACCCAGCGCACGCGGCCACGACAGCTTGAAGGTCAAACCATGGCTGCGCAGAGCGACGATCTGTACCAGTACAGTAGTCACTTGTGCAGCGATGAAGCTCAAAGGCAAGACATGTGACTGCAAGAAGTTGGCAAACAACGCCAGCACCGTCAAAGTGGAGGCTGCCCCTAGCAAGCGGGCGAGAGACTGCAGGACCAGCCGATCGTAAGCGGCCAAAATCGCGTTGAGAGTTTCCGACACCGCCAGCAGCAGGACTGCCGGCGCCAGCCAGTAAAGCTGGCCCACCACCAAGGTGCGCACACGTAGCTGACTCTCGCTCACCGCCAAAACCGTCAGTGGTTCAGCCAGCCACCAGCCCACCAGCCCACCAACACTGGCAACCAAGAGAATCAAGGTCATCGCGGGAGAAAAATAAGCGGAGGCCGCTTCCCTCCCTTGCTGCAGACGCCGGTGTAACTCCGGCACCAACCCTTCGCGTAGCGGGGCGAGTGGAAAAGCCAACAGATTCATCAGAGCAAAGGCTCCCCAGTAGGCGTCCAACTCGGCCGAAGCACCGAAATGGTAGGAAATGAAGAACAAGCTCGCAAAACTCGCCAGAAAGCTAAGGCCATACAGCCCCAAAGACCAAGCCAAATCCTTTCTTAGGGTTGATGCCACTGCTTCACCGTAAAAAATGAGCAAAGGCGCGGGCATGCTCGAAGACATACACCCCGACTAACTCGGCCGCGGGATTCAGTTCCACTCCGCAGACCTGCTCGGCGCCGCACGCCAGCAGGCCGCGGCCAAGGCCGCCGAAAGCGCAGCCAACGTCGAGGACTCGCGCACAATGCGGCGGTACCAGCGCGGCGACTTCGGCGCACTGCCCGGAGAAATATTCCTCGCCCAGCCCAAGACCTTCCTTTGTCATGAAGTGCTGCGACTGAAGAGAAACAGGTTGCGATCCCACTGGTCGGGCGCCCCCGGCCGGTGCTGCCTGTAGAGTTCGCGCAGGCGCCGGGTTCGTTCCTCCTCGAAATGACAGCCCTGTCGCTGCATGAAGGCAATCCATGCACGGTCGGACTTGAGATTGATGTGTCCGGGGATTCCGCGTGTGCGACTAATGTTGAACAGTAACTCGGGAATCCCGCAGACAGTGCCCAGCAACCGGACGATCTCGTCGTCGCGCATGTGCTCGAGGACGTCGAAGGCGAGCAGCAGGTCGAAGCTGCGCGTCAATGCATCGTCGAGGCTGGCCACGTAGCGCTGTGGGTGCTGCCCGAAATGCCGAAGGTAGAGCGCGCGCGCCTCTGCAGAATAATCACAGCCGATGTAATCGAGGCCGCGTGCGGCCATCTTGTCGATCATGATCCCGGGGCCGCAGCCGAAGTCGAGCACCGCGCGCCACCCGGGCTCGCTTTCGATGAGCGCTGCAAGGACCTCGTCCAGCATCGCCCATTCGCGGAACCATGCGTCGCCGAAAAATTCGTCGCCATAGACGACCGGTTTCCGGAACAACCGGCGGATCAGTCTTTCAAGCATGGTCGGGGAGCCATTTACTGATGAAGTAGGCCTTGTTGCGCTCATGCAACTCCTGGGTATCGATTTCCTTGCCCAGATAGGCAACACGGCTGCGGTAGCTACTGACCCCGTGGTGATGATGGTGCTTGATGTTGAGGCCGGGGACGACGAGGCACTTCCAGCCGTAACTGCGCAGGGCGAAACTCATGTCGATTTCCTCGAAGCCGGCTGGCGAGTAGGCTGGATCGAAACCGCCGACCTTGCGGAAGGCGCTCGCACGCAGCATGAACAGGAAGCCGGATATCGCGTGCGCCTCCTCGATCGCATTTTCGCCGACATAACGCAGGTGCTCGGCCCCGTTCCACAGCGCGCCCATCGGTCCGACTTGTGCAACCTCCACGCTGCCCGCGAGGATCGCGAACAAACGCTCAATGCCGCCCCTGCCGACCTCGACATCATCATTTACGAAGCACAGCGCCTCACTCTCTGCCATTTCCGCGCCCATATTCCACGAACGCGCAACACCAACATTCATATTATTGAGACAATATTTGTCGATATGCGGATGCAAAGAGACAAAGTCGACAAGTTCTTTATCTTGGGCGTTGCACACCACGATCACCTCATGTGGCAAGGTGACATTTTCGTGTAGGTCACGCAACACATCTGGCAAGGCATAACGTGGAATAAAAAATCGAGCCTTGTTGAGAGGCCGCTTTAGGTGCAGCACTGGGATGATGAAGCTGATTTTGGGTAATTCGGTCATGATCGGAGTTGTTCAATGGCGGCCCAGAATTCGTCGCCGGCGCGGGCGAAGTTAGCTGGGTTACCGATATCAAATGGGAAGGAGGTGGCGCCCACGTTCTGGTTGGTGATAAGTTTGCAGCCGCACAGCGCCGCCTCGGTCACTACGCGGCCCTGCGGTTCGGGCCAGCGCGGCAGGAAGACGAAGTGCCGGGCCCGGTTCATGAAATTCGGTATTTCGCTGTAGGGCACGCTGCCGTGGTAGGTCCCGAAGTCAAGCTTCTCGCCGGGGGCGATCTTGCCGACGAAATGGATATCGGCATCGTGGAAGCGTTCGCGCATGGTAGACAGGCCCTTGGCTTCGCCGATGAGGCCGACGAAGAGGTAGTCCATGTCCCGCACCAGCCCCCGGTCGCAAAAGGCTGTGTTGTCGATCATGGGCTTAAGGACGAAGGAGGCCCGCCCCCGGGCTTCACCCAAGATGCCTTCGATGGTGCGCTGATGCAAGGGCGATACATAGATGTTGAGCGCAGACCGAGAAAACAGATTGCGCACCAGCGGGTTCTGCGCAAAGCACTGCACCCCAAAATCACGCAAGGCCAAGTTGTGCACCAGGCGCAGCGGCGACTTGTGCGCGCACTGCGCTTGCGCTTGGCCGGAACACGGCAAGTGTCCTAGGTTGCAAACGTCCGTATAGGCGTTGCTCATGTGGATAAAAAGGCGATTGGCGGCGATGTCTTCCAGCAGCGCGGGGGGGAAGCACAGCCAAGCGCCGCGACTCTTGAGCGTCTGCGGGAAATTGAACACATCCACCAGCCAGTACAGGTCGGCCGGACCGTCGCTCTCGTCAACGCGAGGCCGCACCGAGCGCAGGCGAATAGTATGACCACGGCGACGCCCCTCCTCGATCAAAGCGCGAGTGACCATTTCCCCGCCGCCGCCGTACTTGAGGGGGCTGAAGTAGGAGAGACAGTCGATCTTCATCAGTCCTCGTTTGCGAGCAGTTGGTCAAAGTAGGCGATGTTATTCTTCAGGCTTTCCTCCAGCGGCGCCTGGGGCGCGCAGCCGCGCAAGTGCTGCCAGGCGCCGCTGATGTCAGGCTGGCGCTGCATGGGGTCATCGGCCTGTAGCGGCCTGAACACCAAGCGGGAGGGGCGCTAGTCATGGCGATTACCTCCTCGTTCAGTTGGCGGATTGTGAATCCGCCGGGATTGTCCAGATTGATGGTGCCGGGAAAGCTTGGCGCGCCGTCGGCCCCACGGGGGATGTCCACGAAACGGAAGAAGCCCTCGATCAGGTCGTTCTCATAGCAGAAGCTACGGGTCTGCAGACCTTCGCCGCAGATGGCGAAGTCATTCCCGTGCAGGGCTTGCACGATAAAGTTGCTCACCACCCGGCCACCGTTGGAATGCATTCGCGGAACGTGGGCGTTGAAAATACGCGCGACTCGGATGTCGGAGCCGTGCTGCCGATGGTAACCAAAAAACAGCGTCTCGGCGTAGCGCTTGCCTCCGTAGTGGCAGCTACGCAGTCCAATGGGATTGACGGTGCCCCAGTAGGATTCCGTCTGGGGGTGGACGGACGCGACGCCATACACCTCGCTGGTGCTAGCCTGGAATATGCGAGCCTTGAGACGCTTGGCCAGACCCAGCATGTTGATGGCGCCGTCCACGCTGATCTCGGTAGTCTGCACGGGGTCATGTTGCTAGTCACAGGGCTAGCGACGCGGGCCAAATTGTAGATCTGGTCAGCCTCAATGTAGAAGGGGAAGGTGACATCGTGTCGGATGAATTCGAAGCGGGGATGGTTCAGAAGATGCTCGATGTTTAGCTTGGTGCCGTTAAAGAGGTTGTCGGCGCACACCACTTCATCGCCGCGATCCAGCAGGCTGTCGATGAGGCGAGAACCGAGGAAGCAAGATCCACCCGTAAAGAAGAGGCGCTTGCGAGGATTGTAATTTCTCATACCTTAGTTTTGACAAAAGAGGTCGAGGGCATATATATCTCCCAAACAATACTCTTACGCTTCAAACGCAGACTCGCCTTTCTCGTATCATCTTGTTGAAGTGAACGATATTCAGGGTCATCTTACAAAGCAGCGACAGATTCTGCGGCGCGTGGTCCCTGCGCAGCGTGCCAGCATCTTCGCTGAAGCTGACGTCCAGCGTCCAATGTAGGCGATTTTCCACCGCCCAGTGCTCAGGCTGAGCGCCTCGACGCTCAGCGTGCGCGAACTGATATAGTAACAACGATCAAGCCCGGATTCATTGTCGTCGCCAATCCGGATCGAGTCGATACGGCCGAACGTCGCGCATTTCGGCCACTCGGCCAGATCAATGTCCCCTTGGCAGGCAGCACCGAAGCGATCTGGCTGACTGTGCGTCCGTGCGAGCGCTCGACCAGAGCGTTACGGCACGCTGAATCGATGACAAACGCATAACACGAACGACTCGCTCCTAGCATCGGGGTCGCCCGAGCAAGTATCTCGGAATTTTGCTCAAATCTCACGGGCAGAAACTATGGCTACGTCCTGAGCGTGGAGGGTCACGGATTCAGGTTACTGTAAATGAGACGAGCGCCACCCGTGAGCAGAATCACGCTCATCGCCTACAAGTCGGTCAATGATAGGTCATCGGCTATTTATTGTAAATACGACTAAAGTCATAGGCCCCTGCAATGACCTCCGCAAACTCAGTAAGCCATCAGCAAAACACTCTTGGTATTTTATGCCAAAAATTGCGACTGAAAAATCTAAAAATCATTAAGTAACAATCGCTTGCGCTCAGCCCATGGCTTCTGGCCATTTCCTGCGAGTCGATGCGCTCTTATGAGGTGATAGAATGATGACACAAGCTGAATAACATATTCGCGTCGTCACGAGCTGTAACACAGATGAAAAAATCGATGCGCCTGCCACTCGTCATTCTCTTCGACCTTCTTGCTGCCATCCTTGCATGGAGCTGCGGCTTCCTGATCCGCTTCAACTTCGACTGGCCTGCCGAGTACGTGCCCAAGATGCTGCTCGGATTGGCGGTGTTGCTGCCTGCACAAGGGATCGCCTGTCGCTGGGCGGGGCTGTATCGCGGCATGTGGGTCTTTGCCAGTCTCCCTGATTTGAAGCGTGTGCTGAAGGCGGTGGCGGTTTCGACGGCAGTCTTGGTCGCCCTCACGGCTCTGGACCGGAGCAGCGAGCTTGCGATTCCCCGCTCGCTGCTAGTCCTCTATCCCCTGCTTCTGCTGGTGATGATGGGCGGCGGACGGGCGGCGGGGCGGATGTGGAAGGAACATCGTCTCTATGGCGGCCTGATCGGCGCTGGCAAGCCGGTGGTGGTGGCGGGCGCCGGCACCGGCGGTGCGATGCTGGTGCGCGAACTCGAACGCAGCCCGGACTGGCGCGTGGTGGCGCTGGTCGATGACGACCGGGCGAAATGGGGGCTGGAACTCCATGGACATCCGGTCGTGGGCGGAGTGGACTTGTTGCCGCAAGTGCTCGAGGACTACACGTCGAAGCACGTGATTCTGGCGATGCCTTCGGCAGCTCGGGAGACCCTGGCTCGTGCCACCGACATCGCCACGCGTGCCGGCGCTCACGTGTTCACTGTTCCCGGCCTCGAAGATTTGATGAATGGCCACGTTGCGATCAACACCATGCGGCCGGTCGAAATCGAGGATCTGCTCGGGCGCGAGCCGGTACAGATCGACGGCGAGCACGTGCAGGCGATGCTCACAGGCAAGACAGTGTTGATCACCGGCGCAGGCGGTTCGATCGGTAGCGAGCTTTGCCGTCAGATCGCCCGCTTTGCTCCGGCGCGGCTGGTGCTGGTCGAGGCCTGCGAGTTTGCGCTGTATACAATCGAGCAATGGCTCAAGCAACATCGGCCTGAACTCGCGGTGGTGCCACTTGCCGGGGACGTGAAGGATGCACTGCGGCTCGAAGAGATCTTCGGCACCTGGAAGCCGCACTTGGTGTTCCACGCCGCGGCCTACAAGCACGTGCCGCTGATGGAAGTCGGCAACGCCTGGCAGGCGGTGCGCAACAACGTGCTCGGGACGCTGAACGTCGCCGAGCACACCTTGCGCCACGGCGCCGAGCGTTTCGTGCTGATCTCCACCGACAAGGCGGTGAACCCGACCAACGTGATGGGAGCGACGAAACGGCTGGCCGAGATGTGCTGCGAGGCGCTGCATTCGTCGCGCAGCGACACGTCTTCCACGCAGTTCGAGATGGTCCGCTTCGGCAACGTGCTCGGCAGCACCGGCAGCGTCATCCCGAAGTTCGCCGAGCAGATCGCGCGCGGCGGGCCGGTGACGGTGACGCATCCGGAGATCAACCGCTACTTCATGTCGATTCCCGAGGCGGCGCAACTGGTGCTGCAGGCGGCGACGATGGGCCAAGGCGGCGAGGTGTTCGTCCTCGACATGGGCGAGCCGGTGAAGATCGTCGATCTCGCGCGCAACATGATCCGCTTGTCCGGCTACAGCGAGGACGAGATCCGCATCGAATTCACCGGCCTGCGTCCGGGCGAGAAACTGTACGAGGAACTCCTCGCCGACGCCGAGCAGACTCGCGAAACCCCGCATCCCAAGCTGCGCATCGCACGCTCGCGGCCGGTGGCGGAGAGCTTCCTCGACGAACTTCGGCTATGGCTTGCGCAGCCGGGGCCAGTAGCGGATGAGGATGTGCGAACCGGTCTGCAGCGCTGGGTGCCGGAGTATGAGCCGGCGAGGCACTCTTAGGGTCATTGCGCGCCTGACGATCGTGGCGAGTTCCGGCCCTCCTTGCTGAGAAACGCGCTCGTTCGCGGCTGCCGCCGCTCCCACCAGAAGCTCCCACCAGAAGCTCCCACCAGAAGCTCCTACCAAAAGATCACACCGGGAGCTCACACTGCAGCGGAAGCTGAACAGTCCTTCGGCAACGGAGACCGGGTCAGCGCAGGTGGGGGCTTGTATAATTGTGGGTTCAATGACGCCCAGCCAAACACCCCAGCTCAACAGTACGCAGATCTATCTGCGCCTGTTGAATCATGTCCGGCCCTACTGGCTGGCCTTCGTCGCCGCCATCGTCTGCATGGGCCTATCTTCGGTCGTCGAACCGGTTTTTCCGGCGCTGATGAAGGGGATGCTCGACAACGGCTTTGCCACGGCCAAGGACAGTTGGGACTGGCTGCTCTACCCGGCGGCAATCGTCGGCGTCTTTCTCGCACGCGCGCTCCTTGGTTTCATCGGCGATTACGCGATGAGCTGGGTCGCGTACAACGTCATCACCGAGTTGCGGCAGGTGATGTTCGAGCGCATCGTCAACCTGCCGGTCAGCTATTACAGCGAACATGTTTCCGGCCGCCTGATGTCGCGGGTGGCTTACGACGTCAATGGCGTCGCCGGCGCGGCCACGGGGGCGCTGACGACGCTGGTCAAGGACAGTCTTTCGGTGATCGGCCTGCTCGGCTGGCTGCTCTATCTCAACTGGAAGCTGACGCTGGTCGCCTTCGCGATGGTGCCGTTCATCGCGCTCGCCGTCAGAGCTTTCAGCGGACGTCTTCGGCGCGTTTCACGCGGCATCCAGGCCTCGCAGGGGACGATCACGCAGGTGCTGCAGGAGGCGATCGAGGGGCACAAGGTCGTCAAGATCTTCGGCGGCCAGCAATACGAATGCGATCGCTTCAGGGGCGTGATCCAGGAACAGCGCCGCTTGAACATGCGCGCCTCCATCGCCGCGGCTGCGCAGGGGCCGATCGTCCAGTTTTTTGCGGCGATTGCGCTGGCGACGATCATGGCGATCGCGTTGAAGCAGGCAGCCAGCGACCAGACCACGGTCGGCGGCTTCGTTTCCTTCATAACCGCGATGCTGATGCTGCTGGCGCCGGTCAAGCGCCTCACCGATGTCAACGCAACGATCCAGCGCGGCCTGGCTGCTGCCGAGAGTGTCTTCTCCGTGATGGACGAGGCCTCCGAGCCCGACAGCGGTACGGTCGAGATCGGCCGCGCCAAAGGTCTGGTCGAATTCGCGAATGTGTCCTTCGCCTATCCCGGAGCCGAACGCAGTGCGCTCAAGCTGGTGAGTTTCACCGCCGAACCCGGCGAGAGCATCGCGCTGGTCGGCCAGTCGGGCAGCGGCAAGACGACCATCGCCAACCTGTTGCCCCGCTTCTATCAAATCGACGAAGGCGCGATCCGTATCGACGGACACATGATCGAGGACATCCGGCTGGAATGCCTGCGCGACAACATCGCGCTGGTCAGTCAGGAAGTCATGCTCTTCAACGACACGATCGCGGCGAACATTGCCTACGGTGTGAAGAAGGGAGCGAGCATCGAGGAAATCCGTGCAGCAGCACAAGCAGCGCACGCGCTGGAGTTCATCGAAACGCTGCCGGAAGGCTTCGCCACGCAGATCGGTGAGAAAGGACTCAAGCTGTCCGGCGGTCAGCGCCAGCGTCTGGCGATCGCCCGTGCCCTCCTCAAGAATGCCCCCATCCTGATCCTCGATGAGGCCACCTCGGCGCTCGACACCGAGTCGGAGCGCCATGTCCAGGCGGCACTGGAAACGCTGATGAAGGGGCGCACGACGATCGTGATCGCGCACCGGCTGTCGACGATCGAAAGCGCTGACCGGATTCTCGTCCTGAGGGGCGGGGAGATCGTGGAGTCAGGCACGCACGGCGAACTGCTCTCCAGAAACGGGGCCTATGCCCAACTGCATCACCTCCAAGTCGCCGAGGCTGCTTGATTTCGCCAATGGCCGATCGTCCCCCCTGTTACCGCCTGGCCTACCTGACCGCCAACGATGGCAGGGATTTCAGTATCGACTATCTGAATTTCCGCAACATGGCGCGGCGTCACCCCGGAGTGGAGCACGTCGAGATAACGATCGCGATCAGCCGCGTCCGCCCCGTTTCCAGAGCCAATCTCCGGCAAATCGACGCGCTGGTACGCCTGGCCGAAGCTTCGCCGTGGCTGAGCGTGCGCACGGTGATCTGGAAAGGCAATGTCGGCAGGGATTTCAGTTCGGCTCAAGCCTGTTTGCAGTCGATGGCGGAGGTCGCCGCGCCCACCGACTACGTGATGCTGCGCAACCGTAGCGCTTACGGACCACTCTGCGATGACTGGTACAGTGCGTATGTCGCGCAGTACGAGAAGCATCCCGATACGGGATTGGTCGGCAGCACGATCAGCCTCGTCGGCCCGCCTTGGCACGTCACGACCGACGATGTCCGGCATGTACAGACCTACGTCTATCTCAGCGAGTGGCGACATCTTGCGCCGCTGATCGACGAATTTCCCGGCTGCCGGTGCAAGGACAACCCGTCGGCGATCGTCGACGGTGAACTTGGACTGAATCAGCGGATCATGGCAGCCGGCCTAGGAATTTCCTGCCTGCACTGGCCTGAGCATCTTTTCAGGGCCGGCAGCGTCGACGATCCATCGCTGCCCCGCCGAGACATCAAGAGCGAGCTTTCCGGCCTGCCATTCCTCTACAAATTCCCGACCTATCGTCGGAGCCGGGGGCCTTTCTGGCGTCGCCTGGCGTGGGTGAGTTCGCTTGCGCTCGGTGGTCTGGTACGCCCTGCGCTCTGGCGCGCGCAGCCCTCGCAGCCAGGAGTGCGCTATCTCAAGCTTGGCGATCCGGACTGAATGCGCCTGAGCACGACCTTGCGAGAGGCAGCGGCCAGCCAATGAAGTCACAGCAAACACCAGTTCCCGGCAACGCGGAAGCGCTTAACTATCCGCTTTATCGTCCGGACATCGACGGCTTGCGCGCCATCGCCATCGGCTCGGTGGTGCTGTTCCATGCCTTTCCCACCGCACTTCCCGGCGGCTTCGTCGGCGTCGATATCTTCTTCGTCATATCCGGATTCCTGATCTCAAGCATCATCTTCCGCGGCTTGCAGCAGGGAAATTTCTCGTTCCGCCACTTCTACGCCAACCGGGTCCGCCGCATCTTCCCGGCGCTGGTCGTAGTTCTCTTCAGTGCTTTCATCGCGGGATGGTTCTCGCTGCTGCCCGAGGAGTTTGCCCAACTCGGCAAGCACATCGCCGCGGGTGTCGGCTTTTCTGAAAACTTCATCCTCTGGCGTGAGGCCGGGTATTTCGACCGCGCCTCCGAACTCAAACCACTGATGCACCTCTGGTCACTGGGTATCGAGGAACAGTTCTACTTGGTTTTCCCGCTGCTGGTCTGGCTGCTCTGGCGCTGGCGGGGAAGCATCCTTGGCGTGCTGTTGCTGCTGACCGGCGTGTCGTTTTGTCTCAATCTCTTCTCGATCCATGACAATCCGACGGCCACTTTCTTCCTTCCCCAGTTTCGGGGCTGGGAACTGCTGGCAGGTACGCTGCTCGCGAGCCTCCACCTGCGCCATTTCTTCCGCCAGACGGACCCACCCCGGCAGGGCCGGGGAGACGCCTCCGAATCCTTTTTACCGACACGACGACTGCTCGACCTCGCCTCGCTGGCGGGTCTGGCACTGATCGGCATCGCGCTGGCGTTCATCGGCCCGAACGATCCTTTCCCCGGCTGGCGAGCGCTGCTTCCCGTCGCTGGAGCCGTCCTGCTGATCGCCGCCGGACCGCACGCGCTGGTCAATCGTCATCTGCTCGCTCGTCCTTGGCTAGTATTCATCGGGCTGATCAGCTACCCCCTTTATCTGTGGCACTGGCCCCTGCTGTCCTTTGCCCGCATCATCCAGTTCGAAGGGGTCACGCTCCTCGGTCGTGCGCTGATCGTCGTGGCGAGCATCCTCCTGGCATGGCTGACTTACCGGTTTATCGAAAAGCCGATCCGCTTCGGCAGCAAGCGCCCCTACAAGACGGCTCTGCTGATCGTCGGGGCCGTCCTGATCGGCTACATCGGCTTCAATGACTACCAACGCAACGGTTTGCCTTTCCGGAGTGGCTGGGCGTTTCGCTACCCGACGGTGCTGCAACCGATCATGGTCTTCAAGTTCGACGATGATCGATACTTCCGCTCCGGGACCTGTCACCTGCGCGTCAACGCAGGGCCGGAGGGATTCGCCAAGGAGTGTGCGGCGAACGGCGAAGCTGACAAGCCGGCGCTCTTCCTGTGGGGCGACTCGCACGCCGCGCACTTGTATTCCGGGCTGCGCCAGCACTTCTCCAACCTGCGCCTCGAACAATATACGTCGCCAGGCTGCCAGCCGATCCTGGGTTGGGACGTTCCGGGTTTCCCCCGATGCCTCGAAGTCAACGAGTTCGTCATGGATAGGGTACGCGCACTGAAGCCGGAGACTGTCCTGCTCGCTTCCCGCTGGCTGGGCGTGGGCGAAGCTGAAAAAATCAGGAACACCATTCTCCGCATCCGTGAAGCCGGCGTGCGAGAGGTGCTTGTCGTCGGACCGGTACCGCGATGGGATCCCGATCTGGCAGCCACGCTGCTGAAGCAATACAAGGCAAAGCCATTCAAGCAAATTCCCCAACGGATCAAGGAAGGGCTCGACCGCGAAAAATTCGTCATCGACCGTTCGCTCAGGGAGATTGCGCACGCAAGCGGTGCACGCTACATATCGCCGCTGGCGCTGTTGTGCAATGAGGAAGGCTGCCTGGTCCAGCCGAAGCACGATGACTTTGCCAAGGCAGTCATGGCCTTCGACGACAGCCATCTGACACCGGAAGGCTCACGTTACCTGATGGGCTTGATCAGGCAGCAAGGCCTGCTTGGAAGTACCGAATCGGAGATGCAGCATGGTCGATAGTCAGAGAAACCCGACGCCTGATGGGATAGGCCGTATCGTGGTGATACGCGGCATCTGGAACATTGACCCACTGGTCCTTGGGTTCGAAAAACTCGGCTACGAGGTCTGGGTTGACCCTCCGGACAGCGAGTTGGAGCGCTTGTCGCACGGAGAGGTGGTCGCCTGTCTGAGCAATATCCACACGGACATCAAGCGCCCGTTCCATAGTCTGGCGATCAAGAAGAGGATCAATCGCCTGGGCGCTCCCTTCATCTTCTGGGATCGCGACGGTCCGTCGCATATGGGCGAGAAGGCCTGGCGCATCTGGTTGCTCAAGCACGTCGCCTTCATGGACGCCTATGCCACGCATACCATGCAGGATGCCGGAAAGTTCGCCGACGAGGTGATCTATCTGCCCAACGCCGTCTGGGAAGAACGCTACAACCTTGCCGGTGCAACGCTCGAATCCTTGCGTGATCGGTCGCAATACCGTTACGACGTCTCGTTCTTCGGGCGCATCGATCCCGTGAAATACCCGGAAACAGAGTTACGTGCGAAATTCGTTGCCAGGTTGAAGCCGGCGCTGGAGGCGATGAAGCTGCGCTATTTCTTTGGCGATCACAATACGCCGCTCCAGGCTCAGGTCGAACTGATCCAGACCTCGGTCATCAATCTGAGTTTCTACGCGGGTTGTGACGTGCGCTACCAGGGCGGTTACCACGGCGAACCCTTCAGTTGGGGCTTGCCCGAGCGCTGCTTCGGCGTCCCTGCCTGCGGGGGGTTCCTGCTCAGTGATGAACGGGCACACGCCTTCGACGATTTCGTCGTCGACAGCGAATGGGCATCATTCACCGACTTCGACGATTGCCTCGAAAAAATCCGCTACCACGTCGACAATTTCGATGTCACCCGGCGCATCGCCGAGGCGGCTCATCATCGAGTCATGGCCGAGCATCGCTACGTACATCGCGCCGAGAAGTTGCTTCGCTTCTGCCTCTACTGGAAGCAGAAGCAGGGCCTGATCGAGGTACCGACCGGCCTGTAGTGATATCGTTCATTCTGTTCGCTGGCTCTCCAGAGCCAGCGCGTTGAACAGCATCGCCAGGAACATGAACTGTTCGAACATGTGGTCCTGGAAGTTGCCATCGACGATGCTGCGCATGAAGAAGCCACTGACCACGAAGAGCAGCAGCAAGCCGGCGGGGTTTTCGTCCCTGAAGAATGAGCGCCAGCCATTCACCGCCAAGATGCCAAGAAAGCCCAACCAGAGCAGCAGTCCGGGAATTCCGGCACCGACAGCAAAGTTGAGCACCCCGCTATGGCAGTGCTTGCTCGATGCGTAATCCTCATGGATACGGAGCATGGCAGTGCCGAAGGCATTCCGTCCGTAGCCGACGCCGAACGGGTCGCGACCGATAGCCAGGAAAGCCTCCTTGCCCCAGGCGAAGCGCATGTATGCAGAGTGATCCACCGGCGAGCCGTTGGCCATCAGGGGCAGCGGTTGCGCATCGTCTCTCCACGCCCGCTGATGCTCGGTGTCGAGCGCGATCGGCACTGTCTCGGCGAAGCTCAGCCAGCGCTGATCAGACTTCATGGCGGACCAACCGAATGCGCCGATTCCGGCAAGCACGACAGCGGCTGCACCTACGAGCAGCGCCAGATTGATCTCGCGGCGCTTGGCAATCAGCGCGACGATGGCGCATGAGATAAGCAAGGCAAGGAAGCCCATCGTTCCATAGCGAGTGCCGAGCACATAGGTCGCGAAAAAGCAGAGGCCGACCAGAAGCAGAAGCCATGCCCAGTGGATCGGCATGTAGGATCGGCGATAGAGCAGGCGGGACATCGCCTCGGCACTCAGCAAGGCCATCAGCAGGTTGGTGACGAAGCTCAGCCCGGCCCGGTTTTGCGTGATGCGGGTTTCCTGAAAAGGCAAACTCCCCTCGTCCCACCAACGCCAGAGCGTATCCAGGTCATGTAGACCGACCTGTAGCGCGAGGGTCAGCATCAAGGCGGTGGCCAGCAGCGGCCCGCCGCGATGCGGCAGGCGGCGGACGAGCAGAGCGGCGACCAGGAAGCCGATCAGACCCGTGATGCCGCTCCTGATCCATTGACCCCAGAACTCCTTCAGGACGGCTGCCGTGTCGTCGGCAAAGAGAAGTGCCTCGACGACGATCCAGAGAGTGAGGACACCATAGGTAAAAAACAGCTTGCGGTGCGTACGAAGCGTTTCCCCGATACCGAGGCCAGGTTGCAGGTATTTCCAGACGGCGAGACCAAGCAGGACGACGATGATGAAGAGACGCAAGGCGATCGTCCCCGGCAAGGACCAGACGAAAAGCAGGGCACAAGCCAACCCGATCAGCCAGCGATCGGATGACGACAAGGACGACAACAACGAATCAGCGGGCTTTGCGGTCATGGATCGGATCTGCTGAAGGCAAGAGTGTGGCGACGGCGTTTTGCACCGCCTCCGGGGTCAGCGCCTGCATGCAGCGCGGGCAGGCACAGGCGGATGGAGGCAGCGCACAATGCCGCACCCAGGTCACGAAGGTGCGTTCGAACAGCATCCTGCCGTCGCGGCACGGGAAGTCCTCGACAGTCACCGCCTGATAGGGAAGGCCAGCCCAGAAGTGGCCGGGTCCGTAGATCAGCGACGACCCGGGACCGAACAAGGTCACGCAGGCGACGCCGGCGGCTTTGCCGAGGTGGGCGACGCCGGTGTCCGGAGAAACCAGCAGCGCAGCGTTGGCGAGAAGATGCCAGAGCTGCGGGAGATCGAGGCAGCCGGCGAAGGAAGCGTAGCGCGCTTCTGGATCGCACTGGCGAACGAGGTCTTCCTCGCCACGGCCGCCGCTCCAGACGACGGTGTAGCCGCGGGCGCTGAGCCAGTCGGCGAGTTCCCGCCAGTTCTCGGGCGCCCAGTGGCGCAGGACCGAACTGGCGCCGACGTGGAGGACGCAATAAGGCCTGTCCGGGAGAGCGAAGGGGCGGCAGGCCGGGGCCGGCCAGTCCTGCGGCCGAAAGGGTTCGGGCGCGGGTCCGTCGATCAGGGTGGCGGCCATGTCCGGCCAGGCGGTCGGGGTGTCCGGGTAGGGACGCAACTCGTCGACCAGCCAGTTCTTCCAGGCCGGGCTGTCGCCCTCGAAGGCGACTATCCAGCGCGCACCGAGGGCAGCGGCGAGCAGCGAATAGCGGTTCTCGGCCGGGATGATGACGAGATCCGGCCTGGGCTGCCGGCACAGGGCAAGTAGGGTGCTGAAGTTGCGCGGGTTGAACGGGTGAGCCTCGACGCCGTAGGGATGAGCCGAGAACAGCGCAACCGTCGCCGCGGGCGTGGCCAGATGCAGTTGCGCAGCCGGGTAGCGCTGCCGCAGCTTGGCCAGCAGCCCCGCCAGCATGATGGTGTCGCCGAGCAGGAGGTGGTGCAGCACCCAGATCCGTTGCGGCTGTTCGGGACGCCGGCGTCGCAGCAGTGTCGGCAGGCGCCAGAGCAGCAGGAAGAAGACCAGCAGTCGGCCGGGCAGGCGCGAGTTGCTGAAGAAACGGAATCTCATGCCTGGCCACGCAGCACGGCGAGTTGGGAGAGGCTTTCGTCGAGGAGGTAGAGCTGCAGCAACTGCTCTGCGAAATGGGTAGCGCCGGCGTGGTAGGCGGCGGCGAGTTCGTCGACCGCGGAACTGCGCAGCAGGCCGTCGCTGAGGCTGGCCAGCCGCTCGCCGAGACCGTCGGCACGCGGCCTCAGATCCACTTGCAGCCAGTCGGTCAGCGGCGGGTTGAAACCGCGCTTCTTGCGCTCGAAGAGCTTGAGTGGCGCCAGCGGCGCCATGACCGGTTCGAGGAAACGCTTGGCCGGCTGTGTGAACCTCTGTTCGCGGGCGACCCCGGCCAGTTTCTCCAGCCAGCGGTGATCCAGGAGCGGCGCCCGCATCTCCAGGCCGTGCGCCATGGTGCACAGGTCGGCCTTGCGCAGGATGTATTCGGGCAGGGTGTTGGCGAAATCGCAGGCGAGCAGTTGCTCGATCGGCGTCGCCGCGTGCGCGTCGGCAGGGCGCCACCAGACATCGTGTTCGAGGCGGCCGTCGGCAAGCAGATAGCGGCGCTGGGCCGGCGAGAAGCCGGAAAAGCGCAGCGAGTAAGCATCGCTCCAGGACATGCGCAGTTCGTCGGCGAGCTTGCTCCAGCCCTTCCCGGCCAGAGAGGCGGGAGCAGGCAGCGGCAGCGACAGGCCGGCGCGCCACAGGGTGCGCAAGTGCTTAGGATGTCGCTTGTAGCCGGCGAAGATCTCGTCGCCGCCGTCACCACCGAGAACGACGGTCACGTGGCGCACGGTTTCTCGGGCGAGGTACCAGGTCGGGATGCTCGACGGATCGGCGAAGGGCTCGTCGAGATCGGCAACGATGCGCTCGAAGTTTCCGCCCAACTGCATCGGGACCGGAATCGCCGTGTTGGCGAGGCCGAGTTGGCGGGAAATCTCCTGCGCGTCGGCGCTCTCGTCGAAGCCCGATCCGGGAAAGGCGGCAGTGAAGGTGCCGAGGTCGCCATGGCCGGAAGTGGCGAGGACACTCGCGATGGCGCTCGAATCGATGCCGCCGGACAGGAAGACGCCGAGCGGGCGATCGGCGACGGTGCGCAGGGAGACTGCCCTGCGCAGTTCGGCGAGGGCCTCGTCGGCGGTGGTCGCGCCGTCAGCGGTCGCCCCCAGCGCCCAGTAGCGGCGTTTTTCCAGGTGAGCGCTGGCGATGTCGTAAATCAGATAGTGGGCGTTTTCGAGCCGCTGCAGCCCGGCAAAAATGGTGCGCGGCGCCGGAACGTAGCGGTGCGCGAGGTAGGCATCGATCGCCTGCGGGCTGAACCCGCGTTCCCCCTCCGGCAGCCAGGGAAGCAGCGAGCGCACCGTCGAGCCGAAGGCCAGCCCGTCGGGGCGCACGCCATAGACCAGGGGCTTCAGCCCCATCCGGTCGCGGGCCAGGAAAACCTTGCCGAGCCGGCGGTCGTGGATGACCAGCGCGAACATGCCGCGCAGGTGGTCGAGCAGCGCCGGAAAGCCCCAGGCCTCGTAGGCGCGCAGGATGAATTCGGTATCCGAGTGCGTGCGGAAGGCGGCGCCCCGGGCAGCGAGGGCGGCGGCTTCGTCCTCCCAGCCATAAACCTCGCCGTTGTAGCAGAGCCAGACGTTGCCGTCGTCGCTGACCATCGGTTGATCGGCGACCGGGCGCGGGTCCCGGATGGCAAGGCGCGCGTGCAGCAGCGCGCTGGTCGCCTCCGCGTCAGGCGTCACCGCACGCGGACCGATCCATGCCGCTTCGTGTGCAGCGTCGGGGCCACGCTTGGCGAGGGCAGCGAGCATCGCCCGGCGCGTGGCCGGGGCAATCGCCCGGCGACCGAAAAAACCGGCGATGCCACACATCAGCTTGCCGTCCGGCTGAAGAGGAAGAGGAGAACAGGCTGGAGCATGGCGGAGCTCAACGTTTACGGCCGCGCGCGTACCAGCGCGCCAGCGTCGGCCGGCGGTACAGCCACAGCCGGCTGAGCAGCCAGCCGGCGGGCTTGTCCTTGGTCACGATGCGGTGGATATGGCGCGGATCGTCGCCCGGCTGATTGGCGCCGGGGGCAACGGTATAGAGGTGCCGAAAACCGGCGCTGGCGGCGACCGCGAGGTAATCGTCGTCGAAGTAGCCCTGCGGCCAGCACAGGTGGTCGCAGGCACTGCCAAGGCGATCGCTCAGGACCGCACGCGCCGCGGCGAGGTCGCCAGCCAGCCCGGCGCTCTTGGCGCCTGCATCCGGGCACTGCGCATCCCAGCGCGTGTGGGTATGCGTGTGGCTGTGGAACTCGAAAGTTCCGGCCGCGCGCATGGCGTCGATTTCGCTCCAGCGGACGATCACGTCGTCGGCCTTGCCCGCGGCGATGAGCTGTTTGCAGACATTGTGCTCGGGCGTCGCCGGCAAGGCCGCTGCCGCATCCACAATGCCGGTCTTGTCCACGCCAGCACACGCGCGCTGCGCGCCATCCTTGACCCAGTCGGTGACGATGAACATCAGCGCCGAAAAGCCATGGCGCTGCAGTACCGGGTGCGCGTAGACCCAGTTGTCGAGATAGCCGTCGTCGAAGGTGAGCAACACCGACTTGTCGGGGACTGCGGCGCCCGCGAGAAAATCGGCGAACTGGCGGGCACTGAGGGTCCGGTAGCCGGCATCGCGCAGACCACGCATCTGGTCGGCAAAGTTCGCCGGGCTGATGGTGACCAGTCCCGGCGACGGCGAGACGTGGTGATACATGAGCACCGGAACCGAGCGCGCAGCCCTCATCGTCTGCCCCTCTCGGCGAGGCTCTTCAGGTAGAAGGCTTCCATTTCGGCGGCCATCGTGGCAACGCTGAAGCGGGTCTGCGTGATCTCCTGCCCTGCCCGGCCGAAGCGCCGGCGCAGTTCCGGATCATCGACCAGCGTGTACAGCGCCCGCGTCAGCGCCTGCTCGTCCTTCGCCGGCACCAGCAATCCGCTGACGCCGTCCTGGATCACTTCCGGAACGCCATCCACCGCGGTGCCGATGGTCGCCAGGCCGGCGGCCATGGCTTCGATGTAGGAGGTGCCGAGCGCCTCCTGCCAGGTGGCGAGGGCAAAGAAATCGCAGCCGGCGAGGACATTCGGGATGTCGCGGCGCAGACCGAGGAGATGGACGCGGTCGCTGACGCCCTTGGCCGCGATGTAGGCCACCAGTCGCTCATGAATCGGACCATCACCGGCAAAGACGAGATGAACCTGCGGGCGTTCGGCGAGGAGCGGCAGCGCCGCGTCGATCAGTTCGCGATGCCCCTTCTCGAAGCGCAGGATGGCGACGGTGGCGATGAGGATGTCGTCTGCAGCAAGACCGAGTTCGGCGCGCAGGGTCGAGTGCTCGACCTTGGGCGGCGGCTCGATTCCCGTATAGACGGTGGCGACGTGATCGGCCGGGACGCCGACTGAAATCAGGTAGCGGCGCACCCACTCGCTGACGGTGACGACCTTGTGCGGCAGCAGCTTGTAGGTCGCCAGCGAGGTCACCGGCAAAGCCAGGTGGCGCGTACGGACGATCAGCGGAGTGAACGCCAGGCGGCCGGCCAGGCCGCCCAGCAGGCTGTCGTGTCCGCTATGGGTATTGACGATGTCGAAACGCTTGCGCCGCAGCAGGGGCGCCAGCTTCCAGGCGGCGATCAGGTCGCCGCCGCCACGCATGGCGATCCGGTGCACGGCGAAGCCGGCCTCTTCGGCGCGATCACCGAGCCGGGCGCCAGGCCGGCACGCCACTTCGAGGGTATGGCCGCGCTCGCGTAGGGCCACCAGTTCCTTGAAGGTCCGGTGTTCCTGCCCCCCCCAGCCGGTGGAGGATTCAGTATGGAGTATCTTGAGGCTCATCTTGAGGCAAGCACGTTCGACCGATCGCACTGAAGTGCAATCAATCATTATACCGGTGCCGACACCTCGACCGGCAGCCGCGCGCGATATCGCGCCGGCACGTCATGGGCGATTGGCGTACCGGCTGCGCCGCGTCGCCTCGGCAAGCGCCGGAAGCGGATTCCCCGGCTGCGGATGCCGCAAATGTCCACTACGCTTCCCTAGCCTCCGTTCGGGCTGAGCTTGCCGAAGCCCTGTCAAAGCCCGGTGCAGGCAACGCCCTTCGACAAGTTCAGGACGAAACGCAGTCTGGCTTCACTTTTCTGATCGAGGATCACAGGATTTGTCCTTCGCTGAGCGCGATGTCGTGAATCGGCAGGTGTCGCAGATTCGGCGCGAGGATCAGCACGTCGACTCGCCGCCCGAGCAGTGCGCGCGAGATGCGTGCCGACAGACGGGCGCCGACGAGGGCGGGGTCAGCGACAGGCTCCGGCAGTTCGAGCAAAAGGTCTACGTCGCCGCCCTTGCGCTGGTCGTCCAGGCGCGAGCCGAACAGCCGCACCTGGGCCTTTTCTCCGACAAGTTCGCGGACGATCTGGCGAATCTTCCGGGTTTGTTGGCTGGAGAGGCGCATCTTCAAGGTGAAACGTCAGTACGGGGCGAACATTATGGACGAGCCACGCTCAGTGCGCCTCCCCCCAGCTCCCTCCAACCCCGACCTCGACCGCCAGCGGCACCTTGAGCGTCGCCACCTGCGTCATCAGTCCCGGCAGTTCCTCCCGCACCCGCGCCAGCTCGGCGTCAGGCACCTCGAGCACCAGTTCGTCGTGCACCTGCAGCACGATCTTCGTCGCCAGTGACGCGCGGTCGATCCAGCCCTGCACCGCGATCATCGCCAGCTTGATCAGGTCGGCGGCGGTGCCCTGCATCGGCGCGTTGATCGCGGCGCGCTCGGCGCCCTGGCGGCGGCCTTGCTGGCTGGCGCGGATGTCGGGCAGCCACAGGCGGCGGCCGAACACGGTCTCGACGTAACCGCGGTCGCGCGCCTTCATCCGCGTCTCCTCCATGTAGCGCGCCACGCCGGGATAGCGCGCGAAGTAGCGGTCGATGTAGGACTGCGCGGCGCCGCGGTCGAGGTCGAGCTGGCGGGCGAGGCCGAAGGCGCTCATGCCGTAGATCAGGCCGAAGTTGATCACCTTGGCGACGCGGCGCTGGTCGGCGCCGACTTCCTGCGCGCTGACGCCGAAGATCTCGGCGGCGGTGGCGCGATGCACGTCCTCGCCGCGGGCGAAGGCGTCGAGCAGGCGCTCGTCGCCGGAGAGGTGCGCCATGATCCTCAGTTCAATCTGCGAGTAGTCGGCCGAGACGATCACGCTGCCGGCAGGCGCGACGAAGGCCTCGCGGATGCGCCGGCCTTCGCCGGTGCGCACCGGGATGTTCTGCAGGTTGGGGTCGCTCGACGCGAGCCGGCCGGTGACCGCCGCGCTCTGCGAGAAGCTGGTATGTACGCGGCCGCTGGCGGCGTTGATCATGCGCGGCAGCTTGTCGGTGTAGGTGCCCTTGAGTTTGGCCAGTTGCCGCGATTCGAGCAGCAGCTTCGGCAGCGGGTAGTCGAGCGCGAGTTCGGAGAGGACTTCCTCGTCGGTCGATGGCGTCCCGCCGGGCGTTTTCTTCTTCACCGGCAGGCCGAGCTTGGTGAACAGGATTTCGGCGAGCTGCTTCGGCGACGCCAGGTTGAACGGCTGGCCGGCGGCGGCGTAGGCGTCCTGCTCGATCTGCAGCAGGCGGCTGCCGAGCTCGTGGCTCTGCCGCGCGAGTTGCGCGGCGTCGATGAGCACGCCGTTGCGCTCGATGCGGAAGAGGATGTCGCGCACCGGCATCTCGATCTCGCCGTAGATGCGCGCCAGGCCCGCTTCGGCGGCGATCTGCGGATAAAGCCGCGCGTGCAGGCGCAGGCAGAGGTCGGCGTCCTCGGCGGCGTAGGGCGCTGCCTGCTCGATGGGCAGCTGCTCGAAGCCGATCTGGCTGGCGCCCTTGCCGCACAGCGACTCGTAGGAGATCGTCTCGAGACCTAGGTGGCGGCGCGCCAGTTGCCCCAGGTCGTGGCCGCGCGCGCCGTCCTTGCCCGATTCGAGCACGTAGGATTGCAGCAGCGTGTCGTGCGCGACGCCCTTGAGCGCGATGCCGTGGTTGGCGAAGACGTGCTGGTCGTACTTGAGGTTCTGCCCGATCTTGGCGTGTTCTGGCGATTCGAGCCAGGGCTGGAGGCGCGCCAGCACCTCGGCCAGCGGCAGCTGCGCCTGCTCGCCGACGTGGGTCAGCGGCAGGTAGGCGGCTTCGCCCGGCGCGACGGCGAAGGAGATGCCGACCAGGCGCGCGGCGAAGGGATCGAGGCTGGTCGTCTCGGTGTCCAGCGCGACGAGTTCGCAGGCCTCGATCTTCGCCAGCCAGCGCTCGAAAGCCGGCCAGTCCATGATCGTCTCGTAGGCGGCGCGGTGGCTGCCGTCGTCGGCGAGCGTGGCCACTGCGCCTTCAGGCGCAGCCTGCGCGGTGCTGCCGGCTGCCCCGGCCCCTGCGCCTTCTCCGCCCCCCGCTTCGCC
>NZ_NHRX01000014.1 GCF_016653115.1 Rhodocyclus purpureus
TCGCCTCGCTTAAAATATTATGTCACTACAAAACGATTTCGGCGACCACCCCTAGCAACCATGCGGGTTTGCGGGGTGTCACCCCCCGAAAATCGGCAAAATCGGGGGGATAGCTGTTAAACCCGGGTTAGCAATTTTAGTGACGGTATGCTTGATTCATTTCGAATCGGGCATGCCGTCACTATAATTTCGCTTGAGCTTGTCGGGTTACGCTTCGCTAACCCGACCGAGGATCAGGCCGGGCTGCCTGGCTGCTTCTGCGAGGATCTTGCGGATCGGTGCGGGCAGGGCGGCTGAGGCGACGGTCGTCGTCCCGTCGCGCCAGGCGATCCATTCCCAGCCGGGCTCGGCGGCGACGCTGGCGATGCGCTCGACGCGGCAGCGTTGCGGGTTGAGGTGCAGGCGGAAGTGGGTGAAGGCGTGGGTCAGTGGCGGCAGCGCTTCGACCGAGAGCAGGCGGCAGCCGTGGCGGCGGGCGAGGGCCTCGGCGGCTGCGGCGATCTGCTGCGAGCCAAGGTCGGCGCCCCCTGCAACTCCGGCGGCGACGACTTCCGGTGGCGCCAGCAGGCCGCCCCAGATTCCCGTCGGCGGGCGGCGTTCGAGCAGCACCGACTCGCCGTCGTCGAGGAAGAGCGGGGTCGCGCAGCGTTCGGGGACGGCCTTCCTCGGTTTCGGCGTCGGCAGTTCGTCCTGGCGGGCGGCGTCGCGCGCGACGCAGATCGCTGCCATCGGGCAGTCGGCGCAGCGCGGGTTGGCGCGCGTGCAGACGGTGGCGCCGAGGTCCATCAGTCCCTGCGTGTAGGCGTCGACATCGGTCTGCGGCAGCAGCGCCTCGGCGATCGCCCACATCCTCTTTTCCACCGGCTGGCTGCCGGGAAAACCCTCGATGCCGAAGCAGCGCGCGAAGACGCGCTTGACATTGCCGTCGAGGATCGCTGCGCGTTCGCCGAAGCCGAAGACGGCGATCGCGGCGGCGGTCGAGCGGCCGATCCCGGGCAGTTCGGCGATGCGCTCGGGCTGTCGCGGGAAGTTTCCGCCGTATCCCGCATCTTCGGCGACCAGTGTCTGCGCGCAGCGGTGCAGGTTGCGCGCGCGGGCGTAGTAGCCGAGCCCCGCCCAGTGTTCGAGGACGTCGCCCTGCGGCGCGGCGGCGAGCGCCGCCAGCGTCGGGAAGCGTTCGAGGAAGCGCCGGTAGTAGGGGATGACCGTCGCCACCTGCGTCTGCTGCAGCATGATCTCGGACAGCCAGACGCGATACGGGTCGCGCTCGCCGCCCGGGCGCTGCTGCCAGGGCAGGTCGTGGCGGCCGTGCCGTTTCTGCCAGGCGATCAGGCGCCCGGCGAAACTGCCGGCGCCTTCCGGGAGCGCCGGCAGTGTGCTTCTGCCGCTCATCGCGCCTCGGCGGCGCGCTCGCCCGCGTTGGCCACGGCCTGCCGCGGCGTCGGATCCTGCCAGCCGCCACCGAGCGCCTTGAACAGGTCGACCGCTGCCGAGAGCCGTGCCTGGCGCGCGCCGACGAAGGACTGCAGCGCGTCGTTGCTGCTGCGCTGCGCGTCGAGCACCTCGAGGTAGCCCGAGTAGCCGGCTTCGTAGCGCATCTGCGCGAGCTTCAGTGCCTTCTCGGCGGCGTCGGCGCGCGCGCGCTGTGCCGTTTCGGCAGCCACGTTCTCGCGCAGGCCAACGAGCGCGTCCTTCACTTCCTTGAACGCGGTCTGCAGCGTGTTCTGGTAGGCGACGAGCGACTGCTTCTGCTGCGCGGTCGCCTGGTCGACGCGCGCCGTGGTGCGGCCGAAGTCGAGCACCGGCATGAACAGGCCGAGCCCGAGCGACCAGGTGCCGGCGCCCGAAGTGAACAGATTGTCGAGCGTCTTGCTCTCGCTGCCGAGGACGCCGGTCAGCGTGAACTTCGGGAAGTAGCCGGCCTTGGCGACGCCGATGCCGGCGTTGGCGGCGACCAGCGTTTCCTCGGCCTGGCGCACGTCGGGGCGCGCCTGCACCAGCGACGAGGGCAGCCCTTCCGGCGGCACCGGCGGTAGCGGCAACTGGCGCAGGTCGCCGGCAGCGATCTTCAGCTCGGGGCTGCCGACGAGCAATGCCAGCAGGTTCTCGGACAGTTCGCGCTGTTGGCGCAGTCCGGCAATCTGCGCCTGCGTCGCCGCGAGCGCGCCCTCGGCCTGGTGCAGTTCGAGCGGCGACGAGAGGCCGGCATCGACGCGGGTCTGCACCAGCCTGAGGCTTTCGCTACGTGAGGCCAGCGACTCGGCGGCGACGGCGAGTTGCGCGTCGTAGGCACGCAGCGCAAGGTAGTTGCGCGCGACCATTCCGGAAACCGAAAGGCGGATCGCGTCGCGCGCGTAGCGGGTGGCTGCCGCTGAGGCCTGCACCGATTCGAAGCCGCGGCGGACGCGGCCCCAGAAATCGAGTTCATACGAGGTGGACAGCGCTGCCGAGCGCCCGTCGCGCACGCGTGGCCAGTTCGACGCCAGCGCGAGGGCGCCGACCGTGGTGACCTGGCTGCGGTTGGTGTTGGCGCCAAGGTCGATCTGCGGCAGCAGCGCGCCGCCCGCCTCGCGCGCCAGCGCTTCGGCCTGCTCGACGCGAGCGACGGCGATGCGCAGGTCGGCGTTCCGTTCGAGCGACCTGGCCAGCAGGTCGTCGAGCACCGGGTCCTGGAAATGCTTCCACCAGTCGGCTTCGATCAGCGCAGCTTCCGCCTCGCTCGCAGCGGCGGCAGAAGGCGTGGCCTGGCTTGTCGCCGCGTATTGCCCGGGCAAGGTCGATTCAGGGCGCACGAAATCGGGGCCGACGGCGCAGCCGGAGATCCCGAGGACGCCCAGCGTCGCGATGGCGGCCAGCAGAGGCGCCCGGCGCCCGGCAGGGGCGACGACAGGATTGATTTGAGCGAGTCGGTGTGCAGCGCCGGCCGAGCCGCCGAGCTGGTTCGTGCTTTGCAGCCTGCGTGCGGACATCATTGCTGCGCCTCCGGATGAACTGCCGGCTTGGTGTGGACGAGGTGTTTGGGTGCCTTGCCGCGTTCGAGCCACTTGAAGAAGAGCGGGATGAAGATCGGCGCGATGAAGGTCGCCGCGAGCATGCCGCCGAGCACGCCGGTGCCCATCGACTTGCGCGCCGCGGCACCGGCGCCGCTGGAGAAGGCGAGCGGGGCAACGCCGAGGACGAAGGCGAGCGAGGTCATCACGATCGGCCGGAAGCGCAGGCGTGCCGCCTCCAGCGCCGCTTCGGCGACGGCCATGCCTTCGGCGTGCTTCTCGGCGGCGAACTGGATGATCAGGATCGCGTTCTTCGCCGCCAATCCGATCAGCACCACCAGGCCGATCTGGAAGTAGATGTCGTTCGGCATGCCGCGTGCCCAGACCAGCGCCAGCGCGCCGGCGGCGGCAAAGGGAACGGCCATCACCACCGCCAGCGGCAGCGTCCATTTCTCGTACTGCGCGGCGAGGATCAGGAAGACCATGATCACGCCGAAGATGAACGCCGGCGCCGACGAGCCCGAGCTCTTCTTTTCCTGGAAGGCCTGTCCGGTCCACGCGATCTCGTAGCCCTGGGGCAGCGTCTCCCTGGCGGTCGCCTCGACGATCTTGATCGCGTCGCCCGAGCTGACTCCGGGGACCGAGTCGCCCATGATCTTGGCGGCGACGAAGCCGTTGAAGCGGTCGAGCTGCTCGGGGCCGACGATGTTCTTCACCGTGCTGATCGCCGACAGCGGGATCATCGCGCCGGTGGTCGCGCTGCGCACATAGACCTTGCCGATGTCCTCCGGCTTCGCGCGGAACTCCGGCTCGGCCTGCAGCTGCACGCGGTAGACGCGGCCCGCCTTGTTGAAGTCGTTCACGTAGAGCGCGCCCATCGTGCTCTGCAGCGTCTCGTAGACGCTCGCCAGCGGAATACCGAGCGACAGCGCCTTCGCCTCGTCGACCTCGACGAAGAGCTGCGGCACGGTCGGCCGGAAGAAGGTGTTGATCTGCGTGAATTCCTTGTGCGTCTTCAGCGCGCCGATGAAGGCCTGCACCACCTCGTTGAGCTTCTGCGGGTCGCCGTCGACGCGGTTCTGCACATAGACCTCGAAGCCGCCGGCGCTGCCGAGGCCGAGGATGGGGGGCGGGTTGAAGGTCAGCACCATGCCGTCGGGCAGGCCCATGCCGATGCCCATGAACTTCTTGGCCAGCGCCGGCGCCTCGACCTCGCGCTCGTCCCAGTCCTTGAGGATGACGAAGGCGGTTCCCGAGTTCGTCTTGCTGCCGCCACCGATCAGGTCGAAGCCGGAGACGACCATGGCGTGGTCGAGCGCCGGGTCCTGGGCGATGATCTGCCGGAACTGCTCGCCGGTGGCGCTGGTGCGGCCGAGCGTCGCGCCGTCGGGCAGTGCCACCGCCGAGATGACGTAGCCCTGGTCTTCGGGCGGCACGAAGCTGCCCGGGACGACCTTGAAGAGGACGACGGCGACGCCGATCACGGTGATGAAGACCGAGCTGCCGATGTACGGGTGGTGCAGGATGCGCCTGACCTGGCTCAGGTAGGAGGCGCTGAAGCGTTCGAAGAAGCGGTTGAACGGGCGGAAGATCGGCGCTTCCTCGTGCGCAGGCTTGAGCAGCAGCGCGCACAGCGCCGGCGTCAGCGTCAGCGCGACGATGCCCGAGATCACCACCGCCACGGCGACGGTCACCGCGAACTGCTGGTAGAGCTTGCCCGAGATGCCGCCCAAGAAGGCGACCGGGACGAACACGGCGCAGAGGACGAGGACGATCGCGATGATCGCGCCCGTGACCTCGCGCATGCCTTCGACCGCGGCGTCGAACGGCGACAGCTTGTTCTCGGACATCTGCCGCTCGACGTTCTCCAGGATCACGATCGCATCGTCGACGACGATGCCGATCGCCAGCACCATCGCGAACAGGGTCAGCGTGTTGATCGAGAAGCCGAACAGCCACAGCCCGGCGAACGAGCCGATCATGGAGATCGGCACGACGATCATCGGGATGATGGTCGCGCGCCAGCTCTGCAGGAAGACGAAGACGACGACGAGGACGAGGATCGCCGCTTCGATCAGGGTCTTCACCACTTCCTTGATCGACGCCGAGACGAAACGGGTCGTGTCGAACGGGGTCAGATAGTCGAGCCCTTCCGGGAACTTCTCCTTCAGTTCGAGCATCTTGGCGTCGACGTTCTTCGCCACGTCGAGCGCGTTGGCGCCGGTCTGCAGGAAGACGCCGAGGCCCACCGCCGGTCCGCCGTCGAGCGCGCTCTTCTGGTCGTAGCTGTACGCGGCCAGCTCGACGCGGGCGACGTCCTTCAGGCGCAGGATGCCGTTGGGGCCGCCGGCGCGGATGACGATGTCGCCGAATTCTTCGGGGGTGAGCAGGCGGCCCTTGGCGGTCACCGTGTACACCAGCATCTGGTCGGCCGGTGCCGGTTCCTGACCGATCTTGCCGGCGGCGTTCTGCGCGTTCTGCGCGCGCACCGCGAGCGCGATGTCGGTGGTGGTGATGCCGAGCTGCGCCATGCGCTCGGGCTTCAGCCAGATGCGCATCGAGTAGTCCTGGGCGCCGAAGATGACCACGTCGGCGACGCCCTTGACCCGCTTCAGTTCGTCGACGACGTTGAGGCTGGCGTAGTTGGAGATGAAGAGACGGTCGTAGCGGCCGTCCTTCGACTGCATCGCGATCACCTTGAGGATGTCGGTCGAGCGCTTCTGCACGATCACGCCGTTGCGCCGCACCTCTTCGGGCAGGCGCGGTTCGGCCGCCTTGACGCGGTTGTTCACGTTCACCGACGCCATGTCGACGTTGGTGCCGACCTCGAAGGTCACGGTCATCGACAGCGCGCCGTTGGCCGACGAGGACGAGGTGAAGTAGGACAGCCCCTCGACGCCGTTCAGTTGCTCCTCGATCGGCGCTGCCACCGTGCGCGCGATGGTCTCGGCCGAGGCGCCGGGGTAGTTGGCGGTGATCATCACCGTCGGCGGCGCGATCTGCGGGTACTGGGCGATCGGCAGCACCTGCGCGGCGACGAGGCCGGCGATGACGATGACGATCGAGATCACCGCCGAGAAGATCGGCCGGCTGATGAAGAATTTTGAAAGTGCCATGTCCGGGCCTCTTTACGCCTTGCCCTGGGTGGCGGCGGGTTGTTCGGCCTTTTCGCTGGCGGGTCTGGCGTCGGGTGTGGCTGGCGCGGGCTTGCCGGCGTCGGGCTGCTTCGCGCCGGGAGCGCCTGCGGGCGGAACGCCCGGTGCGTGCGGAGCGACCGGCATCTGCGGGCGCAGCTTGATCAGGTTGTCGACGATCACCTTGTCGCCGGGCTGCAGGCCACCGGTGATCACCCAGTCCTTGCCGCGCCATTCGGCGGTCTGCACCGGCCGCGGCGCGACCTTGTTCTCGGCATCGACGGTCATCACCAGCTTGGCCTCGGCCGTCTGCAGCACCGCGTTCTGCGGCACCAGGTAGACGCCCTCGCGCTGGCCGGTGAGCAGGCGCGCGCGGACGAACTGTCCGGGCAGCAGGCGCGCGTCGGGGTTGGCGAACTCGGCGCGCAACTGCTGCGTGCCGAGCACCGGGTCGATGGTGCTGGCGAGGAAGTTGAGCTTGCCGGTCTTCGGATAGAGCGAACCGTCGGGCAGGACCAGCTCGACGCCCTTGACGCTGTCCGGCGTCAGCCGGCCGCCGGGCAGCTTGGCGATCTCGCTCTCGGACAGGCTGAAGCGGACCCAGATCGGGTTCAGCTGGTAGATCGAGGTGAGCAGGCTGTCGCTGCCGACCGTCACCAGGTTGCCCTCGGACTTGAGCGCGCGCCCGGTCGTCCCGGACACCGGCGCCGTCACCGTCGTCCACGACAGGTTCAGCTTCGCCTGGCGCAGCGCCGCCTGCGCCAGCGCGTTGTTCGACACTGCGTCGTCGTATTCCTTCTGGCTGATCGCCTTGGCTGCGGCGAGTCCCTGGAGCCGCTTGGCCTCGCGTTCGGTCTGCTCGGCGCGCGCTTGTGCCTCGGCCAGCGCGATCTCGAAGCTCGAGCGGTCGATCTGGAACAGCGGCTGGCCGGCCTTGACCTGGCTGCCTTCCTGATACATGCGCTTGACGATGATGCCGCCGACGCGGGCGCGTACCTCGCTCTCGCGCGCGCCCTCTGTCTGCGCCATCACCTCGACCGAAGTCGGGATCGTCTGCGGCTGCATGTCGAGCACGGTCACCGGCATCGGTCCCATTGGCGGCGGCCCGGCCTGCTCGTCCTTGCCCGAACAGCCGGCAAGCAGCGCTGCGGCGACTGCGGCGGCGAGGAGGGCGCTCCGCGCACGGAAGGAAGCAGAGTGAGTCATGGCGAGCCTTTGCAGAAAAGAGTTCGTTGTATTATATACGTACATGCTTGTATGTGAAGGACGGCAAGACCCTGCTCTCAGAGTGGAATTTGCCGGCTTTTGTGCCGCATCGTGCCTGATTCGTGTTGCGCTGGCGTGGAGTCGGCACTTGAGGCGCTTGATCCAGAGGCTGTCCGACTCGCGCGGCCAGTGGAAGTTTCGGGGACGCTATCTTGATGCGAACGGATCAAGCAAATCGCCCCGCAAAGGAGGTCCGAATGGCCAGGAAAACCAAGGAAGAAGCGCAGCTCACCCGGCAGCAGATCATCGATGCTGCGCGCGCGGTATTCCACGAATCCGGCGTCAGCCGTTCGTCGCTGGACGCCGTCGCCCGTGTCGCCGGCGTCACGCGTGGCGCGGTGTACTGGCACTTCAAGGACAAGACCGAACTGTTTCACGCCGTGCGCGAGGAGGTGTCCTCGCCGCTCCTCGCGCGCAGCCATGCGATCCTCGATTCCGGCGACTACGCGGACCCGCTCGACGCGGTCGAGGCGGCGATCGTGGACTTCTTCCGCATCCTCGAAGACTGCCCGACGCTGCGCCAGGTCCTCGAGATCCTGATCCTGCGCTGCGAGTACGTCGACGACTTCGTCGACGTGAAGGCCGAGGTGATGCAACCCGCGTTCGAGTTCAACGAGCGCGTCGCCGCCGCCTACCGCCGCGCCGCTGCGCTCGGAACGCTGCGCCCGGGACTCGAGCCGGAAAGCGCCGCGCGCGACACGCTGGCCTTCACCACCGGCCTCCTGCACCTGCTGCTTGGCACCAGGGATGCCAACGGGATCCGCGAGCAGGTTCCGGCGATGGTTTCCGCGCACCTGGCATTGCGCCGTCGCTGATCCTCCCTCCAGGAGCGGCGGAAGCCGCGATCGTCCGTCTCCGACGCAAGCGACGGATCACGCCTGGCGGCGCTCCGGCAAAGGGCCGTCAGGCGCGAGCAAGCGAATGATCGCAGCGCCGGACTATAAGGGGACAGTATGTTTCATACTGTCCCCTTTGTGGGGCGCACCCGGCTGGCGGCGAGCTTGGCGCGGCTGCGTGCTTCGTCGATGTCGGCGCCGGTGGCCAGCGCGACCCCCATGCGCCGCTTGACGAAGCTTTCCGGCTTGCCGAACAGGCGCAACTCGCTATCGGGGACCGCCAGCGCTTCTGCGACGCCGGTGAAGGCGATGCCCTTCGCTTCCATCCCGCCGTAGATCACCGCCGACGCGCCGGCCGAGCGCAGGCTCGTATCGACCGGCAGGCCGAGGATCGCGCGCGCGTGCAGCTCGAATTCGGACAAGCGCTGCGTCGCCAGCGTCACCAGCCCGGTGTCGTGCGGGCGCGGGCTGACTTCGGAGAACCACACCAGGTCGCCCTTGACGAAGAGTTCGACGCCGAACAGGCCGCGGCCACCGAGGTTGGCGGTGACGGCGCCGGCGATCTCGCGGGCGCGGGCGCGCGCCGCCTCGCTCATCGGCTGCGGCTGCCACGATTCGACGTAGTCGCCGGCGACCTGGACGTGGCCGACCGGCTCGCAGAAGAAGGTCTCGACTTCGCCGGAGGCGCCGATCGCGCGCACCGTGAGTTGGGTGATCTCGTAGTCGAAGTCGATGAAACCCTCGACGATCACGCGGCCGCCGGCAACGCGGCCGCCCTGCTGCGCGTAGTCCCAGGCTTTCTCGACGTCGGCGGGGCCGCGCAGCAGCGACTGGCCTTTGCCCGACGAGGACATCACCGGTTTGACGAGGCAGGGGAAGCCGATTCCTTGCTCGCCCTCGATCGCGGCGCGCAATTCGGCGAGCGAATCGGCGAAGGCGTAGGGCGAGGTCGGCAGGCCGAGTTCCTCGGCGGCGAGCCGGCGGATGCCTTCGCGGTTCATCGTCAGCCGGGTCGCGCGCGCGGTGGGGATCACCTCGGCGATTCCCTCGCGCTCGATCTCCTGCAGCATGTCGGTGGCGATCGCCTCGATCTCGGGGACGACGAGCTGCGGCTGCTCGCGCTCGATCAGCGCGCGCAGCGCCGGGCCGTCGGTCATGGTGACGACGTGCGCGCGGTGTGCCACCTGCATCCCGGGCGCGTCGGCGTAGCGGTCCACGGCGATCGTCTCGACACCCAGTCGTTGCAAGGCGATAATCACTTCCTTGCCGAGTTCGCCGGCGCCGAGCAGCATGACGCGCGTCGCCGCTGCGGAAAGCGGCGTGCCGATGCGCGCGCCGGCGCCTGCCGCAGTTGCCGCCGCAGTTTCCACACTCGCGATATCTTTCCCTGACATTGCAGATCCTCCGAAGCCTTGCTGGTTCGGCGATCTTAGCACGCCCCCGACTTCTCTCCCGGACCCCCGAATGACTTCTCCGACTCCTTCCGCTAGCGCCGCCGGGCACGTCGCCACGCCCCTGGCCCCGATCGATCCGCGCACGCTGCGCAACGCGCTCGGCACCTTCGCCACCGGCGTCACCGTCATCACCGCGATCGGCGCCGACGGGCAGCCGCTCGGACTGACGGTCAGCTCCTTCAACTCGGTCTCGCTCGAGCCGCCGCTGATCGTCTGGAGCCTGTCGGCGAACTCGCCGCGTCTGGCCGACTTCGTCGCCGCCTCGCACTTCGCGGTGAACATCCTCGCTGCCGACCAGCGCGCGCTCTCCGACCGCTTCGCCAGCCGCGAGGCCGATCGCTTCGCCGGCCTGTCCGTCTGCAGCGGCCTTGGCGGCGCGCCGCTGCTGCCCGGCTGCCTGGCCTGGTTCGAGTGTGCCAACGAAATCCGTCACGAAGGTGGCGACCACCTCATCTTCATCGGACTCGTCGAGCGGGTGACCCTCGGCGAGGCGAAGCCGCCGCTCGTATTCCAGGGCAGCCGCTACCGCGAACTGGCGCCGCTCTGATCGCTGCCGGGCGCCGCCGGCGCCCGTGCTTTCCCTGCATCTTTCCCGGCAGCGCTTGAAGCGGCGGACCGGGCCGCATAGAATGGCCCCTTGCGCGGGTGTAGTTCAATGGTAGAACGGAAGCTTCCCAAGCTTCATACGAGGGTTCGATTCCCTTCACCCGCTCCAGACAAAAAGCAGAAAAGGCCGGTTTTCCGGCCTTTTTTGTGTCCGTGCGCCCGGCAGGGCGCACTCACTTGGAGGTGAAAGTCCTCTACTCGCCCGACAAGGGGAAGAGTTAGCCGAACGGCAAGGGTGTTCCGGGCGACTGGAAATCTGAAGGAAGCTGAAGGCAAA
>NZ_NHRX01000015.1 GCF_016653115.1 Rhodocyclus purpureus
GAAGTCCTTCTTTGATCGCTTAGGGCTGGTGTCGCTGCTCGATACGATGCGACGACTCCAGTGTATTCAATGAACCGCCGGATGCGGAACCGCACGTCCGGTGGTGTGAGAGGGCGACGGGGGTAACCCCGTCCCCTACTCGATGCAGACGTACTCCTGTCGCTCGCTCTCGCCGCCACCCTGGTCGGCCGCCCGCTGCCACTGCCGCAGCGAATGATAGAATCCCCGCCCATGAACCTCGTCATCAATGGCGAATCCCGCCACTTCCCCGCAGCGCTGACCGTCGCCGCGCTGATCGAAGAACTCGGCTTTGCCGGCAAGCGCATCGCCGTCGAGTGCAACGGCGACATCGTCCCCCGTGGCCGTCACGCCGAGACGCAACTCGCCGACGGCGACCGCCTCGAGATCGTTGTCGCCGTCGGCGGCGGTTGATCGGCGCCCACTTTCCAGCCCTTTTTTCCCGCAAACATGAACCGAACCGCATCACCGCTCGTAGTCGCCGGTCGCGAATACCGCTCGCGCCTGCTCGTCGGTACCGGCAAGTACAAGGATTTCAACGAGACGCGCGCGGCGATCGACGCCTCCGGCGCCGAGATCGTCACCGTCGCCATCCGCCGCACCAACATCGGCCAGAACGCCGGCGAGCCGAACCTGCTCGACTTCCTGCCGCCCTCGCAATTCACCATCCTGCCCAACACCGCCGGCTGCTACACGGCCGACGACGCGGTGCGCACGCTGCGTCTGGCGCGCGAGCTGCTCGACGGCCATCCGCTGTGCAAGCTGGAAGTGCTCGGTGACCCGAAGACGCTGTTCCCGAACATGCCGGAGACGCTGAAGGCCGCGGCGACGCTGGTCAAGGAAGGCTTCGACGTGATGGTCTATTGTTCCGACGACCCGATCCAGGCGAAGATGCTCGAAGACATCGGCTGCGCCGCGATCATGCCGCTCGCTTCCCTGATCGGCTCGGGGATGGGCATCCTCAACCCGTGGAACCTGCGCCTGATCATCGACCAGTCGCAGGTGCCTGTGGTCGTCGACGCCGGCGTCGGCACCGCGTCGGATGCGACCATCGCGATGGAACTCGGCTGCGACGGCGTCCTGATGAACACCGCGATCGCGCACGCGCAGGACCCGGTGCTGATGGCGTCGGCGATGAACAAGGCGGTCGCCGCCGGGCGCGAGGCCTTCCTCGCCGGGCGCATGGCGCGCAAGTTCTATTCGGCCGATCCCTCGTCGCCGACCAGCGGACTGATCGGGTCTTGAGCATGGACAGCGAACCGCCGCAACTGCCCTTGCCGCATCGCCCGATCCGCAGCTTCGTGCTGCGCCAGGGGCGCGTTTCCAACGCCCAGCAGCGTTACCACGAGAGCATGATGGCGCAGATCGGCGTCCCCTACGCCGCCGCGCCGCTCGACCTCGACGCGCTGTTCGGGCGCAGCGCGCCGAAGATCTTCGAGATCGGCTTCGGCATGGGCGAGACCACTGCCACCATCGCCGAGAACCGTCCCGACTGCGACTTCATCGGCGTCGAAGTGCATACGCCGGGCGTCGGCAGCCTGTGCAAGCTGGTCGCCGAACGTGGCCTCGACAACGTGCGCATCATCCAGCACGACGCGGTCGAGGTCCTGCGCGACATGATCGTCCCCGGCACGCTCGCCGGTGCGCACATCTTCTTCCCCGATCCGTGGCCGAAGGCGCGCCACCACAAGCGCCGCCTGGTGCAGCCGCCGCTGGTCGCGCTGCTCGCATCAAGGCTGGCGCCGGGCGGCTACCTGCACTGTGCGACCGACTGGGAGAACTACGCCGAGCAGATGCTCCAGGTCCTCTCGGGCGAGCCGCTGCTCGAAAACACCGCCGACGGCTTCGCGCCGCGTCCCGACTACCGGCCGCTGACCAAGTTCGAGCAACGCGGACTGCGCCTCGGCCACGGCATCTGGGACGTCGTCTTCCGCCGCCGCGCCGGTTGAGCGGGGGGGGCGCTAATGGTCTGCGCAGACGACGCCTGCCGTACCTCTATCTGAGACTGAACACCACCGGCAGGATCAGTTCGCGGCGGCTGGCGCCCGGCAGCGATCCCATCGCCCAGGCGGCGCGGACCGCTGCCTTGTCGAGGACGGGGTGGCCGCTGCCGGCGGCGATCTCGACATTGTCGACGCTGCCGTCGGCGGCGAGGCTGATCAGGAGATGGACCTCGCCCTCGATCCCAGCGGCGATCGCTTCCGGCGGATAATACTGGTGCTGCGCGAGCTTCTTCTGCGCGGCGCGCAGTTCGCGTGCGGGGGAGGCGGGGGCCGGCTGCGTGCTTTTCTGCAGCGCCGACTGCGTCTTCGGCAGCGGCTCGCTGCGCTCGACCGGCGTCGGCCTGTCCCGGGCCCGGCGCTCGTCCGCGGCGAGCGTGTTCTTGAGCAGCGCCTCGGCCGGCGCAGGCGGCAGGCGCAGGCGGATTTCCAGCGGCGCGGGCGCAGGCGGCGCCTCGCGCTCGACCGTCGAGCCGGCCAGCAGGATCGCAGCGTGCAGGCTGACTGACAGGGCGAGGGTGTAGGCGAGGCGGGCGTGCATGAGCGCGCTATTGTGCACCAAATCGGGCGCCAGGCAGTGTTCGGGTGCTCGACAGACGACAGGGGAGAGATGATGCGGAAGATGCGTGCGTTCGGGATCGGCATGGCGCTTTGCCTGCTCGGACATTTTGCCCAGGCGGCGTTGCCCGACCCGGTCCAGTTCGGCATCGCGGTCGAGCGCGGCGACACGCAGGCGGTCAAGCGCTGGCTCGACGAGGGGCTCGACCCCAACTACGAGGCCGACCGTTTCGGCTCGGGGCTGATGATCGCCGCCTGGAACGGCGACATCCCGATGATGAAGCTCTTGGTCGAACGTGGCGCCGACCCGCTCGCCGTCAACCGCGTCGGCGAGCAGCCGCTCCTGCTCGCTGCCTGGAATGGTCATCTCGATGCGGTGAAGTGGCTGCTCGCGCATGGCGCCGCGCTCAAGCGTCCCGACCTGCAATGGACCGCGCTCCATTACGCGACCTTCAACGGCAAGGACGAGGTGGCCGCCTACCTGATCGAGCAGAAGGCCGACGTCGACGCGCGCTCGCCCAACCGCTCCACCGCGCTGCTGCTGGCAGCGCGCGAAGGGCAAGAGCAGATCGCGCAGAAGCTGCTCGCCGCCGGTGCCGATCCGCGTGCCCAGAACGACTGGGGTGATGGCCCGCTGACCATGGCCATGCGTCACGAACGCCTGCGTCTGGCCAAGCTGCTCGCCAGCGCCGAGGAATTCGCTGCCGCCGTCAAGGCGCCGCCGGGAAGCTTCGGTGAGGCGGTGCGCTCGGTCGCCGCCCCCGGTGCGGTCGACGAACTGCTGGCGCAGTTGCGCCGCGCGCAGGCCGAGAAGCGCCCCGCCGCCGAAGTCGAGCAACTGCGCAAGCAGTTCTTCGCCGCGGTCGACGAACTGCGCGCGAGCGAGAAGGAGTCGGTGCAGCTGTCGCGCCGTCCGCGCAGCCCCGGCAAGCTGCTCATCACCGCGCAGCGCGGCAAGTCCGGCGAGCGCGCCGAATTGCTCGCTGCCGACAGGGGGCCGGCGATCGATCGGGAATCAAGCCGGGCCAAGGGCCTGGCCGCCGAGCGCGCTGCGCGTCGTGACGGCAGCCCGGCGGCGAGTTCGCCGGCCGAGATTGCCGCGCTGACGCGCGAACTGCGCGCGGCGAGCGAGCAGGGGCGCCCGACCGAAGAGCTGCAGCGTCGTCTCGACGAGGCGATCGGGCGCTTGGGGAAGTAGCCATCAACCTTAAAACCTCTTTTCAGCCACGAAATTCACGAAATAACGCATAAGCTCATAGTCGTTTAGCGGGCAACCCGATGGGTGCTGCGTGCTCAGCCGCGACGGCTACGAATGATTTCGTGTTTTTTCGTGCATTTCGTGGCCAACTGCTTTTTTAAGGATCAATCCGGCTCTTTGCTTCACAGCCTTCGGTTCGCCCTTCGACAAGCTCAGGGCGAACCGAAGGACCAAGGGCCGGGTGAATGACGGCCTTGTGCCAAGCGCGGAAGGTGGTCTGCCGGCGCCGGACTCAGGCCGTTGCCATGAATTCTTCGAGCAGGCGGTTGAGGAAGCGCTGGCCGCGCGGGGTCGGCGCGATGCGGCCGCCTTCACGCAGCAGCAGTCCGGCGGCGCAGGCCCTGGCCAGTGCGGGTTCGATCGCAGCCAGCGGCAGCCCGCAGCGTTCGGCAAACAGGCTTTCCGGGAAACCCTGGTTGAGGCGCAGCGCGTTGAGCATGAACTCGAACGGCAGTTCGCCCTCGGGAACGCTGAATTCCTCGGCCAGCGGCCGGCCGGCGGCGACTTCGGCGAGGTAGCGCGCCGGCTGCCGCCAGCGCACCTGGCGCATGATCGTGAGCCCGCCCCCGGCGTTCGGCAAGCTCAGCTTGCCGTGCGCGCCGGCGCCTATGCCGAGGTAGTCGCCGAACTGCCAGTAGTTGAGGTTGTGCCGGCATTGCCGGCCGGGCTGCGCGAAGGCCGAGGTCTCGTAATGCACATAGCCGGCGGCGGCGAGCCGCGCCTCGATTTCCTCCTGCATCGTCGCCGCGACGTCCTCGTCGGGCAGCCTGGGCGGCGCCGCGGCGAAGGCGGTATGCGGCTCCAGCGTCAGCTGGTAACACGACAGGTGCGGCGGCGCGAAGGCCAGCGCCGTGTCGATGTCGCCGAGTGCGCCGGCGACGTCCTGCCCGGGCAGCGCGTACATCAGGTCGAGGTTGAAGTTGTCGAAGTGGCGCGCAGCCGCTTCGATCGCGCGCCGGGCGTCGTCGCCGCTGTGGATGCGCCCGAGCGCCGCGAGCTGTTTCGGCGCGAAGCTCTGGATGCCAAGCGAGAGGCGGTTGACGCCGGCGGCGCGGTAGGCGCCGAAGCGGCTCGCGTCATCGCCCCTGACCGTTCCCGGGTTGGCTTCGAGCACGACTTCGGCATCGGTGGCGAAGTCGATGCGCGCGCGCAAGGCGTCGAGCAGTCGCGCGAGCGCGCTCCCCGAGAGCAGGCTCGGCGTGCCGCCGCCGATGAAGACCGACTGCAGCGGCCGTCCGCCGACGAACGGCAGCGCGCTTTCGAGATCGGCGATGAGCGCGGCGACGTAGTCGTCCTCGGGAATCGCGCCTGTGACCGCGTGCGAGTTGAAGTCGCAGTACGGGCACTTCTTCACGCACCACGGGAAATGCACGTAGAGCGAGAGCGGCGGCAGCGTCATTTCCTGCGCTCCTCGCGCGCCATCCGCCTTTCGTGGGAGCGGCGTGAGCCGCGAATTCGCGTCATCCGCGTCCGCGCAGGCGTTCGACCAGCCTCGCCAGCGCCTGTCCCCGGTGCGAGCGACGGTGCTTCTCTGCGGCCGGCAGATTGGCGACGCTGTCCCCGCACTCCTTGATCCAGAGCAGCGGGTCGTAGCCGAAGCCACCTTCGCCGGAAGGTGAAGCGAGGATCTCGCCGTGCCATTCGCCCTCGGCGATCAGCGGCTGCGGGTCGTCGGCGTGGCGGACGAAGACGATGACGCAGACGAAGTGCGCCTTCCGGCTCGCGTCGGGGCCAAGCGCGGCGAGCTCGGCGAGCAGCTTCTCGTTGTTGCGCGCGTCCGACTTCGGTTCGCCGGCGTAGCGCGCCGAGATGACGCCGGGCGCGCCGCCGAGCGCGTCGACGCACAGCCCCGAGTCGTCGGCGAGCGCCGGCAGGCCGGTGACGCGCGCGGCGTGGCGCGCCTTGGCCAGCGCGTTCTCGACGAAGGTACAGTGTGGCTCCTCGGCTTCCTCGACGCCGAGTTCGCCCTGCGCGATCAGTTCCCAGCCGAGCGGCGCGAGGATCGCGCGCAGTTCGCCGAGCTTCTTGGCGTTGTTCGAGGCGAGCACCAGCTTCATCGCGCGCCCTCCGCCAGCGCCGCCTGCTGTGCGCGGATCAGCTGGCCGATGCCGAGCGCGGCGAGGTCGAGCAGGCTATCGGCCTGCGCGCGCGAGAAAGGCTCGCCCTCCGCGGTGCCCTGTATCTCGACGATGCCGCCGCTGCCGGTCATCACCACGTTCATGTCGGTGTCGCAGTTCGAATCTTCCGCGTAGTCGAGGTCGAGCACGGGAACGCCCTGGTAGAGGCCGACCGAGACCGCGGCGACGTGGTCCTTGAGCGGGCTCGTCGGCAGCTGGCCGCTGGCGACGAGATGCGCGCAGGCGTCGGCGAGCGCGACCCAGGCGCCGGTGATCGACGCGCAGCGGGTGCCGCCGTCGGCCTGCAGCACGTCGCAGTCGAGCGTGATCTGGCGTTCGCCGAGCGCCTTCAGGTCGATCACCGCGCGCAGCGAGCGGCCGATCAGGCGCTGGATTTCCTGCGTGCGCCCGCTCTGCTTGCCCTTGGCCGCCTCGCGCGCGCCGCGTGTGTGCGTCGCGCGTGGCAGCATCCCGTACTCGGCGGTGACCCAGCCTTCGCCCTTGCCGCGCAGGAAGGGTGGCACCTTGTCCTCGATGCTCGCCGTGCACAGCACCTGCGTGTCGCCGGCCTCGATCAGCACCGAACCTTCGGCGTGGCGGGTGAAACGGCGGGTGATGCGGATCTCTCGCAATTGCGACGGCTGGCGCTGGCTGGGGCGCATGTTCTGTTTCCTGGTTGCGTTGGGGGGAGGGGCCGGATCGACAAGGGTGACGCCGGGCGGCCGGCTTGTTGCGGCGCCGGGCGAGCGGCTATCATCGGCGGTCCGGGGCATTCTCGGTTTTTGCCCGAACCCTGTAAAGTCGCCGCCGCTGGCCGGCTTTGCCTTCCACCCTTTTCGTCCATTCGGGATTCCCATGATCGTCAGCATGACCGGTTACGCGGCGCGCACTCGCGACGTCGAGCGCGGCGCCCTGCACCTCGAACTGAAGAGCGTCAATTCGCGCTACCTCGATTTCCACTTCCGCGTCTGCGAGGAACTGCGCGTCGCCGAGCCGACACTGCGCGAGCTGATCTCGTCCAGGATCTCGCGCGGCAAGGTCGAATGCCGGCTCAACTTCGTCCCGGCGGCGACGCGCAACGTGCCGCAGACGCTCAACCGCGACCTGCTCGCGCGCCTGGCGGACTTCGACGAGCAGGTACGCGCCGAACTGCCGCAGGCGACGCCGCTGTCGGTCGGCGAAGTGCTGCGCTGGCCGGGAATGTTCGGCGACGACACGCTCGACGTCGAATCGCTCGTTCCCGAGGCCCTGGCGCTCCTGCGCGAGGCACTCGACGACTTCACCGCCTCGCGCCAGCGCGAAGGCGCCAAGCTTGCCGCGGTGATCCTCGAACGCGTCGCCAGGATCCGCGAACTGGTGCGCGCCGTCGCCCCGCACATCCCGGCGGCACAGGCGGCCTTCCAGGACAAGCTGCGCCAGCGCCTGCAGGACGCGCTCGGCGCTGCCGCCGTCGACGACGAGCGCGTTCGCCACGAACTCGTCCTCTTCGCCGCACGCATCGACGTCGACGAGGAACTCGCGCGTCTCAACACGCACCTCGACGAGGTCGAGCGCGTGCTCAAGGCCGGCGGCGCCAGCGGCAAGCGCCTCGACTTCCTGATGCAGGAACTCAACCGCGAGGCGAACACGCTCGGCTCGAAGTCGGTGGTCAGCGCGGTGTCGCAGACGGCGATGGACCTGAAACTGCTGATCGAACAGATGCGCGAGCAGATCCAGAACCTCGAATAGGCGCGCTGGCTGCTCAGGGCGCACAGCCTCGAAGCTGCCGTGGGAGGGCCGTAAGGCCCGAAACCGGCCGCGCTGCGGCAGCGCAGGATTGCTGCACAACCCGACTTGCGAGCGCTTGTCGGGTTACGCTTCGCTAACGATCATGGCGAGTCGTGCCCCCTTGAGCATGAAGCGCAGACATTCGCTGCCGTCATTGCGAGGCGCGTAGCGCCGTGGCAATCCAGTTCGTTCTTCCAGTTTCGTGGCCTCGCCAACTCGGGCGACCCGATATCAGCCCTTGCACTGGATCGCCACGCCCTGCGGGCTCGCGATGACGGTTACGGTCTCCGCCCCTCTCCATGCACTCCCATACCTCTCATCCGACCTGCGCAGGCTCATGCAGCGCTTCCGGAGGGCCGCGCCAGCCGGGTTAAAATGCGGCTCCCCGTGCCGGTACGCCTTGTGCGCGCCGGTTCGCGCCCCCTTTGCGCCGTCCGTGGCGCTGGAGAACTTGATGTCCGGTCATCTCTACATCGTCGCCGCGCCTTCCGGTGCCGGCAAGACCACGCTGGTGCGCCTCTTGCTTGAGCGAGACCCCGGCATTCGCCTGTCGGTCTCGTTCACGACGCGCGCCCCGCGCGCCGGCGAGATCGATGGCGTGCATTACAACTTCGTCGGCCTGCCGCGTTTCCGCGAGATGGTCGCGGCCGGCGAGTTCCTCGAATGGGCCGAGGTGCATGGCAACTGCTACGGCACGTCGAAGCCGTGGATCGAGGCCGAGATGGCGGCCGGTCGCGATGTCCTGCTCGAGATCGACTGGCAGGGCGCGGCGCAGGTGCGTGCGCTGTTCCCGCAGGCGATCGGCGTCTTCATCCTGCCGCCTTCGCTCGAAGAACTCGCGCGCAGGCTCTCCGGGCGCGGCACCGACAGCGAGGAGACGATCGCGCTGCGGCTGGCGGCGGCGCAGGAGGAGATGCGCCATGTTGCCGAATTCGACTATGTTATTATTAATCGCGAACTTGCCGACGCGCTCGATGACCTGCTGTCGGTGGTACGCGCTTCGCGGCTCGACTGGCAATCCCAGCGCGAGCGCCACTCCGGGCTGTTCGCCAGCCTGTTCTGAATTCTCCAAGGTATCCTTTCATGGCACGAGTAACCGTTGACGATTGTCTGCACCGCATCCCCAACCGTTTCCAGATGACGCTGGCCGCGACCTATCGCGCTCGCCAGATCGCCAACGGCGCGTCGCCGATGGTCGAGGCGGACAAGGACAAGCCGACCGTGATCGCGCTGCGCGAGGTGGCCAACGGTCTGGTCGGCGTCGAAATCCTGAACCGCGGTCAGGCCTGACATCCGCAGGCAGACGGCAGCGCTGATGACGATGCGCCAGGAAGGTTCCGACCCGCCTGCACCCGTTTTGCCGGTCAATCCTGCCGGGCTTGGTGCCGTCATGCCGACCACGCTGCCTGACGGCGAGCCGCTCTCGGCGGCGGCGCTCGCCGCGCTCGAGGTTGCGGAAAGGGACGAGGCTTTCCTCGTCTTCATCGACAGCCTGAGCTACCTCAAGCCCGACGAGATCGCGCTGATCCGCGAGGCTTACCGCTTCAGCATCGTTGCGCACCTCGGGCAGGTGCGCCGCTCGGGCGAACCCTACGTCACCCATCCGCTCGCGGTCGCCGGCGCGCTCGCCGAGTGGCAGATGGACGCGCAGGTGATCATCGCCGCTCTCCTGCACGACGTGATGGAGGACACGGCCTTCACCAAGGCCGAGATCGTCGCGCGCTTCGGCCGCGGGGTCGCCGAACTCGTCGACGGGGTCTCCAAGCTCGACAAGATGGAGTTCCAGTCCTACGAGGAAGCGCAGGCCGAGAACTTCCGCAAGATGCTGATGGCGATGGCGCGCGACCTGCGCGTCGTGCTCATCAAGCTCGCCGACCGCCTGCACAACCTGCAGACGATGGCGGCGATCCGCGCCGAGAAGCGCCGCCGCATTGCGCGCGAGACGCTCGAAATCTACGCGCCGATCGCCAATCGACTGGGCCTCAACAAGCTCTTCCGCGAACTGCAGGACATCTCCTTCGAACTGATCCACCCGCGGCGCGCTGCCGTGCTCAGGAAGGCGCTGCGCGCCGCGCGCGGCAACCGGCGCGAACTCCTGAAACGCATCCTCGAAGACATCGGCGAGTGCATGCGCAAGGCGCAGATCGAGGCCCAGGTCTTCGGTCGCGAGAAGAGCGTGTACTCGATCTATCGCAAGATGGTCGAGAAGCACCTGTCGTTCTCGCAGGTGCTCGACATCTACGGTTTCCGCGTCGTCGTCGACAGCGTGCCGAACTGCTACCTGGCGCTCGGCATCCTGCACGCCCTGTACAAGCCGGTGCCGGGCAAGTTCAAGGATTACATCGCGATCCCGAAGGGCAACGGCTATCAGTCGTTGCACACGACCCTGATCGGACCCTACGGAACGCCGATCGAGGTGCAGATCCGCACCGAATCGATGCACCGTGTTGCCCAGGAAGGCGTCGCCTCGCACTGGCTGTACAAGGATGGCGACCAGGCCGGCGTCGATCTGCAGCGGCAGACGCACAAGTGGTTCCAGTCGCTGCTCGACCTGCAGAACAGCAGCGGCGACAGTGCCGAGTTCTTCGAGAACGTCAAGGTGGACCTCTTTCCCGACGAGGTCTATGTGTTCACGCCCAAGGGCAAGATCATGTCGCTGCCGCGTGGCGCGACTGCGGTCGACTTCGCGTACATGGTGCACACCGACGTCGGCAACCGCTGCGTCGCGGCGCGCATCAACTACGAGCTGATGCCGCTGCGCACCGAACTGGCCAACGGCGACCAGGTCGAGATCGTCACCGCGGCGCATGCCAACCCCAACCCGGCGTGGCTTTCCTACGTCAAGACCGGGCGCGCACGCAGCAAGATCCGTCACTTCCTGAAGACCATGCAGCACGAGGAGTCCGCCGCGCTCGGCGAGACCATGCTCGACCAGGAACTGCGCGCACTCGGCGTCGACCCGGCCGACGTGCCGGTCGCGAGTTGGGACGGTCTGGTGCGCGACGCCGGCAACAAGTCGATGAAGGAGATCCATACGGACATCGGCCTCGGCCGGCGGCTGGCGGCAGTCGTCGCCCGGCGCCTGCTGGCGCAGGAGGGGGGGACGCATCACGAGGATGATGTCCCGCGTGCTGCGCTGGTGATCCGCGGCGCGCAGGGGATGGCGGTACAGATCGCGCCTTGCTGCCAGCCGATTCCCGGCGACCCGGTGGTCGGCTCGATCCGCAAGGGACAGGGCCTGCTGATCCACTCGCACGACTGTCCGGCGATCCGCAAGTCGCGCAGCAGCGAACCGAAGAAATGGATCGACGTCGAGTGGGAACCCGAGCAAGGGCGGCTGTTCGACGTGCGCATCCGCGTCGGCGTGAAGAACCAGCCCGGCGTGCTCGGCCGTATCGCCACTGCGATTGCCGAGGGTGCTTCGAACATCGAGGGAGTGAGCATGGACGAGAAGGCTCCCGGGCTGTACACGGCGCTGCACTTCACCGTCGGCGTCGCCGACCGCGCGCACCTGGCGCGTCTGATGCGCGGCCTGCGCCGGATTCCGGAAGTCGTGCGCATCGTTCGCGAACGGGGCTGATTCACGGTGAAAGTGCTCGTGCTCGGCGCCGGCGTCGTCGGAGTGACCAGCGCCTGGTATCTCGCTGCGGCAGGCCACGAGGTCTGCGTCATCGACCGCCAGCCGGCGGCGGGCTGCGAGACCAGCTTTGCCAACGGTGGCCAAATCTCCGTCTCGCATGCCGAGCCCTGGGCCAACCCCCATGCACCCCTGCGTGCGCTGTCGTGGCTCGGCCGCGAGGACGCGCCGCTGCTCTTCCGCCTGCGCTGGGATCCCGCGCTGTTTGCCTGGAGCCTGCGCTTCCTGCGCGAATGCAGCCCGGCGCGCACGCGCGCCAACATCCGCGACATCGTCGAGCTGGCCCTCTACAGCCGGCACTGCCTGCAGGCTTTGCGCGCGGCGACGGGGATCGAATACGACCACCTCGAACGCGGCATCCTGCACATCTACACCGATCCGCGCGAGTTTGCCGGCGCCGTGAAGGCAGCGGCGGTGATGCGCGAATTCGGCTGCGAGCGCAACACCATCGACGCCGACCAGTGCGTCGCCATCGAGCCGACGCTCGCCGCGATCCGGCCGCAACTGGTCGGCGGCGACTTCACCGCCGCCGACGAGTCAGGGGACGCGCACCGCTTCACGCAGCGCCTCGCCGCACTCTGTGCCGAGCGCGGCGTGCGCTTCCACTACGGGGTGTCGATCGAGCGGCTGGCGAGTGCTGCCGGCCGCGTCGCCGGCGTCGTCGCCGACGGCCAGTTGTTCACCGCCGACGCCTACGTCGTCGCCTTGGCGACCGAGACGCCGCTGCTCCTGCGCCCGCTCGGCCTGCGCGTGCCGATCTATCCGGGCAAGGGCTACTCGGCGACGATTCCGCTGTCGGAGAAGAGTGTCGCGCCGACCGTGAGCCTCACCGACGACGGGCACAAGCTCGTCTTCTCGCGCCTCGGCCAGCGCCTGCGCGTCGCCGGCACTGCCGAGTTCAACGGCTACGACCGCTCGCTCAACGCGGTGCGCTGCCAGGCGCTGATGACGCGCACGCGCGAACTCTTCCCTGACCTCGATCCGGCCGGCGAACCCGAGTTCTGGACCGGACTGCGTCCGGTGACGCCGTCGAATGTGCCGCTGGTCGGCCGCACCGCTTTGCCGAACCTCTACCTCAACGCCGGCCACGGCACCCTGGGCTGGACCATGTCCTGCGGTTCCGCCGCGGTCCTCGCCGACATCGTCAGCGGCCGTCGCCCGGCGCTCGCGAACCTCCGCGAACTCGTCGTCGGCTAGGTCTAGCCCGTTGCCGTGAGCGCTTAACGTGGTGCTTCAGACGTACGCACTGGATTGCCACGGCGCTACGCGCCTCGCAATGACGCGAATTGGCACGACGCACCCGCCTGCGGTTATCGCGAGGGCCGCAGGCCCGTGGCGATCCAGTTCGTAATTCTGGATCTTTCCGGCACTAAGCGTTGCGCAGAGGTTTTGGCCACCGAAGCGCTGCGCATGATTAAATGACGGCGACGCCGACTTGCGCGTGCGCATCTTCAACCATGCTTCCGGAGGTTCCATGACCGCAGTCCTGTACGAAGTTCGCGATGCAGTTGCCACGATCACGCTCAACCGCCCGCAGGCGCTCAACGCGCTCGATCAGTCGATGATCGAGGGGCTGCGCGCCGCGTGTGACCGCGCGGCCTACGATCCCGGGGTGCGCGCCGTCCTCGTCCGTGCCGCGGGCGACCACTTCATGGCCGGCGGCGACTTGAAGTGGTTCCGCGAGCAGTTCGTCCTGTCGCCGGCAGAGCGCCAGGCGTGCTTCTCGCAGGTGGTCGCCAGCGCCAACGCCTCGGCCGAACTGTTGCGGACGATGGCCAAGCCGGTCGTGGCCGCGGTGCAGGGCGCCGCCGCCGGCTACGGACTGTCGCTGATGCTGTCCGCCGATCTCGTGCTCGCCGCCGATGACGCCTATTTCACCACCGCCTACTGCAAGATCGGCCAGTCGCCCGACGGCGGCGCGACCTGGTCGCTGCCGCGCGTCGTCGGCCTGCGCCGGGCGATGGAGATCGCGCTGCTCGGCGACCGTTTCAACGCGGCGCGCGCCGCCGAACTCGGCATCGTCAACCGCGTCGTCCCGCGCGCGCAACTCGCCGACGAGGCCGCCGCACTGGCCAGGCGCCTGGCCGACGGTCCGACCGCCGCACTGGCGCGCACCAAGGCGCTGCTCAACCAGTCGCTGACGACGCCCCTGTCGGCGCAACTTGCCGCCGAACAGCAGTCCTTCGCTGCCTGCGGTGCCGAACCCGATTTCGTCGAGGGGCTGGCCGCGTTCTTCGAGAAGCGCCCGGCGGCGTTTTCGGGACGCTCGTGACGAGCCCGTGAGCGGGGCGGCATGAGCGCTGCGCAGCCGGCTGCCCTCGGCGAGGCGCCGGCGGCTGCCTTCATCGACACGCACTGCCACCTCGACGCCGCCGAGTTCGCTGCCGATCGCGTCGAGGTCGCCGCGCGTGCGCGCGCTGCCGGCGTCGGCACCCTGGTCGTTCCGGCGGTCGAGGCAGGCAACTTTGCCGACGTGCGCGCCTGCGCCGAGGCTTTCCCCGAGGTCCGCGTCGCCTACGGCATCCATCCGCTCTACGTCGACCGGGCCGGCGCGGCCGACCTGCTCGCCCTGCGCGAGCGCCTCGCGCGCGAACTGGACGGACCACGGCCACCGGTCGCCGTCGGCGAGATCGGGCTCGATTTCTTCGTCCCCGGCGTCGATGTCGAGCGGCAGAAGCATTTCTTCACCGAGCAACTGAAGATCGCACGCGACTTCGGCTTGCCGGTGCTGCTGCACGTGCGCCGCGCGCAGGACGCCGTACTTGCGGCCCTGCGTCGCGTCGGCGCGGGCAAGGCCGGGCTGTGCGGTGGCATCGCGCACGCCTTCAACGGTAGCCGGCAGCAGGCCGATGCGTTCAGCGCGCTGGGTTTCTGCCTCGGCTTCGGCGGGGCGATGACCTGGCCGCGCGCGCTGCGCCTGCGCGAACTCGCGGCGACGCTGCCGCTCACCGCGATCGTCCTCGAAACCGATGCGCCCGACATGCCGCCCGAGTTCCTCGGGCGCGCTCGCAACGAGCCTGCCTGCCTGCCGCGCATCGCCGCGACGCTCGCCGAACTGCGTGGCGTGTCGCCGGCGACCGTGGCGGCCGCGACCTCGGCCAACGCGCTCGCCGTGCTGCCACGCCTCTTCCTGCCCTGAGGCCTCCCGGGCGCAGGTGGCACGCCCGTGAAAATGCTCGTCGGGTATTGAGCTTGCCATGGCGACGGCGTAAAGTGAGCCTTGAGTGCCGGCCGCTCCCGCTGCGCGAGCCGGCCGTGGTCAAGCGAGGGAAAGGCCATGAACAGTCCCGCCCGTGCACGTACGCTCTGCATCTTCTGCGCCCTGGCCGCCGCGGGCGCCGGCGCGGCGCTCGCCGGAGAATTGAATCCCTATAACCCGCCGAGCCTGCGCCAGGCCGCGCCGACCTACCAGCAACAACGGCAGGTTCAGGCGCCTTTCGCGCAGGAGGATTTCTACGCGGCGTTCCGGGAAGACGCCTTGCACATGACGCCCGCACAAAGGAGCGAACTGCAGGCCGTCTTCGTGAAGCGCCTCAATGTGGCAAGGTCGGTGGAAGAGGAAGCCCATTACCAGCGACTCATCGGGATCCTCGGCAGCCTGGAAGGCGAGGGGAAGGTCCGGCGATGAAAAGGATGCTCGTGTTCCTGCTGGCGATCTTCTTCCTGTCCGCGGCGCAGGCCGTCGAGGGGACTGCCGCAACGGCGCAGGGCGCCGTCGAGGCACTCGCCGAGAAATATTCGTTCGCGCAGCAGGCGAGCGAAGGCGCGGCGCACCTCTCGGCCGACGTTGCCAGCCCCCTGCCGGCGGCGAACGACCTCGACCGCAAGTATGCCGAAGACAGGGTCCAGGAGCGCGATTTCAAGCTCAAGGTTTTCGTGATCGTCAGCGTCGCCGCGCTGCTGCTGTCGCTGATCGGCATCGTCGTCCTCTTCCGGCTGACGACGCCGCCGAGTTCCGCCGACATCGTGCATATCGTAAGTCTCGCCCTGATCATCCTCGGCGTCCTGGCGCTGACCATGACGCCGACGACGGTCGAGGTGCTGACCGCGCCGATCGGCATTCTCGGCGCGCTGGCGGGCTACGTCTTCGGGCAGACGAGGACAGGGCGGGCTGCGCCGTCACCCAAGGGATCCCACCCGGCAGCGGATCCTGCGGCGGACAGCGGGCGCTGAGCGTCGCTGCGAGCACTGGCGACCCGTCATGAGGCAAGGCATCCCCTGATCGAGCCGGTCGGTCCGCGAGGCAAGCATGGACAGCGCCGGTCACCACCTCTGGAAGCGTTTCTGGCGTCTTGCCTGGCCTTTCTGGCGCAACGAGGAGCGATGGAAAGCCTGGGGGCTGCTGGCGCTGCTGGTCCTGCTCCTGCTTGGCCAGACCGGCTTTGCCGTCCTCCTCAACGAGCAGACCGGCGAATTCACTTCGGCGCTGGCCGCGCGTGACGAGGATCGCTTCTGGACGGCGATCAGGTTCTGCCTCGTCCTCCTCGTCGTCGTCGTGCCGATCTACGGCGCCTACTACTACGTTCGCGACCGGCTCGGCATCCACTGGCGGCGCTGGCTGACGCACCGTTTCCTCGACCGCTACTTCAGCCAGCGGCATTTCTACGAGCTGAACAGCCGCGAGGGGATCGACAACCCCGACCAGCGCATCGCCGAGGACATCGCCACCTTCACCCAGCGCTCGCTCTTCTTCCTGCTGATCATCGTCGGTTCACTGCTGCAACTGGTCGCCTTTTCCAGCGTGCTCTGGTCGATCTCGCACGAACTCGTCTATTTCCTCGTCGTCTATGCGGGACTGGGGACGAGCATCGTCATCTTCGTCTTCGGCCAGCGCCTGATGAAGCTCAACTTCAACCAGTTGCGCCGCGAGGCCGACTTCCGCTTCGGACTCGTCCGGGTGCGCGAGAACGCCGAATCGATCGCCTTCTATCGCGGCGAGGCGCAGGAACTGGACGAGGTGAAGCGCCGCTTCGGCGAGGCGTTCAGGAATTTCCTCACACTGATCCGTGGCCAGCTTGCGCTGAACCTGTTCCAGCACGCCTACAGCCTGTTTACCCTGGTCATTCCCAGCGCGATCATCGCCGCGCGCGTCATCTCGGGCGAGCTCGAAGTCGGCCGTGCCGTCCAGGCGGCGGGGGCCTTCGCCGCGGTGCTCGGCGCGATCTCGCTGATCGTCGAGAATTTCGAGGGGCTGAGCCGCTTCGCGGCCGGCATCGAGCGTCTCGACAGTTTCGCGAACTTCATCTCGGGACAGTCCGGCAGCCAGCGCGCCGCAGGCAGCACCATACGCTCGGTGCCGGCGCAGCAGCTCGCGCTCAGGGGCCTCAGCCTGCATACGCCCGACGGCGGGCGGGTCCTGGTCAGGGATCTGTCGATCACGGTGAAGACGGGCGAGGGGCTGCTCATCGTCGGCGAGAGCGGTTGCGGCAAGAGTTCGCTGCTGCGCGCCATCGCCGGCCTCTGGTATGCGGGCAGCGGCACGGTCTTTCGCCCGCCGCCCGAAGACATCCTGTTCCTGCCGCAGCAGCCGTACATGGTGCTCGGCAGCCTGCGCGCGCAACTGCTCTACCCCTGGCGCGAGCGCGTGTTCACCGACGCCGAACTGCTCGACGTGCTCGTGCGGGTCAAGCTGCCGGACCTGGCCGAGCGCAGCGGCGGACTCGAAGCCGTGCTCGCCTGGCACAAGCTGCTCTCGGTCGGCGAGCAGCAGCGACTCGCTTTCGCCCGCCTGCTGCTGACCCGGCCGCGCATTGCCATCCTCGACGAGGCGACCAGCGCGCTCGACGTCGCCAACGAGTCGGCGCTCTATCGCCAGCTGGTCGACAGCCGGACGACGCTGGTCAGCGTTGGTCACCGTTCGAGCATCCTGCCGTTCCACACGCAGGTGCTCGAACTCACCGGCGACAGCGGCTGGCGCTCGCACGCAGCGGCAGATTTCCGCTTCGCCCATTGAGCACCGCTTCCGCTACTGCCTGAAAACTCTTTTCAGCCACGAAAGACACGAAAGCGACGAAACACGGGCTTTTCGTCGCGTGCTCAAGCCATCAGTTCACGCCTGCTCGCGTCGAATCCTGTGCATGATTTCGTGTTTTTTCGTGGATTTCGTGGCGAACTTGCGGGTTCAAGCCGGGAAGCCTGCCTTACTTCTCATGCACGTAGGTCCCCGGCGCGTCGCCGAGCGGCGGATAGTCGGCGGCGCCGAGTTGCGGTGGGGCTGCGGGTTTGCCCGAGCGTGCCTGCAGCCACTCCGACCAGGCCGGCCACCACGAACCTTCATGGCGCTGCGCCTTCTCCAGCCAGTCGTCGGGCGGCAGGTAGTTGGCGTCGGCCGGACGTTCGCGGATCCGGTAGTGGCGGCGCGGCCGGCCGGGTTCGTTGACGATCCCGGCGTTGTGGCCGCCGTTGGTGAGGACGAAGGTGACCTCGGTCGGCGTCAGGTAGTGGATCTTGTAGACCGAACGCCACGGCGCGACGTGGTCGGTCAGCGTCGCCACCGCGAAGATCGGCGTGTCGATGTCGGTCAGCACCACCGGCTTGCCGCGCACCGGGTAGCGGCCCTCCGAGAGATCGTCGTTGAGGAAAAGGCGGCGCAGGTACTGCGCGTGCATGCGCGCCGGCATGCGCGTGGTGTCGGCGTTCCAGGCCATCAGGTCGTTCATCGGGCTGCGTTCGCCCATCAGGTACTCCTGGACCATGCGCGACCACAACAGGTCGCTCGAGCGCAGCATCTGGAAGGCGCCGGCCATCTGTCCGGCGGAGAGGTAGCCGGTCTCGCGCATCTGCGCTTCGAGCATGCTCACTTCGCTCTCGTCGATGAACAGCGCGAGCTCGCCGGGTTCGGTGAAGTCGGTCTGCGCCGTGAACAGCGTCATCGAGGCGAGGCGCTGGTCGCCGTCGCGCGCCATCGCCGCCGTGGCGATAGCCAGCAGCGTCCCGCCGAGGCAGTAGCCCGCGGCGTGTACCTTGCGCTCCGGAACGATCGCATTCACCGCCGCCAGCGCCGCTTCGAAGCCGAGTTCGAGGTACTCGTCCATGCCGAGGCAGTGCTCCTCGACCCCCGGATTCTTCCACGAGATGCAGAACACCGTGTGTCCGCGCTCGACCAGATAGCGGATCAGGGAGTTGCCTGGAGAGAGGTCGAGGATGTAGTACTTCATGATCCAGGCCGGGACGATCAGCACCGGTTCCGGATGCACTTCCGCGGTCGTCGGCGAGTACTGGATCAGTTCGATCAGGGGATTGCGCAGCACGACCTGGCCCGGGGTGACGGCGACGTTGCCGCCGACGACGAAGGCCTCGGCCCCTGCCGGTGGCTGGTTGGCGGCCAGGCGCTGGAAGTCGTCGAGCGCGTTCATCAGGCCGCGGTAGAGGTTCATGCCGCCGCTTTCGATCGTCTTGCGCAGCACCAGCGGATTGCCCAGGGGATAGTTGCCAGGCGACAGCACGTCGAGCAGCTGTCGGGCGAAGAAGGAGACGACGTGCTCGTGGTGGCGCGAGACGCCGGGAACGCCGATCGTCGCCGCCTGCCACCAGGCGTCGGCAAGCAGGAAACTCTGGTGCATGAGGTTGAACGGCCAGGTCTGCCAGACGGGTTCGGCGAAGCGCCTGTCCTGTGCTGGCGGCGGCTCTGCGTCGCTTTCCTGCCGCGCGCTGCTGGCGAGATAGCGCATGAGTTGCAGCCACTGCTCGTAGGCGAGGCTTGCCAGTTCGATCCGCTTGCCCGGCGAGACCGCGAGATGGCCTACCCAGTCGAGCATCGGCAGCAGCAGTGACATCGGCGAAACCGACGAGGTGCTGCGCGCGATGGCGGCCAGCACCTTGATGTCCAGCGGGTTCTTCTGGATCGCCGGAGTGCGCGTCGCGGTGGCCGAGGCGCTGCTGGCCAGATCACGCGGCGCCGTCTTCATTGGGGTCATGGCAGGCTCCTTTCTGGAAAGTCACCGAACTGACTGGGGATGAGCCGGCCTGGCTGGCGCGGGCGCGCAAGGCGCTCAGCGCGCGGACTCGAAACAGTCCTCGCGCCAACAGCACTCGGGCTGGTCGCACTGCTGCTCGCCGGCGCTGGCGAAACAATCGAAATTACCTTCGGCAATCTGGATCGCCTTGATCAGGTCGGCTTTCCTGCGTGCCTTCGAGCGAACGCCGACCGACTCGGCAATGACGCGTATTTCCTTGAGCTTCACCGATTTCCTCCCGTGCATTGGTCGGGTCGAGGCGACCCGACGTGGTCGACCCAGGGGATGTCGTTCTCATGTCTAACTATAGCAGTTGCGCTACATGGGAAACGCCGTCCGGCTGCAGCGAGCGCAGCGGCGGCCCTGGCCTCGTTGGCGATCAGAACACACGCAGGTTGCCGGCTGTTTACGGGTCGTCGCTCGCTCCGGGCCGCTCAGTTGCCGGCGGCTTCGCCGGCCACAGTCGCTTCCCGCGGCAACAGCCGCTCGACGGCTTCGCGCAGGGCTGCGCTCACCTTCCCCTGGTGTAGCGGATCGGCTTCGCCGCAGAACCAGGTGCAGCCGCGGTTGGTGGGTGACTCGAAGTCGCAATGGCCGGCGTCTTCGAGCGAACGGTCGGCGACCAGCGCCGTCAGGGCGTCCGCCCAGGGCGCGGCGAGGCGGAAGAGGTTGCACAGCGACGGCGGGCCGTGCACCAGGACCGCCGGCACCTTCAGCCTGCGCGCCGCGGCGAGGCCTTCGCCACCCGGATAATCGATCGGGTCGAGCGCGACGTAGCCGACCACGCCGGGACTCGTCGCCGCAAGCAGCGCGGCGATGGCGCCGGCCGAGTAGCCGACGAGGACGACGCGGGCGACCGGCGCCTGCGGAAACTCGGTGTCCAGGCTGCCTTGGCGGAGCATCGCGACCAGTTCGGCGAGCGCCTCTGCATTGTCGTGCGCGCTGAGGCCGTAGGGCAGGTCCGGTGCGACCGCGAGCAGTCCGGCCTGCGCCAGTACCGCTGCGTGTCCGGCCATCGTCGCCCGCGTGCGCGTGAAACCATGGACCAGCACCACCGCGTCCCGCGCAGTCGCGGCGGGGACGTGGATGTCGACGCTGACCGTGCGCTCGTTCAGCGTCAGCCTGAGCGTCGAAGAGGCCGCCGTGGCAGGGAGGGATGTGCCAAGGAGCGCCGGGAGTAAGGCCAAGGCGGCGACGGCGAGCTTGCAGGACAGCCGCCAGGCGAGCGGGACCTCGGGCATCGGCCTGGCGCCAGGGCGTTAAGGCTCCACCTGGTCGATGACCAGCACGAGCTGTTTGCTTCCCGTCTTCACACTGGTCAGCCGCCCGTAGAGGTCGCCGCTCGTCTTCTGCGCAGCGCCGGACTTGGCGACGCGCGCCTCGATCGTCACCTTGTCCACTTCCGACAGCTTGCGCCCACCGGGCAGCGCCGCGGCGTCGTCGAGGCTGAACTTGAGCGGCAACTCGGCAGCGCTGCCCTTCAGCGCGGCGAGCGGGCGGCGTTCGCCGTCCTCGGCGCGGGCAAAGACGAAGACCACGTCGTCGGGCTTGACGCGGGCGGCGAGCGCCGGCGCCATGCTGACCTCGCCGCTGACGGAGCGGTTCGCTGCTGCGGGCTGCGCGGTATTTTGCGCGGTATTTTGCGCGGCCTCCTGCGTCGGCTCATGCCCGGCGGCGGCCGCACGCGCGCGCGCGACCGCTCCGGCGACGGTGCGTCCTTCCTCGGAGTCAGGGTCCATCTGCTTGCCGAGGCGCTCCCAGTAGTCGGCGGCGGCGGCAAACTTGCCCTGCTCGCTGGCAGCGGCACCGGCGAGCAGCAAGGCCTGCGGGTCGTCCGGGTCGATCGACAGTGCCTTGGCGATCAGTTCCTGCGGCCGGCCCTGCAGGCTGCCGCCGGCGATCTGCGCCAGTGTCTCGGCGTAGTCGGTCAGCAGCTGCGTGTTCTCGTCGAGCAGGCGGCCGCCGCGCGCGTAGGCGGCGGCGGCTTCGGTGAAGCGGCCGAGTGTCTTGTAGGTGCGCGCCAGCGTCACCCAGCCCTCGACGTCGTCGGGATTCTGCTTGAGGCGTTCGGCGAGCTGGTCGATCAGCCCCTGCAGCTGCTGCTCGCCGGCGCGCGATGCCGATTGCGTCATCGTCGGGTCGAGCGCGCGCGGCTCGCCGAGGATCGCGTAGCCGGCGGCGGCGGCGATCGGCAGCGCAAGCAGCAGGAACAGTGCCGAGTTGCGGCCGCTGGCGGTAGCGGCAGGCGCGGCTTCGCCGGCCTCGGTTTCCTCGAGCAGGCGGCGCTGCAGCTCGTCCTTCGCCTGTGCGAAATCGGCGTCCGAGAGGGTGCCTTCCTTGCGCTCGTTGTCGAGTTCGGCGAGCTGGTCACGCAGGATCGCGAGGTTGGCGGCACGCCGCTCGGCGGCCTGCGCCGCGAGGTCGGCCGGGCGCGCGGCGCGGCGCAGCAGCGGCAGCGCCATGATCAGGACGGCGGCGCCGATCAGCAGCGCGGCGAAGATGAGGAATTGGGTCATGGCTGCTTGCGCTCGGCGGTTCCGGAGTTGAGCAGGGCTTCGGCACGGCGCGCTTCGTCGGCCGAGAGCGGCGTCGTCGCGATCGCCGCGTTGCGCCGGCGCAGGTAGCGGAACAGCGCGAACAGGCCGATCAGCAGCAGCAGGCCGGGACCGGCCCAGAGCAGCAGCGTCGTGCTCTTCACCGGCGGCCGGTAGAGGACGAAGTCACCGTAGCGGCTGACCAGGAATTCCTTGATCTCGGCATCGCTCTTGCCGGCCTTGATCAGCGTGCGCACTTCGCGGCGCAGGTCGTTGGCCAGTTCGGCCTGCGAACCGGCCAGCGATTCGTTCTGGCAGACGAGGCAGCGCAGTTCCTCGGAGATCGCGATCAGGCGCTTCTCGACCGCTTCGTCCTCGGCGAGCGGCGCCGCCTCGCCGGCGAGCGCCGCAGGGATGGGCTGCAGCGTGGACGGCAGCGGCGCCAGCATGAGCAGCGGCAGCGCGAACACGAACGCGCGCAGGAGCGAGGCGAGGCGCGGCTTCATTTCGACAGCTCCGCGACCAGCGGCAGGATCTTGCCGGAGAGCACGTCGGGGGTGATCGGCCCCGTGTGCTTCATGCGGATGATGCCGGCCTTGTCGATCACGTAGGTTTCGGGGACGCCATAGACGCCGTAGTCGATGCCGACGCGGCCGTCGAGGTCGAGCGCGGTGAGCGCGTAGGGGTCGCCGCGCTGGGCAAGCCAGCGCGTGGCGCGCTCGCGCGCTTCACTTTCCTCGGTGGCGGCGTCGACGCGGCTCATGTCGACGGCGGCGTCGCCGCGCAGTTCCTTGTAGTTGAGGCCGACCAGCGGCACGCTCTGCGTCCGCGCGAAGTCGACGAGCACCGGGTGTTCCTGGCGGCAGGTGACGCACCACGACGCCCAGACGTTGAGCAGCCAGACCTTGCCGCGCATCTCTTCAGGCGAGAAGGTCTTCCCGGCGTCGCCGAGCTGCTTCAGCGTGAATGCCGGCGCCGGCTTGCCGACCAGAGGCGAGGGAACGTCACGCGGGTTGAGCGTCAGGCCGACGCCGAGCAGGACGACGAGGACGACGAAGCCGACGAGCGGCCAGGCGAAGCGATTCATTGCTGAGTTCTCCTGATTCAGGCACCTGCGGCCAGCGCGTTGGCAGCGGGAGCTTTGGCACGCGCGCGCACGCGGTAGCGGCGGTCGAGCATGGCCAGCAGGCCGCCGAGCGCCATCAGTCCGCAGCCGCCCCAGATCCAGTCGACGAAGGGCTTGTAATAGACGCGCACCGCCCAGGCACCGGCGACGTTCTGGCGGTCGATCGGTTCGCCGAGCGAGACATAGACGTCGCGCAGGAAGCCACTGTCGATCGCCGCTTCGGTCATCGGCATCGACGACGACGCGTAGTTGCGCTTTTCCGGGTAGAGCGTGCGCAGCATGCGGCCGTCGCGCGACAGCTCGACCTCGCCGGCGAGCGCCAGGTAGTTGGGGCCACGCCGCTGCTCGACACCCTTGAAGGTGAAGGTGTAGCCGGCAACGGTCACCGTGTCGCCGACTTCCATGCGCACGTCCTTTTCCTGTTCGTAGCCCTTGACCATGGTCACGCCGACGACGAAGACGGCGACGCCCAGATGCGCGAGCTGCATGCCGTAGAAGCTCTTCGGCTGGCGTGCGAGCGCGGCAACGAGCGAGCCGCCGGCACGCGTCGCCTGCGCGCGCTCGACGATGCCCTGCAGCGCGCCGAGCGCGATCCACGCGGCCAGCGCCAGGCCGAAGGCGACCAGCGGCGACCAGGTGCCGTAGAGGAAGGGAATCGCGCAGCCGACGACGATGGCGACGAGGAGGGCGACGCGCAGGGTGCGCACGAGCTCGCCGAGCGAGGCGTTCTTCCAGCGCGCGAACGGGCCGACGCCCATCAGGAAGAGCAGCGGCGCCATGATCGGCGCGAATACGGTGTTGAAGTAGGGCGGGCCGACCGACAGCTTGCCGAGCCCGAGCGCGTCGACGGCGAGCGGGTAGAGCGTGCCGAGCAGCACCGACGAACAGGCGACGACGAGCAGCACGTTGTTGGTGAGCAGCATCGACTCGCGCGAGACGAGTCCGAAGCGACCGCCGAGTCCGACCTTCGGCGCGCGCCAGGCGAACAGCGCGAGCGAAGTGCCGATCACGGCGACGAGGAAGGCGAGGATGAAGATGCCGCGTCCGGGGTCGGAGGCGAAGGCATGCACCGAGGTGAGCACGCCCGAGCGGACCAGGAAGGTGCCGAGCAGCGAGAGCGAGAAGGCCGAGATCGCCAGCAGCACGGTCCAGTTCTTGAAGCTGCCGCGCTTCTCGGTGACCGCCAGCGAGTGGATCAGCGCGGTGCCGACCAGCCAGGGCATGAACGAGGCGTTCTCGACCGGATCCCAGAACCACCAGCCGCCCCAGCCGAGTTCGTAGTAGGCCCACCACGAGCCAAGCGCGATGCCGATGGTCAGGAAGACCCAGGCGGCCGTGGTCCACGGCCGCGACCAGCGCGCCCAGGCCGCGTCGAGCTGGCCCGAGAGCAGCGCAGCGACGGCGAAGGCGTAGGCGACCGAGAAGCCGACGTAGCCCATGTAGAGCATCGGCGGGTGGATGACGAGCCCCGGGTCCTGCAGCAGCGGGTTGAGGTCGCGCCCTTCCTCGGCACCCGGCAGCAGTCGCTCGAACGGGTTCGAGGTGACCAGCAGGAAGAGCAGGAAACCGGCGGCGACCAGCCCGAGCGTGCCGAGCACGCGCGCACGCATGCGGTCCTCGAGCCCGCGCGAGAGCAGCGCGACGGCGAGCATCCACAGGGCGAGCATCAGCGCCCACAGGAGCAGCGAGCCCTCGTGCCCGCCCCAGACGCCGGCGATGCGGTAGGCGAGCGGCAAGAGCGAGTTCGAGTGCTCGGCGACGTAGCGCACCGAGAAGTCGTTGTAGACGAAGGCCCAGGTGAGGCAGCCGTAGGCGAACAGCAGGGTCAGCGTGAAGGCGTAGGTTGCCGGCTGCGCCAGCGCGATCCACGCCTGCCGGTTGCGCTGCGCGCCGGCGAGCGCGAGCACGCCGAGCAGGAGCGCGATGCACAGCGACGAGATCAGCGCGAAGTGGCCGAGTTCAGGAATCATTGTCTGCGATCTGGGGAGGTTGTACTTGATGCGCGGCCGACGGCTACTGCTTCAGGCTCTGCGCAGCCTGTTCGTTCACCGCGCGCCGGCTGGCTTCGTCGAGCGCGTGCGCGGCTTCCGGCGGCATGTAGTTCTCGTCGTGCTTGGCGAGCACCTCGCTGGCGACGAAGACGCCGTCGGCACCGAGCTTGCCCTGCGCGACGACGCCCTTGCCTTCCTTGAACAGGTCGGGAAGGATTCCCTTGTAGTTCACGGTCATCTCGCGCGCGGTGTCGGTGACGACGAAGCGCACGGTGACGCCGTCGGCTTCGCGCGCGAGCGAGCCTTCCTTGACCATGCCGCCGACGCGGAAGACGCGATCCTTCGGCGCTTCGCCGCTCGCTACCTGCGTTGGAGTAATGGAGAATTCCAGATTGCTCCGCAGCGCGTTAAGTACGAGCACGGCGGCGATGCCGAGGACGGCGAGGCCGCCGACGATCAGGGCGATTCTTTGCTGACGGGGTTTCATGCTTGGCTCCTGCGGGCCTTGCGCTCGCCGCGGTCGGCGCGCTCGGCGTTGAACTGGCGCTGCAGTTGCGTCTTCAGCGCGCTGTTGCGGCGGGCGACGATGATCGGCTCGGCGAGCATCAGCAGCGCCGTCGCTCCGACCGAGCCCCAGACGTAAAGTCCGTAGCCGCCCATCGCCAGAAAATCGGAAAAGCTGTTCCAGACCATCATTTCATTCCTTGCCTGCGGGTCGGCGTTGGCGCCCGCTTGAGCGCGACAATCAGCGGGCCAGTTCCTGCCTGACCCATTCGGTGTTGCGTTCGCGTTCGAGGATGATGCCGCGCACGCGCATCAGCGCGACCGCGATCGCGTACATCCAGAACGCCAGCGCGCAGACCAGCATTCCCCACAGCATCGTCTGCGCCATCGACGGCGCCTTGGTCAGGCTGACCGAAGCGCCCTGGTGCAGCGTGTTCCACCACTTCACCGAGAAGTAGATGATCGGGATGTTCACGACGCCGACCAGCGCCAGGATCGCCCCCGCCTTGTCGGCGCGGCGCGGATCGTCGATCGCCGCCTGCAGCGCGATGAAGCCGACGTAGAGGAAGAACAGGATCAGCTCCGAAGTCAGCCGCGCGTCCCACACCCACCACGCGCCCCACATCGGCTTACCCCAGAAGGCGCCGGTCCACAGCGCGAGGAAGGTGAACATCGCGCCGGTCGGCGCCAGCGCGGTCGCCATCATCCCCGACAGGCGCGTCTTGTAGATCAGCCCGATCGCCGCCCAGAAGGCCATCACCAGGTAGATGAACATCGACATCCACGCCGCGGGGACGTGCAGGAAGATGATGCGGTAGCCCTCGCCCTGCTGCGCGTCGGTCGGCGCGACGAAGAAGCCGATGTAGAGGCCGACGACGCCGAAGATGGCGGCGAGCGCCCAGAACCAGGGGATCATCTTGCCCGCGAGCGGATAGAAGCTCTGCGGCGAAGCGTACTTGAACCAGTTGAGAAGACCGTTGCTCATCGAATCCTTACCTGAATGTCCGGCGCCTGCCGCCGGTAAGCGCTCGTCCCTTGCCTCATTCGAGCGCGATGCGCAGCGCGGCGGCGGTCGCCCACGGCGCGAAGAACAGCCCGCCGAGCGACAGCGCCGCCAGGATCGAGAGGTTCGCTTCGGCGCCGAGACCCGAAATCGTCGCCTCGACCGCACCGGCGCCGAAGATCAATACCGGAATGTACAACGGCAGCACCAGAAGTGACAGCAGGACGCCGCCGCCGCGCAGCCCGAGGGTCAGCGCCGCGCCGATGGCGCCGATCGCCGACAGTGCCGGCGTGCCGATCGCCAGGCCGATCACCAGCGTCAGCACCGCGTCTGCCGGCAGGTCGAACTGCAGGCCGATCAGCGGTGCCAGCAGCGTCAGCGGTAGCCCCGAGGAAAGCCAGTGCGCGAGCGTCTTGCCGAACACCGCGACCGCCAGCGGCTGTGGGCAGAGCGCCATCTGTTCGAGTGTTCCGTCGCGGAAGTCGTCGGCGAAGAGGCGCGGCAGGGAGAGCATCGTCGCCAGCAGCGCCGCCACCCAGAGCACGCCGGAAGCAAGCCGGCGCAGCAGTTCGGCCTCGGGGCCGACGCCGAGCGGGAACAGGCTGACGACGATGATGAAGAAGAACAGCGCCGAGACGATGTCCGCCTGCCGGCGCATGGCCAGGCGCAGGTCGCGGGCGACCACCGTTTTCAGGAGCGCGATCATCTCAGTGGCCCAGCCGCAGTTCGCGGACCTTGCCGGCGGCGACGGCGACCGGCTGGTGCGTCGTCAGCACCGCGAGTCCGCCGCGTTGCAGGTGGGCACCGATGAAGCCGGCGACCATGTCCACCGCGGCGACGTCGAGCGCGACGTAGGGTTCGTCGAGGATCCACAGCGCGCGCTGCTCATGCACCAGGCGCGCCAGCGCGACGCGCCGCTTCTGCCCCTGCGACAGGTAGCGGCAGGCGAGGTCCTCGCGACCGGCAAGGCCGACCGTTTCCAGCGAGTCGAGCGCAGTGTCCTCGTCGAGCGTCTCGCCGGAGAGCCGCGCCGAGGTGAGCAGGTTCTCCAGCGGCGTCAGTTCTTCCTTGATCGCGTTGTGGTGGCCGAGGTAGCACAGTTCGGCGCGGAACTCGCCGCCGAGCTTCTCGATCGGCTGCCCGCGCCAGCGGATTTCGCCGGCGGCCGGTGGCGTCAGCCCGCACAGCATGCGCAGGAGGCTGGTCTTGCCGGCGCCGTTGGCGCCCTGCAGCGACAGCAGTTCGCCGGCGTCGAGCCGGAAACCGACGCCGGCAAACAGGCGGCGCTCGCCGCGCACGCATTCCAGGTTCGACGCTTCGAGCATGCGGCAGGGTCCGGGGGGAATGACGGGGTTTGTCGGAAAGGCGGAAGTTTAGCCGGGGATTCACCAGACGCAAAATTGGCGTTGCGCCCGTGCCGCCTTGCCGCCGTCAGTACGCGGTCGGCGTCGGCGCAGCTTCGTCCGGCCAGGCGTCGTCGAAGAGCAGCGCGGACAGCGGCAGACGCTGGCCCCAGCCGGCGTCCTCGAACATCGGCCGCGGGTAGAACTCGCGCACGCGGCCGATGCAGAGCACGGCGAGCGCCCGTGCGCCTGCCGGCAGTCCGAGCAGCGCGGCGAGCGCGTCGGGGTCGTAGAACGACACCCAGCCCAGCCCGATGCCTTCGGCGCGCGCCGCCAGCCACATGTTCTGGATCGCGCAGCCGAGCGAGGCGACGTCCATCTCGGGCAGCGTGCGGCGGCCGACGATGTGCGCCTCGCGACCGGGCATCAGGCAGGTGACCAGCACTTCGGCGCAGTCGAGGATGCCCTCGATCTTGACCTCCAGGAACTCCTCCTGGCGCGAGGGCAGGGCCGCCGCGGTGCGCAGGCGTTCGGCCTCGACCAGCGCGTGGATGCGCGCTCGCAGTTCACGATCGCGGATGCGGATGAAGCGCCACGGCTGCATGAAGCCGACCGAAGGGGCGAGCTGTGCGGCCTCGACCAGACGCTCGATCGTCCCTTCGGGCAGGGCGTCGGGGACGAAATGGCGCATGTCGCGGCGTTCGCGCAGGGCGCGCCAGAGCGCGGCGATCTCGGCGTCGCTGTAGCGATGCGTGCAGGGGGGAACTGTGCTGGCTTCGGTCATCGGCAGGTCTCGGGCGCGGCCGGCGGCAGGAACAGCTGCGCCGCTGCGGTCGGGTTGGACGGGAAGTAGAAGTGCATGTAGCTCGCGGTGAGGCGCTGGCGGCGGTAGATCGCCTCGCCCGGCCGGCCGTCGGCGCGCAGCGCACGCGCGCACGGGGCGAGCGAGGTTTCGGCGCGCGAGTAGTGGAAGCTGTGCCCGCGCAATTCTCCTTCGCCAAGCGTCACCGAGCACATGCCGAGCGCTGCCAGTCGCTGCTGCATGATGATCTCGCCGGCGAGGAGGCCGGCCAGCGCGTGCCGCTGCCCTGCCTTGTCGGTGATGCCGTCGAACAGGCACATCATGCCGCCGCATTCGGCGAGCAGCGGCTTGCCGGAATCGACGTGGGCGGCGAGCGCCTGCCACAGCGCCGTCTGCGCCGAGAGCCGCTCGCCGTGCAGTTCGGGATAACCACCCGGCAGCCAGACCGCGTCGCACTCGGGCAAGTCGTCACCGGCCAGCGCCGAGAAGAAGACGAGCTCGGCGCCGAGTGCGCGCAGGCAGTCGAGGTTGGCCGGGTAGAGGAAGCAGAAGGCCGCGTCGCGGGCGACGGCGATGGTCCTGCCGGCGAGCAAGGGCTCGATCCTGGGCGGCTTTGCGTCGGCGATGCGCGAGAAGTCGAGCGCGGGCGGCAGCGAGGCGGCCTCTGTCGGCGCCAGCAGGTCGGCGAGCCGGTCGAGGCGCGCGTCGAGTTCGGCGATCTCGGCGGCCGGCAGCAGGCCCAGGTGGCGCTCGGGCAGCGCGCCGTCGGCGTCGCGCGCGAGTGAGCCGTACCAGGCGATGTCGGCAGGCAGTCCCGCGCGCAGCAGTTCGGCGTGGCGTTCGCCGGCGACCCGGTTGGCGAGCGCGCCGACGAGCTGCGTTCCTTCCCGGTAGTACTTGAGGCCGTAGGCGATCGCGCCGAAGGTCGATGACATCGACGCACCGTTGATCACGGCGAGGATGGGCAGGCCGAAGCGCGCGGCGATCTCGGCGCCCGAGGGCTCGCCGTCGTAGAGCCCCATCACGCCCTCGACCAGGATCAGGTCGGCTGCGCGCGCGGCTTCGGCCAGCCGCCAGGCACCGTCGGCCTCGCCGCACATCCACAGGTCGATGTTGTAACAGTCGTGTCCCGAGGCGACCGCGTGGATCTGCGGGTCGAGGAAGTCGGGGCCGCTCTTGAACACGCGCACGCGCCGGCCGAGCCGCGTGTGCAGGCGCGCGAGCGCGGCGACGATCGTCGTCTTGCCCTGGCCCGAGGCCGGCGCGGTGATGAACAGCGCCGGGCAGGCGCAGGGGGCAGGAGCAGCGGTCGGCATGGTGCGGGTGGCGTCGGTCAGCGCGGGATGAACGAGGTGCGGCCGTCGACCTCGACGGCGAGCAGCGGGTGTTGGTAGAGCGCCGACAGGCGTTCGGCGGTGAGCATCTCGGCGACCGGACCGAGTTCGGCGCGGCCGTCGCCGTAGAGCAGCAGCGCGCGGTCGGCGAAGCGCAGCGCGAGGCCGGGGTCGTGCAGCGACATGATCACGCCGGGCCCGGTGCCATCGCCTGCGCGTGCGGCGGCGGCGAACAGTTCGAGCAGCGCGATCTGGTGGTTGAGGTCGAGGTGCGCGATCGGCTCGTCGAGCAGGTAGAGCTGCGGCGACTGCGCCAGCAGCGTGGCGACGGCGAGTCGCTGCCGCTCGCCGCCCGAGAGCGTCAGCACGTCGCGTTGCTCGAAACCCTTCAGGCCGACTGCGGCGAGCGCGCGGCGGGCGATGTCGGCGTCGCTCGCCGATTCCCAGTGCCAGCGGCCGAGGTGCGGATGGCGCCCGGTGAGCGCGGTTTCGAGCGCGGTCGCGCCGAAGGCGTCGTCGCGGTGCTGCGCAAGCCAGCCGCGGCGCAGTGCGGCCTGGCGGGGACCGAGCGCGGCGTAGCTCTCGCCGCCGAGCAGGATTTCGCCGCTCGCGGGCGGCCTGAGTCCGGCCAGTGTCGTCAGCAGCGTCGACTTGCCGGCGCCGTTCCTGCCGAGGATGACCAGGCTTTCGCCGGCGCCGACGCCAAGGTCGAGGCCGGTGCAGATCGCCCGGCCGGCGATGCTGACGGTCAGGGCCTGCGTTTCGAGCAGCGGTGAGGACGAAGTCGCGTTCATCAGCGTCTCGCCAGCGGCGCGCGCGCCAGGAGGTAGAGGAAGACCGGGACCCCGATCAGCGCGGTGAGCACGCCGACCGGCAGTTGCTGCGGCGCGACGACGGTGCGCGCCAGCGTGTCGGCGACCACCAGCAGGCTGCCGCCGGCGAGTGCCGACGCCGGCAGCAAGAGGCGCTGATCGTTGCCGAGCGCGAGCCGCACAAGGTGCGGGACGATCAGCCCGATGAAGCCGATCGAGCCCGCGTAGGTGACGACGATCGCGGTCGCCAGCGAAGCAGTCAGGTAGACGCCGCTGCGCAGGCGGCCGACGGCGACGCCTAGCGTCTGCGCGGTGTCGGCGCCGCGCGCGAGCAGGTTCAATTCACGCGCGAAGGGCAGGGCGACGCCGAGGACGGCAACGAGCGCAATCATCGGCAGCAGCGGGTCGCCGCCCTGCGCCAGGTCGCCCATCAGCCAGAACAGCATCCCGTGCAGCTTCTGTTCGGGGGCGATCGAGAGGATCAGCGCGACCACCGCGCCGCAGCCAGCGGCGACGATGACCCCGGTGAGCAGGAGGCGCGTCTGCGTCCAGCCGCCTTCGCCGTGCGCGAGGCCGAAGACGAGCAGCATCGAGGCGAGCGCGCCGACGAAGGCCAGCCCATTCACCCCGGCGGCCGTCAGCCCGAACAGGATCGCCAGCATCGCACCGACGCCGGCGCCGCCGGAGATGCCGAGCACGTAGGGGTCGGCGAGCGGGTTGCGCAGGAGCACCTGCAAGAGCGCGCCGGCCAGGGCGAGCAGCGCGCCGCAGGCGAAGCCGCCGAGCGCGCGCGGCAGGCGCAGGTTGAGCACGACGTCGCCGGCGACGCCGCCGCCCCCACCGAACAGCGTCGCCAGCACGTCGGCGAGCGGCACCGCGATGCTGCCCACCGACAGCGCCAGCGCAATGCTCAAGCCCGCCAGCGCGGCAAGGACGGCGAGGATGAGGACGGCGCGGCGGCGGGTGGGCATCGGGCGATTTTACTTCTGCGCGTAGCGGATGCCGACCATGGCGTTGGTTCCCGGCGTCGCGTAGCCGCTGGCCAGCTCGTAGTCCTCGTTGAACACGTTGTTCACGCGCACGAAGAGCGAGGTCTCACGGTCGATCCGGTAGCTGGCGGTCAGGTTGAGCAAGGTGTACGCGTCCATGCGCACGCTGCGCTGCTTGCCAGGGGCGTCCTTGTCGTAGACCGAGTCGAAGCGCGCGCCACTGCCGACGATCTCGCCGCCGAAGGTCCATGCGCCGTGCACGTAGTCGGCGCCGACCACGCCGTGCTCGCGCGCGCGGCGGTTCAGCATCTCGCCGGTCTGCGCATTGCGCGGGTCCTGCAGGTCGAGGCTGCCGCGGAGCGAGAGCGCGCCGAAGACGCCGCGCCAGGCGAGCGTCCAGCCGTCGATCTCCGCCCTGACGTTGCGCGGGGTCTTCTCGCTGCCGCTGCTGAAGTAGCCCCACTCGATCAGGTCTTCGATGTCGTTCCTGAAATACGTCAGCGAAGCCTTGTGCGCCGTCGTCTCGTAGTGCAGCGAGAGCTCGCGGTTGCGCGCGTATTCGGGCTTGAGGTCAGGGTTTCCCTTGCCCATCCCCTTCACGTAGGAGTACAGGTCGTTCATCGTCGGCGCCTTGAACGCGGTGCCCACGGAGGCGGCCAGGCGCCAGGCGTCGGTGAACTGGTAGCCGTAAGCCGCGCTGCCGGTGTTCTTCGAGTTCAGGTCGGAGATGTCGTCGTGACGCCCGTTCAGCTGCCAGCGCTGCGCGCCGACGGCGCCGCCCCAGCCGGCGAGCAGCGAATCGATGCGGCGCTCCCTGCCGTCGTAGGCTTTTTCCGAGGTCGACAGGCGCTGTTCGAGGCGCTCTGCGGCGAGCAGCGCGCGGCCGAGCGGCAGCGTGAGGTCGTTCTGCCAGGCCGTCTGCGTCTGCGCGGTACGGTAGTGGCTTTGCGCGACGCCGTCGGTGTGGCTGGTCGCATCGTCGATCGTCCAGCCATGGCGCAGCGTGCTCTGCCAGTTGTTCAGGATGCGGTTGCGCGAGTAGAGGCCGAGGCTGGCGAGACTGTTGTCGAGCGAATGTCTCTGCGGCGAATACTTCGGGTCACTGCTCTTCCTGCCGCCGTCGTAGTCGTTGCGCCCGTCGCTGCCGAAGGCGTTCAGTCCGACCTCGTTGTCGGCGTCGATGCGGTAGGCGAGATTGCCGCTGAAACTCTGTTCGCGGAAGCCGTCGCGGTCCGGGTTGTAGCCCTTGCGGTTGGAGAAGCCCGCAGTGTCGCTGGTGGCCGCCTGCAGGCCGTAGCGCCAGCCCTGATGTTCGCCGCTGATGCCGGCCGACAGTCGGCTAGTGTCGTAGCTGCCGTAGCCGGCTTCGGCGTTGAACGCCATCGGGCCGCCGCCGCGCCGGGTGAAGATGTGGACGACGCCGCCGATCGCGTCGGCGCCGTAGAGCGAGGAGGCCGGGCCGCGCAGGATTTCGATGCGCTCGATCTGCGCGAGCGGGATCATCGACAGGCTCGCCAGTCCCTTCGAGGCAGTATTGATGCGCATGCCGTCGATCAGGACCAGCGCGTGTTCGCTGTTCGTCCCGCGAATGTAGAGGCTCATTGAGCTGCCGGCGCCGCCGTTGGCGTCGAATTCGATCCCCGGCTGCCGCGTCAGCAGTTCCGGCAGCGAGGATTGCGCCGCGGCGGCGATCTCCTCGCGCGTGATCACCGAGACGTCGGCGAGGAGTTCGCTGCTGCGCGCCTCCTGCCGCGTGGCGGTGACGACGATGTCTTCGGCGCCGCTGGCAGCGAGCGCCTGGGTGGATGAGAGCAGGGCGAGGGTGACTCCCGCGGCTGCACCTGTGTTGATGTTCATGCGATCTCCGCTTGCCGGCCCGCACAAGCGATCGCCGGCAATGTATTTCTGAAATGGGGGGCCGCCGCGTAGCACGGCGGAGAGGGCGGGAATGGCTACTTTTGCTGGTAGCGGACGCCGACGAAGAGGCTGGCGCCAGCGGTGGCGTAGTCACGTGCCAGCTCGTAGTTCTTGTCGAAGACGTTGTTGGCGCGCGCAAACAGCGTCCACTCGCGGTCGAGGCGGCGCTCGGCGAAGAGATTGACGAGTCCGTAGCCTCCGAGCTTCTTCGTGTTCGCCGCGTCTTCGTAGCGCTCGCCGGCCAGTTGCCATTCGCCGCCGAGCTTGAGCGTGCCGCTCGTCCAGGCTAGGTGCGCCTTCAACTGCTCATCGGCACGCCTGATCAAGCGCTTGCCGGTTTCGTCGTCACGTGCGCGTTGCAGGTCGATGACGACACCGCCCGAGAAGCCGCCGATGCTTCCCGAATAGGCGAGCGAGGTGCCGCTCAGTGTGGCCTTGTGCACGTTCATCGGTAGCCACGGCTTTCCCCAAGGGTCCGCGGGGTCCGACGGAGCCCAATCGATCAGGTCCGTGACCTTGTTCTTGAAATAAGTAGCCGAAAGGCGTTGCCCCGCCCTTTCCCAGACCAGGCCAGTCTCGGCGTTGCGTGCGCTTTCGGGCTTCAACTCGGGGTTGCCGCGGCCCGAGGTATCGGGTGGATAGTAGAGGTCGTTGAAGGTCGGTGCCTTGAAGGCGGTGCCGTACGAGACGTGTCCTCGCCAGTCGGTGGTGAGCTGGTAGCCCCAGGCAGCGTTGCCGGTGGTCTTGCCGCCGAACTGCGAGTTGTCGTCGCGCCGCAGGTTGGCCTGCAGGCGATGGTTGCCGAGGCTGCCGCTCCAGCCGGCGAGCAGCGACTTGATGCTGCGCTCCTGCTGCGTGTAGGGGGTACTCGTCAGAAAACCCGAGGAGCCAGCGATCTGTTGCTTGAGGTATTCAGCGGCTAAGAGCGCCTTGCCAACGGGCAGTCTGACATCGTTTTGCCACGATATCTGGTCCTGCTCGGTGCGGAAGAAACTGAAAACCCTCCCGTCACTGCGATTGGTCGTGTCGTCCAAGCTCCTTCCGACGCGCAAGGTGCTCGTCCAATCGGTGACCAAGCGGTTGCGCGAATAGAGGGAGAAACTGCTGACATCGGTTTCCGCGCGCCAGTCTCGCGATGCGGGCACTTTTGGCGTGAACGAATAAGAATCGTAGCCATTCTTGCCGTTACTCGACAGGAAATTCAGTCCGATCTCATGACCTTGGGCCGGTCTCACCGCCAGTCCCCCGCTGACGGAACGCCTGGTGAAGCCATCGCGATCCGGGTTGTAGCTCGTGTTGGTTGAGTTTGTTATGGAGTTGAAGCCGTGCGTATCGTAGTAGCCGCCCTGCAGGCTGTAGGAAACGACGTCGTTGCCGCCCGAAACGCCGACATTGCTGTCGCTCGTTCCGTAGCTGCCATAGCCAGTGCTGGCGTTGAAATGCGCAGGGCCGTCGCCGCGCTTGGTGAAAACCTGGATGACGCCGCCGATGGCGTCGGCGCCGTAGAGCGAGGACGCCGGTCCGCGCAGGATCTCTATACGTTCGATCTGCGCCAAGGGCAGGCCGGAAAAGTTGATGCTCCCCAGCGTTGCCGAACCTATGCGTTGCCCGTCGATCAGCAGCAGCGTGTGGTTGCTGTTGGCGCCGCGTATATAGATACCACTGCCCTGACCGGGGCCGCCTGTTGCCGAGTATTCGATTCCCGGTTGTTGCGCGAGCAACTGCTCGATGGTCGTCTGGCCGGCCTGTTCGATCTGCTCGCGCGTGATCACCGAGACGTCGGAAAGCAGCTCGTTGCTGCGCGTCGCTTGCCGCGTGGCGGTGACGACGACTGCGTCGCTGTCGGCAGCCTGTACCTTGCTTGAGAAAAGCGTGGCGGCGGCGACGGGTGCTGCAAGGAGGGTGGTGGCGATGGCTCCCGCGCGGACGCGCCGGGAAGGGGGATGCTGCGACATGGATGGGTTCTCCCTGATTCCGGCAAGCGTCCCCGCACGCCGGACAATCGAAATGGAAACATCGGGGGAGAACCGTCGGATGGACGCAATGAGGCCCGCTCGCCGGCGTCGCCTCCCCGCGACGCTTCCGCTGCTACGCGCACAGGCCGGTATCCGGGCTCGCAAGTCTTGATGCGTCGCCTTCCCAGGCTGATCGCCCAGTGGCATATCGACGCACCCGCACTCGCTTACCGTTGCGGGGGCAGCGCAGGCATTGCGTCCGCGATGGACGCGCACCTGCTTCCCGTTTAACTGCGGCGAAGAAATCGCACGCAGCACCTTGCACGTTCCTTCTTGCCGCGCTTTGGCGGCAAAAAGATCCCCTATAATAAACGCTTTCGCAGCGCCTGCCGGTGGCTGGAGGGCGATATGTGCCGTCGGCGCCGCAACAGTGTTGCTGTCGTGCAACACTCGGGCAGGCGGATGGGCCCCGCCGCTGCAACTCGCGGGCGGTAGCGGCCTCGCTGTGACCCTTGACCGCCGATGCTACTGAAATCTATAGTCCGCGAATGATCAACGAACTTGATGCGCTTGAAAGCAAGGTCGCCCAGGTGGTGTCCTTGTGCCGCTCCCTGCGCGCGGAAAATGCCGAGCTGCGCCTGAAGCTCTCCGCTGCCGAGGCCGACTGCGCGCTCGCGTGGCAGCGCATGGAAACTGCCCGTGCGCGAATCGAGGCGCTCGCCGAGCAACTGATCGCGCCGGGCAGCAGCGCCGCCGATCCTTCAATTCAGCTCTGAAGGGCGCACCATGTCTGAAGATAGCCGTTTCGTCGACGTTTCCCTGTTCGGTAAGGATTACAGCGTCGCCTGTCCGCCGGAAGAGCATGACAACCTGCGCGCCTCGGTCGCCCTGGTCGATGCGAGGATGCGCGAGATTGCGCAGAGGACCCGGAGCAGCAGCACCGAGCGCATCGCGGTGATGGTTGCGCTCAACCTCGCGCACGAGCATCTGGTGTTCCGCCAGGAGCAGGAGCGGCTGGCGCAGGCAGCTGCCGAAGAGGCTGCCGCAGCGAAACAAACAGGTTTGGATTTTGAAGAGGTCCGGCGTAGAATCGAATCCATGGAGTCACTTCTCGACGTGGTGATCGAGTCACCGGAGAAAGTGCTCTAGCGGGTAGTCGCGCAGCCGAGTGGTACTGGCTGCGCGTTGCAAGGTTTTTTTCCCTGCGGTGTTCGTCAAGGTCATATATTCCTTGAACCAATGCTATGTTGGCATCGGCCGCCGACCGTTGAAACCGCTGTTGTGCACGCCCTTTACCGGGTGAGCCTGAAGCGGGAGGGAGGTAGCCATTCTGAACTCAGGTTCAGGATGCCGGCCTGACGGCATTCGCGGGGATCCCCATTCGGCAGCGCGGAAACTCGGTTTTCCGCGCTGTTTTCGTTTGTGCGGCCCTGCAAGGCGCGAAGCCGCCGGAACCCGCTGCCGCCGGGCAGGTCGAAGCGGCCGACCGCTGCCATCCCCTGTTCCCGGAAAACGCCCGGTGCGCGCGATGTGTGCCTGGCCTGCGCGAAAGACGAACTGCCAATGACCCCACTCTCTCCCGTACCGGGTGCTCCTGCTGCGACCATGCACAGTCGCTCGCCCGTCCTCCTGCTTTGCGTCCGTTTTCCCGGGGGTCTGGCATGACCTGGGTGCTTGCCTACCTCGCGCTGGGCCTGTTCTCGGGTTTCTTTGCCGGGCTGCTCGGGATCGGCGGCGGCCTGATGATGACGCCGGCGCTGGCGATGATGTTCGCGGCGCAGGCCGGCTTCCCGGCGGACGAGACGCTGCACTTGGCGCTCGGAACGTCGATGGCGACCATCCTGTTCACCTCGATTTCCAGCCTGCGCGCGCACCATAGGCACGGGGCCGTGCTCTGGCCTGTGGTGGTGACGATCACGCCGGGAATCCTGTGCGGGACGCTGCTCGGGACGCTGATCGTCGCGCGCGTTCCGGCACAGCCGCTGGCCGTCTTCTTCGCCTTCTTCGTCTGCTTCGTCGCCGTGCAGATGCTGTTCAACGTGAAGCCGAAGGCCGCGCGCGAACTGCCGGGCAGTGCCGGACTGTTCGGCGTCGGTTCGGTGATTGGCGGCGTTTCGTCGCTGGTGTCGATCGGCGGTGGTTCGCTGACCGTGCCCTTCCTCACCTGGTGTAACGTGCGCGTGCAGAACGCGATCGGCACCTCGGCGGCGATCGGTTTGCCGATCGCCATCGGCGCCTCGATCGGCTACGTCTTCAACGGTTGGGGGCGGCCCGGATTACCCGAGTGGAGCCTCGGCTTCGTCTATCTGCCGGCACTCGTCTGCCTGGCGGCAGCGAGCATGGCAGCAGCCCCCTTCGGCGCCAAGCTGACGCACAGCCTGCCGGTGGCCACGCTCAAGCGCATCTTCGCCGTGCTGCTCGTGCTGCTGGCGGCGAAGATGCTGTGGGGGATCGCTGGAGCAGCATAAAATTTCGGGGACGGTACACTTAATTCGTAGAATTAAGTGTACCGTCCCCGAATTTGATCACTCGCCGCGGAATTTCGGCTTGCGCTTGCCGAGGAAGGCGCTGATGCCTTCCTTGTAGTCGGCGCTGTCGAGGAAGGCGAAGGAACTGCGCAGTTCTTCGGCGCCGAGGGATTCCTCGCGTTGCAGGCGGCGGACCCATTGCTTGTGCGCGCGGGCGACCAGCGGCGCGCCTTCGGTGATGCGGCGGGCGCAGGCTTCGACCTCGGTGTCGAGCATGGCGTCGCTGACGACGCGTGTCAGCAGTCCGCGCGCGAGCGCTTCGTCGGCGTCGAGGATGCGGCCTTCGAGCAGCAGTTCCAGCGTCGTCCCCGGGCCGGCCAGGCGCAGCAGGCCCTCCATTTCCAGCGGGTACATCGAGAAGCCGAGCCGGTTGATCGGGGCGCCGAAGCGCGCCGACTGGGCGGAGAGGCGCAGGTCGCAGGCGCAGGCGATTTCGAGGCCGCCGCCCATGCAGACGCCGTTGATCGCGGCGACGGTCGGGTGCGTGCAGCTGGCGATCGCCTCAAGCGCGGCACTGACCTGGCCGTGGTAGCTCTCGGCGTTGTCGAGCGTGTTGCGCTTGGTGAGGAACTCCTCGATGTCGCCGCCGGCGGCGAAGGCCTTGTCACCGGCACCGCGCAGGATCACGCAGCGCAGCGACAGGTCGGCGGAGAGGCTGCGCAAGGTTTCCTCGAGTGCGGCCCACATGCCGAGGTCGATGGCGTTGAGCTTGCCCGGGTTGTCGAGGGTGACGGTGGCGATGTTGTTGTTGATCTGACAGACGATGTTGCCGCTCATGGTGGGTGCTATCCGTTGACTAGAAAGTAGTATGAAGTGCCGTGAACAGGGGGAAGGGCTGCAGCCTGGGAGGTCCAGCATTCGGGCCTTCCGGCGCTCCCACGACAGCTTGCCGCTGTGGGAGCGGCAGCCGCGAATGTGCGCGTTTCACGGCATTGGTGCAAAGTTTCCCGTTAGCGTCACCCTGGCGGGTTGCGCTGCGTCGAGATGCGCGCGATCGCCCTGCGGCCGGCGAGCAGGTGGTCGCGCATCGCGTGTTCGGCGGCGGTGGCATCGCGCGCGCGCAGCGCGGCCATCACCGCCTGATGCTCGGCCATCGACTGCTCCAGGCGGCCGTCGACAGTGAGCGAATGCATGCGCGTCAGCTTGAGCACCTTGCGCAGGTCCTGCGCCAGTTGCAGCAGCCAGCGATTGCCGGAAATCTCCTGGATCAGCCGATGGAAGTCCTGGTTGAGCTCGAAGAAGCCGTCGACCTGTCCCGACGCGGCATGGGCTTCGAGCCTGGCGTGGATCTCCTCGAGCCGCGCCAGATCCTCGTCCTGCAGCCTGCTCGCAGCCTCCCAGGCGCTGCGACCTTCGAGCATCGCCATCAGCGGGAAGATGTCGTCGAGGTCACGCTCGGAGATCTCGGTCACATAGCAGCCGCGGCGCGGCTTCAGCGTCACCAGTCCTTCGGACGCGAGCACCTTCAGCGCCTCGCGCAGCGGCGTGCGGCTGATGCCGAAATCGGCGGCGAGCGCCTGTTCGTCGATCCAGTCGCCTGGGGCGAGCTGGTGCGCGAAAATCCGCTGGCGCAGGCGTTCGGCGACTTCCTGGTAGAGCGCCGTATGCGGAATTTTGCCCGGCGCCGAAGGGGCGGATGGGGCTTCGCTACTGACCTTGCGTTTACTGGCGGGCATGTGCGTCCGGAGTGGCCTTGCGTCGATAATTATGGATACAGTATTATCAAGGGTTTGGAGTGTCAAGCGCGCAACTTTTTTCGCGCCGGGCGCCCGTCCTTATGCAGCACGGTTTCCAGTCGTCAGCGCAGGTCCTCGCCACCACTGAACTTTCCTGAAAGTTTCGTCATGTCCCAATCGAACACACCCGCCCCTGCCCATTTCGACTCCGCGCAGATCGATGCCTGGAAAAAGGCTGCCGCCAAGTCGGCACCCGGCGGGGATGTAGACGCGCTGACCTGGATCACTCCCGAAGGTCTCGCCGTCAAGCCGCTGTACACCAAGGCCGACGTCGAGGGACTGCCGAACGCCGACACGCTGCCCGGATTCGCGCCCTTCGTGCGCGGACCGCAGGCGACGATGTACGCGGTGCGGCCGTGGACCATCCGCCAGTACGCCGGCTTCTCGACCGCCGAGGAATCGAACGCGTTCTACCGCAAGGCGCTCGCCGCCGGTGGCCAGGGGGTTTCGGTGGCCTTCGACCTGGCCACGCACCGCGGCTACGATTCCGACCATCCGCGCGTCACCGGCGACGTCGGCAAGGCCGGCGTGGCGATCGACTCGGTCGAGGACATGAAGATCCTGTTCGACGGAATCCCGCTCGACAAGGTGTCGGTGTCGATGACCATGAACGGCGCCGTGCTGCCGGTGCTCGCCGGCTACATCGTCGCTGCCGAAGAGCAGGGTGTCAGCCAGGACAAGCTCTCGGGGACCATCCAGAACGACATCCTCAAGGAGTTCATGGTCCGCAACACCTACATCTACCCGCCGGCGCCTTCGATGCGGATCATCTCCGACATCATCGGCTACACGGCGCAGAACATGCCGAAGTTCAACTCGATCTCGATCTCCGGCTACCACATCCAGGAAGCCGGCGCGACGCAGGCGCTCGAACTGGCGTTCACGCTCGCCGACGGTCGCGAGTACGTGAAGACCGCGCTCGCCTCCGGACTCGACGTCGACGCCTTTGCCGGCCGCCTGTCGTTCTTCTTCGGCATCGGCATCAACTTCTACCTCGAGGTCGCCAAGCTGCGCGCCGCGCGTCTCTTGTGGCACCGCATCATGAGCGAGTTCTCGCCGAAGAGCGCCAAGTCGCTGATGCTGCGCACGCACTGCCAGACCTCGGGCTGGTCGCTGACCGAGCAGGATCCGTACAACAACGTCGTGCGCACGACGATCGAAGCGATGGCCGCGGTCTTCGGCGGCACGCAGTCGTTGCACACCAACGCGCTCGACGAGGCGATCGCGCTGCCGACCGAGTTTTCGGCACGCATCGCGCGCAACACGCAGCTGATCATCCAGGAAGAGACGCACATCACCAACGTCGTCGACCCGTGGGGCGGCTCGTACATGATGGAGTCGCTGACCCAGGAAATCGCCGACAAGGCCTGGGCGCTGATCGAGGAAGTCGAGGCCATGGGTGGCATGACCAAGGCCGTCGAATCGGGCTGGGCGAAGCTGAAGATCGAGGAATGTGCCGCCGACAAGCAGGCACGCATCGACTCGGGCAAGGACGTCATCGTCGGCGTGAACAAGTACCGCCTGGCCAAGGAAGACCCGATCGACATCCTCGCCATCGACAACCACGCGGTGCGTGACGCGCAGGTCGCTCGCCTGACGCAGATCCGCGCCACCCGCGACAACGCCGCAGTCGAAGCCGCGCTCGCCGCGCTGACCAACTGCGCCGCCGGCGAGGAAGGCAACCTGCTCGACCTCGCGGTCAAGGCGGTGCGCCTGCGCGCCACCGTCGGCGAAGTCTCCGACGCGCTGGAAAAGGTCTGGGGCCGCTTCCGCGCGACGACGCAGACCGTCTCCGGCGTCTATGGTGCGGTGCTCGAGGGCGAGACCAACTGGGACGCACTCAAGGGCGAGATCGAGCAGTTTGCCGCCGACACCGGCCGCCGTCCGCGCATCATGATCGCCAAGCTCGGCCAGGACGGCCACGACCGCGGCGCCAAGGTCGTCGCCAGTGCCTTTGCCGACCTCGGCTTCGACATCGACGTCGGTCCGCTCTTCCAGACCCCTGAAGAAGCCGCTCGCCAGGCGATCGAGAACGACGTGCACGCGATCGGCATGTCCACGCTCGCCGCCGGCCACAAGACGCTGGCACCGGCGCTGGTCAAGGCGCTCAAGGACCAGGGCGCCGAAGACATCATCGTCTTCGTCGGCGGTGTCGTCCCGGCGCAGGACTACGCCTTCCTGTTCCAGAACGGCGTCCGTGCCGTGTTCGGTCCGGGAACCCGGATCGAGGATTCGGCACGCCGCGTCCTCGACGAAATCCGCAAGAGCACCGACTGATCGATCCAAGGCCCGCTGCAATGAGCGAGCCCCGCAAGCCACTATCGCCCGTCGACCAGACCCTGGTCGACGGCGTCGTCGCGCGCCAGCGCCGCGCGCTGGCGAAGACGATCACGCTGATCGAGTCGACCCGCGTCGACCACCAGCAGCGCGCACGCGCGGTCATCGCCGAGCTGCTGCCGCACTCGGGCCGCTCGATCCGCATCGGCATCTCCGGTTCGCCGGGCGCCGGCAAATCGACCTTCATCGAGGCGCTCGGCAACCACCTGCTCGATCAGGGGCACCGCGTCGCGGTGCTCGCCGTCGATCCGTCGTCGACCATCTCCGGCGGCTCGATCCTCGGCGACAAGACGCGCATGGAGAGCCTCTGCCAGCGCGAGGAGGCCTTCATCCGCCCGAGTCCCTCGGCCGGTAGCCTCGGCGGTGTCGCCGAGAAGACGCGCGAGGCGATGCTCGTCTGCGAGGCGGCCGGCTTCGACGTGATCGTCGTCGAGACCGTCGGCGTCGGCCAGAGCGAGACCACCGTCGCCGGCATGGTCGACGTCTTCGTCCTCGTGCAGTTGCCGAACGCCGGCGACGACCTGCAGGCGATCAAGAAGGGGATCGTCGAGATCGCCGACCTCGTCGTCATCAACAAGGCCGACATCGACCCGCGCGCCGCCGCACTCGCGCGCAGCCAGATGCAGATGGCGATGCACATGCTGCGACCGATGCACGCCCAGTGGCGACCGACGGTGCTGACCCTGTCGGCGCTGCAGAAGCAGGGCATCGACGCCTTCTGGAAAGAGATCGAGCGCTATCGCGCCACCATGGAAGGCTGCGGCGAATTCGCCGACCGCCGCCGCCGGCAGGCTCTAGACTGGATGTGGGCGCAGATCGATTCCGGCTTGCGCCACCGTTTTCTCGCGCACCCCGCGGTGCGCGCCGACCTGGAAACCATTTCCGCGGCCGTCGCGGCGGGGCGCACAACACCTTCCGCAGCCGCGCAAACCCTGCTCGACCATCTGCAGGTTCGCTGATTCCGAATTCGAATTTAGGGAGCAATTCATGCACGACATCATCCGCCAGCTCGACGAGAAGCGCGCCGCGGCACGCCTCGGCGGGGGCCAGAGACGTATCGACGCCCAGCACAAGAAGGGCAAGCTGACCGCCCGCGAACGCATCGAGCTCCTGCTCGATCCCGATTCCTTCGAGGAATGGGACATGTTCAAGGAGCATCGTTGCAACGACTTCGGCATGGGCGACCAGCTCATTCCGGGCGACGGCGTCGTCACCGGCTACGGCACCATCAACGGCCGCCTCGTCTTCGTCTTCTCGCAGGACTTCACCGTCTTCGGCGGCGCGCTCTCCGAAGCGCACGCCGAGAAGATCTGCAAGATCATGGACCACGCGATGAAGGTCGGCGCGCCGGTGATCGGTCTCAACGACTCGGGTGGCGCGCGCATCCAGGAAGGCGTCGCCTCGCTCGGCGGCTACGCCGACGTCTTCCAGCGCAACGTGATGGCTTCCGGTGTCGTCCCGCAGATCTCGATGATCATGGGCCCCTGTGCCGGCGGTGCCGTCTATAGCCCGGCGATGACCGACTTCATCTTCATGGTGAAGGACTCGAGTTACATGTTCGTGACCGGTCCGGAAGTGGTCAAGACCGTCACCCACGAGGAAGTCACCGCCGAGGAACTCGGCGGCGCGGTCACGCACAGCAGCAAGTCGGGCGTCGCCGACCTCGCCTTCGAGAACGACGTCGAGGCGCTCAACATGCTGCGCCGTCTGATGAACTTCCTGCCGTCGAACAACCGCGAGAAGCCGCCGGTCGAGAAGACCAACGACCCGGCCGACCGCCTCGACTTCTCGCTCGATACGCTGGTTCCGGACAACGCGAACAAGCCGTACGACATGAAGGAACTGATCATCAAGATGGTTGATGACTGTAACTTCTTCGAGATCCAGCCCGACTACGCCAAGAACATCGTGATCGGCTTCGCGCGCATGGACGGCCACCCGGTCGGCATCGTCGCCAACCAGCCGCTGGTCTTGGCCGGCTGTCTCGACATCAAGAGCTCGATCAAGGCGGCGCGCTTCGTCCGCTTCTGCGACGCGTTCAACATCCCGGTGGTGACCCTGGTCGACGTTCCCGGCTTCATGCCCGGCACCGCGCAGGAATACGGCGGCATCATCAAGCACGGCGCCAAGCTGCTCTACGCCTACGCCGAATGCACGGTGCCGAAGGTGACCGTGATCACGCGCAAGGCCTACGGCGGTGCCTACGACGTGATGAGCTCGAAGCACCTGCGCGGCGACGTGAACCTCGCCTGGCCGTCGGCCGAAATCGCGGTGATGGGCCCGAAGGGAGCGGTCGAGATCATCTTCCGCGAGGAAAAGAACGACCCGGCCAAGCTGGCGGCGCGCGAAGCCGAGTACAAGGCCAAGTTTGCCAACCCCTTCGTCGCCGGCGCGCGTGGCTTCATCGACGACGTGATCATGCCGCACGAGACCCGCAAGCGCATCTGCCGCTCGCTCGCCATGCTGCGCGACAAGAAGCTTGAAAATCCGTGGCGCAAGCACGGCAACATCCCGCTGTGAGCCGCGATAGGACAGGAACCATGTTCAAGAAAATTCTGATTGCCAACCGCGGCGAGATCGCCTGCCGCGTGATCAAGACTGCCCGCAAGATGGGCATTGCCACCGTCGCCGTCTATTCTGAAGCCGACAAGGACGCGCTGCACGTCGAACTCGCCGACGAGGCCGTCTGTATCGGACCGGCTGCGTCGAAGGAATCGTACCTGGTGATGGACAAGATCATCGCCGCGTGCAAGGAGACCGGCGCCGAAGCCGTGCATCCGGGCTACGGCTTCCTCTCCGAGAACGAGGAATTCTCGCGTCGCCTCGAAGAGGAAGGCATCGTCTTCATCGGCCCGAAGCACTACTCGGTCGGCAAGATGGGCGACAAGATCGAGTCGAAGAAGCTGGCGATGGAAGCCGGCGTCAACACGATCCCGGGCTACAACGAGGCCATCTCCGGTCCCGACGAGGCGGTCGAGATCGCCAAGAAGATCGGCTACCCGGTGATGATCAAGGCCTCCGCCGGCGGTGGTGGCAAGGGCCTGCGCGTTGCCTACAACGACCAGGAAGCGCACGAGGGCTTTTCCTCCTGCGTCAATGAAGCGCGCAACAGCTTCGGCGACGACCGCGTCTTCATCGAGAAATTCGTCGTCGAGCCGCGTCACATCGAGATCCAGGTGCTCGGCGACGCGCACGGCAACACGGTCTACCTGTGGGAACGCGAGTGCTCGATCCAGCGCCGCCACCAGAAGGTGATCGAGGAAGCGCCGTCGCCGTTCATCGACGACGCGACGCGCAAGGCGATGGGCGAACAGGCCGTCGCGCTGGCCAAGGCGGTGAACTACCAGTCGGCCGGTACCGTCGAGTTCGTCGTCGGTGCCGACATGTCGTTCTACTTCCTCGAAATGAACACGCGTCTGCAGGTCGAGCACCCGGTCACCGAAATGATCACCGGACTCGATCTGGTCGAGCTGATGATCCGCGTCGCCGCCGGCGAGAAGCTTCCGTTCACGCAGGACGAGATCCGCCGCGACGGCTGGGCGATGGAGTGCCGGATCAACGCCGAGGACCCGTTCCGCGGCTTCCTGCCCTCGACCGGCCGCCTGGTGAAGTTCCAGCCGCCGGCCGAAGTCGCCGGCCAGCTGCGCGTCGACACCGGCGTCTACGAAGGCGGCGAGATCTCGATGTTCTACGATTCGATGATCGCCAAGCTGATCGTGCATGGCGCCAACCGCACGCACGCGATCGCGCGCATGCGTGACGCGCTGAACGCGTTCGTCATCCGCGGCATCAACAGCAACATCCCGTTCCAGGCCGCGCTGATGCAGCACCCGCGCTTCCAGTCGGGCAAGTTCAACACCGGCTTCATCGCCGAGGAATACCCGAAGGGCTTCGACGCGTCGATGGTCCCGCACGACGACCCGGCCTTCCTGATCTCGGTCGCCGCCTTCGTGCACCGTCGCTTCATGGACCGCGCCGCCAACGTCTCCGGCCAGCTGCCGGGTCACGAGCGCCAGGTCGGTGACGACTGGGTGGTCATCCGCGACGGCGTCATGCACCAAGTCGTCGCGCGTCCGATCGACGGCGGCTACCTGATCGAGTACCAGGGCCGCAAGTTCGAGATCGTCTCCGGCTGGCGCCTGGGTGAGCAGATCATGCACGGCGTCTGCAACGGCGAGCCGTTCACGCTGCAGCTCGAACGCCACCGCATGAAGTACCGCTTCTTCCACTGGGGCGCGCAGATCGACCTCACCGTCGTCACCGCGCGCGCCGCCGAACTGCTGGCGCTGATGCCGGCGAAGGCACCGCCCGATCTGTCGCGCTTCCTGCTCTCGCCGATGCCGGGCCTCTTGCGTGAAATCGCGGTCAAGGAAGGCCAGGAAGTGAAGGCCGGCGAGAAGCTTGCGGTCATCGAGGCGATGAAGATGGAAAACATCCTCAAGGCCGAGCAGGACTGCAAGGTGAAGAAGATCGTCGGCAAGGTGGGCGAGAGCCTGTCGGTCGACGAGGTGATCATCGAGTTCGATTGATCGCTGTCGCACGCTGACTGAACAGCCGCCGCACCGGGAAAACCCGGGCGGCGGTTTTTCCATCAGGGGGGCAATGATTCCGGCGTCAGCCCACAAGGCATGACGATCCGGAATCCGACGCAGGCGCGTCAGCGCGATCGAACAGGACGCGGCGATCGAGAACGGCCAGCCCCGTCATCCCATGCTTGATCTGCCTCACCGGAATAGACCTATTCCAGGCGTGCATGCAGAGGGGCTGATACCGTAACCGTCATCGCGAGCCCGCAGGGCGTGGCGATCCAGTTCGTTCCTCCGATCTTCCGCGCAGGACAATCCACCGACGAGCAATGCTCATGCAAGAAGAAAAAGCCCCCGCCTTCGCCTGGGACGTCCCCGATCCCTTCACGATGGCCGTCGTTCCCGGTCCGGAAGACATCGACGGACTGAAGCACACCAACAACGCGGTCTACGTGCGCTGGTGCGAGAGCGTCGCCTGGGCGCACTCCGGCGCGATCGGCCTCTCGCTCGCCGACTACGAGCGCCTCGACCGCGCGATGGCGATCCGCCGCGGCGAATACGACTACCTGCTGCCAAGCTTCCTCGGCGAAGAACTCGTCCTCGGCACCTGGCTCGCCGCCAGCGACGGCAAGATCACGCTGCAACGGTGCTTCCAGTTGCTGCGCAAGAGCGACGGAGCGACCGTCTTGCGTGGGCGTTGGGATCTGGTCTGCATCGAAATGAGCAGCGGCCGGCCGCGCAGGATGCCAACGGAGTTCGTCGCCGTCTATCTGCCGGCGATCGTCGCGGGCGGGCAGGGGGCTTAGCGGCGGCGATCGCGGCCTCTCCTCGACACGCCCATGTTTTATTTCATGGCGTTCGCGGATGAAAGGGGTTTTCAAGCTTCGGTCATCCACGCTCCGTGGCCGGGCATATCGCCTGTGCATCGATCGTCGCCTTCTGCCACCGATTCGTCTATACTCCGCGCCGCATGCGTGAAGGGTTCTGAAGGGTTTGGCAAGCCTCTGCAGGAATGACCTGAAGCTTCAAGGCCGCCTTGCGACAGCGCCCATCGGATCGCGTCCGCGCGCCTTGTCGGTATGGCTGCCTGCATGAACTCGCTCCTGGCGGCCGATCTGCCGACAGGCTGCAGCAAGCGCAGCTCATGGCTGCATGGAATGCCTACTGGTAGACGGTTATGTCATCGAAGATAATGCGGGGAGAGTTTGCTGGTGTTGCCGAGGGTGAGCGTGTCCCGGGCCGCCCATTGGCGAGTTCATCGCCAGGACCGGCATGCCCCCTGTGCAAGGATTCGATGACGCGCATCGGTCGCAGTTTCTGGATGCGCTTGTTGCCTGGCAGTCGCCTTTACCTGTGCACGGAGTGTTACCGGCAATACCTGCGCTTCATTTTCTGGTTCAGGCATCAATGAACGACTGACGGCCACCTGGCGCTGGGTTCCGGCCATCAGCCCCCGCGGTTTTCGCCGCTCGAAGCTCGGACCTGCTCCTGATCCTGGTCGAGCCAAGCTGTCCGGCACCGGCCTGACGATCCATCGCCTGAAGTCCGCTGCGCCGCCGCACCTGCCAGTCGGATCAGGGGGTGTCAATGCTCGGCATGCCGCTGCCAGATCAGGGTCCCGTCCTTGAACACCTGCCGGATGCGGTGGAACGGAACCATGTGCGCTTCGCCTTCGTCGTCGAGTATCTGGCAGGCGAAACGATCCTCGCGGTCGAAGAAGACCTGCTGCAGCGGCACGCGGATGATCGAGTCGCCGACGCGGTCGTAGTAGCCGATCGCGAATTCGCCGCGGCCGAAGTCGGCGTCCCAGCGGATGCGGCTGAGCAGTTCGTGTATCGGGATCATCGTCGTCTGCGCGTACGCTGACCTCGGCGGCGGCGCCTGTTCCGGGCTCTGGCAATGCACTCGGAACGGCTGCGAGGGGGCGCCGGGGGCAGCGAGAAGTGGCGACGCGGTCGCAGTCGCTTCGCCTCACGCGTCGGTGTCGATGCCCGATAAGGCGCGCTTCACCGCAGCGCTGTCGCCCGGGCGCACCAGCCGCTCGACCTCTTTCCCGTCGCGCAGGAAGATCAGGGTCGGCCAGAGCTTGACGCCGAACGATCGTCCCAGGGGCCGTCCCTTGCCGTCCTCGACCTGCAGATGGCGTACGCGCGGGTGGGCTGCCACGGCTTCATTCACGAGTTCCCGTGCAGCCTGGCAATGTCCGCACCAGTCGGTGCCGAACTGCAGCAGAGTGGCGCCGGGCAGGGCGTCGATTTCGGCACGGGTCGGCGCGCTGCTCTGATAGTGGGAAGAGGGCGACATGGGAAGTCCTTTCGTGGCGGATCGCTGAGGATGCGGCGGCGAAAGCGCGACGGGTTTATCATCCGGAACCCGCTCAGCCGACGCGCGCTTCGCCGAAGCAGCTATTGTCCAGATTAGCGTCCTACGACCACAAGCACCATGAGAATCCTCGAATACGTCGGCCTCGACACCTCGCGCGTCGCCAAGTCGTACAAGAAAGTCAGCGCAGCCATCGCCAGGCAGGATTTCCGCGCGGCGCAGGTGAAGAAGCTCAGTAACCTCGCTCACGGCAAGTTCTACCGCGCCAAGCTCGACGACGCCAACCGGCTGCTCTTCTCGCTGGTGCGTCACGGCGACGAAGTGTGCGCGCTGATGCTCGAAGTCATCCTCAACCACGACTACGACAAGTCACGCTTCCTGCGCGGCGCGGCGATCGACGAGGCGAACATTCCGGACTGCGACTCGACCGAGGCGATCGCGCAGGCTTGCGGCGAGGCGCAGCCCTTGCGCTACCTGCATCCCGAACGCGCGTACGTGCATCTGCTCGACAAGCCGATCTCGTTCGACGACGCGCAGGAGGCGATCTACCGTTCGCCGGTGCCGCTGGTCGTCATCGGCAGCGCCGGCAGCGGCAAGACCGCGCTGACCTTGGAGAAGCTGAAGCACGCCGAAGGCGAGGTGCTCTACGTCACGCATTCGGCCTACCTCGCGCAGAGCGCGCGCGACCTCTATTACGCGAACGGTTTCGAGCACACGGGACAGGAGGCGGTCTTCCTCTCGTACCGCGAGTTCGTCGAATCGATCCACGTTCCGGCGGGACGCGAGGCGAGCTGGCGCGACTTCGCCGGCTGGTTCGCGCGCATGCGCCAGTCCTTCCGCGACATCGACGCGCACCAGGCTTTCGAGGAAATTCGTGGCGTCATCGCCGCGTCGGCCGCAGGCGTCCTCACGCGCGAGGCGTATCGCGCGCTCGGCGTCCGTCAGTCGATCTTCGCCGAAGACCGGCGCGATGCCGTCTACGACCTGTTCGAGAAGTACCGCGCCTGGCTTCTTGATGCGAAGCTCTACGACCTCAACCTGGTCGCGCAGGAATGGTGTTCGCGCGCCGGCGCCCGCTACGACTTCGTCGTCATCGACGAGGTGCAGGACATCACGCCGGTGCAGCTGAAGCTGGTGCTGAAGACACTGAAGAAGCCCGGCCACTTCCTGCTCTGCGGCGACTCGAACCAGATCGTCCATCCGAATTTCTTCTCGTGGGCGCAGGTGAAGAGCCTGTTCTGGAACGATCCGGGACTCGCCGAGCGGCAGGAGTTGCGCGTGCTCGCGGCCAGCTTCCGCAACGGGCTGGAAGCGACGCGAGTCGCCAACCAGTTGCTCAAGATCAAGCAGCGCCGCTTCGGTTCGATCGACCGTGAGAGCAACTATCTGGTGCAGGCGGTCGGCGGCGACGCCGGTGCGGTCAGCCTGGTTCCCGACAAGGATGCGCTGAAGAAGGATCTCGACCAGAAGATCCGCAAGTCGACGCAGTTCGCCGTCCTCGTCATGCGCGACGAGGACAAGGCCGAGGCCAGAAAGCATTTCTCGACGCCGCTCCTGTTTTCGATCCACGAGGCGAAGGGGCTCGAATATGAGAACATCGTCCTCTACCGCTTCGTCTCCGATTACCGCGCCGAGTTTTCCGAGATCGTCGACGGCGTCGCCAAGTCCGATCTGGCCGTCGCCGACCTCGACTATCGCCGTGCCAGGGACAAGAGCGACAAGTCGCTCGAAGTCTACAAGTTCTTCGTAAACGCCCTCTACGTCGCGCTGACGCGAGCGATCCGCAATCTGTACCTGATCGAGTCGGATACGCAGCATCCGCTGTTCGACCTGCTCGACCTCTCGGTCGGCGGGCAGGTGAAGGTCGAAGCGAAGCAGGCGAGCATCGAGGATTGGCAGAAGGAAGCGCGCAAACTCGAACTGCAAGGCAAGCAGGAACAGGCCGACGCGATCCGCAAGGGAATCCTCAAGCAGACGCCGGTGCCGTGGCCGGTGTGCGACGAAGCGCGCACCGAGGAACTGCTGATCAAGGTCTTCCGCGAGCAGGCGCCGGGGAACAAGCACCACCAGCAGCTTTACGACGTCGCCACCAGTCACGACCTGCCGGCCTTGGCCTCCCTGCTCGCCGTGCACGGCAAGTTCGACGCCGCGCGCAGGTTCAATGAGCAGCGTCCGTTCCAGGCGCGCAAGACCTACGTCGGCTACTTCCAGCGCAACTTCAAGGAAATCCTGCGCCAGTGCGAGCAGCACGGGGTCGACCACCGGCTGCCGATGAACATGACGCCGCTGATGGCCGCTGCGGTCGCCGGCAACGTGCCCTTGGTCGAAGCGCTGATCGAACGCGGCGCCGACCGCGAGGCGTGCGACCACTTCGGCGCCAATGCCTTGCACTGGGCGATGCGCGAGGCTTTCCGCGACGCGAACTTCGCGCGCGGTGCTTTCGCGACGCTCTACCCGCTGCTCGCGCCGGCGTCGATCGACGTGAACAACGGCGAAAGGCTGGTGCGCATCGACCGCCACCTGAGCGAGTACTTCCTGTTCCAGACGCTGTGGGCGCTGTTCAGGTCGCGCTTCACGCACCATCAGCACAAGCGCCTGGCGGCGTTCGATGCGCAGACGGTCCTCGATGCCTGGGAGTCGCTGCCGATCAGCGTGCTGCGCGCCGAGCGCAACAAGCGCCCGCACCTGTCGAGCGTCCTCTCGCGCAACGAGGTGGATCGCGATTACGCCTACAACCGCGGGCTGTTCAAACGCGTCGCCCAGGGCTGGTACCAGTTCAACCCGGCGCTCGCCGTACGGCGCAAGGCCGACGGCGGCGACAGCTGGCAGCCGATCTTTGAGGCGCTCAACCTGCCGTTCATCGCGCAGTTCGCCTGGGATCGCTTCTGGCCGCGCATCGACGAGTACCTCGCAATGGCGGGAATGCCACCGCGCGCGGAAATGATCGGCCTGGAACCGGTGCGCGCCAGACGCGAACGAGAGCGCGCCGAGCAGGAAAGGCTCGAGCAGGAGCGCCTGGCGCGGGTAGCAGCCGAACGCGAACGTCTGGAGCGGGATCGCCGGGAGGAGGAGCGCAGGAAGCGGCAGGCGCTGGAAAGCCGGCAAAGCGCGCAGCAGGCAGTCGAGCAACGAGCCAGCGAGCAACAGGCCGCCGCCGCGCAGCCTAAGGTCATGCCGAAATGGGGAACCAAGGAGGCGAAGGCGCTGGAGATCGAACGCATCCGCCGCGAGATCGAGGAGCGGCAGAAAAAGCGGGAAGGGTAGGCGGGCTTCCTGCCGGCATGGAACGAGGCGAAGCAGTTCTGCACTTCGAAACGCTGGTCTGCACCACCACCAATCCGCTTGAGGTGACGTTGTGCCGGCAAAGTTATTGAGCCGTCGCCGGCTCGCGCTGCTTCACTCCTTGTTCCTGCTTTCGTAGGCCGAGACGCTGACCCCGGCGTGCGCGAGGAACTCGCGCAGGTGCTTGATCATGTCGCGGCTGCAGGCGTTGCTCTGGTGCGGGTGGTGGATGAAGTCGCTGGCCTTGTTCAGCGTCACCTTGAAACGGGCGCCGTGCGCAGGTTCGAGCTCGGCGCCCAGGTGCCTGAGCAAGGACTCGACGTCGCGCCAGTGGATGTTGGCGCTCGCGTTGTCCTGGAAGATCGCGCGCAGCAGGCTGGCATGTTTGTGGCTCATGATTTCGTACTCCTCCTAGGCCGGATTGTACGGCCTCACGCGCCCTGCTGAAAATTCTCCAGGCATTTTCATGGCGGCGATCTACCATTCATGAATGGACAACGTGCAGATCTTCCCCTGGACCGGCAAGCTGGACACCGGCATCGCCGAGGTCGACGAGCAGCATCAGCGCTTGGTGCAGTTGATCAACGTGCTCGCCCACCATTTTGCCCATCAGGCCGAGCTGCCGGCCCTCGATGCCATCTTCGAAGAGCTGTTTCACTACGCCGACTACCATTTCACGTCCGAGGAGGCGCTGTGGAGCGAGTACTTCGCCGGCGATCCGTGGCAGGGCGCGCACCGGGAGTTCGTCAGCGAGCTGCAGGCGTTGTGGGCGAAGAAGGAGAGCACGCCGCTCGCCGCGCTGCTCGAGGAAATGCTCGCCTACCTGACGCACTGGCTTTGCATGCACATCCTTGACAGCGACCGGCGCCTGGCCAAGGTGGTCCTGCTCATGCGCGACGGCTGCGCACTGAGCGAGGCCAAGCTGCAGGCCGATCGCTGGAGCCGCGGTTCGGGCAAGGTGGTGCTCGATACCGTGCTCGGCATGTACTCGACGCTTTCCGGCAGCACGCTGCGGCTGATGAAGGAAATGATCGCGCGTCGGAAGATCGAGGCCAGGCTGAGCCTTACGGCGAACGTGTTCGACAACGCCTTCGAATCGATCTGCATCCTCGACACGGACGGACTCATCGTCCAGGCCAACCCGGCCTTCTGCCAGATCTGCCAGCGGGCGCAGGAGGAACTGGTCGGCCGCCCGCTGTACGATTTCAAATCGGGGCTCGCCGACCCAGCGCTGGCAGCGCGGGTGTGGGCGGCGGCAAAAGAGGCCGGCCACTGGAGCGGCGAGCTGTTGAGCCGTGCACCGGGCGGCGAACTGTATGCGGAATTGCTCAGCCTCTCCGCGGTGCGCAACGCAGACGACGAACTGGTCAGCTTCGTCGCGGTGTTCTCCAACGTCGGGGAACTGATCAGGCGCGAGCAGAGCCTGCGCCAGCTCGCCACCCACGATGCCCTGACCGGGCTGCCCAACCGCCTGTTGTTCGCCGACCGGTTGAAGCTGGCGCTGGCCAACGCCGAGCGTACCGGCACCGCACTGGCCGTCTGCTATCTCGACCTCGACGGCTTCAAGCCGGTGAACGACGCGTTCGGGCACGCGGCCGGCGACGAGGTGCTGCGCCAGGTCGCCGAGCGCCTGACCAAGCTGCTGCGCGGCAACGACACCGTCGCCCGCCTCGGCGGCGACGAGTTCGTCATCCTGGCCGGAGGGCTGCAGCAGCCGGAAGCGGTGGCCGGCTTGTGCGAACGCATCCTGTCGGTGGTCGCCCTGCCGATCGCGGTCGCCGGGACGACGGTGCAGGTCTCGGCCAGCATCGGCTTCAGCCTCTTTCCCGACGACAGCCGCAGCGCCGAGGTGCTGCTCGAACAGGCCGACCGGGCGATGTATCAGGCCAAGCGCAGCGGCGGCGCGCGCTCGCGCCGTTACCGGGCGGACTGAGCGCGCTGCCGCTGGGGAGTGGCGCTAGCGCCGTCCCCGGTGTCCCGCGTCAGGCCGGGGTGCCGGCCAGCCGCGCGAATGCGTCGACCACTTCCGACGGCGCCTGCACCAGCTCGATCAGCACGCCCTCGCCGGCGATCGGGAACTCGTCGTTGGCCTTCGGGTGCAGGAAGGTGATGTCGAAGCCGGCGGCGCCGCGGCGGATGCCGCCGGGGGCGAAGCGCACGCCATTGGCCGTGAGCCACTCGACCGCGGCCGGCAGGTCGTCGATCCACAGGCCGACGTGGTTGAGCGGCGTTGCGTGCACGGCCGGCTTCTTCTCCGGGTCGAGCGGCTGCATCAGGTCGACCTCGACCTTGAACGGGCCGCTGCCGATGGCGGCGATGTCCTCGTCGACGTTCTCGCGTTCGCTGACGAAGTTGCCGGTGATTTCGAGGCCGAGCATGTCGACCCACAGCTTCCGCAGCCGGGTTTTGTCGGGTCCGCCGATGGCGATCTGCTGGATGCCTAAGACCTTGAACGGGCGATTCATCGAGACTCCTTGCGTGTGAAATGGAACAGAAGGGCAAGCCCGAGCACGATCATCGGCAGCGACAGCCACTGCCCCATGCTGATCGTGTAGGACTGGCCGAAGATGCCGTCGTCGGGCGTGCGGAAGTACTCGGCGACGAAGCGCAAGGTGCCGTAGCCGATCAGGAAAACCGCCGAAACGGCGCCGCGCGGCCGTTCGCGGCGTGCATAGAGCCACAGGATGACGAAGAGCAGGATGCCCTCGAGTCCGGCCTGGTAGAGCTGCGACGGGTGGCGCGGCAGGCTGTCGACCTGCGGGAAGACCATTGCCCACGGCAGCGTGGGGTCGGCGACGCGTCCCCACAGCTCGCCGTTGATGAAGTTGCCGACGCGGCCGGCGGCCAGCCCGAGCGGAACCAGCGGCGCGATGAAGTCGGTGGTCTCCCACCAGCTGCGCCCGCTCTTGCGCGCGTGCAGGGCCATCGCGACGAGGACGCCGAGGAAGCCTCCGTGGAAGGACATGCCGCCCTTCCAGACGGCGAGCATCTCGAGCGGATTGGCGAGGTAGTAGCCGGGGTCGTAGAAGACGATCTGCCCGAGACGGCCGCCGACGATGACGCCGATCACGCCGTAGAAGATCAGGTCGTCGAGTTGCTCGACCGTCCAGCCCGCGCGCGCGATCCATGGCTGGCCGTTGATGCGCACCCGCCCGAGCCACCAGAACTGGACGAAGGCGACGAGGTACATCAGGCCGTACCAGCGCACGGCGACGGGGCCGAGCGAGAAGGCGACGGGGTCGAACTGCGGATGAACGAGCATGCGGGAATGTTGTCAGAAAGCGGGTCGGAGGTCGGCGCTCGTGCTTCAAGGCGACGTGGCACGAGCCGCAACGCACGGCGCGCGGGCAGGTCGTGGGCCGTGCATGCGCCGATTCTAGCGCAGAGCGGACGGGGCGTCCGTCCCCACGCGGTGTCAGTCACCGGCTGCGCTGCCCGGGCGGCCCCGGCATCAACGGAGTCCAGCAATGAACAAGGGATTACTGCACGAGTTTTTCGGGGGCGCTGCGCCTGCGTGGCGGCTGCCGCTCCTCGTCGCCTGCGCGGCGCTGCTCGCGCTCGCCGCGGCGGTCTCGCACTTCAGCCGCAGCGGCGAAGGCGTCAGCGTCACCCGCGTCAGCATCGGGCAGACGCCGGCGACCCTGTTCGCGCCGGAATCGGGCGCGCCGGCACCTGTGGTGGTCATCGCCCACGGCTTCGCCGGCTCGCAGCAGTTGATGCAGCCCTTCGCGCTGACGCTGGCGAAGAACGGCTACGTCGCGCTCTCCTTCGACTTCCCCGGGCACGGCGCCAACCCGCAGCCGCTTGCCGGCGGCACCGTGGAGGACGAGGAAGCACTCGACGCGAGCACGCGCGCGCTGCTCGCCTCGCTCGGCGAGGTGGTCGATTACGCGCGCGGCCTCACGCAGGGTGACGGCCGCATCGCGCTGCTCGGGCACTCGATGGCCTCCGACATCGTCATCCGCTACGCGCGCGAGCACCCCGAGGTCGACGCGACGGTCGCCGTCTCGGCGTTCTCGCACGAGGTGACGCCGAACCTGCCGAAGAACCTGCTCGTCGTCTATGGCGCGCTCGAACCGGAGATGCTGCTCGACCAGGGGCGGCAGATGGTCGCGCAGGCGATTCCGGATGCCGGCGAGCGCGTGCTCGAGCGCCGGAACTATGGCAGCTTCGCCGACGGCAGCGCGCGCCGGCTGGTGTTCGCCGGCGGCGTCGAACACATCGCCGTCCTCTACAGTGCCGAGACGCTGGCCGAAACCGCCGGCTGGCTGGACCAGGCCTTCGCGCGCACGGGCAGCGGCTTCGTCGACGCGCGCGGGGGCGCCATCGGCCTGCTCTACCTCGGGCTGCTGGCGCTGGCCTGGCCGCTGTCGCGCCTCTTGCCGCGCGTCTCCGCGCAGCCGCTCGGCGCCGCGCTGTCCTGGCGCGAGGCCTGGCCGGTGATCGTGCTGCCGGCGCTGGCGACGCCGCTGCTGCTCGCGTACACGCCGAGCGACCTGCTGCCGCTCCTGCTCGGCGGCTATCTGGTGCAGCACTTCGCGCTCTATGCCGCGCTCAGCGCGCTCGGCCTGTTCTGGGTCGAGCGCGCGCGCCGCCGGGCGCCGGCAGCCGCCGCGCTGCCGGCCTGGCCCTTGCTGCGCCCCGCGTACGCGCTGGGCACGGCAGGCGGGACAGCGGGCGAGGCGTCCGTCGCCGGGCACGGGCGCGCTGCGTTCACCGCCGCGGCGCCGCTCGGGCCGGGCGCCGCCACGCTGGCTGGGAGCGGGCCCGGCGCGGCAACTGCGGCAGGCGCGGCCGGCACGCGTCGGCTCGTGCTGGCGGTCGTCGCGACCAGCGCCTGGTGCCTGTTCGCCGTCGGCCTGCCGACCGGTGCCTGGGTCTCCAACTTCATCCCCGACCTCTCGCGAGCGCCGCTGATCGCTGCCCTGCTGCTCGGCACGCTGCCCTTCTTCGTCGTCGAGGAGTGGGCGACGCGCGGCGCCGGCGCGCGCCGCGGACTGGTCTTCGCCAGCCGCGTTGCCTTCATCGTCTCGCTGATGCTCGCAGTCGCCGTCAATGCCTCGCAGCTCTTCTTCCTCGTCATCATCATCCCGGTCATCCTGCTGCTCTTCGTCGTCTATGGCCTGTTTTCCGAATGGGCCTACCGTCGCACCGGCCATCCGCTGGTCGGCGCAGTGGCCAGCGCCCTCAGTTTCGCCTGGCTGATCGCGGTCAGCTTCCCGGTGATGGCGCGCTGAGCGGTGTGTCGGGTTACGCTGCACCAACAGTCATGGCCAGTTGCGCCCACCTGAGCGTGAAACGTACCCATCCGCTGCAGTCATTGCGAGGTGCGTAGCGCCGTGGCAATCCAGTTCGTTCCTCCGTTTCCTCGCCTTTGGTCGCCTCCACGGCCGACCCGAAACGAGACCTACGCCCTGGATCGCCACGCCCTGCGGGCTCGCGATGACGCGTCGCCATCCCGTCATTGCGAGGCGCGTAGCGCCGTGGCAATCCAGTTTGTTCTTCTCTCTCCTCGCCCTTGTCAGCTATACACCGGTGACCCGATATCAGTATCTACGTACTGGATAGCCACGCCCTGCGGGCTCGCGATGACAGGCTGCTGCTCCTGGCAGCGGCCTCGTCCCTTCGCAGTTTCACCTTAACCCCACCTAGGGGCCTTCGGGTCTCGCCAGCGCGAGATAAGGCACCCCGCCCGTCGCCGGCTTCTCCGGTAAAATCATCGTTTCGCCCCGCGGTGCGCCAACGCCGCTGCCCTCCCACCGTTCCGGAGTTCCCCATGCCCGCCTACCGCTCCCGCACTTCGACCCACGGCCGCAACATGGCCGGCGCCCGCGCCCTGTGGCGCGCGACCGGCGTCAAGGAAGGCGATTTCGGCAAGCCGATCATCGCCGTCGTCAATTCCTTCACCCAGTTCGTTCCCGGCCACGTGCACCTCAAGGACCTCGGGCAACTGGTCGCGCGCGAGATCGAGGCAGCCGGCGGCATCGCCAAGGAATTCAACACGATCGCCATCGACGACGGCATCGCCATGGGCCACGACGGCATGCTCTACTCGCTGCCTTCGCGCGACCTGATCGCCGATTCGGTCGAGTACATGGTCAACGCGCACTGTGCCGACGCCATGGTGTGCATCTCCAACTGCGACAAGATCACGCCCGGGATGCTGATGGCGGCGATGCGCACCAACATCCCGACCATTTTCGTTTCCGGCGGGCCGATGGAAGCCGGCAAGGTCGAGTTCCAGGGCAAGGTGATCGCCGTCGACCTGATCGACGCGATGATCAAGGCCGGCGACGACAAGGTCACCGACGCCGAGGTCGAGCGCTTCGAGCGTTCGTCCTGCCCGACCTGCGGCTCGTGCTCGGGCATGTTCACCGCCAACTCGATGAACTGCCTGACCGAGGCGCTCGGCCTGTCGCTGCCGGGCAACGGCACGGTGGTCGCCACCCACGCCGACCGCAAGGAACTGTTCCTCGGCGCGGGCCGGCGCATCGTCGAACTGTGCCGCCGCTGGTACGAGCAGGAAGACGCCAGCGTGTTGCCGCGCTCGATCGCTTCCTTCGCCGCCTTCGAGAACGCGATGACGCTCGACGTGGCCATGGGCGGTTCGACCAACACCGTGCTGCACCTGCTGGCGGCGGCGCAGGAAGCCGGCGTCGATTTCACGATGGCCGACATCGACCGCATCTCGCGCCGCGTTCCCTGCCTGTGCAAGGTGGCCCCGGCGACGCAGCAGTACCACATCGAGGACGTGCATCGCGCCGGTGGCATCTTCGCGATCCTCGCAGAACTCGACCGCGCCGGCCTGATCAAGCGCGACCTGCCGACCGTGCATGCGGCAACGCTCGGCGAGGCGATCGAGCGCTGGGACGTGATGCGTAGCGAGGATCCGGCGACGCAGGCCTTCTTCCGCGCCGCACCGGGCGGTGTGCCGACGCAGGTCGCCTTCTCGCAGGACCGGCGCTACGCCGAACTCGACCGCGACCGCAGCGGCGGCTGCATCCGCGATCTCGCCCACGCCTATTCGCTCGAAGGCGGGCTGGCCGTGCTCTACGGCAACATCGCCGAGAACGGCTGCATCGTCAAGACGGCCGGCGTCGACGAGAGCATCTGGAAGTTCTCGGGTCGCGCGCGCGTCTTCGAGAGCCAGGAAGCGGCGGTCGAGGCGATCCTCGGTGACCGGATCGTCGCCGGCGACGTCGTCGTCATCCGCTACGAAGGCCCGAAGGGCGGGCCCGGCATGCAGGAGATGCTCTACCCGACCTCGTACCTGAAGTCGAAGGGGCTGGGCAAGGAATGTGCGCTGCTGACCGACGGCCGTTTCTCGGGCGGCACCTCGGGCCTGTCGATCGGCCACGCCTCGCCGGAAGCGGCCGACGGCGGCGCCATCGGCTTGGTCGAGGAAGGCGACACCATCGAGATCGACATCCCGGCGCGCTCGATCCGCCTCGCGGTCGATGACGACGAACTCGCGCGTCGCCGCGCTGCGATGGATGCGAAGGGCGACGCCGCGTGGCAGCCGGTCGCCCGCGAACGCAAGGTCTCGGCGGCGCTGCAGGCCTACGCGCTGATGGCGACCTCGGCCGACCGCGGCGCCGTGCGCGACGTCAAGCAGATCCGCCGCCGCTGAGCTGCGGACGGCAAGTGCGGGCCGGTCGGCGCCGGTCTGCACAGCCGCCGCGCCAACCCGGCCGTTTCAGCCAGGCTGCCCCGGAACCGACTGAATGAGCTTCAGCCTGTGGCTCGCCTTCGTCGCCGTCGCCCTGGTGGTGTCGATCTCGCCGGGGCCGGGCGCTGCGGCGACGACCGCGGCGGCGGTGAACGGCGGTTTCGCTGCCGGACTGCGCGTCGCGCTCGGGCTGCAGATTGGTCTCCTGCTCGAACTCGCCGCCGCCGCAGCGGGCGTCGGCGCCGTTCTTGCCGCCTCGGAAACGGCTTTCGTCGTCCTGCGCAGCGTCGGTGCGGCGTATCTGATCTGGCTCGGGATCAGCGCCTGGCGCGGCAGCCAGCGCATGCTGCCGGCGGCCACCGGCTCCGTGGGATCCTTAGCGGCAAAAGGCTGGGTCCGTCGCGGCATCCTCGTCAACCTGTCCAATCCCAAGGCAATCCTCTACATCGCCGCGCTGGTGCCGCAGTTCGTCATCCCGGACGCACCGCAGTTGCCGCAGTACTTCGCGATCGCTGCGACCATGGTCGCGATCGACGGCGCGGTGATGTTCGGCTACGCGCTGCTCGGCGTCCGCCTCACGGGCTGGCTCGCTAGCCCCGGGCGGCAGCGCCTGCTGGCGCGCATCTTCGGCGCCGTCTTCGTCGCGCTCGGCGCGGCGCTTCTGGTCTCGGGCGGCAAGTCCTGAGCGATTCCTGTTTCGGTGTCCCTGTTCCAGCGCTCCCGTTGCGGCCGCGCTGGCGAAGAAATGCACCTTTGCCCGTGTGCCTTGTCTGAGGCGGGCGGCCTGCGACGACAGGCCGACACGAACAGGCGCGCCGTAGCGCCCGAAAGGACCGGATGGAAAAGATCAAACTTGCGTTCGACAACAGCTATGCGCGGGAACTGCCCGGCTGCTACGTGCACTGGCAGCCGCAGCCGGTGCCCGAACCCTCGCTGCTGTTCTTCGGCGAAGAACTCGCCCGGGAGCTTGGCCTCGACCCCGCGGCTGTCGACGAGGCGACGCTGGCGAGCACGTTTTCCGGCAACCAGCTGCCCGAGGGCGCGACGCCGATCGCGCAGGCTTACGCCGGTCACCAGTTCGGCAATTTTTCCCCACAGCTCGGCGACGGCCGTGCGCTCCTGATCGGCGAGCTGGTCGATCGCCACGGCCGGCGCCGTGACCTGGCCTTCAAGGGCTCGGGGCCGACCCCCTTCGCGCGGCGCGGCGACGGCAAGGCGGCGCTCGGCCCGATGCTGCGCGAGGTGCTGATCGGCGAGGCGATGCACGCGCTGGGGATTCCGACGACGCGCGCGCTCGCGGTGGTGGCTACCGGCGAACCTGTCTTCCGCGACCGCTACCTGCCGGGCGCGGTGCTGACGCGCGTCGCCGCCAGCCATCTGCGCGTCGGCACCTTCGAGTATTTCGCCGCGCGCGGCGATCACGAGCAGTTGCGCCGGCTCGCCGACTACGCCATCGCGCGGCACTATCCCGAGCTGGCGGACGCGGACGAGCGCCATCTGGGACTGCTGCGCGCCGTTACGCGACGACAGGCCGCGCTGGTGGCGCAGTGGATGGGTGTCGGCTTCATCCATGGCGTGATGAACACCGACAACACCAGCATTGCCGGAGAGACCATCGACTACGGTCCCTGTGCCTTCATGGAGGCCTACGAGCCGGCGACGGCGTTCAGTTCGATCGACCGCTTCAACCGTTATGCCTACGAAAATCAGCCGCGCATGGTGCACTGGAACCTCGCCCGGCTGGCCGAAGCCCTGTTGCCGCTGCTCGCCGACGATCAGCAGCGCGCCGTGGATCTCGCCGGTGAAGCCATCAACGCTTTCCCCGACGAATACCGGAGGTGCTGGCTGGCGTCGATGCGTGCCAAGCTCGGCTTGAACGCGGGCACTGCCGAGCAGGAAGGCAGCGATGTCGTCCTCGTCGAGGAATGGTTGTCGCTGCTGCAGCGCCAGCGCGTCGACTTCACGCTGGCCTGGCGACGGCTGGCGGACGCCGCGGAGGGCCAGGTGCAGCGCCTGCGCGCCCTGTTTGCCGAGCCACAGGCACTGGATGACTGGCTGGCCAAGTGGCAGTCGCGCTGTGCCGCCCAGGCGGGAGCTTCCCTCCCGGCGAGCCCGGCTGCCGCACAGGCGGCGAGGGCGCAGGCGATGCGTGGGGTCAATCCGTGGATCATCGCGCGCAATCACCGCGTCGAGGAGGCGCTGGCGGCCGCGTCGGACGACGGCGATCTCGCTCCCTTCGAGCGCCTGCTGGCGGCGCTCGCGCAGCCTTATCGCGAAGACCCGGCGCTGGCCGCGTTTGCCGAGCCGGCACCGGCCGCGTTCACGGCGGCTTACCGCACCTTCTGCGGGACCTGAGTGCGGGCGATTCGCGCTCGGGCCGGCAGCCTTCCGGGGCGGTGCGCAGCGGTCAACCGCAGGCGCCGTCGATGCGTTAAACGCTCAGTGCCGGGTTCAGGGAAGGTCAGCTTGCGCGAGACACTTTTCAAGCCGCGCGAAGTGAAATAACATTCACAGGTTACAAATTCTTACCAAAGGGAGTCATCAATGAAAGCCATTTCCGTTTCGCTGCTGGTCGCTGCGGGTCTGCTCTCCGCCGGTGTCGCGCAAGCCGCCGACGAGTCCGCCCTGGCCAAGCAGAAGGGCTGTCTCGCCTGCCATGCCCCGGACAAGAAGGTCGTCGGTCCGGCTTACGGCTGGATCGCCAAGAAGTACACCGCTGCCGACACCGCCAAGCTCGCCGAGAAGGTCCAGAAGGGTGGCGGCGGCGTTTGGGCGAAGCAGCTCGGCGCTGCGATCCCGATGCCCGCCAACAACGTCACCCCGGACGAAGCCAAGCGCCTCGTCACCTGGTTGCTGAGCCTGCCGAAGCTCGATTACCCGAAGTGATCGGACTGCGCACAAAAAAACCGGCCGCTGGCCGGTTTTTTTGTGCCCGGCGCTGGCGCGCAGTCCTGGCCGGCGCCGGTTGACAAGCGCTCTGGCGCTCCGCAGAATCGGTCGGCCGAATTTACCGACGATGGAAGTCTTTCACCTGGAGGTTCGCCATGCACTTCGCGCGTCCCGGCAGCATCCCCTTGGCTGTCGCTGCTGCCGTAGCCCTTGCCGCGTGCGCCGAGAAGAAGGAAGAAGCCCCGGCGCAGCCTGCCGCCCCCGCCGCCAACGCCGAAGTGACGGTCAGGCTCGGCCACGTCGCGCCGCTGACCGGCCCGCAGGCGCACATCGGCAAGGACAGCGAGAACGCCGCGCGCATGGCGGTCGACGAGCTCAACGCCCGGAAGCTCGAGATCGGCGGTGCCAAGGTGAAGTTCGCGCTGCTCGCCGAGGACGACCAGGCCGACCCGAAGCAGGGGACCACCATCGCGCAGAAGCTGGTGGACGAGAAGGTCAATGGCGTCATCGGTCACCTCAATTCGGGAACGACACTGCCCGCGTCGCGCATCTACTCCGACGCCGGCATCCCGCAGATCTCCGGCTCGACGACCAATCCCAAATACACCCAGCAGGGCTTCGCGACGACCTTCCGCTTGATTGCCAACGACGTGCAGCAGGGGCAGGCACTCGGCCTGTTCGCGCGGCAGACGCTCAACGCGCGGACGGTGGCGATCATCGACGACCGTACCGCCTACGGCCAGGGTCTGGCCGACGAGTTCGAGAAGGCGGTCCTCGCCGGCGGCGGCCAGGTCGTCACGCGTGAATTCACCACCGACAAGGCGACCGACTTCGCCGCGATCCTGACCAAGATCAAGTCGAAGCGTCCCGACCTCGTCTTCTTCGGTGGTCTGGACGCGCAGGGTGGGCCGATGGCCAAGCAGCTGAAGTCGCTCGGCCTCAAGGCGGTCTTCCTCTCCGGTGACGGCGGCTGTACGCCCGAAATGATCAACCTCGCCGGCGCCGCCGCCGAGGGCCTGTACTGCTCGCTGCCGGGGGTCCCGCTCGAGCGGATGCCGGGCGGCAAGGCCTTCGGCGACAAGTTCAGCGCCAAGTACGGGCAGATCCAGCTCCACGCGCCCTACGTCTACGACGCGGTGATGGTCATGGCCGACGCGATGCAGCGCGCCAACTCGGTCGAACCCGCGAAATACCTGCCCGAGATCGGCAAGACCGACTACCAGGGGGTGACCGGGAGGATCGTGTTCGACGCCAAGGGCGACCTGAAGGACGGCGCGATCTCGCTCTATCAGGTGAGGGAAGGCAAGTGGGAGTACCTGCAGAGCGTCGGCGGCGAGACAGCGCAGCAGTAGGCGCTCTGCGCAAAGGCGCCTGCGGGTGCCTTTCCCCCCGGCCGGGCCTGCGCAGCTCCGCTGCGTAATTTCCGGTTTTTTCCGATCACTTTCACGATGCCCGTCCCGCCGGCCGTATCCGGCGAGCGGTATCCATGGCGATGGACACCTTCCTCCAGCAGATCATCAACGGGCTCGTCCTCGGCAGCATCTACGCGCTGGTCGCGCTCGGCTACACGATGGTCTATGGGATCATGGGCCTGATCAACTTCGCGCACGGCGAGGTGGTGATGATCGGCGCGCTGGTGGCGCTCACCGTGATCAACCTCCTGGCCGGCAGCGGCCTGCCCGGCATCGTCATCGCGCTGATCGGCCTCATCGCTGCAGCGCCGGTGTGCATGGCCACCGGCTTCGCGATCGAGCGTATCGCCTACCGGCCCTTGCGCCGCGCGCCGAGGCTGGCGCCGCTGATCACCGCGATCGGCGTCTCGATCGTGCTGCAGAACCTGGCGATGCTGATCTGGGGACGTCGCTACCATTCCTTCCCGCCGATCCTGCCGAGCACGGGCTACGAGATCTTCGGCGCGACGATCAGCGGCCTGCAGATCGCGATCGTCGTCATCGCCGCCTTGATGATGGCCGGGCTCAGCCTGCTCGTACAGCGCACGCGTCTCGGCCGCGCCATGCGCGCGACCGCCGAGAACCCGCAGATCGCGCAGCTGATGGGCGTGGACATCAATCGCATCATCTCGCTGACATTCGTCATCGGTTCGGCGCTGGCCGCGGTCGCCGGGCTGATGGTCAGCGCCAACTACTCGATCGCGCACTACTACATGGGTTTCATCCTCGGCCTCAAGGCCTTCACCGCGGCGGTGCTCGGAGGCATCGGCAACCTGGCCGGCGCGATGCTCGGCGGCATCCTGCTCGGCCTGATCGAGGCGCTCGGCGCCGGCTACATCGGCGACCTCACCGGCGGCTTCCTCGGCAGCCACTACCAGGACGTGTTCGCGTTCTTCGTCCTCATCCTGGTGCTCGTCTTCCGGCCTTCCGGGCTGGTCGGCGAGAAGGTCGCGGAGCGCGCCTGATGGGGCTGGCCGAACTGCGCCGCGACCGGCGCGCGGCGATCGCGGCGACGCTGGCGATCGGCATCGTCCTCGCCGTCGCGCCCTTCGTGATCGGCGCCACCGCCGGATCGACCTGGCTGCGCATCGTCGATTTCGCGCTGCTCTACATCATGCTCGCGCTCGGGCTCAACATCGTCGTCGGCTTCGCCGGGCTGCTCGACATGGGCTACATCGCCTTCTACGGCGTCGGCGCCTACCTCTACGCGCTGCTGGCGAGCCCGCAGTTCGGCCTGCACTGGCCGCTGTGGGCGATCCTGCCGGCCGGCGCCGCACTCGCCGGGCTGTTCGGCGTCATCCTCGGCGCGCCGACCCTGCGCCTGCGCGGCGATTACCTGGCGATCGTCACGCTCGGCTTCGGCGAGATCATCCGCATCTTCCTCAACAACCTCAACGCGCCGGTCAACATCACCAACGGCCCGCAGGGGATTTCGGGAATCGACCCGATCCGCATCGGCGGCGTCTCGCTGGCCAAGCCGATCGAGGTGCTCGGCTTCACGCTGCCCTCGCTGCACGCCTACTACTACCTCTTCCTCGCCTTGGCGCTGGCGATCGTCTTCGTCAGCATCCGCCTCGAAAACTCGCGCATCGGCCGCGCCTGGGTGGCGATCCGCGAGGACGAGATCGCCGCCAAGGCCTGCGGCATCAACACGCGCAACGTGAAGCTGCTCGCCTTCGCCATGGGCGCGACCTTCGGCGGCGTCGCCGGCGGCCTCTTCGCCGGCTTCCAGGCCTTCGTCAGTCCCGAGTCGTTCAGCCTGATGGAGTCGGTGATGGTCCTGTGCATGGTCGTCCTCGGCGGCATGGGCAACATCCCAGGCGTCATCCTCGGTGGCGTCCTGCTCACGCTGCTGCCCGAGCTCTTCCGTCACGGCGCCGGGCCCGTGCAGCAGGCGCTGTTCGGCAAGGTCGTCCTCGACCCCGAGGCGCTGCGCATGCTGCTCTTCGGCCTGGCGCTGATCGCGGTCATGCTCTACCGCCCGGCCGGGCTGTGGCCGTCGACGCGCCGGCGGCGCGAGTTGAGGGGGAACAGCGCATGAGTGCGGGCGAAGTGGCCGTTGCGCGCGGCGAGCTGCTGCTCGCGGCGAAGGCGGTGAGCAAGCACTTCGGTGGCGTCAAGGCGCTGCGCGAGGTCTCGCTCGGCATCCGTGCCGGCGAGATCTACGGGCTGATCGGCCCCAACGGCGCCGGCAAGACGACCTTCTTCAACGTACTCACCGGCCTGTACACGCCGAGCGGCGGCGAGATCGTCTTCGCCGGCAGGAAGCTCGTCGCCAGTGCGCCGCACAAGGCGGCCGAGCGCGGCATCGCGCGCACCTTCCAGAACATCCGCCTCTTTGCCAACATGACGGCGGCGGAGAACGTCATGGTCGGGCGCCATGTACGAACCCGCGCCGGTGTCCTCGGCGCCGTGCTGCGCGATCGGCGCACGCGTGCCGAGGAGGCCGCGATCCGCCGCCGCGCCGAGGAGCTGCTGCACTACGTCGGCATTGCCGACCGCGCCGACGATCTCGCGCGCAAGCTTTCCTACGGCGACCAGCGGCGGCTGGAGATCGCGCGTGCGCTGGCGACCGATCCGCAGCTGCTCGCGCTCGACGAGCCGGCAGCCGGGATGAACGGCACCGAGACCGCCGGACTGCGTGCCCTGGTCGAGGGCATCCGCGCCGACGGCATCACCGTGCTGCTGATCGAGCACGACGTCAAGCTGGTGATGGGGCTGTGCGACCGCGTCGCCGTCCTCGACTACGGCGTGCTGATCTGCGAGGACGTGCCGGCGGTCGTCCAGCATGACCCGCGCGTCATCGAAGCGTATCTTGGAGGCGGCGTTGCTTGAAGTGACCGGACTCCGCGTTGCCTACGGCGGCATCCAGGCCGTGCGCGGCATCAGTTTCCACGTGAACGAAGGCGAGATGGTCGCGCTGATCGGCGCCAACGGCGCCGGCAAGACGAGCACGCTGAAGGCGCTCGCGCGCCTCATCGACGCCGCCGGCGGCAGCGTGCGCCTGCGCGGCGAGGAGATCTCCAAGCTGGCGCCGCACCGGCTGGTCGGCCAGGGCATCGCGCTGGTCCCCGAGGGGCGCGGCGTCTTCCCGCGCATGAGCATCCTCGAAAACCTGCAGATGGGTGCCTACTGCCGCAGCGATCGTGACGGCATCGACGCCGACATCGAGCACGTGTTCACGCTCTTCCCGCGGCTGAAGGAACGCGCACGCCAACTCGCCGGGACGATGTCCGGCGGCGAGCAGCAGATGCTCGCGCTCGGCCGCGCGCTGATGAGCCGTCCGCAGCTCCTGCTGCTCGACGAGCCGTCGATGGGACTGGCGCCGATCATGGTGCAGAAAATCTTCGAGGTCATCCGCACCGTCGCTGCCGAGGGGATGACCATCCTGCTGGTCGAGCAGAACGCCAGGCTCGCGCTCGAAACCAGCCAGCGTGGCTACGTCATGGAGAGCGGAGAAATCACGCTCAGCGGCGAGTCTGCCGAGTTGCTCGCCGATCCGAAGGTGCGGGCGGCGTATCTCGGCGAGTAGCAGCGGCTCGCACGCGGATATTTGCGAAGAATGTCAGAGGGACGACCTGGATCGCCACGGCCTGCGGCCTCGCGATGACGGTACGACGCGCCAAGTCCTCCATGTTCGCGGCGTCAATCCGGTAAAATCGCGGTGTGCAAAACTTACTGATCGTCGGCGCCGGCGACGTCGCCCGCCGCGCCCTTCCCGCCCTGGTGGCCCGTTACCGCGTCTTCGCGCTCCTGCGCGACCCGGCGAAGTTCGCCGACTGGCGCGCCGACGGTGCCGTTCCCGTCCTGGCCGACCTCGACCGTCCGCAGAGCCTCAGGCGCATCGCCGGCCTCGCCGATGTCGTGCTGCACTGCGCGCCGCCCGGCGACCGAAGCGTGGTCGACACGCGCACGCGCCACCTGCTGGCGGCGCTCGCGCGCGGCCGGCATCTACCCGAGTGCATCGTCTACATCAGCACCACCGGTGTCTATGGCGATTGCGCGGGTGCGGCGATCGACGAGACGCGGCCGGCGCGTGCGACGACCCTGCGCGCGCGCCGTCGTGTCGACGCCGAGCGCCAGCTGCGCGCCTTCGCTGCGCGCAACGGCGTCACCGTCAGCATCCTGCGCGCGCCCGGCATCTACGCGACCGAGCGCTTGCCGCTCGATCGCCTGCAGAGCGGCATGCCGGTGCTCGCCGACGACGAGGACGTGTATACCAACCATATCCACGCCGACGATCTGGCGACGATCGCCGTCGCCGCGCTGCAGCGTGGGCTCCCCAACCGCGTCTATAACGCCTGCGACGATCGGGCGACGAAGATGGCCGCCTACTACGACATCGTCGCCGACCGCTTCGGACTGCCGCGCGCGCCGCGCATCTCGCGTGCGCAGGCGGCGACGATCCTGTCGCCGCTGCAGCTCTCGTTCATGAGCGAGTCGCGGCGCATCGCCAACCACCGCATCAAGCAAGAACTCCGGGTCCGCCTGCGCCATCCCCGCGTCGAGGATGGCGTCGAGGCAGCCTGGCAACAGAGGAACAAGTAATGCTCGCATTGAAAGCCCTGCACATCTCGATGGTCATCGCCTGGTTCGCCGGGCTCTTCTACCTGCCGCGCATCTACGTCAACCTGGCGATGGTCGAGCCGGGCACCCCGGAACGCGAGCGGCTCCTCTTGATGGCCGGCAAGCTCTACCGCTTCATGACGCCGCTCGGCATCCTGGCGCTCGTCTTCGGCATCTGGCTGTGGCTGGGCTACGGCTTCGGCGGCGGCTGGATGCACGCCAAGCTGGCGCTGGTCGTCCTGCTCGTCGGTTATCACCACTACTGCGGCCGCCTGCTCAGGCAGTTCACCGCCGGCCAGGTGACGCGCAGCCACGTCTGGTTCCGCTGGTTCAACGAGATGCCGGTGCTGGTGATGTTCGCCGTCGTCTTCCTCGTCGTCCTCAAGCCGTTCTAGGAAGCATCGTGGAAAAATTCTTCGCCACTTGCCCGCGCGGGCTCGAAGCGCTGCTCGCCGAGGATCTCGCCGCCGCCGGCGCGATCGACATCCAGACCCTGCCGGGTGGTGCGCATTTCCGCGGCGAGTGGGCCTGCTGCTACGCGGCCAACCTCAATTCGCGCATCGCGACGCGCATCCTCTGGCGCGTCGCCGATGCTCCGTATGTGCGCGAGGAAGACATCTACAAGCTGGCGCTGTCGGTGCATTGGCCGCGCCTGTTCGCGGTCGAGCGGACCCTCCGCGTCGATGTCACCGCGCAGAAGTCGCCGCTGAAAAGCCTCGACTTCGTCACCCTGCGCATCAAGGACGCGGTCTGCGACCGCTTCCGCAGCGAGACGGGCGCGCGCCCGAGCGTCGATACGCGTGCCCCCGACCTGCGCATTTCCGGCTTCCTCACCGCCGAGCGCTGCACGATCTACGTAGACACCTCGGGTGCGCCGCTGCACCAGCGCGGCCTGCGGCAGAAGGTGGTCGCCGCACCCCTCAAGGAAAACCTGGCGGCCGGGATCCTGCGCCTCTACGGCTGGCAGCCGGGAACGCCGCTGCTCGACCCGATGTGCGGCGGCGGCACCTTCCTGCTCGAAGCGGCGCAGATCGCGCTCGGCATCGCCCCCGGTGCGCACCGCGAATTCGCCTTCGAGCGTCTGGCGAGCTTCGACGCCGTGCTCTGGCAGAAGCTTCTCGCCGCCGCGCATGCCGGCGAGAAGCCGGCGCAGCCGATGCAGATCTACGGCGCCGACCGCGACCCGGTGGCGGTGCGCGCCGCTCTTGCCAACCTCGACCGCGCCGGCCTGCTGCCGGCGGTCGAACTGATCGAGGCAGACATCCTAGACCTCGACGCGCCGGCGCCAGCGGGGGTCATGGTCGCCAATCCGCCCTACGGCGAGCGCCTGTCGGAACTCGAGGAACTGGCCGCCTTCTATCCCTTGCTCGGCAGCGCGCTGAAGAAGCATTTCGCGGGCTGGAACTGCCACTTCTTCACCGCCGACAAGCGACTGCCCAAGCTGATGCGCCTGACGCCGAGCCGCAAGGTGCCGCTCTACAACGGCGCCCTCGACTGCCGTCTGTACGAGTTCAGGATGGTCGCCGGGAGCAACCGCAAGCCCTGAGCGGTTGAGGAAAGTCCGCCGGCGGCCCGCTTCGCCGGTGGACGGTCGGTGGACGGCTTTCCTTGTGCCGGCGAACGGCATAAGCTGTACTCATTCCCTCAAGTCATCGGGAGACCGCCATGACCGGAATGATCGGGCAGATGAAGTCGAGCGTGCATGACGCGCGCTCGGGGCGCATCCTCTTCCTCTCGCACTGCCTGTTGAACCAGAACGCCTGCGTGCGCGGTCTCGCCAGCCAGCCGGCGGTGATCCGCGAGATCGTCGATCTGGCGCTGGCCAGGGACGTCGCGATCGTGCAGATGCAGTGCCCCGAGGTCGGCTACCTCGGTTCGCTGCGCTGGGGGCAGGTGAAGAAGATGTACGGCAACCCGATGTTCCGCCGCCACTGCCGGCGCCTCGCCGAGGGCGTCTGCGACCTGGTGCAGACCTACCGCGACAACGCGCATCGGGTGATCGGCATCGTCCTGCGCGACGGCAGCCCGACCTGCGGGCTCAACTGTTCGGCGGTCGAGGCCGACGAGCAGCAGGTGTGGGGCGGCATGGTCTGGAACGCCAGCCCGCTGCAACGCTTCGGGCCGACCGAGGGCGTGTATACGGAAGAGCTGAAGCGTGAACTGCAACAGCGCGGCCTCGCCGATGTGAGCCTGTTCGCCCTGCCCGAGGTGCCCGAAGCCGGCTCCTTCGCCGACGCGCTGCACGCGATCGAGGGGGCGATCGATTCGGCGATCGAAGCGCAAGAGACCGCGTAGTCCGCCGTCCGCTTCTCCCGCGGGAGCAGATCATGTCCGCCAATTCCGGAAGCCTGCGCATCAACCGTGTCGATCTCATCAATCGCCGCATCAGTGCCGGCGACTTGCGCTGGAAGGACGGGGTGATCGTCGCCTGGGACGAGCAGGGCGCTGCCGACCCGGCCCTGCCGTGGCTGATCCCCGGCCTCGTCGACGCACACGTGCATATCGAGAGCAGCCTGTTGCCGCCGGCCGGGTTCGCGCGCCTGGCGCTGCGTCACGGCACCGTCGCCGCCGTCTCCGACCCGCACGAGATCGCCAACGTGCTCGGCGTCGATGGCGTGCGCTGGATGCTCGACAACCTCGAAGGCGTACCCTTCCATGTGCTTTTCGGCGCGCCGAGCTGCGTCCCGGCGACCGCCTGCGAGAGCGCCGGTGCGCGCCTCGACCTCGCCGAAGTCGAGGCCCTGCTCGACACGCCGGGAATCGGCTACCTGTCGGAAGTGATGAATTTCCCCGGCGTCCTTGCCGGCGACACCGAAGTGCTCGCCAAGGTCGCCGCCGCGCGCCGACGCGGGCTGCCCGTCGACGGCCACGCGCCGGGACTGCGCGGCGCCGCCGCTGCCGCCTACGCCGCCGCCGGCATCGGCACCGACCACGAATGCAGCGAGCTCGCCGAGGCCGAAGAAAAGCTCGCCTGCGGCATGTCCATCCTGATCCGCGAAGGTTCGGCCGCGCGCAACTTCGCTGCGCTGCATCCGCTGCTCTCCTCGCATCCGGGCCGGGTGATGCTGTGCACCGACGACTGCCACCCCGACGACCTGTGGCAGGGGCACATCGACCGCCTCGTCGCGCGCGCGGTCGCGCTTGGCCACGACCTCTTCGCCGTGCTCGAAGCGGCGAGCCTGACGCCGCAGCGGCACTACGGTCTGAAGCTCGGCGCGCTGCAGGTCGGCGACCCGATGAACGCAGCGCTGGTTACCGACCTGGAGGATTTCGCGGTGCAGGCGACCTGGGTCGATGGCGTAGAAGCGTTCGCGCACGGTGAGGTCTGCCTTCCTCACCTGCCCGTGCTGCCGATCAACCGCTTCTGCGCGCAGCCGGTCGATAGCGAGGATCTGGTGATTCCTGCCGCGGGCGTGCGCGTCCGCTGCCGCGTCATCGAGGCTGCCGACGGGCAGTTGCTGACGCGCGCTGCGATCGAGGAGATGGCCGTTCGCGACGGCCGCATCCTCGCCGATCCCGCGCGCGACCTCCTGCTGCTCGCGGTGCTCAACCGCTACCGGCCGGCGCCGCCGGCGCTCGCGCTGATCCGTGGTTTCGGGCTGAAATCGGGGGCCCTGGCATCGAGCGTCGCGCACGACTCGCACAACGTCGTCGCCGTCGGCTGCGATGCGGTGAGCCTCGCCGCGGCGATTGACGCGGTCGTCGCTGCGCGCGGTGGCCTCGCGCTCGCCTGCGCGGATGGCACGGTCGAGCTGCTGCCGCTGCCGATCGCCGGGCTGATGAGCGACGCCCCCGGCGAAGAGGTCGCCGCGCGCTATGCCGCGCTCAACGCCCTGGCGCGTACGCGCCTTGGTTCGCCCCTGCGCGCGCCGCTGATGAGCCTCTCGTTCATGGCGCTGCTGGTCATTCCCTCCCTGAAACTCTCCGATCGCGGCCTGTTCGACGGCGATCGCTTCACGTTCGCCGAGCTCGTATGTCGCTGCTGATCCTCAACGCGCGCACGATCGAGCTGCCTGAAGACGACCGGCCACTGCTCGCCTTCCTGCGCGAAGGGCAGAGGCTGACCGCTGCCAAGCCCGCGTGCAACGGCGGTGACTGCGGCGCCTGTCTGGTCCTGCTCGGCGAAGTTGTGCCTGAACTCGCTCCGGGCGCGAGCGAGGCGCGCTACTGCGCGGTCAATAGCTGCCTGCTCGGCACCGATCGCGTCGCCGGAACGCAGCTGATCACCGCCGAAGGCTTGAGTTCCGGGCCGCTCACCCCGGTGCAGCGCGCGCTCGCCGAAGAAGGCGGGATCCAGTGCGGCTACTGTACGCCGGGTCTCGTCGTCGCGCTCACCGCCGCGCTGCTCAATGGCGATCCGCTGTTGTCGGCGGTGTCGGGCAATCTCTGCCGCTGTGGTGCCTACGCCGGAGTCCGCCGCGCCTGTGCGCGCATCGCGCGCGACTTCGCGCAGCGGCCGCGCAGCCTGCGCGAAGCGGCGGCGCTCGGTCTCCTGCTGCCCGAAGTCGCTGCTGCCGGCGAGCAGCTGGCCGCCTTTGCCGCGCAGGCGACTGTCGGCACCGGGCTTGCCGAGAAGCTGCAGCAGCTAGACGCCCTGAACCGGCAAGGGCAGGGCCGGCTCGTCGTCGCCGGCGAGAGCGACTGGTCGCTGCAGCACGCGCATCAGGCAAAGCGCGAACTCGTCGCGCCGCACGCGCTGCAACTGCACCGCGTCACCGAGTTGCGGCGGATACGTGCCGACGCCGACGGTCTGCACATCGGTGCCGCGGTCAGCGTCGCCGAGCTGCTTAGTTCGCCGCTGATCGCCGCCGATTGGCCAGAATTGCCAAGTTTTCTCGAGTTTTTCGCATCGCCTGCGATCCGCAACGTGGCGACGATCGGCGGCAACCTCGTCAATGCCTCGCCGATCGCCGACCTGGCGGTGATCCTGCTCGCGCTCGACGCCGAACTGTCGATCGTCTCGCTCGCCGGCTGCCGGCGCATCCCGCTTTCCGGCTTCTATCTGGCCTACCACCGGACCGGCCTTGCTGCCGACGAAGTGCTCAGCGAAGTCCATGTGCCGCCCGCAGGCGGGCGGCGGCTGCGCTACCGCAAGGTGGCGCGGCGCGAGCATGACGACATCGCCTCGGTCAACCTGGCGCTCGCCGTCGGCCACGCCAGTAGCGGCTACTTCGGTGAAGTGAGCCTGGCCGTCGGTGGCGTCGGCCCGTACCCGCTGCGCCTGCCGCGCGCGGCGGCGGCGCTCTGCGGACGCCCGCTCTGCGCGGCGACGCTACGGGAAGCGCTGTCGCTGATCGACGAAGAGATCGCGCCGATCGACGACCTGCGCGGCAGCGCCGCCTACAAGCGGCGTCTCCTGAAACACCTGCTGCTCGACCAGGTCGCCGCGCTCCACCCCGATTTTGCCTGGGAGGAATGCCTGTCATGAGCACCCCTTCTGCGCACGCCGCGCCTGCCCAAGTTTCCTCGTGGCTGGAACTGCTCGCCACGGGCAGCGCGCGCTTCTCGGGCGACCTGCCGCTGCCGCCGGGCTGCCTGCACGCACTGCCGGCGGTTTCGCCGCATGCGCACGCAAAGTTCTCCCGGATCGAGATTGCGGCCGCGCTCGCCGAGCCGGGCGTCGTCGCCGTATTCACCGCCGCCGACATTCCCGGCGCCAACCAGATCAGCAACCTCGCGCACGACGAACCGCTGCTTGCCGCCGGCGAGGTGCATTGCGTCGGGCAGCCCTACGCGCTGGTCGTCGCCGATTCGGCCGACGCGGCGTGGCGCGGCAGTCGCCTGGTGACGGCCGACTGGCAGCCACTTCCCGCCTGCTTCGACGCGCGCGCGGCCTTCGCCGCCGGCGAGTTGATCCAGCCACCGCGAACCTTCTCGCTCGGCGACGTCGATGCCGCCTGGGCGGCCTGCACGACGGTGGTCAGCGGCGAGGTCGACATCGGTTCGGCCGAGCACGTTTACCTGGAGACGCAGTGCGCGCTGGCCTTGCCGCGCGACGATGGCGGCGTCAGCGTGCATTCGGCGACCCAGTCGCCGAGCAGCACGCAGAAGGCCGTCGCCGCGATCCTCGGACTGGCGATGCACCTGGTCGAGATCGAGGTCGAGCGCCTCGGCGGCGGCTTCGGCGGCAAGGAAGAGCAGGCGACCCTGTGGGCCTGCCTCGCCGCGCTCGCCGCGAAAAGCCTCGGCCGGCCTGTACGCAGTTGGCCCGAGCGCCGCGACGACATGGCGATCACCGGCAAGCGCCACCCCTACCAGGCCGCTTTCCGGATCGGGCTCGACGACGCAGGCCGCTTCGTCGCCTACGAGGCGCGGCTGCTGCAGAACGCCGGCTGGTGCGCCGACCTGTCGACAGCGATCCTCGAACGCTCGCTGTTCCACGCAACCAACGCCTACTTCATCCCCAACGTGCGCGTCACCGCAGCCAGCTGCCGCACCAATCTGCCGTCGAACACAGCCTTCCGCGGCTTCGGTGCGCCGCAGGGAATCTTCGTCATCGAAGCCGCGATCCGCGCCGCCGCGCGTGAGCTTGGCGTCCCGGCCGAGGTCCTGCAGGCGAAGAACCTGCTGCGCGAGGGCGACGCCTTTCCCTACGGGATGCGCATCGCGGGCGCCTGCGTCGGCGACTGCTGGCAGGCGCTGGTGCCCGCCATCACCGCGCGGCGCGCCGAGTTCGCGCGCTGGAACGCGGGCAAGCCACGTCGGCGCAAGGGACTCGCCGTCGTCCCGGTCTGTTTCGGCATCTCCTTCACCGCGACCCTGTTGAACCAGGCCGAAGCGCTGGTGCATGTCTATGTCGACGGCAGCGTCGTCGTCAGCACCGGCGCCGTGGACATGGGGCAGGGCGTGTACGGCAAGATCCAGCGCGTCGTCGCGCTGACGCTCGGCATTCCCGAAGCGCTGGTACGCGTCGCCGGGACCAGCACCCTGCGCGTCGCCAACGTCTCGCCCACCGCCGCGAGCACCGGCGCCGACCTCAACGGCGCCGCCGCGCGCGAGGCCTGCCTCGTCATCGCCGGCGGCCTGCGCCGCGTCGCCGGCGAACTGCTCGACTGCCCGCCCGGGTCGATCGGCTTCAGCGACGGCGTCGTCGCCGGCGGCGAGAAGACACTTGGCTGGCGCGAACTCGTCGCCGCCGCCTGGGCGCGCCGCGTCTGCCTGTCGGCGCTCGCGCACTACGCGACGCCGGGACTCTTCTTCGACCGCGAACGCAACCAGGGGCAGCCCTTCGCCTACCACGTGCAGGGCGTCGCGCTGGTCGAGGCGAGCGTCGACGTCCTGCTCGGCAGCGGCCGCGTCGACCGCGTCGAAGTCGTGCACGACATCGGCAGGAGCCTCGACCGACTCACCGACCTCGGCCAGATCGAAGGCGCGCTGGTTCAGGGAATCGGCTGGATGACTTGCGAGGAAATCGTGCGCGACGACGCGGGACGGCTGCTCAGCGACAGCCTCGCCACTTACAAGATCCCCGACCTCGATTCGGCGCCGGAGATCGTCGTCCGCCTGCGCGAGGGCGCGGGCGGCCCGGGGGCGGTGCTCAACAGCAAGGCAGTCGGTGAGCCGCCGCTGGTCTATGGGCTCGGCGCCTACTTCGCCCTGCAGGAAGCGATCGCCTCTTGGCGCCCGGAAGCCGCCGCAGTCTTCCGCACGCCGCTCAGTTCCGAGCGCATCTTCATGCTGCTGCACGACGTGGCGTGAGGGCAGCCGTGGCCAGGATCGACGTCTGGCGCGCGCTCGCTGATGGAATCGCCGCCGGGCGTCCGGTGGCGCTCGTCGCCGTCGTCGACGGGCGCGGCAGTTCCCCCGGAAAGGCCGGCGACCTGCTCGCAGTCGCTCGCAGCGGGCCGCTCGCCGGAACGGTCGGCGGTGGTGTCGGCGAAGCGGCGGCGATCGAACGGGCGATGACCCTGCTTGCGCGCGGCGAATCGCTTCGGCAAGCCCTCCCGCTGCTGCTGAAGCAGACGCACCGTACCATCGCCGGCTCGCCCTCGGGGATGATCTGCGGCGGCGAGCAGCGAATCGCCATCGTCCCGCTCGAACGCAGCAGCCTGCCCGCGATCGAAGCGCTGCTGCGCGCGCTCGGCGCAGGCCGGCAGGCGTGCTGGGCGATTTCCTCGCGACCCGGCGGCGGGATCGAACTGGCCGCCGACGGCACGGCCACCGGCTGGCAAGAGGACGGCGACGGCTGGCGCTACCTCGCCCGCTCGGGGCCGGACTGCGAGGCCTGGCTGATCGGCGGCGGCCACGTCAGCCTCGCGCTCTCGGCGCTGCTCGTCCGGCTCGACTTCCGCGTCGTCGTCTGCGAGGAGCGCTGCGGCATCGCGAGCTTCGAGCAGAACACGCACGCCCACGAGCGCCTGCGCTGCGACTATGCAGGCCTCGGCGAGCGCATCCGCGCCGGTCGCACGAGCTTCGTCGGCATCATGACCCACGACTGGCAAGGCGACCGCTGCTGCCTCGCAGCGCTCGCCGGCAAAGAACTTGCCTACCTCGGCCTGCTCGGCAGCCGCAGCAAGATCGCCAGGCTGACCGCCGGGCTGACCCTGCCGGACTGCTTCCACGCGCCGATGGGTCTTCCGATCGGCAGCCACACGCCCGACGAGATCGCTGTCAGCATCGCGGCGGAGATGCTCCTCGTGCGCAGCCGGCTGGCGGCTACGCGTGCCGCCGCGCTCAGAGAATCTTGAGATCGGCGAGTCCTGCGCCCGGCTGGCTTTCCTGCGCCTCCTTGCCGTGCAGCTTGATCTGCAGGCGCAGGTCGTTCAGGGAGTCGGCATTCCTGAGCGCATCCTCGTAGCTGATCTTGCCGGCTTCGTAGAGGTCGAACAGTGCCTGGTCGAAGGTCTGCATGCCGAGCTCGCGGGATTTCTTCATCACTTCCTTGATCGCGCCGACCTCACCCTTGAAGATCAGGTCGGCGACCAGCGGCGAGTTGAGCAGGATCTCGATCGCGGCGGCGCGGCCCCCCTCCTTCTTCGGCAGCAGGCGCTGCGAGATCAGCGCGCGCAGGTTGAGCGAGAGGTCCATCAGCAACTGCGGGTGGCGCTCCTCGGGGAAGAAGTTGATGATGCGGTCGATCGCCTGGTTCGAGCTGTTGGCGTGCAGGGTCGCCAGGCAGAGGTGGCCGGTCTCGGCGAAGGCGATCGCGTAGTCCATCGTCTCGCGGTCGCGGATTTCGCCGACCAGGATCACGTCGGGCGCCTGGCGCAAGGTGTTCTTGAGCGCGGCCTCCCAGGACTCGGTATCGACGCCGACCTCGCGCTGGGTGATGATGCAATTCTTGTGTTCGTGGACGTACTCGACCGGATCCTCGATGGTGATGATGTGGCCGAAGCTGTTGCGGTTGCGGTGATCGACCAGCGCCGCCAGCGAGGTCGACTTGCCCGAGCCGGTGCCGCCGACGAAGATCACCAGCCCGCGCTTGGTCATCGCCACGTCCTTGAGCACTTCCGGCAGCTTCAGCTCGTCGAGCGTCGGGATCACGGTGTTGATCGTGCGGCAGACGATGGCGACGCGGCCCTGCTGCACCAGCGCATTGACGCGGAAGCGGCCGATCCCTTCGGGCGAGATCGCGAAGTTGCTCTCCTTGCTAGCCGCGAAATCGGTGGCCTGCCGCTCGTTCATGATCGAGCGCGCCAGGTCGGCGGTCTGCTGCGCGCTCAGCGGCTCCTTGCTCACCGGCGTCAGCTTGCCGTGGATCTTGATCGCCGGCGGGAAGCCGGCGGTGACGAACAGGTCCGAGCCCTGTTGCTGCACCATCTGGCGCAGGAGGTCGTGCATGAAGTCTCTTGCCTGGTCGAGTTCCATGGTGCTCACTGGTGTCGGTCGCGATGGAAAGCGGTGCGCTGGCGGTCCCCCCTGAACGGGCGGACGCAGGTCTCACTGGCCGGCGAAAGTGTCCTTGTTCATGGCCTTGCTGCGTGCTTCGGCGACCGAGACGACGTTGCGGCGGACGAGGTCGGTGAGGTTCTGGTCGAGCGTCTGCATGCCGTGCTGCTGCCCGGTCTGGATCGCCGAGTACATCTGCGCGACCTTGTTCTCGCGGATCAGGTTGCGGATCGCCGGGGTCCCCAGCATGATCTCGTGCGCGGCGACGCGGCCCTTGCCGTCCTTGGTCTTCAACAGCGCCTGCGAGATGACCGCGCGCAGCGACTCGGAGAGCATCGCGCGCACCATTTCCTTTTCGGCGGCGGGGAAGACATCGACGATGCGGTCGACGGTCTTCGCCGCGCTCGAGGTGTGCAGGGTGCCGAAAACCAGGTGGCCGGTCTCGGCGGCGGTCAGCGCGAGGCGGATCGTTTCCAGGTCGCGCATCTCGCCGACCAGGATCACGTCGGGATCCTCGCGCAGTGCCGAGCGCAGCGCGTTGGCAAAGGACTGCGTGTGCGGACCGACCTCGCGCTGGTTGATCAGCGACTTCTGCGACTCGTGCACGAACTCGATCGGATCCTCGACGGTGAGGATGTGTGCGGCATGGTTCTGGTTGACGTGGTTGACCATTGCCGCCAGCGTCGTCGACTTGCCCGAGCCGGTCTGCCCGGTGACCAGGACCATTCCGCGCGGATACTCGGCGATGCTCCTGAAGATCGGCGGACAGTTGAGTTCATCGAGGGTCATCACCTGCGAGGGGATGGTGCGGAACACCGCCGCCGCGCCGCGGTGCTGGTTGAAGGCGTTGACGCGGAAGCGCGACAGGCGCGGAATCTCGAAAGAGAAGTCGCATTCGAGCGTTTCCTCGTAATGCTTGCGCTGGCCGTCGTTCATGATGTCGTACACCATCGCGTGCACTTCCTTGTGCTCCATCGCCGGCAGGTCGATGCGGCGAACGTCGCCATGCACGCGGATCATCGGCGGCAAGCCGGCCGAGAGGTGCAGGTCCGAGGCCTTGTTCTTGACGGCGAAGGCAAGCAGTTCGGTGACTTCCATCGGGGTTCCTCTGCGAAAGGGAGGGCGGGCAGGGCGAGCCGGAGGTGAGGCAGGGGCGGTGCTATACTCGCGCTGTCCTTGCTTCCGAACGATTATGACTACAATCGCCGTCAAGCTGCAAGCCGTCCGCGAGCGCATCGCCGCCGCCGCACTCGCCTGCGCGCGCGACCCCGCATCGGTGCATCTGCTCGCCGTCAGCAAGACCTGGCCCGCGGCCAGCGTACTAGCCGCGGCCGCCTGCGGACAGCGCGCCTTCGGCGAGAGCTACGTCCAGGAAGGCATTGACAAGATCGCCGAGCTCGCCACCATGCCGGGAATCGAATGGCACTTCATCGGCCCGCTGCAGAGCAACAAGACGCGCCCGGTCGCCGAGAATTTCGCATGGGTGCATTCGATCGACCGGCTGAAGATCGCCGAACGCCTGTCGGCGCAGCGCCCGCAAGGCCTGCCGCCGCTGTCGGTGTGCATCCAGGTCAATGTCAGCGGCGAGGCGAGCAAGAGCGGGGTCGCCCCGGCCGAGGCTGCCGAACTCGCCCACCGGGTCACCGCGCTGCCGCGGCTACGCCTGCGCGGACTGATGGCGATCCCGGCGCCGGCCGACGATTTCGCCGCCCAGCGCGCCCCGTTCCGCGAGCTGCGCGAACTGTTCGAGCGCCTGCGTGGCGAGGGCCTGCCGCTCGACACCTTGTCGATGGGCATGTCTGACGACCTCGAGGCGGCGATCGCCGAGGGCTCGACGCTGGTCCGCGTCGGCACCGCGATCTTCGGCCAACGCTAGGCGGCTGCCTGTTTCAGCGCTGGGCCCGGCCCTCCTGCCGCCAGCGTCCTCCTCACCCGAATCCGGAAAAACCAGCATGAAAATCACCTTCATCGGCGGCGGCAACATGGCCAACGCCCTCATCGGCGGGCTCGTCGGCACCGGCTTTGCCGCCGCCGACGTGTGCGCGGTCGACATTTCCGCCGACTGCCGGGCGCGCCTCGAACAGTCCTTCGCCATCCGTACCGCCGGGAGCATCGACGCGGACGTTGCTGCCGCCGACGTGATCGTCCTCGCGGTCAAGCCGCAGCAGATGCGCGCCGTGTGCGCCGAGCTGGCACCCTTCCTCGACCGCCAGCTGGTCCTCAGCATCGCCGCCGGCCTGCGCAGCGAGGACCTGTCGCGCTGGCTCGGCGGCCATTCGCGGTTGGTGCGCGCGATGCCGAACACCCCGGCGCTGATCGGCGCCGGCGTCACCGGCCTGTGCGCGGCGCCGGGTGTCGCACAGGATGAACGCGACGCAGCCGACCGCATCATGCGCGCGGTCGGAGAAACCCTGTGGGTCGCCGAAGAGGCACAGATCGACGCTGTCACCGCGGTCTCGGGCAGCGGCCCCGCCTATCTCTTCCTGCTCGTCGAGGCGATGCAGCAGGCGGCGCGCGAACTCGGCTTCGACGACGCAGCGGCGCGCCGGCTTTCGCTCGGCACCGTCCTCGGCGCGGCGCAGCTGGCGGCGCAGTCGCCGGAGTCGGCGGCCGTCCTGCGCGAGCGCGTCACCTCGAAGGGAGGGACGACTGCCGCGGCGCTGGCCACCATGGCCGAGCGCGGCGTCAAGGAAGGCATCGTCGCCGGCGTCCATGCTGCCGAGCAGCGTAGCCGCGAGCTCGGCGTCGAACTCGGCGCCGCCGGGGCGGGCAGCCGATGAACGCGGTGACGGAGGCAGGATTCTTCCTGCTCGACACGCTGGTCGGCTTCTTCAGCGTCCTCCTGCTGCTGCGATTCTTCATGCAGGCGTTCCGCGTGTCCTTCGCCAACCAGGTCGGCGCCTTCGTCGTCCAGCTCACCAACTGGCTGGTGAAGCCGCTGCGCCGCGTGCTGCCCGGCCTGTTCGGGCTCGACCTCGCCAGCCTGCTGCCGGTTTACGTGCTGCAACTCGTGTTGGCGACTGCGCTCGTCTCGCTGCGCGGCGGCTTCGGGCTGGCCGACGGTCTCTTCGTCGTCGTCCTGTGGGGCGCGCTGCTCGCCACCTTCCGCCTGTGCCTCTACCTGCTCGTCGGCGCGCTGATCGTGCAGGCGGTGCTGTCCTGGGTGGCGCCGTATTCGCCGCTGGCGCAGCCGCTCGCGCAGCTGACGCGCCCCTTCCTCGCCCCGGTGCGCCGCTTCGTTCCGCCGATCGCCGGCATCGACCTCTCGCCGCTGATCGTGCTGCTGCTCGTGCAGCTGGTCCTGTTCTTCGTCTGAGCTCCGATGGCCGACTGGCTGCAAGCGGAGAAGGACGGCGGCTGCACGCTGACGCTGCACATCCAGCCGGGTGCGAAGAAGAGCGAGGTCGTCGGCGTGCATGGCGACGCGCTCAAGATCAGGCTCGCCGCGCCGCCGGTCGATGGCCGCGCCAACGCGGCGCTGATCGAGTACCTCGCCGACCGGCTCGGCCTGCCCAGGTCGGCGCTCGAACTGAAGAGTGGTCAGAGCAGCCGGCGCAAGCGCGTCGCGGTGAGCGCTGCGCCCGCCGATGTCGAGCAGCGTTTAGGGACAGTTTGATACCTGTTGCTGTCGAACTGTCCCTGCGACACCATGAGCGTGTCGCTTGCACCTTAAAACCGCTTTTCAGCCACGAAAAACACGAAAGCCACGAAGCACAGGTTTGGCGTCGCTCGGCTTGTCAGCCATCGGCTTATCTTCGATTGGCGTCCAAGCCTCGGGATGATTCAGGTTTTTTCGTGCATTTCGTGGCTAACTGCTTTTTCCAGGCTAAAACACCACCTTGCCGCCGACCAGCGTCGTGCGCACGCGTCCCTGCAACTCCTGATCGAGGAAGGGCGTGTTCTTGCTGCGGCTGCGCAGGGTATCGGCGCCGACCTTCCAGCGCTCTTCCGGGGCGAACACGCAGACGTCGGCAGCAGCGCCGACCGTCAGCGAGCCGGCGGCGATGCCGAGGATCGAGGCCGGGTCGCAGGTGATGCGCGCGAGCGCCGTGGACAGCGGGATCCCGCTTTCACTCGCCCACTTCAGCGTCAGCGGCAGCAGCAGTTCGAGGCCGGTGGCGCCGGGAGCGGCTTCGGCAAAAGGCAGTTGCTTGCCGTCGGCAGCGACCGGCGTGTGGTCCGAGCCGAGCGCCGCGACGCCGTCGGCGACGGCTGCGCGCAGGACCTCGCGGTCGCTCGCCGAGCGCAGCGGCGGGTCGAAGCGGGCACGCGTGTCGAAGAAGCCGATGTCGGCCTCCGACAGATGCAGGTGGTGGATCGAGACGTCGCAGGAGACCTGCATCCCCGCGGCCTGCGCGGCGCGCACCAGCGCGATGCCGGCCGCCGACGACAGCCTGACCAGATGCAGGCGGACGCCGGTGGCGCGTGCGAGTTCTAGGCTGGAGGCGACGGCGACGGTTTCGGCACAGACCGGGATGCCGGCGAGCCCCAGCCGCGAGGCAACCTCGCCGTCGTGGGCGACGCCGTCGGCCGCGAGCTGGTGATCCTGCGGTTGCAGGTGGATCGCGTAGCCGAAGGTGGCCGCGTACTGCATCGCGCGCAGCAGCACCAGGCGGTCGGGCAGTGGTTTCCTGCCCTGCGAGAAGGCGATGCAGCCGGAGCGGGCCAGGGTGTGCATCTCGGCCAGCCGTTCGCCGCCAAGCTTGTCGGTGAGCGCGCCGATCGGGTACACGCGCGCCAGGCCGAAGGCGGCGCTGCCGCGCACCAGGCGTTCGACCAGTCCCGGCTCGTCGAGCGGCGGCGTGGTGTCGGGCGGGCAGGCCATCGAGGTGACGCCGCCGGCGACGGCGGCAGCGAGCTCGGTCTCGATCCCCGGCAGGCGCGTCGACAGGTCGACGAGGCCCGGGCAGACGACGCAGCCGGCGGCGTCGATCGTCTGTTCGGCGACGAAGCCCTCCGGCGCGCTGCCGAGTGCGACGACCTTGCCGTCGGCGATGAAGAGGTCGAGCTTGCCGTCGATGCCGTTCTTCGGGTCGATCAGGCGGCCGTTGATGATTGAGATATTGGTGTTCACGAATCTATTGTCCTGTAGGGAACAGCAGAAATAATTGCCAAATCAGCAAAGTGCGACGGAGCTTTCTCAGTTACATTTGGATCACTAGCGAAATCATCACGATCAAAAATCGCGACATCAATTCCGTTATCCGCAACAAAATCAGCTACTCCGCCCTGCACGATAATCAGCACACGCGGCTTATCGCCTGGGAGCCAGCCGCGGTCGCCATCCGTGTGGTAATTATTTGGCGTGGCTTCTCCGCGTTCATGATCAAAGACTTCAGCTCTATGGAGGTCACCAAGAAAACCGCTTTTCTCATTGCAGGCTGAAGCAGCGGTGTCGATCAAGCTGATTTTGTCCTCTGATCTTAGCGCAGCGACGGCTTTCAGTATGGCTTCCTCCTCTGTGGTTGCGCAGACGTTTTTTTTTCGGAGGCGTACCACAGCGTACAAGTTAACGTCGAACTTCTTCTCTTGGTCTCGACTATTCTTTGAGTAGAGGCGATTTTCGTTCATGTGCTTCCTGTCGAGAGCAGTGCGACCACAGGCCTGATATCTACCAATTCAAGCCAATCAGTTGCTGATAATCTTATACCTTGCGTTTCCTTCAAAGCTGAGCCATCCCAGGTCACGTAACCTCTGCAACTGTTGGCGCAGTTTCGGTTTTACATTGTTGTTGCCGGGGAATATGGCTCTCGCTTTCTCTTCGAGGCTATATAAATCACTTAGGGAAGCACTGATTTAATCGAAACCAGCCGACGCCTGCCGTCGGCAGCCGCTCTTTGAGATAATGACGCCCTGCCTCACGCTCGTGACCGACCATGCAAGCCACCTTCTCCGAACTTGAGTACAGCGC